>NZ_CAJPVI010000048.1 GCF_905397435.1 Cupriavidus numazuensis
GCTCAATCAGGACGTGAAAACCAATGCGATGGGCAAGAGCCGGCCGACCAACAAGGCAGAAATGATCGATAGCGTGCGTCGCCATCTGCATCGCCGGCAGAAGCAGCCTCACGTCATTCGCAACCTGTTTCAGGAAAAGCATGTTCGCTACGCAGCCTGATCAAACGTACGCACTATTTAGTGCGCCGGTCAGTAACACCCGTTAAAAGACAGCGCAATGCGCACCGAGGAGACAACATCATGCTGCTGAAGGACAAGATCGTCATCATTTCGGGCATCGGCCCCGGGCTGGGCGTGAAACTCGCCGTGGAGGCCGCCCGCGAAGGCGCGCGCGCCGTGGCCATTGCCGCACGCACTGCGGCGAAGCTGGACGAGGCCCAGGCCCGCATCGACGAACTGGGCGCCGACTGCGAAGTGCTCAAGGTGGTGACCGACATCACCGACCGCGCCCAGTGCCGGCACCTGGCCAGCGAGACCCTGCGCCGCTACGGACGCATCGACGCGCTGGTCAACAGCGCCTTCCAGCACGGCAATTTCCCGGAACCGATTGCATCCGCCGACCTCGACGTCTGGCGCGAGGTGTTCGACACCAACGTGTTCGGCACCATGACGCTGACGCAGGAAGTGGCGGCGCTGATGAAGCCGCAGGGCGGCGGCGCGATCGTGATGATCAATACACAGGCCACGCGCAAGCCGATGCCCGGCGAAGGCGGCTACGCGGCGTCCAAGGGCGCGCTGGCGGTGGCGGTCAAGTACCTGGCGCGCGAACTGGGCCCGTATGGCATCCGCGCCAACAGCATCTTCATGGGCTGGATGTGGGGCGCGCCGGTGCAGGGCTATGTGCGCCACGTTGCAGCGGAGCAGGGCATGAGCGAAGATGCGGTGATTGCCCCCGTCACCGCGCAGATCGCGCTGGGCCGCATGCCGACCGACGACGACTGCGCGCGCGCAGCGCTGTTCCTGGTGTCGGACTACGCCCGTGCGATCACCGGCGCGTCGCTTGACGCCAACGGCGGCGATTTCATGCCCTGATCGCTGGCCACCGGAAACCTGCCATGACACGCTACTTTGCCTTCAACGGCGACGCCGACGGCCTGTGTGCCTTGCAGCAGCTGCGCCTGGCCCATCCCGGCGACGCAACGCTGGTCACCGGCGTCAAGCGCGATATCCACCTGCTTGACCGCATCGACGCCGCACCGGGCGATACGGTCACCGCACTCGATATTTCGCTGGAGCAGAACCGCGCCGGCCTGCTGCGGCTGCTCGCTGCCGGTGCGCGGGTGGAGTACTTCGACCACCACCACGCCGGCGCATTGCCTGAGCATCCCGGGCTGTGCGCGCATATCGACGAAGGCGCGGAAGTCTGCACCAGCATCCTGGTGGACCGCCACCTAGGCGGTCGCCACCGGCGCTGGGCGATCACTGCGGCTTTCGGCGACAACCTGGCAGGCGTGGCCCGACAGATGGCTGCGCAGGCCGGGCTCGAAGCGCGCGACACCGCCGTGCTGGAGCAGTTGGGCACCTGCCTCAACTACAACGCCTACGGCGAGTGCGTGGCCGATCTGCACTTCGATCCGGCCGAGCTGGCCGCGCACATGCTGCCGTTTGCCGATCCACTGGACCTCGCGGCCCAATGCGCGGCTTACCGGGTGCTGTGTGCCGGCTATGCCGACGACATGGCCCGCGCGCGCTGCCTGGCGCCGTCGCACGAGGTCCCGGGTGCCGCGCTGCTGGTGCTGCCCGACGCCGCATGGGCGCGGCGCGCGATCGGCGTGCTGGCCAATGAGCTGGTGAGCGGGCGTCCCGGCGACGCCATCGGGCTGCTGTCGCCCAAGACGGACGGCGGCTTTGCCGTCAGCGTGCGGGTGCCCGCGCACAGCGCCACCGGTGCGGCTGACTTCTGCCGCGGCTTCGATACCGGCGGCGGCCGGCGCCTGGCAGGTGGCATCAATCACCTGCCCGACGCCGACGTGGACCGATTCACGCGCAGCTTCACAGACTGCTTCGGCCGCGCGTAGCCACCTTGTTCAGGCTGGGGGCACGAACTCCGTGACCTCCAGCTCGAAGCCGGCGACCGTGCGGTAAGGCACCGGATGGCTGAGCAGGCGCAGCTTGCGCGCGCCCACGTCGCGCAGGATCTGCGCCCCCACGCCCAGCGCGCGTTGCGCAAACGCCGGTGCGGGCGTAGCGGCGGACGGTGCGGCAAGCCGCTCCAGCCGCTGCTGCGGCGATTCCCGTTCATCGAGCAGCACCAGCACGCCGCAGCCTTCGGCTCCGATACGCGCGAGCGACCGTTCCAGGTTCCAGGCCGGCAGCAACGGCGCGCCGAAGCCAAGCACGTCACGCTGCATTTCGACCGTCTGCACGCGCGTCAGCACCGCCTCGGCCGGATCGGGTTGCCCCAGCACCAGCGCCAGGTGCAGCGCATCGACCGGCACGTCATGGTAGGCGTGCACGGTAAATCGGCCATACGGCGTGTCCAGTTCGGTCGTGCGCGTGCGGCGCAGCGCGCCTTCGGTCAGCAGCCGGTGGTGGATCAGCCCGCTGATCGATACCGCGGGCAGGCCGTGTCGCTGCGCGAACGCGAGCAGCGCAGGGCCGCGCAGCAGGTCGCCGGCATCGTCGAGCAGCATCGCATAGGCGCCCGAGGCGACGCATCCGGCCAGCGACGGCAGGTCGGAGCACGCTTCGGCAAAGCCCGCGCGGCGCAGCACGCCGTCCGGCTGCGCGACTACCGGAAAGATGTGGCCGGGCTGGACCAGGTCCGCTGGCTGCGCGAGCCGCGCCGCGGCCACGCGCAGCGTCAGGGCGCGGTCCGCGGCGGAAATGCCGGTGCTGACGCCGCTGGCGGCTTCGATCGACACCGTGTAGCGCTCGCGCTGGCGATGGTTGGCGGCCATGGGCGGCAACTGCAGCCGCTGGCGGCGCGCCTCGGTGATCGCCATGCAGACCAGCCCGCGAGCCTCGGCGGCCATGAAGTTGACGTCGCCCTCGGTGGCGCGCTCGGCGGCGACCAGCACGCAGCCAAGGGCCTCGTCGGTCTCATCCTCGAGCACCACCACGCGTTGCCCGGCCGCCAGCGCCGCGAGCACGTCCTGCATTGGCGGGAGCAGGGTGGCGTTCATGCTGCCTCCTGCGTGCCACTGGCGGTAAAGGCCTGGCGCAGCGACGCGGCGCCGGCATCGAGCGCGTGGCTTGCGGCATCGATCACGCCCTGCATGCTCATGAAGCCATGGAACTGGCCGGGCCAGCGGCGCACGGTTGCCGCGCTGCCCGCGCGCTGGAGCGCTTCGCCATACGCTTCGCCCTGGTCGCGCAGCGGATCGAATTCCGCGGTGATGATGGTGGCGGCCGGCAGGCCGTGCAAGTCGTGCTGGTGCAAGGGGCTCGCGCGCACATCGGCGGCGTCGGCCGGATTGGCCAGGTACTGGGCGCGATACCAGTCGAGCTCGCGGGCGCTGAGGAAATAGCCTTCGGCGCAGTCGCGGTAACTGGCGCTGTCGGCGGCGGCGTCGGTGCAGTCCAGGTAAGGGTAGAGCAGTAGCTGATGCTTCAGCGCGATGCCGCTGCCGCGCAATTGCTGGCACACCACCGCAGCGAGGTTGCCGCCGGCGCTGTCGCCGGCTACTGCCAGCCGGGCCGGGTCGGCGCTCAGCTCGGCGGCGTGCTTGGCGACCCAGCGCACAGCCGCGACCGCGTCGTCGGCCGCGGCCGGGAAGCGCGCTTCCGGAGCCAGCCGGTAGTCGACCGACAGCACCAGCGCGCCGCTGCGGCGCGCCAGGCTGCGGCAGATGTTGTCGTGCGAATCGAGGCCGCAGAGCACGAAGCCGCCGCCATGGAAATAGACCACGAGCGGCAGGCCGGCGCTGTCGTCAGGCCGGTACAGGCGCGCCGGCAACGGGCCCGCCGCGCCATCGATGGTCAGGTCTAGCTGCGCGGCAATGCTGTCGCCGGGCGCAAAGCCCGGCATGGCGGCCACTGCCGCGCGATAGTCGGCGGCGCGCAGGGTGGCGAAATCGGGGCTCGGCATGGCGGCCATGGCGTCCAGCATGGCGCGGGCCTGGGGATCGAGCGGCATGGAATCTCCCTGGTAAGGTGGTTGAGGATGGTCAGAGCGCGAAGGCGGGCGCCTTGCCGGCGGCAATGCCTTGCGCGCGCACGAGCGCGGCCTGTGCGGCTTGCTCATGCGGCAGGATCCAGAACTGGCCCGCCGACACGCCGTCGAGGATCATCTGGGCGACGGCATCGGGCGTCATGCCGGCGGCAATGCCGCTGCGCAGGGCGCCGTTCATCTGGTCCACTTCCTGCGGCGCCGTGCCGCCAAGTCCGGCGGCGATGCCGGTGGCGACCGGACCGGGGCAGACCACGGATACGCCCAGCGGCATCCCTGCCGCCTGCAGTTCGAGCAGCAGCCCTTCGCTGAGCGCGACCACGCCCTGCTTGGACAGCGTGTAGGGCGCCAGCCACGGCCCTACCGCGAGGCCGGCCATCGATGCCACGTTGACGATATGGCCCGCACCTTGCGCCGCCATGCGCGGCACGAAGCTGCGCAGCGCGTGCAATACGCTCCACAGATTGACGCGCAACACGCGCTCGAACACCTCCGGCTCCAGCTCCCAGCAGCGGCCGGTCGCAAGAATGCCGGCGTTGTTGACCAGCAGGTCGACACGGCCCAGCTGCCGGAAACTCTCTTCGCACAGGTGCTCGATCTGCGCCGCATCGGACACGTCGGTGGGGATGGCGATGACGGTCGCCCCTTGCCCGGCGAGCGCCGCGCGTGCCGCTTCGAGCGCATTGGCGTCGATATCGGCGAGCGCCAGCGCATACCCTTGCGCGGCCAGCGCTTGCGCGAGCGCGCAGCCAATGCCGCTGGCCGCTCCCGTGATCACTGCGGCCTGCTGCCGCGGAATTGCCGCCATGGTGTTGCTCCTCGGTGAAATGAAGGCGGCGGAAATCGCCGCGCATGGCTGTCTTGTAGCGGCAGCGCGGCGGCACGGCATCGTCTGTTTGGGTAGGGCAGTGGCGGGCGTCGAGCAGAATTTCCAAGGATCCGGGGACGCCTAAGGGTTTGCCCTCGGCTCGGCGGGGATGGCCGGGATGGCGGGGATGGGTCTGCCCTTAGTCTGTTTGGAGTATGTGCGCGGGCGTCAGGCGCGTGAGCATTGTGCTGTTCCGCAGGACTAGTCCGCTTCGCATGCATTGCCGGTCCAGCCTTCGGGAAAAACATGAAGGTGGCCGCCACGCCGGCCACCGCCACCATCCCCGTCATCGGGACGCAAAGAAGGGCCGCAGAGCCCGTACAAGGCCAGCTGCGCGGCACGTCCCGCGCGCTGCGCACGCCACACAATGGAGACAGAGGAAATGCTGATGGAGGCTAGCCAGAACCCGGCAATCGCACACCTGTTCACGCAGGCAACCGTGTCGCTGTCGGACTTCAGCGCGTTGCTGGGGAACATCTACCAGGGACCGATGGAGCAGGTGCCATGGGGCAAGGCGCTGGAGCAGATCCGCAGGCAGCTCGATGCCAATTACGTCACGCTGATCCTGCGCTCGCCGTCGACGGACCGTCCCGGGCTGATGGTCAACGCCTCCGAGCACGGCCAGACGCTGCCGGGCGAGGTGTCCTACAACAGCTACTACTATTCGCTCGATCCCTTCATCGGCCTGCCTTCCGACCGCGTCGTGACCATCGACGAGCACCTGGGTCACGGTGTCTGGTGCATGAGCGAGCTGTACCAGCAGTTCCTCAAGGACATCGGCATCCGCTACATCCTGGGTGCGGACCTGCGCACCGACGACGGCGTGGAATGCCGCTTCCGCGTCTGCCGTAACCATGACGGCCCCGATTTCTCCACCTCCGATAAGGCGCTGTGCACCGCGCTGCTGCCGCACCTGAAGCGCGCGGTGGACCTGCACTCGCGCATCGACGTGGTGGAATCGGAACGCACCGTCTACGCCAGCGCCATCGACCGCATGCTGGTCGGCATGGTGATCCTCGACGAGTCGGGCACCATCATCAAGACCAACGCGGCCGCCGACGAAATCCTCGCCGCCAAGGACGGCATCCGCATGGCAAAGGGCGGGCTCGACGTGGAGTACGGCCAGGAGAACCGCAAGTTCCAGCGCGTGCTGCGCCAGGCGATGATGGGGCACGTCGGCACCGCGCCGCCGGTGATGGAGGCGATGTCGATCACGCGTCCGTCCGGCAGCGCCAAGCTCGGCGTACTGGTCCGCACCATTCCGCTTAGCGAATGGTCCGAAGACAATCGCAAGCGTCCTGCGTGCGTGGTGTTCATTCGCGACCCGGAGAGGCGTTCGCAGGCGTCGCATGACGTGGTGCGCCAGCTGTTCGATCTCACGCCTGCAGAGACGCAGCTCGCGCTGCAGCTTGCCAACGGTCTCACGCTCGACGAAGCCGCGGACGAACTCGGCATCAGCAAGAACACGGCGCGCGCGCACCTGCGCGCGATCTTCTCCAAGACCGGCGTGACGCGGCAGGCCACGCTGGTCCGCATGCTGCTGAGCAGCGTGATCTCGCTCGGCTAACTTGCCGGCGCAAGCTTTGCGCTGAGCACCAGCGCAAAGCCTTCGGGCGTGTGCAGCACCGCACGCGCCTCATGCGGCCCCTGCGCAGGGGGCTGTGCCACAGCAGCACCGGCTTCCACCAGCCGCGTGACTGCCGCGGCAATGTCTTCGGCTTCGTCCACCTTGAACGCCAACGCCGGCTGTTCCACCAGCCTTTCTTCGCCGGCCACCAGCGCCAGCGTCAGCGCCCCCGCATCGAGCGCGCAATAGCGGTCGCCATCGCGGAATTTCACTGGTAGTCCGAGTGCTTCCGTGAAGAACGGCAGGGCCGTGTCGAGATCGCCAACGGGGTAGAGCAACAGCTTCGATTGCATGGTGTGCGGTTCCTTTCGTTGAAAACAGGGGGCGTGATGCCCGTTGCCAATGATAGGCAGGCGCAATGTCCTGCTCATAATCCAATCAGACGATGTTGCAACGCCTTGCGGCGACCACACTGCGATCACACAGGCCACATCCGGCCACAGGCGCAGCGTCTTGCAGTGCCCCGGATGCGGATCTGGACCGATACAAGCCGAGAGGGGACTGCAATGCGTTTTTCGCTGATCTATGAAGCCCAGACCGTCGATGCCTCGCGCGCCGGCGACCACAAGGTGTTCGATGAAATCATGGAACAGGTGGTGCTGGCCGAGGACATGGGCTTCGACGTGGTCTGGGCGGTGGAGCACACCGCGCTGACCAACTATGCGCACATGAGCGCGCCGGAGACGTTCCTGGCTTTCGTCGCCGGGCGCACGCAGCGCATCGGCATCGGCCATGGCGTGGTGTGCCTGCCGCCGGCGATGAATCATCCGGTCAAGGTGGCCGAGCGCATTGCCACGCTGGACATCCTGTCCGGTGGCCGCGTGCACTTCGGCGTGGGCAAGGGCGGCACGCAGCAGGAGGCCGGTACGTTCGGCTATGACCTGAGCACGCTGCACCCGATGATCGACGAGTCGATGTACCTGATCCCGAAGATCCTCACGCAGGACGAGATCGAGCACGACGGCGAATTCATCAAGATCCCGCGCCGCCCGATCCACCCGAAGCCGCGCCAGGACCCGCATCCGCTGATGTACCTGGCCTGCACCAATGCCGACACGCTGCAGCGCGCGGGCGCGCGCGGTATGGGCGCGCTGGTGCTCGGCTTCGGCGGCCCGGAGGATGTCGCCAAGAAGAACGACATCTACCGCACGGCATGGGAAAGTCGCAAGTCCGAGGACCAGGTGGGCTTCCGCCCGCACCAGCATTTGGCCGCGCTATGCCCGACCATCGTGCTCGAAGATGGCCTGGCCGCGCGCAAGATCGGCATCAAGGGTCAGCGCTACTTCATGGAATCGCTGTCGTACTGGTACGCAGGCGGGGAGCGTCCCGATCCTTCGAAGTGGGACGACGAACATGTCACCGCTACCGACGCGCAGGGCAAGGACGTCATCAATACGAATTTCGCTTCCGAGAAGGTCTCGGTGGACTTCAGCGACCCGGCGATGATGATGCTCAATCCCAACCATGCCTACGGCACGGTGGAGGATTGCATCGGCTACGTGCAACGCCTGATCGACGCCGGCGCCGACGAAATCCTGTTCATCTGCCAGATGGGCACGGTGCCGCAGTGGGCGCAACTCGAGACCATCCGCAATATCGGCGAACACGTGATCCCGCATTTCCGCAAGCAGGGCCACAAGCTGCGCGTGGCCTGACCGGACTGGACTTGCTCCCCGATGGTTTGCTCCCCTCTCCCGCTTGCGGGAGAGGGGCCGGGGGAGAGGGCCAGTGCCTCCATGAAATGCCCGGTTTCATCGCGCGAGGGCTAGTCCCATCAGACGATGGCACCCGAACCCGCCGATGCAAATATCAACGCCAGCCACAAGACAAAATCACAAGGAGACCGCGGTGCATCACGACAACAATCCCAAGGAACTGGCGGCACGCCTGATCGCGCGCGCCGAGCAGATGATTCCCGTGCTGGCGCAGCGCGCCGCGCAGGCAGAAGCCGAGGGACGCATTCCCGATGAGACCGTGGCCGACATGCAGGCCGCGGGCTTCTTCAAGGTACTGCAGCCGCGCCGTTACGGCGGCTACGAGCTTGACCCGCAGACCTTCTTCCGTATCCAGATGGCGCTGGCTAAAGGCTGCATGTCGACCGCCTGGGTCTACGGCGTGGTCGGCGTGCACAACTGGCAACTGGCGCTGTTCGACGAGCGCGCGCAGCAGGAGGTGTGGGGCAACAATGCCTCGACGCTGATCGCTTCAACCTACATGCCGGTCGGCAAGGTCACGCCGGTGGAAGGCGGGTTCCGCTTCTCGGGGCACTGGAAATTCTCCAGCGGCAGCGAGCTGTGCGAGTGGATCTTCCTGGGCGGGCTGGTACCGCCGTCCGAGCCGGGTGGTGCCTATGACTACCGCACCTTCCTGCTCCCTCGCTCCGATTACAAGATCGTGCGCAACTGGGATGTGCTCGGCCTGCGCGCGACCGGCAGCCATGACATCGTCGTGGACGATGTGTTCGTGCCCGAGTACCGCACGCATCGCGCCGTCGACGGCGCTATGGGTACCAGTCCGGGTTTGGCGCACAACGACGTCCCGCTGTACCGGCTCCCGTTCGCGCAGATTTTCGTGCGAGCGGTGTGCACCGCCTGCATCGGTGCGCTCGAAGGCACGCTCGACGATTTCGTCGCCTATGCCGATGGCCGCGTGAGCAGCAACGGCGGCAGCAAGACGGCCGAGGACGGCGGCGCCCAGCTCGCCTGCGCCAATGCCGCCGTGGCGATCGACGAGATGCGCACCATCCTCGAACGCAACTTCGACGAACTGCTGGCGCTTGCACGAGAGGGCGGCCAGATGCCGACGCCGCGCCGGCTGCATTTCCGCTACCAGTCGTCGCAGGTCGCCGAGCGCTGCGCGCAGCTTGCCAACGGCCTGCTGCGCTATGCGGGCGGCAATGGCATCTACCGCAGCAACCCGATGGTGCGCCGCTTTATGGACCTGCACGCGGCACGCGCCCACTACGCCAACAACCTGGACCGATTCGGCCAGAACCTGGGCGGCGTGATGATGGGCCGCGCCAACACCGATTTCTTCATCTGAGCCGCGCACCGATCAAGGGAACCGATCATGAGCCAGAGCACAGCGCGCAAGCAGCCGGCGGAGTTCGACGTGGTGGTGGTGGGCTCCGGCGCGGGCGGCATGCTGACCGCCTGCCGCGCCGCCGACCGCGGCCTGTCGGTGGTGGTGCTGGAAAAGAGCAGCCAGTATGGCGGCACGTCGGCGGTGTCCGGCGGCGGCATCTGGATTCCGCTCAATCACCATATCGCCGCAGCGGGCGCGAAAGACGACTACGCGACCGCGTTCGAATACGTGCTTGCCTGCACGGGCGAACACGGCGATCCGCAGCGGCTGCGTGCCTACCTGGACCACGCGCCGCGCATGCTGCAGTATCTGGAGAAGCAGGCCGGCGTGCAGTACTACACGCTGCCGCGCTACGCCGACTACTTCCAGAAGCAACCGGGCGCGATGCCGGGCTACCGCTCGCTCGACCCGATGCCATTCGACGGCGCGCGCCTGCGCGAGGAATTTGACCGCCTGCGCCCGCCGTCCCCCGGCACGCTGGTGGCCGGCCGCGTGGCGGTGACTTCCGGCGAGGCCCACAAGCTGGTGTGCAAGTCGCCGGGCTGGCTGTGGCTGGCAGCGCGCCAGTTCGCGCGCTACTGGCTGGATATTGGCTGGCGCCGCAAGACACGGCGCGACCGCCGCCTTACGCTTGGCAACAGCCTGGCCGGCGGCCTGCGGCGCGCGATGATGGACCGGGCCATTCCGCTGTGGCTCGATACGGCGCTGCAGGACCTGATCATCGAAGACGGCGTGGTCCGTGGCGTTCGCGCGCTGCAGGACGGCCGCGTGGTCGAGATCCGTGCCTTGCGCGGCGTAGTCCTGGCCGCAGGCGGCTTCGAGCGCAACCAGGCCATGCGCGAGCAATACCTGCCGCAACCGACGCAGGCCACGTGGAGCGCCACACCGCCCAACAATACCGGCGATGCCATCCGCGCTGGCCAGGCCGCCGGTGCCGGCGTCGCGCTGATGTCCCACATGTGGGGCGCGCCGACCGTGCGCGTGCAGGGCGAGGAAAAGCAGCGCGCGCTCTTTATCGAACGCGCCATGCCCGGTTGCATGGTGGTGAACGGGCAGGGGCGGCGCTTCGTCAATGAAGCCGCGCCGTACTCGGAATTCGTGCCCGCCATGTACCGCGACCACGAGAAGACCGGCTGCAGCGTGCCCGCGTGGATGGTGTTCGACGCCACGTTCCGCCACAAGTATCCGTGCGGGCCGATCCTGCCCGGCTCGGTCATGCCGGATCGCAGCATCCCCGCCAGCCTGTCCGGCATTCTGGTGATAGCCGACACGCTGGAGGCACTGGCCGCGCAAACCGGCATCGATGCCGCGGGCCTGGCCGACAGCGTGGCGCGCATGAACCGCTATGCGGCGAGCGGCGTGGATGAGGACTTCGGCAAGGGCGACAACTTGTTCGATACCTACTACAGCGATCCCACCGTCCGCCCCAATCCGTGCCTCGCGCCGATCGGCAAGGCGCCGTTCTACGCCGTACGGCTCGACGCCGGCGACATCGGCACCAAGGGCGGGCTGGTGACGGACGCCAGCGCGCGCGTGCTGCGCGAAGACGGCTCCGCGATTCCCAGGCTCTTCGCCATTGGCAATACCAGCGCCGCGGTGATGGGCACCAGCTATCCAGGCGCGGGCTCCACGCTGGGACCCGCCATGACTTTCGGCTTTATCGCCGCCGACGTGCTGGCGCAGCAAGCGCGGCAGACTGCCGCGGCGCCCCACACTCAATCCGTTCAGGAGGCCTTATGAGCGCCAATCCCATTCCCGGCGCCACGCTGCGCGACGACATGCTGATGGCCATGCGCCGCATGGCGCGCTCGGTGGCGGTCATCAGCTGCCGCGATGGCGAGCGCCGCTATTCGATGTCCGTGACCGCGGTCGATTCGCTGTCGGCGGATCCGCCGTCGCTGCTGATCTGCATCAACCGCAATTCGTCGATCTATCCGCCGCTCGATGCCGGCGCGGACTTCTGCATCAACCTGCTGGCCGCCGACCATCGCGATATCGCGGTGGACTGCAGCGGCAGGCTCAAGGGCGAAGAGCGCTTCACCAGCGGCCAGTGGGACGATGACATGCTCGGCGTGCCGTGCCTGCGCGACGCCCAGGCGAACCTGATCTGCACGCAGGACGGCCGTTTCGACTACGGCACGCACGCGGTCTTTATCGGCCGGCTTCGCGAGGTGCGGCTGGCGGGCGAGGTGTCGCCGCTGGTCTATGTCGACGGGGCCTATTCCACTTCCGCGCCGCTCGCCTCGTTGTGCCCGGCGTAATCCATACGTAAGCGGCCGTCAGAAGGCCGCCATGCAAACACCAGTTTGCCGGCCAGCGGCAGGCGGAAATCAGAAGCAACAATCAGCAGGAGACCATTCATGAGCCAACGTACTGAAGGAAAGATCGCCATCGTCACCGGCGCCGCGAGCGGCGTCGGCCGGGAAGACGCGCTGTTGCTGGCGCGCGAAGGCGCACGCGTGGTGCTGACCGACCTCAACGAGGAAGCCGGCCATGCGCTGGCGCGCGAGATCGGCGAGACCGCGCTGTTCGTGCAGCACGACATTGCCAGCGAAGCCGGCTGGCAGCAGGTGATCGCACGTACCGAGCAGCGCTTCGGCGCCCCCAATGTCCTCGTCAACAACGCCGCCATCCTGCTGCTAGGCACGGTGGAAGACACGTCGCTGGAGCAATGGCAGCGGGTGCAGCGCATCAACGCCGATGGCTACTTCCTCGGCTGCAAGTACGGCGTGGCCGCGATGAAGGCGGGCGGTGGCAGCATCGTCAACATGTCGTCGGTGGCAGCACTGGGCGGCATGGGGGCGTTCTGTGCCTACAGCGCGAGCAAGGGCGCAGTAGCGGCGCTGACGCGCAGCGTCGCGGCGCACTGCAAGCAAAGCGGCTACAAGGTGCGCTGCAACTCGATCCATCCGGACGGCATCCTCACGCCGATGACGGCGGCCTTCCTGCCCGGCGGCGCCACCGCCTTGCCTGAGGAGGTGGGCGGCGTGGACCCGATGCAGCGCATGTGCCATGCGCGCGATGTGGCGAACCTGGTGCTGTTCCTGGCCTCCGATGAATCGCGCTTCATCAATGGCGCCGAGCTGCGCATCGACAACGCGCAGACCATCATGGGCGTCGCCTGACGCATACGACTATGGTGCAAGCGCAATTTCACCGGCTGCAGATCGCCGAAGTCGTGGCGGAGACGGACCAGGCGCATTCGCTGGTCTTCGCGCTGCCCGACAGCCTGCGCGACACCTTTGCCTACCGGCCGGGCCAGTTCCTGACGCTGCGCGTGCCGGTAGACGGCGTGCCGCAGCAGCGCTGCTATTCGCTGTCGAGCGCGCCGGAAGTCGACAGCGCGCTGCGCGTGACGATCAAGCGCGTGCAGGGCGGGCGGGTTTCCAACTGGGTCTGCGACCACCTCGGCACCGGCGATACGGTCGAGGTCATGCCGCCCGCCGGCGTGTTCACGCCACCCACGTTGCACGGCGACTTCCTGCTGCTGGCCGGCGGCAGCGGCATCACGCCGGTGCTGTCGATCGCCAAGGCGGCGCTGCGCCATGGGCGCGGCACGGTGACGCTGGTCTATGCCAATCGAGACGAGCAATCGGTAATCTTCCGCGAAGCGCTGGGCGAACTGGCGCGGCGCCATCCTGGCCGGCTGCGGGTGATCCACTGGCTCGACAGCGTGCAGGGCCCGCCCAGCCAGCGCCAGATCGAGGAGCTGGTGCGGTCGTGGAGCCTGGCCGAGTGCTTTATCTGTGGACCAGGCCCGTTCATGGACAGCGCCCAGGCCGCGCTGCAGGAACTGGGCGTACCGCGTGGAAAGCTGCACGTGGAGCGCTTCGTTTCGCTACCGGACCGGACACCGGCACCTGCTCAGGCAGCAATGCCAGCTGTATCCACGGTAGCGACGCCAGTCCCGGTGGCAACCATGCACGGCGCCGCGCTGACAGTGCAGCTCGATGGCGCAACCCATCAGGTCAGCGTCGCGCCCGATGAAACCGTGCTCGACGCGATGCAGCGCGCCGGCGTGGCTGCCCCCAACTCCTGCCGTGCCGGCTTGTGCGGCGCCTGTATGTGCCAGGTGATGCAGGGCGACGTCACGCTCGGCGAAAACCATGTGCTCGACCAGGCCGACCTCGATTCGGGCTGGACACTGGCTTGCCAGGCCCGCCCCGCGAGCGGCGACATCCACCTCAAGTTCCCGGATTGACATGACCACATCTGACACCATCGACGCCATTGCGGCACCGGCCGGGACCGGCATGGCAGCGCGCGAGGACATCCCGGCGACCATTCCAGAACTGGTGCGGCGCGCGGCGCAGCGCTACGGCGATCGCATTGCCATTCAGGAAGACGGCCTGCGCCTGAGCTATGCCGCGCTCGACGCGAGCCGCATCCAGGCAGCGCGCGCGCTGATGGCGCTCGGCGTGCAGCCGGGCGACCGCATTGCCATGTGGGCGCCGAATTTCTCCGAATGGATCATCGCGGCGCTGGCCACGCACAGCGTGGGCGCGGCACTGGTGCCGCTCAATACCCGCATGAAGGGCGTAGAAGCCGGCGCTGTACTGGCCGACAGCGGCGCGCGGCTCTTGTTCTGCGTCGACGACTTCCTGGGCGAGAGCTATCCGCAGATGCTGGCGCCGCATCGTCCCGCCACGCTCGAGCGTCTGGTGATCCTGCGTCCCGGACACGGCAGGGCGGCAGCCGACGGCGAACTGCCTTGGGAGGCCTTCCTCGCGCTAGCGCAGCAGGTGGACATGGCTGCCTTCGCCGAACGCGAGGCCACCGTGCGCGGCGATATGCCGATGGACATCATGTTCACGTCCGGTACCACCGGCCGGCCCAAGGGCGTGGTGACCGCGCATGCGCAGAACCTTCGCGCCGTCGACGGTTGGGCAGCCATCACCGGCGTGCAGGCCGGCGACCGCTACCTGATCGTCAATCCGTTCTTCCATACCTTTGGCTACAAGGCCGGCTGGCTCGCAGCGCTGTCGCGCGGCGCCACGGTGCTGCCGCACCTGGTGTTCGACGCCGAAGCCGTGATGACCCGTGTCGAGAACGAGCGCATCACCGTGCTGCCCGGGCCGCCGACGCTCTACCAGACGCTGCTCAACGCGCCGCGCCTGCGCGAATTCGACCTGTCGTCACTGCGCATCGCGGTGACAGGAGCCTCCGCCATAGCGCCGGTGCTGATTCAGCGCATGCGCAGCGAACTGGGCTTCGACACCATCATCACCGGCTACGGCCTGACCGAATCCTGCGGCTTTGCCACGCTGACGCGCGCCGGAGACGATGCCGACACCGTCGCCGCCACCTCGGGCCGTGCCATGCCGGGCATCGAGATCCGCTGCGTGGATGCGCAGGGCCAGCCAGTCGCCACGGGCGAGCCGGGCGAAGTGCTGGTGCGCGGCTACAACGTGATGCAAGGCTACTTCGGCCTGCCCGACGCCACGGCCGAAGCGATCGACAGCGACGGCTGGCTGCATACCGGCGATGTCGGCACGCTCGACGCGCGTGGCTACCTGCGCATCACCGACCGCATCAAGGACATGTTCATCGTGGGTGGTTTCAACTGCTATCCCGCGGAAGTCGAAAAACTGCTGGTGGCTCACCCGGCCGTGGCCCAGGTAGCCGTGGTTGGCATGCCGCACGACAGGCTCGGCGAGGTCGGACGGGCGTACGTCGTGCTGCGCCATGGCGCACGCGTGGACGCCGACACGCTGATCGGCTGGGCGCGCCGGCAGATGGCCAACTACAAGGTGCCGCGCGAGATCGTGTTTGTGCCGACCCTGCCGGTCAGTGCGGCGGGGAAGGTGCTGAAGTACCAGTTGCGGGAATCCTGAGGAGGAGGGGAATGACTGACATGACGGATATGAAGTCGCTGGCGCAGCGGCTTGACCGGCTCGAAGCGGCCGACGCCATCCGGGCGCTCAAGCTGCGTTACCTGCGTGCGTGCGATGACAAGAACCCGGAGGGCATGCGGGCGTGCTTTGTCGCCGACGGCGCGCATATTCACTATGACCGCATTGGCAGTTTCGCGGGGCGTGATGCGCTCGTGCAGTGCTTCACTGAACTGGCCTGCCGGCCGACGCTGCGGGAGATGCATTTTGCCGGGCAGGGGGATGTTCAGGTGCTGGATGATGGGACGGCGCGGGGGAGTTGGGATCTGGCTTATCTGGCGTTTGATGATGTCAATGGGGGGAGGACTTTCCTGAGTGGTCGCTATGCCGATGAGTATGTGCGGGTTGATGGGGAGTGGTTGATGCGGTCTACGGTGTTTACGACTGGGCTGTTGTCGCAGGGGGCTTAGCGTTGTCGTTCTTGGCATGCGCCGCGGTTTCGCCGGCGTAGCCGGCGAGTCACTTTTTGTCCGAGCGACAAAAAGTAACCAAAAAGCGCGTCGTTGCCGCTGGCCATCAATTCCACGGCGGCAGACGTTCAAACGGCTTTGGATTCCATTTTGGTGGTCGGCCGTTCCACCCTGCTACGCCATGTGAGTCAGAACCTGTGCCTTGCGCGGCACGGCTTTTGGACGATCCCCAAGACGGACTCGGGTACAGCGTTTCAACACGGTCCGTGGTGGGACGCCTTCGGCTGCGCTGCGCGCGCGTCATCGTCTGGACGCAAGCTCATCAGCGTGGCTGGCGCCCAGGTTCGTCCAAGGTCCTTTCTCCACTTCGGCATGCCATGCGCGGGCATCGTCTCCGAGGCGCGGGCCTCGTCACCGAGGCGTGGTTAGCCCTGGGCCCGTGTGCTCAGACTAGAGCTCTGCGCGCAGCGCAGCCGAAGGCGATCACACGATATCGCCGGCAGCAGGAGCCACAGACGCTTGCAGGGCTCGTTCAATCAGCGCTGTATTCCCACTCACGGTGGTGCCCCACGCGGCAGGCAGCGGAAATCCCCTCTGAAGCCCATACCCGTACAACACCCTTGGCACACTACGATAAAAATTCGCCCCTTTGGGGCAACCAAAACGCGTTTTTGGTTACTTTTGTCGCTCGGACAAAAGTGACTCGCCGGCTACGCCGGCGAAACAGCCGCGCCTGCCAAGAGCGATAAGCCCAGCCCGCAAAAAACCCCCGTTGGCTACGCCGGCGAAACAGCGGCGCCCGCCAAAAGCGACGCCACCCCAAAACCAGAAGCCCCGCCGCCTACGCAGGCAAACCGGCAGCGCCTGCCAAGAACAACAGCCTTGCCAGCGTCCTACTCCACAATCGCCGGATGCACCCCCGGCGGCCCGCCAAGCACCTCCCGATACGACGGCGGCTGCACCCCTTCATCATCCACAATCCCATACTCCAGCGCCGCCTCAGCACAAATCAGCACCTTCCCGGATTTATCCATCAAAGCAGCATCCCGATACAACGCATCCACAATACGCCCCGTAAACTCCGGCGTCTCCGCCACCGGCGCAAACGACGCATATTTATCGGGATGCTTCTCCCACACCTGCATCGTCCGCGCCGTCCGCAGCGGCCCCATCCACAGCGACACCGCAGCCACGCCGTGGGGCCGCAGGTCTACCGCCATGTCGTGCGCGAACTTGTCGATGCCAGCCTTCTGCGCGCCGTAAGCCGGCCCATGCATATAGCAGTTGGCGCCAAATGACGAAGTGAAAACGATCAACCCACGCCCCTGCGCGATCATCATCGGCGCGGCATGCCAGCTGGCCACATAGCCCGAACGCAGGCCCACGTCGAGAATGCCGGTCATCTCCAGCGGCTTCTGCCAGAAGGGTCCCGGCATGATCAGCTCGTCATGCAGGAAGGTGGCGTTGTTGACCAGGATGTCGAGCCGTCCGGCTTCCTCTCGCACGCGCCGGAACAGCGCGGCCACCTGCGCATCGTCACCATGGTCGCAGGCCACCGCGATACCGCGGCCGCCGAGCGCGTCGATGTCGCGCGCAGTCGCGTGAATCGTGCCCGGCAGCGGCGCGCTGCCTTCCTGCTCGGTGCGTCCGGTCACATACACCGTGGCGCCGGCTGCGCCGAGTGCCAGTGCAATGCCCCGGCCGGCACCACGCGATGCGCCGGTAACCACTGCGACGCACGCTTGTTTTAAATCCTTCATGTCTCCTCCTGTGAGTATGGGAACCGCTTCCAAGATTGCGGTTCGGCGCAGACCGGCACATCACTCGTTCGGACTAGCCACGTACGCGTCCGGCTAATCCAGCCGGACGATGGCCGCTGTCCCCGCGAAGGCCACGATAGGCGCGGCTACGCCCACGCGCCGCGAACGGCGCAACACTCAACAATCAAGGAGACAAGCGATGCCAGACCCAGAATCCATAGAAGCCATCCGCACACTGGCCTACCGCTACGCGCAGGCCGTGGACCGCCGCGAGTTCGCGCGCCTGACGGCACTGTTCACACCCGACGCGAAGCTGAGCGGCCCGGGATTCCACCTCGACGGCGCACAGGCGATCGCCGAGGGCATGTCGGCACTCGGCAACTACAACGCCACGCAGCACCACGTGCATCACCAGCTGGTCGATGTAGACGGCGATACCGCGAGCGGCGAGACCTACTGCATTGCGAACCACCTGTACCAGGACGACGGCGGCGTGCCGCGCAAGCTGGACTGGGGCATCCGCTACCAGGACCGCTATGTGCGCCGCCAGGGCGAGTGGCGCATTGCCGCACGCACGCTGCTGGTCGACTGGACCCAGGATCTCCCACAGAAAGGATGAGGCACAACATGACGAAAGTACTGGAAGGAAAGGCAGCACTCGTTACCGGCGGCGCAGGTGGCATTGGCGCGGCGAGCGCGCTGGCGCTGGCGCGCGATGGCGCCGCAGTGGCATTGATGGGCCGGCGACGCGAAGCGCTGGAAGCGGCTCGGGACGCGCTGCGCGAGAAGGTGCCCGGCGCCAGCATCGAGATCTGCGTGGGTGACGCATGCCGCGCCGACGACGTGCAGGCCGCGCTGCAGCAGGCGTGGGACCTGCGTGGGCGCCTCGATATCGTCGTGCCAACGGTCGGTGGCGGCGGTTTCAAGCCGATGCTGATGCATGACGAGGCTTCATTCATGGCCGAGATCGAGTTCAACATCGCCAGCGCGTTCCTGGCCGTGCGCCACGCCGCGCCGCTGATGGCGCCGCATGGCGGCAGCATCGTCTGCATTTCGTCGGGCGCGGCGCGCATGAACTGCCGCTGGCTGTCGGCGTACTGCGCGGCCAAGGCCGGGCTGGAAGCATTCGTGCGCGGCGCAGCAGAGGAACTGGCCGAAGCCGGCATCCGTGTCAACGCAGTGCGTCCAGGGCTCACACGCTCGGGCGCAACTGGCCCGATGTTCGACAACGAAGCCGTGCTCGGCCAGTTTGTCGCGCAGATGCCGCTGGGACGCGCCGGCGAGCCGGAAGACATCGCCAACGCCGTGCGCTACCTCGCCGGTCCGGAATCCGGATGGGTGACAGGGCAGAGCTTCGGCGTCGATGGCGGCAACGAGCTGCGCGGCAACCCCATGCTGGACGATGCCATTGCCGCCATGTACGGCCAGGCCGCGCTGGACGACGTGCTGGCGGGCAGGATTCCGGCCGCAGCATGAACGGTCGGCACAACGAAGAGGAGAACGCAGATGAAGCAAGAATGTAGGGTGAAGGGCAAGGTCGCGCTGGTCACCGGCGCGGCCAGCGGCGTCGGCCGCGCGGACGCGCTGCTGCTGGCTGCAGAAGGCGCGAGGGTGGTGCTGAGCGACGTCAACGAAGAAGCGGGCCACGCGCTGGCCCGCGAGATCGGCGACGCGGCGCTGTTCGTGCGCCATGACATCGCGAGTGAGCAGGACTGGAACGGCGTCATGGCGACCGCGCTGGACCGCTTCGGACGCCTGGATGTGCTGGTGAACAATGCCGCGATCTGTCCGCTCGGCTCGATCGAGGAAACCTCGCTCGAATGCTGGCGGCAGGTCATGCGCGTCAATGCGGATGGCTATTTCCTCGGCTGCCGCTTCGGCGTGGCTGCCATGAAAGGCAATGAGACCGGCGGCTCGATCGTGATGATGTCCTCGGTTGCGGCGCTGGGCGGGCTGCCGATGATGTGCGCATACACGGGCTCTAAAGGCGCCGTTACCGCGCTGACGCGCAGCGTGGCCGTGCATTGCAAGCAGCAAGGCTACCGCATCCGCTGCAACTCGATCCACCCGGACGGCATCTGGACGCCGATGACGCAAGCGCTCGTGCCGGATCTCGACCCGGTGGCGCTCGGTATCGGCACGGACCCGATGGCGCGCATGTGCAATCCCGAGGATGTCGCGAACCTGGTGCTGTTCCTCGCCTCGGATGCATCGCGCTTCATCAACGGCGCGGAACTGCGCATCGACAACGCACAGCTGATTTCGTCGCTGTGACGAGGACGCGGCAGCTGCCAGGAACGGAGCTGCCGCGTAGTACTTAGCCGCCGTATTGAGCGACTATCTCTTTGACCGTGCGTGCGATGTCCTGGCGGCGGTAGCCGAGCAGGGCGGTCTCTGCCGAGTCGGGTTCGTAGTAGAGCGTATTGCCACGGCCGAAGCAGATCGCCGCATCCGGCATCAGCGGATGTTCCTGGTCGATGGCCGGTGGCACCGGTCGGCCAACCTCACGGAAGAAGGCGCCAAAGTAATCCTGGAACGTCAGGTTCTCGTCGCCGACCAGATAGGCCTTGCCGTTCTCGCCGCGCAGCAGCGCGCCTTCGATGGCCTCCGACAGCGATGCCGCCGAAATGAAGTTGACGCCGCCCGGCGGCGCAAAGTCAGGCATCGGCGCGAAGCCGCCCTTCGCATAGTTGGTATAGGCCTTGAACATGGGCACCAGCAGGCCCGGCACGGTCCCGACGACGAACGGCGCATTGACGCTCACGACGCGGAACTCAGCGCCGGCCAGCGCGCGCACGCCCTCGTCGGCAAGCTTGCGTGAGCGGATATAAGCGTTGTGCTCGACCAGCTCTGGCATCGCCTGCGGATAAAAGCTGCCAACATGCACGGCGACGCGGATGCCGGCATCGCGCGCGGCACGGAAGAAGCGGGGCACACCCTGCACGTTGGCGCGTTCCCAGTGCGCCGCTTCGTCGCCATCCGCCGGCAGGTGGCGTACATCGTTGCCGGCCGCAAAGACCAGGGCATCGAACGCACCGAGCTGCGCGGCCGGCAGGTCGTTGGCGATGTAATCGCAGCGCAGGTAGTCAAGTTCACCTAGCGGCGTGTCTGCGGCAGGGCGGTTGCGCCCTGCGATGGTGACTTCGTGTCCCTTGTCGCGCAGGGCCAGGGCGGCGTGGCCGCCGATCATGCCCGTGCCGCCGACGATCAGAATCTTCATGCTGCTCTCCTTGCTCGTGGTTGTTGTTGGTTGGCTGAGGGTTACGATGCGTTCGATCAGCCGTCAGAGATTCATGCCGTTGCCGACCATCACCGGCATATTGGTCCAGTTGCCTTTCGGATCGCGGTACCAGCCGGCCGCCGCCAGCGCGCCGCCGTTTACATGCAGGGCCGTACCCGTGATCCACGCCGCGCGCGGGCTGGCCAGGAACACGATGCCCTCGGCAATGTCGCGCGCCGTGCCAAACCGGCCCAGTGGGATCCAGTTCGGCATGTGATGCCGGTGCTCTTCCGCCACCACCAGCGACACCGGCACCTGCGGCGTTTCCGTGGTTTCAGGGGCGATCAGGTTGACGCGGATGCCCGACGGCGCCAGTTCGAGTGCAAGGCTTTGCGTAAAGCCGGTCAGTGCGGCCTTGAACGCGCCATAGATGCTGCAGTTCGGGATGCCGCGGAAGCCTTCGATCGACGACACGCTGACGATGCTCGCGGCCGTGCTGCGCCGGAGCAGCGGCAGCATCGCGCGCGTGACCGTGAACACATGGCGCAGGTTGACCGCGTACAGGCTGTCGATCTCCGCGTCGTCATACAGTTCGAACGGCTTGGCGATGCGTAGGAAGTCGCCGACGTTATTGACCAGCACATCGAGCGCGCCGAAGCGTTCACCGATCTGCGCGGCGAGCGAGGCGACGGTGGCCGCGCAGGTGACATCGCCGTGCACGACCAGTGCGTCCTTGCCGCCTGCGCCGAGCACGGAAGCGGCAGCATCGGCGCGGCCCGCATCGATCTCGATCACCGCGACGCGCGCGCCCTGTTCCTGGAAGGCCTGCGCGGCCGCCAGCCCGATGCCGGCGCCGCCGCCGGTGATCAATACAGTCTTGCCTTGGAAATCCATCAGTCTCAGTCTCCTCTTTTGTCGTGGTCGACAGCGGCCGTAGCAAGGCCACCCGAGGCGACTTTGAATCGCCGCGGTGGTGTGGACATCGTCCGAATGCATGGCAGGGAAAACACCGATAGGGCGGGGCCGGGCGTGGCCCTGATGCGTCCCTATAATCGCCGCTGACCCAGGTGCCGGCAGAGCGCCGGGCAAGACACCCAGGAGACGAAAAGTATGTTGATGGCCACGGAGCCGGCGCCGGACGCGTCGTCGCCCCTGTTCACCCATTCCGGCCTCGGCCTGGCGCAATTCAGCGCGCTGCTGGCAGCCATCTACGAAGGCCCGATGGAGTCCGTGCCCTGGGGCCGCGCGCTCGAAATGCTGCGCAAGCAACTGGATGCCACGTATGTGAGCTTTATCCTGCGCTCGCCGGCCAGCGACCGCAGTGGCCTGGCGGTACACGCGTCCGAGCAGGGGACCTCGCTCGAGGCGGAAGCGTCATACAACAGCTACTACTACGCCATCGATCCGTTCATCAACCTGCCCACCGACCGCGCCGTCACGGTGGACGAGGCGACCGGCTCGGGCAACTGGTGCCACAGCGAGATCTACCGGCAGTTCCTGCAGCCGCTCGATATCCGCTATCTGCTGGGCGCGGACATCCGCACCGACGACGGCGTGGAATGCCGCCTGCGCATCTGCCGTCCGCATGCGTCGCAGGACTTCAACGAGAAGGACAAGGCGGCTTGCGGCGTCATCCTGCCGCACCTGAAGCGCGCGGTCCGGCTGCATTCCCGGCTCGACGTGGTCGAGTCCGAACGCAGCCTGTACGCCGGCGCCATTGACCGGATGCTGGTGGGCATGCTGATCCTGGATGAGTCCGGTGCGGTTCTCAAGAAGAATTTCGAAGCCGACGAGATCCTCGCGGAGAATGACGGCATCCGGCTGAACGGTGGCAGCTTCGAGATTGCCTACGCGCAGGAGAGCCGCAAGTTCCAGTTCCTGCTGCGTCGTGCGCGCATGGGTCACCATGGCGGCGCGCCGGCAATTGCGGAGGCCATGTCGATCACGCGGCCGTCGGGGCGCGGGAAGCTTGGGGTGTTGATACGGACGATTCCGTTGAGCGAGTGGTCGGAGGACAACCGGCACCGGCCGGCATGCGCGGTGTTTATTCGCGATCCGGAGCGCAAATCGCGCGCCTCGCATGAGGTAGTGCGGAAGCTGTTTGATCTCACTCCTGCGGAGACGGCGCTTGCGCTGGTGCTGGCTGACGGGTTGACGCTTGATGAGGCGGCTGTTGAGTTGGGGATCAGCAAGAACACTGCTCGGGCGCATTTGAGGGCTATTTTTTCCAAGACTGGGGTGACGCGGCAGGCTACGTTGGTCAGGACGTTGCTGAGTAGTGTGGTGGCGTTGGGGTAGGGGTTGGCAGGTTAACGTTCTTGGCAGGCGCCGCTGTTTCGCCGGCGTAGCCGGCGGGGCTTCTCAGTGGGGTCAGGTTGTCGCTCTTCGCTGGCGCGGCTGTTTCGCCGGCGTAGCCGGCGAGTCACTTTTGTCCGAGCGACAAAAGTAACCAAAAACGCGTTTTGGTTGCCCCAAAGGGGCGAATTTTTATCGTAGTGTGCGGAGGGTGTTGTACGGGTATGGGCTTCAGAGTGAATTACGCTGCCTGCCGCGAGGGGCACTACCGTGAGTGGGAATACAGCGCTGATTGAACGAGCCCTGCAAGCGTCTGTGGCCCCAGCTGCTGGCGATATCGTGTGATCGCCTTCGGCTGCGCTACGCGCAGAGCTCAAGTCTGAGCACACAAGTCCAGGGAAAACCACGCCTCGGTGACGACGCCCGCGCATGGCATGCGCGAAGTCGAGAAAGGACCTCGGACGAACCGGGGCGCCGGCGATGCTGATGAGCTTGCACCCAGACTACGACGCGCGCGCAGCGCAGCCGAAGGCGTCCCACCACTGATCTGATTGAAACGCTGTACCCGAGTCCGTCTTGGGGATCGTCCAAAAGCCGTGCCGCGCGAGGCACAGGTTCTGACTCACATGGCGTAGCAGGGTCGAACCACTGACCACCATCGCAGGCGTCCAAAGCCGTTTGAACCACTGCCACCGTGGAATTGATGGCCAGCGGCAACGACGCGCTTTTCTGCCTACTCTTTTGTCGCTCGGACAAAAGAGTAGGTCGCCGGCTACGCCGGCGAAACAGCGGCGCCTGCCAAGAACAAAGCCCCATTCCCAACCACAAATCCCCCGCCAGCTACGCCAGCGAAACAGCGGCGCCTGCCAAGAACAAAGCCCCATTCCCAACCACAAATCCCCCACCAGCTACGCCAGCAAAACAGCGGCGCCCGCCATGAGCGATAACCCAACTCCAACGAGAAAGCCGCTCCCGCCGACATCCCCGTATACCCGGTAGTCCACTTGAGGTATGCCCCTCATCCCCCAGCCTCCTAGCATCCTCGCGAACCCCTGAACGCCATCCGCAATGTCGTTCTAAACGGACCGTAAAGGTCAAAACCTGCAATCCCTTCGCACAGGAGCCAAGAGCATGGAAAAGGTCATCTACGTAGTCTGGCGCGACCCCCGCACCAAGCCGGAGACATTCGCACACGACCTGCGAACAAACCTGGCACAGCAACTGCTGCAACTAGGCGCCCGCGGCGTACAGATCAACGTACAGGACGAGGACGTGGCCCCCGCCACAGCCCTGCGGCAAGTGAACACACTCCCCCAGATGGACGGCCTGGTCTCCATCTGGGTCGACAGCGCCATCACCAGCCTGCGCCGCCCATTCGACGACGCCGTGCAGGTCGCCACCGGCCGCATGGCCGGCTATCTCGTCACCGAATCCCAACCCATCCGCAACACCCGACATCCCGCGCGCCCCGGCGAGCGCACGCCGGGCTTCGCGCAGCTGGCGTTCCTGAAGCGCCCGCCGCGCCTGACCCACGAGGCGTGGCTCGACACCTGGCACAACCGCCACACCCAGGTGGCCATCGACACCCAGGACACCTTCCTCTACGTGCAGAACGTGGTCGTGTGCCCGCTGACGCACGGCGCGCCGCCGCTCGACGCGGTGGTCGAGGAGGGCTTCCCTGATGCCGCCATGACCGACCCGCAAGCGTTCTTCGATGCACCCGGCGACGAGGCGAAATACCAGCGCAACCTGGCCGCCATGATGGAAAGCTGCCAGCGCTTTATCGACTTCGACAAGATCGACGTGGTGGCCAGCAGCCAGTACATCGTCAGGCCGCCAGCCGCCTGAATGCCGCGAGAATGCGCCGGATCCGGCTAGTCCGCTAGGACGATGTGCCGGCCGGCTGCGCACGGAAGAATGGTCTCCATACCGATATCGAACCAGAGGAGACCAGCATGTTGGACATTCGTGCGCTTGGCTACATCGTGGTCGAGTCCACCGACCTAGGACAGTGGCGACACTACGCGGAACAGGTGCTTGGCATGGCCTGTTCCGGGGCTCCGGGCGGCGCGTTGTACGTGAAGATGGACGAACGCGACTACCGCTACCTGATCGTCCCCGGCACGCGCGACCGCTACCTGGCTTCCGGCTGGGAACTGGCCGACGAGCAGGCTTACCGCCACGCGCTGGCTACGCTGCGCGTGGCGAACGTGGAAGTGGTGCAGGCCAGCGCCGCCGAGCTGGCGCAACGTCGCGTGCAGGCGCTTGCCTGGTTTGTCGACCCGTCGGGCAACCGCCATGAGATCTCGTGGGGCATGCGCTCGGATTTCCTGCGCTTTGTGTCGCCGATCGGCGTGCCGCGCTTCATTACCGATCCGATGGGTGCCGGCCACACCGTGCTGCCGGCACCGGCCTTTGACGAGACCTATGCCTTCCTGCGCGATGTGATGGGCTTCGGCCTGTCGGACATTTACCGCGTGCGCTTCTCCAACGATCCCGCCGAGCCGGAAAAGCGCATCCACTTCCTGCACTGCGCCAACGCCCGCCACCACAGCCTGGCGATCTTCGAGATGCCGTCGGAAGCGGGGTGCATCCACGTGATGGCCGAAGTGCCGGAGATGTCCGAAGTCGGCCGCGCGCTGGACCGCGTGCAGCAGCACGGCGTGAAGATGTCCGCCACGCTGGGCCAGCACTGCAACGACCGCATGACATCGTTCTACATGAAGACGCCGGGCGGATTCGACCTCGAATACGGCCATGGCGGGCTGGTGGTGGACTGGAGCCACCACGCCGCCTACGAAGCCACGCGCGTGAGCCTGTGGGGACACGACTTCAGCATCGGATACCGCTAAGCCCTCAATACCTATGATCAAGACAATCGACAAGACCATGAGCGCGGCCGATGTGGTCGGCCAGCTCGCCGATGGCATGACCATCGGCATCGGTGGCTGGGGCCCGCGCCGCAAGCCGATGGCAATGGTGCGCGAGATCCTGCGCTCGCCGCTGAAAGACCTGACCGTGGTCGCCTACGGCGGCCCTGAAGTGGGCATGCTGTGCGCGGCGGGCAAGGTGCGCAAGCTGGTGTTCGGCTTCGTGTCGCTCGACGTGATTCCGCTCGAACCGTACTTCCGCCAGGCGCGCGAGCGCGGCCAGCTGGCGGTGACGGAGCTGGATGAGGGCATGCTGCAACTTGGCTTGCGCGCCGCTGCCGCGCGGCTGCCTTTCCTGCCGACGCGTGCGTCGCTTGGCACCGATGTACTGGACAGGAACCCCGAACTGAAGACAGTGCGCTCGCCCTATGCAGACGGCGAGGTACTGGTGGCGATGCCGGCCATCGAGCTGGACGTGGCGCTGCTGCACGTCAATGAGAGCGATGTGCTCGGCAATACCCGCATCGACGGTCCAGATCCCTTCTTTGATGAATGGTTCGCGCGCGCCGCAGGCCGCTGCTACGTGAGCTGCGAAACGCTGCGTCCCAGCATCGAGGATGAAGACCTGTCGCGCGCACGCGGCAATGCCTTCGAACGCTCGCTCGTGACCGGTGTGGTCCACGCGCCTGGCGGCGCCCATCCCACGTCCTGCGCTCCGGCTTACGGCTGGGACCTGCCCGCGCTGAAGGCGTATTGCGCCAGCGCCGAAGCCGAGCACGGCTTTACCGCCTACCGCAACGAGGTGGTGGGCACGAGCGAAGCTGCCTACCTGGAGCGCATCGGCGGCCTCGGCCACGTGCATGACCTGCCGCTGCCCGTACTTTGAACCCGTCAACTCAAGGAGCGACCGTGAGCGCCACTTATGAATTCACACGCGCCGAGCTGATGATCGCCGTCGCTGCCCGCGCCTGGCGCGACGATGGCGAGGTGCTGGCCACCGGCATCGGCACCGGCCCGCGCATTGCCGCCGGCCTGGCGCGCCTTGCGCACAACCCCGGGCTGCTGCTGACCGACGGCGAAGCCTACCTGGTGGAATCGCCCGTGCCGCTGGGCCCGCGCGAGCCCGGCTACAAGGTCCGCGCAAGCGGCTGGATGGGCTACTCGCGCGTGTTTGACTGCCTGTGGGGCGGACGGCGCCATGCGCTGGTGATGCCCACGCAGATTGACCGCTTCGGCCAGGCCAATATCTCGTGCCTCGGCGGCACGCACGCACAGCCGAAGACCCAGTTGCTGGGCGCACGCGGCTTTCCCGGCAACAGCATCCATCACGCCAATTCCTTCTTCGTGCCGGCGCACAGCACGCGTGCCTTTGTCGCCGGCGAAGTCGACATGGTCTGCAGCACCGGCTACAACCCGGCGCGCCAGATCGAAGGCATGCGCAGCTTCGTCGACCTGCGCGTGATCGTCACCGACCTGTGTGTGATGGATTTCGGCGGCCCGGACCATGCGGTGCGCGTGCGTTCGCTGCACCCGGGCGTAAGCCTGGAGCAAGTGCAGGCGGCTACCGGCTTCGCGCTGGCCAACACGGCCGGCGAGGTACTGCCCGAGACTGCGCCGCCCACGCCGGAAGAACTGCGCCTCATCGCGCAGCTCGACCCGCACAACCTGCGCGCGACCATCGTGCGTGGCAACCCTTCCGGACGCGCGTGAGGCAACCATGACAACGCCAGCCATCGAGCCCATTGCACTGGGCCCCGACGCCGAAGTGCTCTACCACGTGGCGGACGGCATTGCCACCGTCACCATGAACCGTCCGCAGTACCACAACGCGCAGAACTCGAAGATGACGTATGCGCTGGACGAGGCCTATCGCCGCGCCGCGTCGGATGACGCGGTCAAGGTGATCGTGCTGCGCGGCGCCGGCAAGCATTTCTCGGCCGGGCACGATATCGGCACGCCTGGGCGCGACATCAACGAGTCGTTCGAGCGAGCCTCGCTCTGGTATGACCACGTCAACAAGCCCGGCGGCGAATTCCTCTATGCACGCGAGCAGGAGGTATACCTGGGCATGTGCCGGCGCTGGCGCGAGCTGCCCAAGCCGACCATTGCGATGGTGCACGGTGCCTGTATTGCCGGCGGGCTGATGCTGGCGTGGGTGTGCGACCTGATCGTGGCGTCCGATGACGCGTTCTTTGCGGATCCGGTCGTGCGCATGGGCATCCCCGGCGTCGAGTACTTTGCGCATCCCTATGAGCTGCATCCGCGCATCGCCAAGGAATTCCTGTTCCTTGGCGAGCGCATGAGCGCGGAGCGCGCCGAGCGCATGGGCATGGTCAACCGCGTGGTGTCGCGCGATGCGCTGGAGGACACCGTCTACGGCATGGCCGCGAAGGTCGCGCAGATGCCGCGCCTGGGGCTGACGCTGACCAAGCAGGCGGTCAACCATGTGGAAGACCTGCAAGGCAAGCGCACGGCGATGGACGCCGTGTTCGCCTGGCACCACTTCGCGCATGCGCACAACGAACTGATCAGCGGCGACAAGCTCGGCGGCTACGACGCGCGCGCCATGGCGGCATCGCAACGTCCGGGGGAGGGCAAGTCATGAGCGCGTCCAGCCTGCATACGGTGCTGTGCGATCTGCTCGGCTGCCGCTATCCCATCGTGCAGACGGCGATGGGGTGGGTGGCTGATGCGAAGCTGGTCGCGGCCAGCGGCAATGCCGGCGCCTTTGGCTTCCTGGCCGGCGCGACGATTCCGCCTGGCGAGGTCGAGCGCGAGATCCTGCGCGTCAAGGCGCTCAGCGACAGGCCGTTCGGCATCAACTTCCACATGTTCCAGCCAAACGCGGATGAGGTCATCGAGATGGCCATCCGCCACCGGCTGCGCGCGGTCAGCTACGGGCGCGGGCCGGACGCGAAGATGGTCGGCCGGCTCAAGGCCGCCGGTGTGGTCTGCATGCCGACCGTCGGCGCCGCCAAGCACGCCGCCAAGGCGGTGGAACTGGGCGCGGATGTGGTCACCGTGCAGGGCGGGGAGGGCGGCGGCCATACCGGCGGCACGCCAACCACGCTGCTGCTGCCACAGGTGCTCGACAGCGTGCGCGTGCCGGTGGTGGCCGCTGGCGGCTTCTTCGACGGTCGTGGACTCGCGGCGGCGCTGGCATACGGCGCAGCCGGCGTGGCCATGGGCACACGCTTCCTGATGTCGAGCGAATCGCCGGTGCCGGCGCAGACGCTGGAGCGCTACGTCAAGGTGCGTGATCCGGCCAGCATCCGCGTGTCGCTGGCGATTGACGGCCTGCCGCAGCGGATGATCGACAACGCGCTGCTGCTGGAGCTGGAACAGGCGGGCCCGTGGCGGCGCACCTGGCTGGCGCTGGGCGCCGCGCGCAAGTGGCGCGCACGCACCGGGATGAGTTCGGCACAGATGCTTGCCACGGCCTGGCGCGCGATGCGCGAGCACGACTATAGCGCCGCGCAGACGCTGATGGCCGCCAACGCGCCGGTGCTGATCCAGCGCGCGATGGTGGAAGGACATCCCGACGACGGCGTGCTGCCGAGCGGCCAGGCCGCTGCGGCCATCGGCGCCATCGAATCGTGCGAGCAGATTGTTGCCGGCATCGCTGCCCAGGCACAGGTGCGGCTGGCCGCGTTGTCCGGCAACGGGCTGGCTGCCGCCGCCTGACCACAGACAGAGGAAACCATGCAAACGAATCAAACCGGCCAGAAAGCGCCGTTCCGCATCTATGTCGGCGACGGCATCGCCGAACTCGTGATTGACCACCCGCCGGTCAACGCGCTCGACAATGCCGGCTGGCATGCGCTGGCACGGGCGATCGACCGCCTGGGCGACGATCCCTCGGTGCGCGTCATCCTGCTGCGCGGTGAAGGCCGTGGCTTTTGTGCGGGTGTCGACATCAAGGAACTGGCCACGTACCCGCAGCGCATCGTCGACGTCAACGCCGGCAACTACGCAACCTTTCGCGCCGTGCACCGCAATCCCAAGCCGGTCATCGTCGCCGTGCACGGCTTCGTGCTGGGCGGCGGTATCGGCATCTGCGGCGCGGCCGACATCATCGTCGCGTCCGAGTGCGCAAGCTTTGGCGTGCCGGAGATCGACCGCGGCGCCATGGGCGGCGGCGCCCACCTGCAGCGCATGTTCGGTGTGCAGAAGGTGCGCGCGATGTACTTCACCGGCGAGATGATCGATGCGGCGGAGGCTTTCCGCCTCGGTGCGGTCGAGCGCGTGGTGCCGCGCGACGCGTTGCGCGACGAGGCCCTGGCGCTGGCCCGCAAGATCGCCGCCAAGAGCCCGGCCATGCTGCAGCTCGCCAAGGAAGCGCTGAACGGCGTCGAGGACGGCAACCTCGAGGACAAGTACCGCTGGGAGCAGGGCTTCACGCTGCAGGCTTATATGAGCGCCGATTCCGGCGAGGCGCGCGCCGCCTTCGTGGAAGGCCGCGAAGCCCGTTTCGCCTAGCCTGGGAACCGCCATGCATCTCGAATACACCGACGCCCAGCGCGCCTTCCGCGCCGAGGTCCGCGCCTGGATGGCCGAACACGTGCCGCGCACGCCGCTGGCAAGCTTCGATACCGAGGAAGGTTTCGCGCAGCACCGCGCGTGGGAAGCCACGCTCAACCAGGGCCGCTGGAGCATGGTCACATGGCCGTCCGAACTGGGCGGGCGCGGCTGCGATCTGATCGAGTGGCTGATCTTCGAGGAAGAATACTGGCGTGCCGGCGCGCCGCTGCGCGTCAACCAGAACGGCATCTTCCTGCTGGGGCCCACGCTGATGGAATTCGGCACCGAGGCGCAGAAAGCGCGCTTTCTGCCGCGCATGGCCTCGGGCGAGCACGTCTGGGCGCAAGGCTGGTCCGAGCCGAATGCCGGTTCCGACATGGCCGCGATCCGCTGCAGCGCGGTGCGGCAGGGCGACGACTACGTGATCAACGGCCAGAAGATCTGGTCGACCCGCGCGGTGTGGGCGGACTGGCTGTTCGGCCTGTTCCGTACCGATCCTTCGTCGTCGCGCCATCATGGGCTGACCTTCATTCTGGTGCCCCTGAACACGCCCGGCATCACCGTGCGGCCGATCCGCCAGCTCAACGGGCAGACGGGCTTTGCCGAGATCTTCTTCGACGAAGTGCGTGTGCCGGTGGAAAACCGCCTGGCTGCCGAAGGCGCTGGCTGGCAAGTGGCGATGGCTACCGCCGGCTTCGAGCGCGGCCTGATGCTGCGTTCGCCGGCGCGCTTCCAGGAGACCGCGCGGGCGCTGGTGAAGCTGTACCAGCAGCACAAGGCATCTGCTGACCGCGATCCGTCGTTGCGCGAAGCGGTGCTGCGCGCGTGGATGGATGCAGAGGCTTACACGCTGTCCACCTATGCCACCGCCAGCCGTCTGGTGCGCGGTGGCCATATTGGCGCCGAGTCGAGCACGAACAAGGTGTTCTGGTCCGAGCTGGACATCCATATGCACGACACCGCGCTGGCCATTCTCGGCCAGGCAGCCGAGGTTGCGCCAGCCGACCAGCCGTCGGGCTCGCTTGGCCACTGGCTGGATGGCTTCCTGTTCTCGCAGGCCGGGCCGATCTACGCCGGTACCAACGAGATCCAGCGCAATATCGTCGCCGAGCGCCTGCTCGGCATGCCGCGCGCGTAACGAGAAAAACGGCATCCGAGGGGAAACACGATGGATTTCACTTTCACCGAAGAGCAGGAACAGTTTGCTGAAGCGATCCGGCGCTTCCTGATGACCGAGATGACGCCCGAGCTGACCCGCGAGCTGTGGGCCACCGAATCCGGGCGCTCCGATGCGCTGTGGCGCCAGCTTGCCGACCAGGGCATGGCGGCGTTGATGGTGCCGCAGGAGCAGGGCGGGCTGGGACTGGGCGAGGTCGAATGGGCGCCGCTGGCGCAGGCGTGCGGCTATTTCGCGCTTCCCGAGCCGTTGCTCGACACCGCGCTGGTGGCGGCGGCGCTGCTGCGCGATGCGTTGCCGCTCGTGCAAGACGACGCGGCGCGCGACCATTGCACGACGCTGCTGGAGCGCATTGCCGGTGGCCATGCGCGCGTGGCGGTGGCGCATCCGCACGAGCTGCTGGTGGCCGACGCCCACGTGGCCGACGCCATCCTGTGCGAACACGAAGGCGCAGTGCATCTGCTGCGGCGGGACCAGGCCGTGCTGACGCCGCGCGCGGGGCTCGATCCTTCGCGCCGCCTGTTCGAGCTGGCCTGGACGCCTTCCGGCGATACGCAACTGATCTCCGCTGCGGCAGCCGCTGCAGCGGGCCTGTGGGACGGCGCGCTGAACCGCGGCGCGCTCGGCGTAGCGGCACAACAGCTGGGCCTGACGCAGCGCATGCTCGATCTTGCGATCGACTACAGCGCGCAGCGCAAGCAGTTCGGCAAGGCCATCGGCACCAATCAGGCAGTCAAGCACCTGCTGGCGGACGTGGCGATCCAGCTCGAGTTCGCCAAGCCGGTCCTGCACCGGGCCGCCAGCGCGTTGGCGCAAGGCCTGTCGCAGGCGGGCCTGCATGTGTCGCATGCCCGCGTGGCGGCCGCGCGCTGCGCGTGGTCCGCGGCGCGCCAGGCCATCCAGGTGCATGGCGCGATGGGCTACACGTGGGAACTCGACCTGCAGATCTTTACCAAGCGGGCCTGGGCCCTGGCAGGAAGCTGGGGCGATCGGGCCTTCCACAAGGCGCGCCTGGGCGCGCACATCCTGGACGGCGCGCATGACATCGGCGCCGGCGCCACCTTTGCCTGAATCCGAAGAGAGTCATGACCATGAAACACGCCTATATCGTTGACGCCCTGCGCACGCCCACCGGCCGCCGCAAGGGCGGACTGTCGCACATGCACGGCGCGGACCTCGGCGGCCTTGTGCTGGCCGAGCTGGTGCGCCGCAATGGCATCCCCGCCGAGGACTATGACGACGTGGTGTTCGGCTGCGTCGACACCATCGGCCCGCTGGCCGGCAATATCGCCCGCAGCGCATGGCTGGCCGCAGGCCTGCCGCTGGCCGTGCCGGGCGTGACGGTGGACCGCCAGTGCGGTTCGTCGCAGCAGGCCGTGCATTTTGCCGCGCAGGCGGTGATGAGCGGCACGCAGGATGTCGTGATCGCCGGCGGCGTGCAGACCATGACGCAGATCCCGATCTCGTCGGCCATGCTGGCAGGGCAGGCGCTGGGGTTCTCCGACCCGTTCTCGGGCAGCAAGGGCTGGCAGGCGCGTTTCGGCGATGCGCCGGTGTCGCAGTTCCACGCCGCGCAGCGCATTGCCGAGCACTGGAAGCTGTCGCGCGAGGCGATGGAAGCCTACGCGCTGGAGAGCCACCGCCGCGCCGCGGCTGCGATCGAGGCCGGCCACTTCGCGCGCGAGATCGTGCCGTGCGAAGGCGTGAAGCATGACGAGACGCCGCGCCCCGATACCACGCTCGCCAAGATGGCGGCGCTGGAGCCGCTGATGCCGGGCAGCGCGCTGACCGCCGCTGTATCGAGCCAGACCGCCGATGCGGCCGCCGCGCTGCTGATCGTTTCCGAAGACGCGCTCAAGCGCTACCAGCTCACGCCGCGCGCACGCATCGCCCATATGAGTGTCATGGGCGACGACCCGCTGTGGATGCTGACCGCGCCGATCCCGGCGACGAAGCGGGCGCTCGAACGCAGCGGACTGAGCCTGGCCGACATCGACGTGGTGGAGATCAATGAAGCCTTCGCCTCGGTGGCGATGGCCTGGCTCGCGGAGACCGGCTATTCGGCCGAGCGCACCAACCCCAACGGCGGCGCCATTGCACTGGGCCATCCGCTCGGCGCCACCGGCGCGCGTCTGATGACCACGCTGCTGCATGAGCTGGAGCGCACTGGCGGCCGTTACGGCCTGCAGACCATGTGCGAAGGCGGCGGCCTGGCGAACGTCACCATCATCGAACGACTGTAAGGAGAACGCCATGGGAATCTGCGACGGACGCACCGTTATCGTCACTGGCGCCGGCGGCGGGCTGGGCCGCGCCTATGCGCTGGCGTTTGCCGCCGAAGGCGCCAATGTGGTTGTCAACGATATCCGGCGCGAGGCGGCCGAGGCCGTCTGCGCCGACATTCGCACGGCTGGTGGCAGCGCACTGGCGAACGATGACGACATCACGCAACTCGTGACCGCGCAGCGCATCGTCGACGCGGCTGTGGCGGCGTTCGGCGAAGTGCACGTGCTGGTCAACAATGCCGGCATCTGCCGCGACCGCATGTTTGTCAGCCTGACGGAGGCCGACTGGGACGACGTCATGCGCGTGCACCTGCGCGGCCACTTCTGCCTGGCCAACCTGCTGGCCAGGCGCTGGCGCGATGCGGCCAAGGCCGGCCAGTCGGTCGATGCGCGCATCATTAACACGAGCTCCGGCGCGGGCCTGCAGGGCTCGGTCGGACAATCGAACTATGCCGCGGCCAAGGCCGGCATTGCCGCACTGACGCTGGTGCAGGCCGCCGAGCTGGGCCGCTATGGCATCACCGCCAATGCGCTTGCGCCGGCCGCGCGCACCGGCATGACCGAGCAGGTGTTCGCCGACATGATGAAGGCGCCGGAAGGTGGCTTCGATTACTTCGACCCGGCCAATGTCGCGCCGCTGGTGGTGTGGCTTGGCAGTACCGCTTCGGCGCAGGTCAACGGCCGCATGTTCGAGGCGGCCGGCGGCATGATCTCCGTCGCCGATGGCTGGCGCACCGGCCCCAGCGCCGACAAGGGCGCGCGCTGGCAACCCGCCGAACTCGGCGCGGCGGTGGGCGAACTGCTGGCTCAGGCGCAGGCGCCGCAGTCGGTCTACGGCGCGGCCTGAGCGTGACGGCCATGGATTTCTCCCTTTCCGTCGAACAGCAGATGATTCGCGACAGCGCGCGAGACTATCTCGCCGCGCACAGCGATTCGGCAGCGGTGCGGCGCGTGACCGAAGCCGGCCCCGCCCATGACGACGCGCTGTGGCGCGCGATGGCCAGCGAACTCGGTTGGTGCGGCATCGCGCTGCCCGAGGCCGTGGGTGGTGCCGGCCTGGGTGCGCCCGGGCTGGTGCTGCTGCAGGAACAACTCGGTCAGCGCCTGGCGTGCGTACCGTTCTGGTCCACGGTTTGCGTGGCGGCACCGCTGCTGCAGGCCAGTCTCGGTCCGCGCGGCAGCGCGCAATGGCTGGAACGGCTGGCGTGCGGCGAAATCCGTGCCGCCGTGGTGCTGCCGGACAATGGCGGCTGGCGATATGACGGCGTTGCCATGACCGCGCAGGCTGGCGCGGATGGCTTCGTGCTGCACGGAAATGCTGCGCAGGTGGCCGATGCCGCCGGTGCGGACTGGCTGCTGGTGCCGGCGCGGCTGGAGGATGGCAGCGCTGCATTGTTCCTGCTTGAGCCCGTCGCCTTCGCAGGCGACGCACGCTTCTCGCTGCAGCCGCTCGATACGCTCGACCGCACGCGGACGATGGCCGCGCTGCGGCTGGACGGGCTGCCAGTCAGTGCCGGTGCCTTGCTCGCACGCGGCGACGCCGCCGCGCAGGGCCTGGCGCACGCCTGGTGGCACGGCAAGCTGATGCTCGCGGCGGAACAGCTCGGCGCGGCCCAGCAATGCCTGGACCTGACCGTTGCCTACGCATCGGAACGTATTCAGTTCGGCCGCGCCATCGCCTCGTTCCAGGCAGTGAAGCACCGCTGCGCGCAGATGATGGTGCTGATCGAAGCGGCACGGTCCGCGGTGTATGGCGCGGCCAACGCATGGGATGACGACGATTCGTCCCGTGCCCGTCCCGACATCGCCGCGGCCTCGATCGCGGCCGACGACGCGCTGCGCTTCTGCGCGCAGGAGGCTGTCCAGCTCCATGGCGGCGTCGGCTTCACCTGGGAGTACGACCCTCAGCTCTATTTCAAGCGCGCGCAGGCGGCCAGCCACTGGCTCGGCGGGGCGGGCGTGGCACTCGATTACATCGCCGATGTTTCCCAAGACGCGGATAGCGAGCCGGGCGCGGGGAGGACAGCATGAACACGAATGAAGACGCGGTATTTCGTGCCGAGGTGGCGCGGTGGATGTCCGCCAACCTGGCTGGCGAGTTCGCCTGCCTGCAACACCGCGGTGGCCCCGGTGACGAGGAGGCTTATCCCGAGCTGCGCAAGGCCTGGGAGCGGCGCCTCGCTGAAGGCGGCTGGACCGGGCTCGGATGGCCACGCGCGCATGGCGGGCGCGAGCTGCCGGTGATGCAGCAAGTGATCTTCCATGAGGAATACGCGCGCGCCGGCGGCCCGGGCCGCATGGGGCATATCGGCGAAGGGCTGATCGGCCCGACGCTGATCGCCTTCGGGTCGGAGGACCAGAAGGCGCGCCTGTTGCCGGGCATCCGCAACGGCACGACCTTCTGGTGCCAGGGCTATTCGGAGCCCGGCGCCGGCTCGGACCTGGCCAATGTGCGCACGCGCGCGGTACGCGACGCGTCCACCGGCGACTGGCTGGTGAGCGGGCAGAAGGTGTGGACCTCGCTCGCGCACGAATCCGACTGGATCTTCGTGCTGGCGCGCTGCGAGCCCGGTTCGCACGGCAGCAAGGGGCTGATCTTCCTGATGCTGCCGCTGGACCAGCCCGGCATCGAGATCCGGCCGATCCGCCAGATGGGCGGTGGAGCCGAATTCAACGAGGTGTTTTTCGACGGCGCACGCGCGGCGGCCGCCGACGTGCTCGGCGAGCCCGGCGACGGCTGGCGCATCGCCATGGCGCTGCTCGGGTTCGAGCGCGGCATCTCCACGCTGGGCCAGCAGATGCAGTTCACGCATGAGCTGGAATGGGTCGCGCAGGCCGCGCGAGACAACGGCAGCAGCCGCGATGCGGTGGTGCGCCAGCGTATCGCGCGTGCCTGGGCCGGGCTGCGCGTGATGCGCGCCAACGCGCTGCGCATGCTGGCCGGCGCGGCGCAGGCCGGCGCCGACGGCGGCACCGCGCTGCAGCGCGAGGCGCTGATCTACAAGTACTACTGGTCCAACTGGCACCGCGACCTCGGGCAACTGGCGCTGGACGTGCTGGGCCCGCTGGCCAACGTGCTCGACACCGGTGAGACGGGCGATGTGCGCCGCACGCGGCTGCAGCAGATGGCGCTGTTCTCGCGCGCCGACACCATCTACGCCGGTACCAACGAAATCCAGCTCAACATCATCGCCGAACGCGGACTCGGCATGCCCCGCGAGGCAAGAGGACAGTCATGACCCCGAACACCGAAACCATTGGCCTGCCGGCCGCGCCGGCCTACGTACCCGGCCATCAACTGCTGGCTGGCAAGAGCGTGCTCATTACCGCGGCCGCCGGCGCCGGCATCGGCTTTGCCGCGGCGCGGCGCTGCGCGGAGGAGGGCTGCCGCGCGCTGATGATCTCCGACATCCACGAAAAGCGTCTGGACGAGGCGGTCGCGAAGCTGCGCGCGGAAACCGGCCTGCAGTCGATCTATGGCCAGCTTTGCAATGTCGCGGACGACGTGCAGGTGCGCGCACTCGTGGCGGCGGCGGAAGAAGCGCTGGGCGGGACCGACGTGCTGATCAATAACGCGGGCCTCGGCGGCTCGCGCCGCCTAGTCGAGATGGACGATGCCGAGTGGTCGCGCGTGCTCGATATTTCCCTCACGGGCACTTTCCGCATGACGCGGGCCATGCTGCCGCACATGCAGGCGCGGCGTCGCGGGGCCATCGTCAACAACGCTTCGGTGCTGGGCTGGCGCGCGCAGAAGGAGCAGTCGCACTATGCCGCGGCCAAGGCCGGGGTGATGGCGCTGACGCGCTGCAGCGCGATGGAGGCCGCGGAGTTCGGCGTGCGCATCAACGCCGTGGCGCCCAGCATCGCGCTGCACGACTTCCTGAAGAAGTCGGCGCCGGCGGACCTGCTGCGGCAGCTCAGCGAACGCGAAGCGTTCGGGCGCGCGGCCGAGGTGTGGGAAGTGGCCAATGTGATGGTGTTCCTGGCGAGCGACTACGCCTCTTACATGACGGGCGAAGTGCTGCCGGTGAGCAGCCAGCGGGCTTGAAGCACTGACAGATTGCTGCAGAGCGTGCTCCATCTCTAGCTTGCGCGAGTGGAGCTACTGGTTTTCGCCCCTCTCCCATTTATGGGAGAGGGGCGGGGGAGAGGGCGGGAGTCACCACGAAGTGAGGGGCTACGGTGCTTGCCATACGCCTGCCCTCTCCCCCAGCCCCTCTCCCGCAAGCGGGAGAGGGGAGCAAAGAGCAAACAGGCGGGATCCACGGACAAGTCTGTGAACTTGGGGCCCATGAGGAAAGAGTCAACTCAGGAAACAGCAAATGCCAAGAACTTTCCGCTCTGCCGAAGACATTCACGACGCCGTCGGCCAGCGCCTCGGCGAAAGCGCCTGGACGCGGATCACCCAGGCGCAGGTCGGCCAGTTCGCCGATGCCACGGGCGATCACCAGTGGCTGCACGTCGATCCCGAACGTGCGGCGCAGGGCCCGTACGGCGCGTGCATCGCGCATGGCTACCTGACGCTGGCCCTGGTCAACCAGTTCCTGCCGGAGCTGGTCACGGTCGAGGGCATGAAATGGGGCGTCAACTACGGCTGCGACAAGGTCCGCTTTCCCGCGCCGGTGCGCGTGGGCGCCCGCGTACGCGGCGTGGGCGAGCTGGTGCGGGCCGAGACCCTGACGGGCGGCGTGCAGTCGGTAGTGCGCATGACCGTGGAAATCGAGGGCGAGGACAAACCGGCCTGCGTGGCCGAGACCATCAGCCGCTACTACTTCTGAGAAGGAATCGAGCATGAATGAAGCAGTCATCGTCGCCGTCGCGCGCACGCCGATCGGCAAGGCCTTCCGCGGCGCGTTCAACGATACCGAAGCCCCGGTGCTGGGCGGCCACGTGGTGCGCGCGGTGGTCGAGCGCGCGGGCGTGGACCCGGCCGAGGTGGAAGACGTACTGATCGGCGCGGCCGCTCAGCAGGGCACGCAGGGCTATAACCTGGGCCGCCTGTGCGCGGTCGCCGCGGGCCTGCCGGACAGTGTGCCCGGCATGACCATGGACCGCATGTGCGGCTCGGGCCTGATGACGATTGCGACGGCGGCGCGTGCGATCCAGTGCGGCGAGGCGGACATCCTCGTGGCCGGTGGCGTGGAATCCATCTCGCTCACGCAGAACAAGCACAAGAACGCCTTCCGCGCCCAGTCCGAAGCCGTACTGGCGCACCAGCCCGCCGCCTATATGGCGATGATCGAGACCGCCGAAGTGGTCGCGCGCCGTTACGGCATCAGCCGCGCCGAGCAGGACGCCTACGCCTGGCGCAGCCAGCAGCGCACCGCCGAGGCACAGCGCCGCGGCGCCTTTGACGACGAGATCGTGCCGCTGGAAACGCGCCGCGCGCTGTTCGACAAGAGTGGCGTGCTGACCGGCCATGAAACCGTTCGGCTGGACCGCGACGAATGCAACCGGCCCGACACCACGGCCGAAAGCCTTGCCGCACTGAAGCCGGTCTGGAGCGGCGGACAGGCAATCGCCCAAGGCGAATACATCACCGCGGGCAATGCCTCGCAGCTTTCCGACGGCGCAGCCGCGGTGCTGCTGATGAGCGCTGAAGAAGCACAACGCCGCGGCCTGCGTCCGCTCGGCCGCTACCGCGGCATGGCGGTGGCGGGCTGTGCGCCCGACGAGATGGGCATCGGCCCGGTGTTCGCCGTGCCGAAGCTGCTGGAGCGCCACGGCATGACGGTGGCTGACGTCGGCCTGTGGGAGCTGAACGAGGCGTTTGCGTCGCAGGTGCTGTATTGCCAGCAGAAGCTCGGCATTCCCGATGCGCGCCTGAACGTGAGCGGCGGCGCGATCTCGGTCGGCCATCCGTTCGGCATGTCGGGCGCGCGCATGACCGCGCACGCGCTGATCGAAGGCCGCCGCCGCGGCGTGCGGCAAGCGGTGGTGACCATGTGCATCGGCGGCGGCATGGGTGCCGCGGCGCTGTTCGACGTGTTGCCATGAGGACCGCTGGTTTGCTCCCCTCTCCCATTTATGGGAGAGGGGCGGGGGAGAGGGCGGGCATCTCCACGAAGTGAAGCGCTGCGATGCTTGCCATGCGCCTGCCCTCTCCCCCGGCCCCTCTCCCGCAAGCGGGAGAGGGGAGCAAACACGTAGCACATAAGGGCAGCACCGGCATGGACGGCCCTCCATAAGGTCGTCTGCCATCACTCCAGACGGAGGAGACATCATGAAACGACTGATCGGCATCGCCATGTCGCTGGCGGTACTGGCGACCGCGGTATGGGCCTTTGCGCCGCGTCCGCTGCCACCATTCCCGGCGACGGCACTGCGTCCGGACGGCCTGCAGGTAAACGGCATGGCGCGCGCCGGCGAGCGGCTGGTGGCCGTGGGCGAGCGCGGCAAGATCCTGCTCAGCGATGACCAGGGCCGCACCTGGCGCGGCGCAACCGTGGACCATCCGCAAGGCGCCTCGCTGACGCAGGTCGCGTTTGCCGACAGCCGCCATGGCATGGCGGTGGGCCACAGCGGCTGGATCCTGCGTACCGAGGATGGCGGCGAACACTGGCAGCAGGCCGCGTTCGACACTGAGTCGTCCGATCCGCTGCTCGGCGCCTGGGCGCAGGCTGGCGGAACCTGGTTCGCGGTTGGCAGTTTCGGCCGCTTCCTGGTCTCGCGCGATCTTGGCAAGCATTGGGAGGACGGCGCCGCGAAGGGCATGCCAGAGGCGATGAAGGACCGCCACCTGAACGGCATCGCCGGCGATGCGCAAGGCCGCCTGATGCTGGTCGGCGAAGGCGGACTGGTATTGCGTTCGGCCGACGGCGGCGAGCATTGGGAAGCCGTGAAGGCACCCTATGAAGGATCGCTGTACGGCGCCTTGCCGCTGCGCGATGGTGCCTGGCTGGCCTTCGGCATGCGCGGCAACGTGCTGCGCAGCGAAGACTTCGGTACGACCTGGCAAGTGGCCGAGACGGGCCTGAAGACCTCCTTCTTCGGTGGTGTGACGCTGCCTGACGGCCGCATCGTGCTGGCCGGCCAAGGTGGCAGCCTGGTGTTGTCTGCCGATGGCGGACGCCACTTCGCCGCCTTGCCCGCCGGCAGCCCGCAGACCCTGGCCGCGCTGGCCCTGACCGGCAAGGACACGCTGGCACTGGGTGGCAACGGCGGCATTGCGGACCTGACGCTTCCCGCTGTCCGCTAATTCCCACCCGCCTGAACGATTGCGAGAACGATCATGAACCGCCCCCAATCTCCCGGCCGCCTGGGCCGTTTCGTTGATGCCTGCGCCGGACTGCTGATGCGCCGCCGCCGCGTGTTGCTGACCATCTGCCTGGCCATCACCGTGGCGCTGGGCTTTTCCGCCACGCGCCTGCGGCTCGATCCCGGGTTCAACAAGATGATCCCGCTGCAGCACCCGTACATGCAGGTGTTCACCAAGTATGCGAGTACCTTCTCGGGTGCCAACACGGTGCTCGTGAGCCTGCGCTGGAAGGGTGATGGCGACATCTACAACGCGGCCTTCATGGACAAGCTGCGCCGCGCCACCGACGAGGTGTTCTTTATTCCCGGCGTGGACCGCTCGCGCGTGTTCTCGCTATTCACGCCGAACGTGCGCTTCACGGAGGTGACCGAGGCCGGCTTCCGTGGCGACGTGGTCGTGCCTGGGCGCTTCTCCGGCACGCCGGCAGAACTCGACAAGGTGCGCCGCAACGTGGCGCGCTCCGGGCAGATCGGCCGGCTGGTCAGCAATGACCTCAAGTCCGCGCTGATCCGCGCCGAGCTGCGCGAGACCGATCCGGCCACTGGCAAGACCATCGACTACGGCACGGTCGCGCGCCAGCTCGAGAAAATCCGTGCGGAGTTCGGCGGCACCGATGTCGACGTGAATGTCGTCGGCTTCGCCAAGCTGGTCGGCGACGTGGAAGAGGGCATCGCCGGCGTGATGGGCTTCTTCGCACTGGCCTTTGCCGTGACGGCGCTGCTGCTGTGGCTCTATACCCGCTCGCTGCGTACAACGCTGCTCGCGCTCGTGGTGGCGCTGCTGCCGGTGGGCTGGCTGCTTGGGCTGCTGCCGCTGCTGGGCTATGGCATCGACCCGATGTCGATCCTGGTGCCGTTCCTGATCTTTTCGATCGGCGTGTCGCACGCAGTGCAGATGACCAACGCGTGGAAGCAGGAGGTGGTGCAGGGCCACAGCGCGCTGGACAGCGCCAGCGCCGCGTTCCGCAAGCTGTTTATCCCAGGCACGGTCGCGCTGCTGACCAATGCGCTCGGCTTCATGGTGATCATGCGCATCGAGATCGATATCGTGCGCGAGCTTGGCATCACCGCCTGCCTGGGCGTGCTGCTGATGATTGTGACCAACAAGGTGTTCCTGCCGATCCTGCTGTCGTACACGCGGCTGGAGCCGTCGGCGCTGGCAGCGGCGCAGGCGCGCCGTGCGCAGGGCGGCGGCCGGCTGTGGCAGAAGTTCGGCGCGCTGGCGCGGCCGGCACCGGCACTGGGCGTGTTCGTCGCCGCGCTGGCGCTGCTGGCGGTCGGCGCGATCGAATCGCGCGGCCTCAAGATCGGCGACGTGGGCAGCGGTGCGCCCGAACTGCGCGCCGACTCGCGCTACAACCGCGACAGCGCCAGCGTGGTCAGCCAGTACAACATCGGCTCGGACGCGCTGACGGTGGTGGTGGAGCCGGCCGGCTTTGATGATGGCTGCCTTCACTATCCCGTGATGAGCGCAGTCGAACGCTTCGAAATGCACATGCGCGGCGTGTCCGGCGTGCAGTCGGTGGTGAGCGTGTCGTCGCTGGCCAAGGTGGTGATCGGCGCCTACAACGAGGGCAATCCGCGCTGGGAAGCACTGCCGCGCAACGGCGATGGCCTGAGCCAGGGCGCCAAGGCTTTCGACCCGGACAACGGCATGAACACGCCGAACTGCCAGGCCATCCAGGTGCTGATCTACACGGCCAACCATGAGGGCGCCACCATTGCCCACATCATCCGCGAGATCCGCCGCTTTACGGCCGAAGACAAGACGCCGAACGTGGCGTTCCGCCTGGCCGGCGGCAATATCGGCGTGATGGCGGCTACCAACGAGGCGGTGGAAGAGGCCGAGGTGGCGATGCTGCTGTCGATCTTCGGCGCCATCACCCTGCTGTGCCTGCTGACGTTCCGCTCGTGGCGCGCGGTGCTGTGCATCATCGTGCCGCTGACGCTGGTGTCGGTGCTGTGCAATGCGCTGATGGCGCGCCTTGGCATCGGCCTGAAGGTTTCGACGCTGCCGGTGATCACGCTCGGCGTCGGCGTCGGCGTGGACTACGGCATCTACCTGTACGAGCGCATCCAGCACCAGATCCGCGAGGAAGGCCAGAGCCTGCCGCAGGCCTTCGCGGAAGCCATGCGCCAGCGCGGCTCGGCGGCGCTGTTCACGGCGCTGACGATGTGCATCGGCGTGGGCACGTGGGCGTTTGCCGCGCTCAAGTTCCAGGCGGACATGGGCATCCTGCTGGCGTTCATGTTCCTGGTGAACCTGTTCGGCGCGGTATCGCTACTGCCAGCGCTGGCGGCATGGTTGGGGGTGGAAGAGGAGGAGCGCGCCCGGGTGGCTGCAGGGAGCGCCGTGCACGACGAGCGGGTACGTCCGGCACGCGGGCTGAAGTCCGATACGGCATGACGCCGGCACGATAGCCAATCCGCACGTCGATGGTCTTCTGCGCTGTCCCATGAGCGGGGCAGGGCAGAAGGCCATCGCTTCATATGAGTCATTACCAAAAGCAAAGACCCAGGGGAGGGACAGCATGGAGGCTCCGCAATCTGCCGGCGCAGCGGCATTCGCACCGGTTCGCATCGGCCCGCTGACGCTGCGCAACCGCTTTATCAAGGCTGGCGCGAACGAGGGCATGACGCCCGAGGGCCTGCCGACGCAGGCGCTGGTCAAGCACCACAGCGACCTGGCCGCAGGTGGCGTAGGCATGACCACCGTGGCCTATGCTGCCGTGGCCGATGACGGCTTGACCTTCGCGCACCAGCTCAGCATGCGCGCGGAACAGGTGCAGCACTTGCGCGTACTGACCGATGCCGTGCATCGCGAAGGTGCGGCGGCCTGCCTGCAGATCACCCATGCCGGCTCGTTCACCACCATGCGCCACGGCGGCAGCCGCGCGCCCGGCAGCGCGTCGTCGGGGCTCAATGCCTTCGGCATGATGCACGGCGTGTATTTCCAGCGCGCCATGAGCCAGGCGGACATGTCGCGCCGCGCGGTGCAGTTCGCGCAGGCAGCACGGCTCGCGCGCGAGGCCGGTTTCGACGCCGTGGAAATCCATATGGGCCATGGTTACCTGCTTAACCAGTTCCTGTCGCCGCTGAGCAACCGGCGTCGCGATATGTTCGGCGGCAGCGTGGAAAACCGCACGCGCTTCCCGGCGATGGTGCTGCGCCAGGTGAAGGACGCGGTCGGTGCCGACATGGCGGTGTGCTGCAAGCTCAGCGTGACCGACGGCGTGCCCGGCGGCAATGACGCTGCCGACTCGGCAATCACTGCACGCCTCCTGGAAGCGGAGGGCGCCGACCTGCTGACCCTTAGCGGCGGACGCAATGTCGAAAGCCCGTGGGCGCTGTTCGGCAGCCCGATGCCGACCGCACAGATGAAGGCCGCCGCGCCGAACGCGATGGCCCGCTTCGGCATCACCATGCTGGAGAAGCGCACGCCGCGTGACCTGGCATTCCGGGAACTCTATTTCCTCGAGGCGTCGCGCGTGGTGCGGCAGGCGGTGCGGATGCCGCTGGCCTATATCGGCGGCGTGAAATCGCTGGATAACGTGGACGCGCTGCTTGGCGAAGGTTTCGACTGCATCGCGCTGGCGCGCGCGCTGATCCACGATCCGGCGCTGGTCGAGCACTGGCGAACCGGCGTGGTCACGCGTTCGGCGTGCGACAGCTGCAATGGCTGCGTCGCGAAGATCTACGACCCGGCGGGAGTGTGCTGCGTGCACGGCCCGGCCAACGATCCCGCGCTCACAGGCATCCCGGCGGCGCTGAAGCCGGTCCAGGTCGTGAAGTCCGTGACAGCGCACACCGAGCCTAGTCTGATGGGACGATGAGCGGCGTGCGCGCGCCTCGTATCGTGAAGCATCCACAGAGATCCAAGGAGACAGACGCCATGACAACCACCGGCTACAAGATCGAAACGCGCCCGCTCGAGGCCCGCTACGCGCGAGGCTGGCACTGCCTGGGACTGGCCGACGATTACCGCGACGGCAAGCCGCATACGCTGAACATCTTCGGCAAGCGCCTGGCGGCGTTTGCCGACTCGACCGGCGCCATCCGCATCGTCGACAGCTATTGCCCGCATATGGGGGCCGACCTCAGCACCGGCACCGTGCAGGGCGACAACCTGGTCTGCCCGTTCCACGGCTGGCAATGGGGCGGCGACGGTGGCTGCAAGTCGATTCCCTACTGCAAGCGCGTGCCGCCCAAGGCTCGCATCGGCAGCTGGGAGACCAGCGAGCAGAACCGGCTGCTGTTCATCTGGCACGATCCGGAAGGCCGTCCGGCGCCGCCGGAAGTCGCCATTCCGCGCATCGACGCCTGCTATGAGCCGGATTGGTCTGACTGGGCCATGGACAAGATGCTGATCGGCACCAACTGCCGCGAGCTCGTCGACAATATCTCCGACATGGCGCATTTCGGGACTGTGCACGGCGCGCCGGTGGATTACTTCGCCAACCTGTTCGAGCACCACAAGGCTACGCAGCTGATGATCGGGCGCAGCGCCAGGCTGTCCGGCGACTCGCGGCTGACCGCACACTCGACGTACTTCGGCCCGGCGTACCACATCACCGAGATGACGGGCAAGATGGGCGACCAGGAGATCCACTCGATCCTGCTCAACTGCCATGTGCCGATCGATCTGAACAGTTTCGAACTGCGTTATGGCGTGCTGGTCAAGAAGATACCGGGGCTGTCCGACGAGCAGAACCGTGCGGTCGCGCAAGCCTATGTCGAGCAGGCCCGCGCGGCCTTCTACGAGGACGTGGTGATCTGGGATAGCAAGATCCGCATCGACAATCCGCTGCTGTGCGAGGGCGACGGGCCGATCTACCAGATGCGTGACTGGTACCAGCAGTTCTATACCGATGTGGAACAGGTGCGCCCGGCCAGCGTGGCGCGACGGGTGTTCGAGCTGAATCCTGCAGGCATGGAACCGCCGGCGCTGCGGCATGTGTTTGAGGTCTGAGGCGGGCGGGACGACGTCAAGGGCTGGAGGCGTCGTCCACGATGGGGGTTTTGGATCACGAAACCCCTTTTTCTTCGTTCGGTGAAGTGTGGGGTTGTCGTTCTTGGCGAGCGGTGCTGTTTTGCTGGCGTCGCTGGCAGGGGCTTGTCGTTCGGGGTGGGTTATCGCTATTCGCTGGCGCGGCTGTTTCGCCGGCGTAGCCGGCGAGTCACTTTTGTCCGAGCGACAAAAGTAACCAAAAACGCGTTTTGGTTGCCCCAAAGGGGCGAATTTTTATCGTAGTGTGCGAGGGGTGTTGTACGGGTATGGGCTTCAGAGGAGATTTCCGCTGCCTGCCGCGTGGGGCACCACCGTGAGTGGGAATACAGCGCTGATTGGACGAGCCCTGCAAGCGTCTGTGGCCCCTGCTGCGAGCGATATCGTGTAATCGCCTTCGGCTGCGCTACGCGCAGAGCTCAAGTCTGAGCACGCAGGCCCAAGGCGAACCGCGCCTCGGTGACGATGCCTGCCAATGCATGCGCGTAGAGACAGGACATCAGGAACTGGAACGGGGACTCGGGCGCCAGCCACGTTGATGAGCTTGCCCCCAGACGACGCCGTGCGCGCAGCGCAGCCGAAGGCGTCCCACCACTGACCTGGTTGAAACGCTGTACCCGAGTCCGTCTTGGGGATCGTCCAAAAGCCGTGCCGCGCCAGGCACAGGTTCTGACTCACATAGCGTTAGCAGGTTGGAACGGCCGACCACCATCGCAGGCGTCCAAAGCCGTTTGAGCTACTGCCACCGTGGAATTGATGGCCAGCGGCAACGACGCGCTTTTCTGCCTACTCTTTTGTCGCTCGGACAAAAGAGTAGGTCGCCGGCTACGCCGGCGAAACAGCGGCGCATGCCAAGAGCGCCCCCCCAATCCCAACCCCAAAACCCCCGCCGGCAACGCCAGCGAAACAGCCGCGCCTAATAACCGAGATTCACCGCTGCGAAGGAATATTCCCCCCATCGACCACAAGTTCGGTGCCAGTGATGTAACTGGCTTCGCTCGACAGCAGGAAACGGACCACCCGCCCGATCTCCGCGGGCGTGCCAAGACGGCCCAACTGAATGCGGCGCTCGAACGTGCCCGGAGGCAGGGCATCGATAGCGGGCTGGAGCATCGGCGTATGGATCTGTCCCGGAGAAACCGCGTTGATGCGAATCCCGTCCTGGCCCAAGCTGTCCGCTAGCGAACGCACGAGCGAGAGCAAACCGCCCTTGGAAGCCGAGTAGGCCGGAATCAATCCATTGCCCAATGTCGCATTGATCGATGCGATGGCAACCACGGCGGCGCCCGGTTGCTGGCGCAAGTCGGCCAGCATGGCCTGGACCAGCAGCGGCATGGCGCGCAGATTAACATCGAGCACGGCGTCCCAGCGTGCCTGCGTCAGGCCGTCGATCCCGCTCTGGTCCACCACGCCGGCAGCATGCACCATGCCGCCGAGCGCCGGCAGGGCTGCGCGTGTGCGGGCCAGCGCATCTTCGATGCCTGCGGGTACCCGCAGGTCAATGCCGAGCCCAAAGGTGGGCACGTCATAGCGTTCGGCCAGCGTCGCCGCGACGGCTCGCGCCTTGTCCTCCTGGATATCCCAGATGGCTACAGGCCGGCCGACAGCGGCCAGGGCCTCCGCGCAAGCCTCGCCGATGCCGGAGGCTGCGCCGGTAATCACGACACTGCTGGCCGGGCTGTTCAGGGCCACGCGAAAGTCGCTGGCGGCAGGATGTTGGGTCGTCACTTGTTGTCTCTCCCGGATGTCTTGGTCAGTGGCACAGCCGCGACAGGCGCGGCTGCTATGCGCATTGTTTCCGCTCACGTTCAAGGTGACATAGTCCAAACAGACTAAAACGGGCGCGCCGGTCCCGGCATCTGCCGTCCGACGCGCCTGAATTGCCGGGTCCTGCAAGCCTATTTCACGGGCGTCAGGATCGGTGCGCCCTTGTTCTTGATCAGGAGCACGACAAACTTGGCCGGCTGTGTGGAACTCGCATTGCGCCCGACGGTATGGATGTCATTCGTGCCTTCGTGGAAGGTATCGCCGGGCTTGAGCGTTACCTCCTTGCCACCCTTGACGCCCATGACGATGTTGCCCTCGAGCACGTAGACAAAGGCGTGCGCATCATGTCGATGCACGGGGTCCACCGCGCCCGGTGGATAGTCCACGATGATCATCTCGACTTCCTTGCCCGGGTATTCGGGCAACGGTTCCGTCCGCAGGGGCGTGACCTTCGCTTCCGGTGCGGCCACTGCCGGCTGCGCCGCCATCAGGCACGACAGCATCAGCGCTGCCGCCAATGAGACGATTGCTTTCATGGCTTTACTCCTTATTGCTTGTTCGCTTGCGAGAGCCACTGCTCGAGGCTGACGCGGCCGATCCGCGCGTCGCCGAGCGGTACGAGCGACATTTCCTCGACCTGACCGCCGTAGTACAGAGCTTCGCGGTCCGTCACCACCGTGCGGGCATCGCCCGTTGACTTCAGATAGCGCGCAACGATCTCGGCAAAGGGAGCGCGGTCCGGGCCGGCGATCTCAAGGGTGCCATTCAGGGGCGCTTCCAGCGCGACCTGTGCAAGGATTGCCGCGACGTCTTGGGAAGCAATCGGCTGAAACAGCCCGTCGCCGATACGCACGGTATTGCCGTCCGTGCCGAAATCGGCGATACCGCCGAGGAATTCCATGAACTGCGTGGCGCGCACGATCGTGTACGGCACGCCGGCTGCTTCAATGGCTTCCTCCTGCGCGACTTTTGCTGCGAAATATGCATTGCCCGGCATGCGGTCGGTACCGACGATCGACAGCGCGACGTGATGGCGTACACCCGCGGCCACTTCGGCCTTGCCGAGATTGCGTGCGGAAGTGCGGAAAAAATCGAGTACGGCCTGCGGTTCCCACGATGGTGCGTTCGCCACATCCACGACGACGTCCGCGCCCTCGAATGCCTGGGCCAATCCTTCGCCCGTCACGCTGTTGACGCCGGTACTCGGAGAGGCCGCGATTGCGGTATGACCAGCCTTGGCGAGCAGTGCGACAACTTGGGAGCCGATCAGGCCGGAACCACCGATTACAACGATCTTCATGGCAGATTCTCCAGATGAGAGTAGGGAAGTGCGCGGTGCGGCTGTCGGGGGCATCCATCCGGGTGCCTGTCCCCGTCGCATCGTGTGAGACCATTGTGGAACAATCATGCCCTATGGATAAGGGCCAAGAATTGTCGAAATGACTAGGCCAAGTCCAGCCTGTCCACATTGCCCGCGAACCCGTCATGACCGCTCGGACTTCCCCCTTGGCCATCGAAATCGACCGCCAGAACCGCTCGCCGATCTATCTGCAGATTTGCGAGCGGTTCAGGACAGCCATCGCCGCGGGGCACTTGCGTCCCGGCGATCGCGTACCCGCGCTTCGGGGGCTTGCCCTGCAGTTGAATACGGCGCGCGGCACGGTCGAAATGGCCTATACCATCCTAGTCGACGAGGGCTACCTGCAGATGCGCGGTGCGGCGGGGACGTTCGTCTCCGCGTCGTTGCCGGCATCGGTGACGCGTCCTGCACGGAAAGACGATCGCCAGGGCCTCGCAGCCAGGGAGCAGGGTGCGCCTAAGGCGTCCGAGGCATTGCGCAGTCGTAAGCCGGCGCAGCGTCAACTGGCAATCGCGGTGGCGATGAGCGGGGAGCCTAAGCTCTTGCAACCGGGGCTGCCGGCACTGGACGCGTTCCCGCGCAAGCTGTGGAACCGGCTCGTCTCGCGTTGCGCGCGCAGCGGAGAACGCGCGATGCTGGCCTATCCGGACCCGGTTGGTTACCGCGCGCTGCGTGAGCACATTGCCACCTATCTGGGCTTGTCGCGGGGCGTGGTGTGCGTGCCGGAACAGGTATTCATCACCGCTGGCTACCGCGCGACGCTCGAACTCGTCTTGCGCAGTCTCGCGAGTCCCAATGACCGCATGTGGTTCGAAGACCCCGGCTACCTGCTCGCACGCGGCTTTCTGGCCGAAGTCGGCGTCAATCTCGTACCGGTGCCGATCGACAGCGAAGGGATCGATGTCGAGCGCGGCATCGCGCTGGATTCGCTCGCGCGTTTCGCACTGGTGACGCCATCGCACCAGGCGCCGCTCGGATACACATTGTCGCTCGCCAGGCGCATGGCGCTGCTCGATTGGGCGGCGAAAGGGTCTCGCTGGATCATCGAAGACGACTACGACAGCGAGTTCCGTTATGTGGGCCGGCCACTGCCGGCGTTGAAAAGCCTCGACAAGGACGATCGCGTGATCTACAGCGGCACCTTCAGCAAGGTGATGTTTCCGGGACTACGGCTCGCGTATGCCGTGGTGCCGGAGCGCGCGGTCGAACGCGTGGAGCGCGTGGCGTGCAGTATGAATGCCGGCTCGCCGATGCTATTGCAGGCGGCCGTGGCGGACTTCATCGAACAGGGGCATTTTGCGCGGCACGTGAAGCGGATGCGTGCGTTGTACGGGCAGCGCCGCACGCTGATTGCGCATGCGCTGGAGCAGGCGTTCGGGGAGCGCATGCTTGTCGAGCTGCCGCACGGCGGCATCCAGTTCGCGGTCCGGTTTGCCGAAGGTCCCGAAGGTCCCGTCGACGACGTGGCCTTTGCCGCGCGCGCACGCGACGCAGGGCTCGCGGTGGTGCCACTGTCGATCTGGTATGCGAACGCACGCACGCGGCGTACGCCACGCGGCCTGGTCATGGGATTCGCGAACATCACCGATGCGAGGGAAGCGTCCCGTCTCGCGCGAACCTTGCGCGCGTGCCTCGAGGGCTAGGCTGGCGCCGAACTGAAGAAGCGCACCGAGACCGCGCTGCCAGGCATCGGCGCGAAATGCGCGTCGCTGAGCACGCGGGCCATGCCGTCCGCAGCCCCAAGCTGCACGAGCGCCGGGCGCCAGTGCGGCGCACCCGCCTGAGCGCGGACCGCGCCGGAGTAGTGCCCGACAGGCGGCACGCAGATGCCCTGCGGGAGGCGAATCTCCGCCGCGCCGCTGGCTCTGGCAGGCGCCTTGGCGACTACCATGGCATGAATTTCATGCGGGCGCTCGAGCAACGCAGCCGCAGCACGCACGTCGCCGCACTGAATCAGGCGGCGGGCTTCCGTGGATGAACAGCGCACATCCATTCCGGTTGCATTGGTGGCATGCAACGCTACGGGCTCGACGTCATAGCCGTGCGACTTGCCAAGCTGGCCGAGGTAATCGATATCGCCCTGGCGTCCCCGACCGCAGCGGAAATTCGCGCCGACCACCAGCCGCCGCATGCCCAGACGCGCAAGCAACAAGCCACGAACGAAGTCATCGGCACTGGCTTCACTGAGGGCGCGGTCGAACGGCAGCACAAGGCAGTGGTCAACGGCGCCGCTTTCGGCCAGGAGCGCGATACGGTCATCGACCGTGGAGATCATGCGCGGCGCACTCTGCGGCTGCAGAAAGGCCCGCGGATGCGGATCGAAGGTCAGCAATACGGTCGGCAGCCCGAGCGCACGCCCGCTGGCGCGCAACGCAGCCAGGACGGCGCGGTGCCCGCGGTGCACACCATCGAACGTGCCGATCGAAACAACGGATGCCGCCAGACGCAGCGCGTCCGCCTGCCTTGTCACCTGCATGATGTTCTCCTCCTCTTGTCATGCACCGCATGCTAGGAGGCGATGGCGCATGACGCCAATCCTTTGCCGTCATGGTGTCTATAACCGGCGCTCATCCTTCCATGTTTGCCCCGGCTGCCGCGCCCGCCACGGCATCGTGCCGGGCAAACAGCCGGTGTACCAGCGCGCGGATCCACTGGTTGCCGGGCTCGCGGTGCACGCGATCGTGCCAGTGCTGGGCGATGTCCATGCCGGGCAGCGTCAGCGGTGGCGTGACAACCGTCAGGTCGAGGTCCTTGCAAAGCGCGCGTGCAAGCGTCAGCGGCAGGACAGCCACGGCGTCCGAGTGCTTGGCGATCAGGCCCGCGGTGGCGAAGCTCGGCACACGGCAGATGATGTTGGTATGCGGTACGGCGGCCTCGATGGCGCGCTCGATGCTCAGGTGCTGGTGGCCGGTACCGACCGCGGAGACCAGCACATGCTTCTCGGCGATGAAGGCGTCCAGATCGCCCAGCTGTGCCAGCCGCGGATGGTCCTTGCGCACCACCGCGCCGTAGGTTTCGTGCCATAGCAACTGCCGGCGGATGCTTTGCGTGAGCCCCGGGAACGAGCCGATGGCCAGGTCGACGAGGCCGTTCTCGAGCCAGATGTCGAGATGCGTGGCATCGGCGTTGACCGCCTGCACCAGGATGCCCGGCGCTTCTTCCGCCAGCCGGCTCAGCAGCGGCGGCAGCATTTGCGAGGCGCCGGCATCGAGCAGGAAGAAGCTGAAGCTGCGCTGGCTGGTGCGCGGGTCAAAGCCGACATGGTCCGAGCGCAGCGCACGCACGCTCTGGAGAATGCCCCGCACCGGGTCGGCAAGCTCGAGTGCCTTGGGTGTCGGCTCCATGCGCAGGCCGACGCGGACGAACAGCGGGTCACCGAAATACTGGCGCAGCCGCGCGAGCGTCTTGCTCAACGCAGGCTGCGTCAGGTTGAGCACGCGCGCCGCCTTGGTGAGGCTGCGCTCACTCAGCAGTACATCGAGCACCAGCAGTTGATTCAGGCTGAGTTCGTCTTCATGACGCTGAGGAATAGTGTCCATGATGCGAGGTGATTAGCAAACGGGCAGGCTCGGCTGTAGTCTAGTTTCACACAGCTGACACAGATCAGAAAGCAGGTTTCCAGAGACAAAGCTTCATCCAAGCCCTGTCGCAGGGCAACGAAGAAGGCCCCCAACAAGGAGGAGATCGCCATGTCGTCCGCAGTCTTCATCGAAGCCGGCGCGAGCCGCATTCCCGACGCCGCCATCGACGCCACCCGCTTCCGCGACGCCTTGTCGCTTGCGGTCACCGCCGTGACCGTCATCGCCACCGACGGCGCAGGCGGCCGCGCTGGCGTCACGTGCTCGGCGGTCTGTTCCGTGAGCGATTCGCCGCCCACCGTGCTGTTCTGCATCAATCGCCGCAGCGCCGCAAACAGCGTGATCAAGTCCAACGGCGTGGTCAGTATCAACTGGTTGCACGCCAGCCAGACCGCAGTGTCCCAGCTGTTCGCCGGGGCCGGCGCGGTGCCGATGGCGCAGCGCTTCGACGATGACGGCTGGGGCGTGTTCGGCACCGGCGCGCCATACAGCAAGTCCGCCATGGTCGCGCTCGACTGCAAGGTCGTCGATCAGCTCGAAATCGGCACCCACAGCGTCTTCGTCGCGCAGGTGCTCGGCAGTTCGGGCGCTGAAAGCAGCAACGACACGCCGCTGGTCTACTGCCGCCGCAGCTACGCCACCACGCAGCCAGTCGCGGCTTAGCACGACTTGACGCGGCCTGGCCGGCGCCAGGCGAAACCCCGAATTCGTATCCGTGTCCGTATGCCCTTCTCCAGGGCAGGGACTGTCACACCCCGAAAACCCACCAAGGAGACCTCGCGATGATTCGCACTGGCAAGCAGTACCTGGAATCGCTCAACGACGGCCGCAACGTATGGGTCGGCAACGAGAAGATCGACAACGTCGCGACGCACCCCAAGACGCGGGACTACGCGCAGCGTCACGCCGACTTCTACGACCTGCACCATCGTCCCGACCTGCAGGACGTGATGACCTTCGTCGACAAGGATGGCGAGCGCCGCACCATGCAATGGTTCGGCCACTTCGACAAGGAACAGCTGCGCCGCAAGCGCAAGTACCACGAGACGATCATGCGCGAGATGGCCGGCGCGTCGTTCCCGCGCACGCCGGACGTCAACAACTACGTGCTGCAGACCTATATCGACGATCCGTCACCGTGGGAAACGCAGACCATCGGCGCTGAAGGCAAGGTCAAGGCGAAGAACATCGTCGACTTCGTCAACTTCGCCAAGAAGCACGACCTGAACTGCGCGCCGCAGTTCGTCGATCCGCAGATGGATCGCTCCAACCCCGATGCCCAGCAACGTTCGCCGGGGCTGCGCGTGATCGAGAAGAACGACAAGGGCATCGTCGTGTCAGGGGTCAAGGCCATCGGCACCGGCGTTGCCTTTGCCGACTGGATCCATATCGGGGTGTTCTTTCGCCCCGGCATCCCGGGCGACCAGATCATCTTCGCGGCCACGCCGGTCAACACTCCGGGCGTGACCATCGTTTGCCGCGAGAGCGTGGTCAAGGAAGATCCCATCGAGCACCCGCTGGCCTCACAGGGCGATGAGCTGGACGGCATGACGGTATTCGACAATGTCTTCATCCCATGGTCGCACGTGTTCCACCTGGGCAACCCTGAGCACGCGAAGCTCTACCCGCAGCGTGTGTTCGACTGGCTGCACTATCACGCGCTGATCCGCCAGTCGGTGCGCGCCGAGCTGATGGCCGGCCTGGCAATTCTGATCACCGAACATATTGGCACCAACAAGATCCCCGCGGTGCAGACGCGCGTGGCCAAGCTGATCGGCTTCCATCAGGCCATGCTCGCGCACATCGTCGCCAGCGAAGAGCTGGGCTTCCATACGCCGGGCGGTGCCTACAAGCCGAACATCCTGATCTACGATTTCGGCCGCGCGCTTTACCTCGAGAACTTCTCGCAGATGATCTACGAGCTGGTCGATCTCTCCGGGCGCAGCGCGCTGATCTTCGCGAGCGAAGACCAGTGGAACGACGAGGCGCTCAACGGCTGGTTCGAACGCATGAACAACGGCCCTGTGGGCCAGCCACACGACCGCGTGAAGATCGGCCGTGTGATCCGCGACCTGTTCCTGACCGACTGGGGCAACCGCCTGTTCGTCTTCGAGAACTTCAATGGCACGCCGCTGCAGGCCATCCGCATGCTGACCATGCAGCGCGCCGAGTTCTCCGCTGCGGGCCCATACGGCACCCTGGCGCGCAAGGTCTGCGGCATCGAACTCAGCGAAGGCCACGAGAGCGAATACAAGGCCACCGCCGGCTATGCCCAGGCACTGGATTCGGCGCGTCAGCAGGAAAAGCTCGCGCTGAGCGGCACGATGACTGTGTGATTGCCTGACCCTCCGGCCAGCGTCGTCTGGCCGGAACACCCGAAACATGCAAGGAGTGAACGATGCAAACCAATGAACTGCTCGACAAGATCTTCCGCGGCGCGCGCAGCCAGAACGGCTGGCTACCCACGCCGGTACCCGACAGCACGCTGCGGGAACTGTATGACCTGATGAAGTTTGGCCCAACCTCGGTCAACTGTTCACCGGCGCGGCTGGTGTTCGTGCGCACGGAGGAGGGCAGGGCAAAGCTGCGTCCGGCACTGGCGCCGGGTAACGTCGAGAAGACCATGGCCGCGCCGGTCGTCGCGATCGTCGGCTACGACACGCGCTTCTACGAGCAACTGCCGGATCTGTTCCCGCACAACCCCGCAGTCAAGGCATGGTTCGAAGGCGACGAGAAGGTGGATTTCGCCAACACCACGGCGTTTCGCAACGGCACGCTGCAAGGCGGCTATCTTATCGCCGCGGCGCGCGCGTTGGGTCTCGATTGCGGCCCCATGTCCGGTTTCAACAACCAGGCCGTCGATCAGGCCTTCTTCGCCGGCACCAGCATCCGCTCGAACTTCATCTGCGGCCTTGGTCACGGCGACCCCGAAAAAGTGTTCGCCCGCAGTCCGCGCCTGTCGTTCGAGCAGGCCTGCCAACTCGCCTAGCGGCCGGGAGTCCAGCGATGCAAGAGTATGACCAGCATAACCTGACCAAGGCCGTCATTGCGCGCCTGGCCGACACGCCCAATGCGCGTACCAAGGAGATCATGACCAGCCTGGTGCGGCATCTGCACGACTTCGCGCGTGAGGTCAGGCTGACCGAGGCCGAGTGGAAGCAGGGCATCGACTACCTGACTGCGACCGGCCAGATGTGTGACGACAAGCGCCAGGAGTTCATCCTGCTCAGCGACGTGCTGGGCCTGTCGATGCTGACCGTGGCCATGAACCAGGAGAAGCCGGAAGGCTGCACCGAGGCCACCGTGTTCGGTCCCTTCCACGTCGAAGGCGCGCCGCACTACGAGCATGGCGCGGATGTGGCGAACGGCGCCAAGGGCGAGCCCTGCATGGTCTATGGGCGCGTCACGGGCGTGGACGGCCGGCCGGTTGCCGACGCCGTGGTGGAGACTTGGCAAGCGGACGCTGATGGCCACTATGACGTGCAGTACCAAGGGCTTGAGGTAGCGCAGGGCCGCGGCGTGCTGAAGTCGGGCGAGGATGGCCGTTTCCATTTCCGCACCATCGTCGCGCAGGCCTATCCGATTCCTGTCGATGGCCCGGTCGGCGAGTTGCTTCGCGCCACCGGCCGCCATCCATGGCGGCCCGCGCACCTGCACTTCATGATCAAGGCGCCTGGCTACGAGACGCTGGTCACGCACGTGTTCCGGCGCGGCGACAAGTATCTCGACTCCGACGCGGTGTTCGGCGTGCGCAAGTCCCTGATCGGCGACTGGGTCCGCCAGACCGACGGCATCTACCGGCTCGACTTCGATTTCGTGCTCAATCCAACCCGCTAGTACCGGAAGACGCCGCGCTGCCCTTGCGGGCGCGCGGCTGCAACCACGCACCGCGCCAGCCGGCCCGGTGTTCCACGCGGTCTTTCGGAGTGGCGAATGGGTTCGATAGATGGCATGAAGGTCCGGCGGGCGCGTGCATCGCTGCCGGTCCGGGTCGGGCGGCTGGCGCTCGCTGCCGCATGCGCGGCAGGCAGCATGCCGGCACGGGCCACGGAGGGTGGCGGCAATTCCTACCCCATCGGGGTTGATAACCTGTATTCCGGCCTGATGCTGCCCGAGGGCGCCAACTGGCTGCTGTTCTACCAGCATTACGACGCGGGCAGCTCCAAGGACAATGCCGGCCACGACAATCCCAAACTGGCCAGTTTCCACCTGCGCCTCGACGCGCTGGCGCCGCGGCTGTCGTATGTCTGGCCCGGGGTCAGGGTGTTCGGCGCCAACCTGGAAACGCGCATCGTGGTGCCGATCGTGTCGGCGAACCTCGACATGTCGGTGGCCAGGCCGTCACCGCTGCCGCCGCTCGACAAGGGCGGCAACAAGACCGGCCTGGCCGACATGACGTTCGCGCCGGTGATCCTCGGCTGGCACAGCGGCAGCTTCCACCAGATGGCGGGCGTCGAGTTCCATCTCAAGACCGGCGCCTACGATGTCCACGACCCGGTCAATATCGGCCGCAACTACTACCAGATTGCGCCCAGCTACGCCTTCACGTGGTTCCCGACACGCAATGTCGATATCAGCGCCAAGTTCCGGTACGGCTTCAACACGCGTAACGGAGCCACCCAGTATCAGTCGGGTGACGAGGCCACGATCGAGTTCAGTGCCGGCTACCACGTCACGCCGAGGCTGACGCTGGGTCTGAACGGCTACTACTACGTGCAGACCACGGACGACACGCAGAACGGTGTGCGCGTCAACGGCAATGGCAACCGTGGCCGCGTCACGGCGCTGGGGCCGGACATCTGCTTCCAGCTCAACGACAAGGTGAGCTTCTCACTCAAAGGGCAGTTCGAGTTCGGCGCCCGCAACCGCCCGGAAGGCAACCGGATCTGGGCGATGGCCCGCATGTCGTTCTGACTGTTCGGAACCGTCCCGAGGAGCATTGGAGACCTACGATGAAAGCATTCCAGTATTCCGCCCGTGCGCAGCGCATCGTCTTCGGCGTTGGCACGATCCGGCAGGTTGGCAAGGAAATCGATGCGCTGGGCGCATCCAGTGTCCTGGTGCTCAGTACTCCCGAGCAGCGCCCGCTGGCCGAACAGGTGACGGACCTGCTCGGCGACCGCGCGATCGGCATCTTCGACCGTGCCGTGATGCACGTGCCGGTCGAGACGGCACGCGCGGCCTGCGCGATGGCATTCGAGCTGGGCGCCGACAGTGTAGTGGCGATCGGCGGCGGCTCGACGACGGGGCTTGCCAAGGCCATCGCGCTCGAGATGAGCCTGCCGGTGCTGGCGATTCCCACCACCTATGCGGGCTCGGAGATGACCACAATCTACGGCCTCACCGACGCGGGCCTGAAGCGCACGGGCACGGACGTGAAGGTGCTGCCACGCACCGTCATCTACGACCCGCAACTGACTTACTCGCTGCCGGTGGCGATCAGCGTGACCAGCGGCATCAACGCATTGGCGCACGCCGCCGAGGGCTTGTACGCGCATGACCGCAGCCCGATTTCGGACCTGATGGCAGGGGAGGGGATACGGGCCATCGCGGCGGCGCTGCCGATGCTCGTCAGCGAACGGGATCCGGTTGCATTGCGCGAGGCGCGCGCGCAAGCGCTGTACGGAGCGTGGTTATGCGGCGCCGTGCTCGGCAGTGTGGGCGTGGCGTTGCATCACAAGCTCTGCCACACGCTTGGAGGTAGCTTCAACCTGCCGCATGCCGAAACGCACACCATCGTCTTGCCGCACGCGCTGGCCTACAACGCGAGGGCCGCGCCGGGCGCCATGGCCTCCATCGCGCAGGCCATGGGCGCAGACAATGCGGCACAGGGGGCATTCGACCTGGCGCGCACGACCGGCGCCCCGTTGGGGTTGCATCAGATCGGCATGCGCGAGGACGAGCTCGACAAGGCGTGCGAGATCGCGCTGCAGAACCAGTACCCGAATCCGCGTCCACTTGAAGCAGGGGCGATCCGTGAATTGCTGCAGAACGCGTGGGAGGGGCGCCGGCCCGACTGATGCAGATCGGATCCTTGTTGGCGCTTCGGGTGTGCCCACGGCTACTACAAATCGGGAGAGACAAGATGTGGAAGATTCCAAGGGAGTACCGGCATTTTGCGTTTGGCGCGATACAGGCGGGCGTCACGTGTGGGGTGGCATCAGCCATCGCTAGCATGCCGTTTGTCGCGGAGGGGGCGTTTGTTTCGCACTGGCTGCGGGTGTATTTTTTTTCGTGGGTGGCGGTGTTGCCTATCGTTATCGCCGCGGCGCCGTTTGTGCATTGGCTTGCGGGGAGGATTACGAGGTGAGAGGGGGGGAGGGGTTGGTTGGGGCTCTTCACCGAATGGTGAGGTTGTCGTGCTTGGCATGCGCCGCTGTTTCGCCGGCGTAGCCGGCGACCTACTCTTTTGTCCAAGCGACAAAAGAGTAGGCAGAAAAGCGCGTCGTTGCCGCTGGCCATCAATTCCACGGTGGCAGTGGTTCAGACGGCTTTGGACGCCTGCGATGGTGGTCAGTGGTTCGACCCTGCTACGCCATGTGAGTCAGAACCTGTGCCTCGCGCGGCACGGCTTTTGGACGATCCCCAAGACGGACTCGGGTACAGCGTTTCAACGAGGTCAGTGGTGGGACGCCTTCGGCTGCGCTGCGCGCGCGTCGTCGTCTGGGTGCGAGCTCATCAGCGTCGCTGGCGCCCAGGTTCGTCCAGGGTCCTTTCTCGACTTCGGCATGCCATGCGCGGGTATCGTCCCCGAGGCGTGGTTTGCCCTGGGCCTGCGTGCTCAGACTAGGGCTCTGCGCGCAGCGCAGCCGAAGGCGATTGCACGATGCCGCTAGCAGCAGGGGCCACAGACGCTTGCAGGGCTCGTCCAATCAGCGCTGTATTTCCACTCACGGTGGTGCCCCACGCGGCAGGCAGCGTAAATCACTCTGAAGCCCATACCCGTACAACACCCCTGGCACACTACGATAAAAATTCGCCCCTTTGGGGCAACCAAAACGCGTTTTTGGTTACTTTTGTCGCTCGGACAAAAGTGACTCGCCGGCTACGCCGGCGAAACAGCAGCGCCCGCCAAGAGCGATAACCCCGCCCGAACGACAAGCCCCCGCCGGCTAGGCCGGCGAAACAGCGGCTCCCGCCAAGAACAATAACCCCCGCGCTTCGCCGAAGAACCAATTTCACCCCACCCCATCAACCTTCGCCTCCAGCACCTGCTGAACCCAATAGCTACCGTTAACCTCAACATTCTCCTGCAACGTCACCAGATCAAGCATCTGGTCGCTCAGCAGCAGCACGAAGCGGGCGAGCAAATCGAATTCCTGCTCGACCAGCTTGGACACAGTGTTGGCGCGTCTGACCTGACCGCGCTCTTGCAGCCAGCCGGACCATTGCTGCACCCACACTTGCTGCTGCGCCTGCAAGCGCTGTGCGATCGCGCTTTGCAGTTGCACCAGTTCCGTCATTACCTGCGGATCGAAGCTGAACGGCGCCAGGGTCAACGCCTTGGTGGCGGTGCCGCCGGTACGCATCGCCCACTCGCCCATCAATGTCTGCAGTGTCAGGGCCCGCTGCGCAGCGGCCGGTGGTGTCTGCAACAGCGCATGATGGAACGCCTGTGCGGCTTCGCCGTTGTGCGCGGTTGGTGCGGGTTCCTTTGGACTCATCATGATTCCAGCCATTTTTTGTCTCCCTTAACCGCCAAGCCGGCTGAGCATGCCGTGGATGGCCTTGATCTGGATGGCTTCGCGGGAATAGTAATCAGGCCTTTCGGCGTCCGCGCAGGTATAGCCCCACCAGTCCCAGCACCCATCGGGGTTCTGCGTGAGGCTGTCATCGGTACCCTCGGCTTGCGGGTACAGCACGATGATGTTGTTGCTGTCGGCAATGCTGTTGTAGCCGGTGGTGGTGATATACCGGTTGCCATAAGGCGGCTGGCTCGCAAAGTCCGACTGCCCGAACGTGAAGTCGATGTAGTTGTAGCCTTGCTTGCAACCATGCAGGGCGATATGGACGCGTGCCTCGGCACCCTCGGCCACCGCCTGCGGTACATAGGCGTAGCCGTACTTGCTCATGCTGGCGCGCGGCTCGTTGCCGAAAAATTCGGTCTGGTCGAATCGCATCAGGCGGCCGCTCAGGCGGTCTGAAGGCGCTGCAAGATTGCCGTAGATGTGCTGCAGGATATTGTGCGACTGGATGAATCCGCCATTGTTGATATACGGAGGCTGATTCGTTTCCAGCGGTGAATCCTCGGCATTCCCCGTGATGATCGAGTGGCCAGCGGGCACGCTGTCGTCGTAATGGATGTCGGTCGTGGTGACGCCCAGCAGGTGGTAGAAGTCGCGCGTGCGTGCCACCACGCTTGAATACACCACGCTGTCCTTGCTGCCGGTGAAGATATAAAGGCGATGACCTGCAAGGTTCGTGACCTCGTCGATCAGACCGTCGCGTGCGGTCTGCCGTGCGAGTTCGGCAAGACGATTGGCGTTGGGTGCGTTCTGCGGCACCAGGGGATTCATGCACAGATGAAGAGCGTTCAGCTCATTCGCATCCTCGCCTACCGCAGATGCCGCCCGGAAAAATTCGACGCAACGGTACGGGCCGCCGGCAATCACCCCTGCGCCGCAAAAGCTCGACGAATGGGCCAGATGCAGCTGGACTGTCATGAACGCGCCAGAGGAAAGCCCCGACACGGAGCTTTCGCCTTTCTTCACGTTGTATGCGCCCAGTTTTACGACTTCGCCATCCATATCACCTGCCATGTCAACGCCTCCCTCTTCGAGTATTTGTCTGGCACAGGCATGACCACGCAGCGGCGCTTGCCCCTGGCACAAAGGCTCTTGTCGTGCCACGGTTGCCGGACGCGGTACCAAAATGGTGCAATGCACCATTCAAATGGTAGTCCAGCCGCAAGGGCAGTGCCACACAAATTTTCGAGGGGGAGTCATGGCGCTGTCATGGCGGCCGGCTAGGCAAATATCGGGAAGCAGCAAGAGCCTTGGTCGCGAGAGGGGCGCGTGACGCCCCTCAGCATTTCAGCCCAACAGCCGCCAGGCCAGCCGCGCCGCCACGCGCGCGCCCAGATTGTCGCGGTCGTACTGCGGGTTGTATTCCGCGAGGTCTGCCGCGCGCAACTTGCCGCTGCGGCGGGCGAGCAGGGCGATTTCCTCCACCACCGGTAACGGCACGCCATAGGCGGCAGGCGCCGACACGCCCGGCATCACGGCCGCCGGCAATGCGTCAAGGTCGATGGTCAGGTACACGTGGTCCGTGGCATCGATGCGCGCCGCCAGTTCCGCGAGCCGCGTGGCCAGGTGGCGTTCCTGCATGTCCACGTCTTCCACGTAGCTGACACCGAGCGCATCGGCGCGGCTGAAGAGCGCCGGCGTGTTGCTCAGGCGGCTGACGCCCAGGCAGACGTAGTCGAACGGCTGGCCGCGCTCTGCGCACGCGTTGGCGATCTGATCGAACGGCGTGCCGGAGCTGGCTGGCCGGCTGGTGCGCAAGTCGAAGTGGGCATCGATATTGATGATGAGCAGGCGCCCGTCATCGTTCCGTGCGTCCAGATACGCGCGCAGGCCTTGCCACGTGCCCCACGCCACTTCATGGCCGCCGCCCAGCACCAGCGGAAGCCCGCCGCGGCCGAGCACGTTGTGCACGGTTCCCGCCAGCGCCAGCTGGGCCGATTCCAGGTCGCCGTCCTCGCAGCAGATATTGCCGGCGTCGTACAACGCGGGCAGCCCGTGGGCCGGCACGTTGGCCAGCGCCTGGCGGATGGCGTCGGGGCCGTGCGCGGCGCCGGGGCGGCCCTGGTTGCGCAGCACGCCGGCGTCGCAACGAAAGCCAAGCAACACCGGCGATCCGCCAAGGGGCTTCGGATCTGCCGCTTCCAGCGTATTCACGATGCGGAACAGGCGAGTGGTGTCGCCAACTTCGCCACTGTCGACGCGGCCCTGCCAGGGATTCTGAGTCACAGCCATCCTCATGCCCGCGTCAGCACGGCCTGCAGGAAGCCACGCGTGCGCTCCTGCGTCGGCGCCGAGAAGATGACCGACGGCGGTCCGGCTTCGATGATGCCGCCGCCATCCATGACGACCACCACATCGGCCACTTCGCGGGCAAAGCCCATTTCATGGGTGACCACGACCATGGTCATGCCTTCGGCGGCCAACACCTTCATCACCTGCAGCACTTCGCCGACCAGTTCGGGGTCCAGCGCAGAGGTCGGTTCGTCGAACAGCATCACGCGTGGCTCCATGGCCAGTGCGCGCGCAATGGCCACGCGTTGCTTCTGGCCGCCCGACAAGCTGGCGGGCATGGCGTGTGCCTTGTGGGCAAGGCCGACTTTCTCGAGCAGGCTCATCGCCTTGCGCTCCGCGTCCTCGCGCGAGGCGCCGCGCAGCATGCGCGGGCCCACCGTGACGTTGTGCAGCACCGACAGGTGCGGGAACAGGTTGAACGACTGGAACACCATGCCCACTTCGGTGCGCAACTGGTTCAGTTCGTGCTCGCCGATCAGCTGGCCGTCGGTGACCAGCCGCTTGCCGACGATGTCGATGGTGCCCGCTTCAGGTTGTTCCAGGCCGTTGCAGCAACGCAGGAACGTGCTCTTGCCGGAGCCGCTGGGGCCGATCACGACCACGACCTGCGACGGCTCGACATCGAAGTCGATGCCGCGCAGGACGGTATGGCCGCCGAATGATTTGCCGAGGTTCCGGATCCGGATGATTGCGGAATCGCTCATTGCACCATGCCTCCCATGCGCAGCCGTTGTTCGGCGCGCCGCAGGATCAGCCCGGCCGCGCTCGTCAGGATCAGATAAACCAGCGCGATCGCCAGATAGACTTCCAGCGACCGGTACGACACGCTGATGATCTTCTGGCCTTCGTGCATCAGGTCGGCAATGGTCAGCAGCGAGACCAGCGCCGAATTCTTGATCAGCGCGATGAACTCGTTGCCAAGCGGCGGAATCATCCGCACGATGGCCTGCGGCAGGATCACCGCGCGCATGGCCTGGCCGGACGACATGCCGATCGAGCGGGCCGCTTCCATCTGGCCCTTGTCCACCGACTGGATCGCGCCGCGCACGATTTCCGATACATAGGCGCCGGAATAGACGCCAAGCCCGATCACGCCGCAGACAAAGGCCGGCAGCATGATGTTGAATTGCGGCAGCCCGAAGAACAGCAGGAACAGCTGTACCAGCAGCGGCGTGCCGCGGATGAACGTCACGTAAGCCGTGCAGATGCCGTAGATGACGCGGCGCTTCGGGTCGAGCCGGCCGATGCCGACCAGCAGGCCCATGACGCAGCCGAGTACCAGCGCGCAGGCTGTCACTTCCACGGTGACGATGGCACCGTGGACGATGTCAGGCCAGCCGCTGAAGACGGGAGAAAAATCCAGTTCCATGATGATGACCGGCTCGGTTTACTTGGATGCGGCCGTGCCGAACCACTTCTGGGTCAGCTTGGCGTAGGTGCCATCGGCCTTCACTTTGGCGAGCGCCGCATTGAGGGCACGGGTCAGTTCGGGCGTGTCCTTGCGCACGGCCATGCCGTATTCCTCGGTGGTGAGCGGCTGCTCGACCATGCGCAGGCCGCCGCGGGTCTTGACGTATTGCATCGCGGCCGGCTTGCCGGTCACGGCGGCATCGGCACGGCCGATCTCGACCAGGTTGAACATCTCCTGGTTCTTTTCCACTTCCACGCGCTGCACCTGCGGATACGTGTCGCGCAGGAAGCTCACCGACTTGGTGCCCACCTGCACGCTGACCTTCTTGCCGTTGAGGTCGGCCGGGGCGTGGATGGTGGTGTTGCCGCTCTTGACCAGCGCCACCAGGCCGCCGGTGTAGTACGGCTCGGTGAAGTCCACCACCTTGCGGCGCTCCGGCGTGATGTAGATGCCGGACACGGCCATGTCGAAGCGGCGCGAGACCAGCCCGGGAATCAGGCCCTTGAAGTCGATGTCGGTCCATTCGACCCGCTTGCCCATGGTCTTGGCCATGGCTTCCACGAGTTCCACGTCGAAGCCGGTGCGCTTGCCGTTCTCGATAAATTCCATCGGCGGGAAGGTGGCGTCGGTGGCCACGCGCAGCACGGCATTGTCCTCGGCGTGGGCGGCGGCGCCGAACGTCAGGCCGATCAGGGCGGTCAGGCCAGCCATCAGGCATTTGCGGCGAAGGTTCATGGAGGTCTCCTTTTCTCGGGAACGAGGGATCTGCCGCCGCATGAGCTTGCCGACGGCAGTGGTGATGATGGGCTTCGTGTTCAGTAGGACTGCAGGCGCGCGGAAATCCGCATCGCCGCGGCCACGGTCATGTCGATCAGCGCGGTCTCGCGCCCTTGCCGCCGGGTGGCCGGCACCATCAGCGTGATGGAGCCCAGCGCATCCGTCTTGCCGCGCCGCGAGAACAGCGGAGCGCTCACGCCCCACACGCCGGGGTCCACCGCGCCCTCGCTGACGGCGTAGCCGGTCTCGCGAATGGCAGCGAGTTCGGCCAGCAGCCGATCGGCTTCGGCTGGCTCGCACTGGGCACGCACGACGCGCTCGCGCGCTTCGTCCCGCATGAAGGCCAGCAGCGACATGGCCGACGCCCCGGTGCGCAACGGCACGCCGCGGCCTTTCTCGAACGAGCAGCGCAGCGACTGGCGGCTCTCTACCATTTCAAGGCATACAACGTGATCTTTGACGGCGACGACCAGGCCCACGCTTTCATCGGATTGCTGCGCGAGCAGCCGCATGTCCGGCAAGGCTTCGCGCGCCAGGTGGGAGGCCATGTCAAAGCCGAGCGCCAGTTGCAGGCTGATCGGGCCGGGCGCGTATTCGCCGTCGGACTCCAGCACAAAGCCCCAGCGCTTGAGCATCATCAATTGGCGGTAGAGCGTGCTTTTGGGCAGTCCGGTCGTGGCAACGAGTTCTCGCACGGTGATCGGCGCGCCGTGTTGGGCCAGCGTCGCCAGCACGAACAGCACGCGATCGGCGCCGCCCGCGGGCTGGCCGGCTTCCGCGGACGTGGAGGGCGCGGGATTCATGGCGCCAGGGTTATCGACTGCATTCAACATAGGGGCAAAGAATAGGACTTCATTCCCAAAAATCAAAACCCCGAGTCTCGGGAAATGGGAATGACGGGGTAGGGATAACCCTTAGGGTGGGCGGATTTCTGGCTCAAGTGCGCGAGACGCCGCTAGGAACGGCAAAGCGATACTTGTGTGCGGCATCTCAAGGTGCGCCTCAATCACCGAACAAGTCGCGGATCAGTTCGCGAAGCCATTGGTTGGCGGGATCATCGTGATAGCGCTCGTGCCAGTGCTGCTTGATGGCGTAGCTGGGCAGCTTGATCGGCGGCTGCAGAATCTTGATGTTGCCCGCTGGCAGATAGGACTCGGCAAGCATTTCCGGGATCGTCACAATCAGGTCGGTATTGGCGACGATCAGCGGTATCGCGAGAAAGTGAGTCACGCGCAGTGCGACCTTGCGCGCCAGGCCTTTCTCCGCCAGCACACGTTCGACGACCTCGTGTCCCGTACCGGCTACCGATACCACGGCGTGGGACGCCCCCAGAAACTGCTTCAGGCTTAGCCGGTCGCCGATGGTCGGGTGGTCCGTCCGGACAATGCACACATAGGACCGGGTGAACAGACGCTGCTGGTAGAAGCCGGCGCTCAGCTTCGGAATGAACCCCACCGCGAGATCCATCTCGCCGCTTTCCAGTGCCTCGCGCATTTCGCTGACGGGCAACTGCACGGTCCGAATGCTGACCAGCGGGGCAACCCTGGTCAGCCGCTGCAGCAGTGCCGGCAGGAACACGCGTTCCCCGATATCCGTCATGACGAGATTGAACGTTCGGGTCGACGTTGCCGCGTCGAAGTGCTTGTCCCGATTCAGCGTCTGTCGCAACAGCTGCAGCGCATTGCGGATCGGCTCCGACAGTTCGACGGCGAACGGTGTCGGCTCCATGCCGCGTGAAGTCCGTACGAACAACGGATCTCCCATTACCTTGCGCAGCTTGCCCAGATAGGTGCTCATCGCTGGTTGCGTCATGCCGATCGACTCGGCCGCCAGCGTGACGTTGCGCGCCGCCAGCATGGCTTCGAATACCACGAGTAACTTCAGGTCGAGGTCGAGAATATCCATTTTTACGTATACAAAGCATCTCCGGGATGCGATTTACATATGGTAGGTCGCTGACTACATTCCTGCCAATGAGGCGGTCAATGGCGAGGGGAGTGGAAATGGATCCGATCGTGATCGTGGGAAGCGGCCTGGCGGGCTACGCCGTGGCGCGGGAGTTTCGCAAGAAGAACCCTAGCGATCCGCTGATCGTCGTGACGGCGGACGACGGGCAGTTCTACTCCAAGCCTGCGCTTTCCGAGGCGCTTCGCCTCGGGACGCCGGATGCGGAACTGGCTTCGCGCAATGCGCAGGCCATGCAGCTTCAGATAAAGGGGGAGATCTGGTGCGCTACCCGGGCGGAGCGGATCGACGCCGAGGCGAAGATCCTTTTCACGTCGGCAGGAGCGCTTCACTACAGTCGTCTGGTGCTCGCGCTCGGCGCGGAGCCTGTGCAGCTACCGTTGGACCCGATTTCCCTCGGCCATATTCACTCGGCAAACGACCTGGCCAGTTACCGCCGGTTCCGTGCCGCGCTTCATGGCAAACGCTCGGTCACCGTCCTCGGTGCGGGTCTGGTCGGATGTGAATTCGCGAACGACCTGGCACGTGCGGGATATCAGGTGAACGTCATGGATATTGCGCCTTTGCCGTTGAGCCGCTTGCTGCCGCCGGAAAATGGCGCCTTCCTGCGCCAGGGGCTTGAGCGCATCGGTGTGGAGTGGCGGCTGGGGTCAGGTGTCATAGCGATTGAGCGTGAGGGGCCCGGCCTGTCCGTACAGGGTGCCGCTGGCGATGTATTCCATACCGACGTTGTCTTGTCGGCGATCGGGCTCAGGCCGCGCACTTCGCTGCTGCGCGATACCGCGATCCGCACTGGTCACGGGATCCAGGTCGACATGCATCTGCGCACCAACGATTGCGATGTCTTTGCGCTCGGGGACTGTGCCGAGGTGGAAGGCATGTGGCTGCCCTATATCGCTCCGATTGGCCCCGCAGCCAAAGTCATCGCGAGCAATCTGAATGGCGGGTCCGCCAGAGTCCGCTATCCGGCAATGCCGGTCGTCGTGAAGACGCCAGATTGCCCCACTGTCATCTGCCCGCCGCCGCCGGGACTGGAAGGCCAGTGGTGCACGGAATCCGGTGATCTTGGCGTGCAGTCGCTATATCGGGACGTCGGCGGGGCCGTGCATGGCTTCGCGCTGAATGGCAATTGTGTCGGCAGAGCGCCCGAGCTGCGGGAGAGCTTGCCCATGCTGCTCGGCTAGTGCGCCTGATGTGCAGTGTCTTGGCGGAATGGCGCCGGAAAGCGCGCCAATTGACAACATGGAGACGATAGCAATGACTGATCCAAAACCCATCACGTTCCAGCGGAAATGGAAGACCCCCGGCGCCTCGCGCGTACCGTACTGGATCTACACCGACGAAGGCATCTATCGCAAGGAGCTGGAGCGCATCTTCAATGGACCGCACTGGTGTTACGTGGCGCTGACAGCCGAAATTCCCAATCCAGGCGATTTCAAGCGCAGCTGGGTTGGGGAGCGGTCCGTGATTGTCGTTCGCGATGAAGACGGCGCCATCAACGTGGTCGAGAACCATTGTGCGCATCGGGGCGCGCAGTTTTGCCAGGAACACTCGGGCAATCGCAAGGAGCTGATTTGCCCCTATCACCAGTGGAGCTACGACCTCAAGGGCAATCTGCAAGGCGTGCCATTCATGCGGGGCATAAAAGGCAAGGGTGGCATGCCGGCGGACTTCAGGCGCGAAGATCATGGCTTGACCAAGCTGAAGGTCACGGTCCGCAATGGCGTGATCTTCGCGTGCTTCCATCCGGAAGTGCCGGACTTCGAGGCCTATCTGGGTCCGACGATGCTCGCGTACTTCGACCGCGTATTCGATGGCCGTGAGCTAAAGGTCCTCGGGTACAACCGTCAACGCGTGCCTGGTAACTGGAAGCTGATTCATGAAAACCTGAAGGACTGCTACCACCCGGGCTTGCTGCACACCTGGTTCGTCAACTTTGGCCTTTGGCGCGCGGACAATGAGTCGAAGAACGTGATGGACGATCTGCATCGCCACTCTGCGATGGTGACCACGCGCAACCAGGGCGGGAAGGGCGAGGCCACTGCGGGAGTCAGCAGTTATCGCGCCGATATGAAGCTCAATGACGAACGCTTTCTCGATGTCGAGACCGAGCCATGGTGGAACGGTCCCACAGCGGTCATCCAGAGCATCTTTCCAAGCGTCATCATGCAGCAGCAAATCAACTCCGTCGCGGTGCGCCAGGTCATCCCGCGCGGGCCGCGCGCATTCGACTATATCTGGACCCATCTTGGCTTTGCCGATGATCCGCCGGAGATGACCGAGCGGCGGCTGCGTCAAGCCAACCTGTTTGGGCCCGCGGGCTTCGTTTCCGCGGACGACAGCGAAATCATCGGGCTCGTCGACGAAGGCATGGCGCAGGATCCCGAATGCGAAACGCTGTGCGAACTCGGCGGCCGCGACATCGCGGATACCGACACCCACGTTTCGGAGACCCTGATCCGTGGCATGTACGAGTACTACCGAATCGTGATGGGGGTTTGATATGGATGCGGCAATGCGTTTGGCGGTGAATGACTTGTACGCCGAGTACGTCGAGTGCGTCGACAACTGCCGTTATGAAGCGTGGCCAGACTTCTTCACCGAGAGCTGTCGCTACCGGATCGTGTCACGCGAGAACTACGAAGCGGGCTTGCCCATGTCGGCACTGGCGCTGGAAGGCAAGGCCATGCTGAAGGATCGCGTGTATGGGATCACGCAGACCATTGTCCATGCGCCGTACTACCAGCGCCACGTGGTTGGGCATCCGCGCGTTACCGCTGAGAAGGATGGCGGGCTCACGGCACAGGCCAATTACATCGTCGTACGGACCAAGCACGATGCCTTTTCGGAAGTGTTCAATGCGGGTCGCTATCTCGATAGCATCGTGACAGAAGGTGGGCGCCTGAAGTTTCGTCAGCGGATCTGCATTTTCGACAGCGTGCTGGTCCCCAATTCGATCATCTATCCCATTTGAGGGCGTCATGTCCACGCAAACCATGGAAGCGGGCTGGACCCGCGCTGCCAGCATCGACGAGATGACGGAAGGCGAAGTCACAGCCGTGCATGTCAACGGTACGCCTGTGGCGCTTTATCAGGTCGACGGTGCCTTGTATGCGACGCACGATATCTGCACGCATGAGCATGCGCATTTGTCGGATGGCTACCTGGAAGGGTGCGAAATCGAATGTCCGCTGCATCAGGGCCGATTCGATATCCGTACGGGCAAGGCAACCTGTCGGCCGGTCACGGAGACATTGCGAGTCTATCCCGTGCGGATTGTCGGCAAGGACGTATTCATCCGTACCGGCGCGCCGCCGCACGGCGCGGCCGAGTAGAAGGCAAGGGCGGTCGCCGCTAACGCATGTAGCAAGGAGGAATGCAAAGTGATACACCATTGGATGAAACTCACGATCGCCGCAATCGCGATGCAGTTTGCGATGTCGGCCAGCGCCCAATCTGGCAAGGCCATCAAGATTGGTGTCAACCAGCCGCTGACCGGTGCGGTGGCGGCATCCGGCAACTTCGTCACCAACGGCGCAAGGATTGCGGCTGACGAGATCAACAGCAACGGGGGCATCAACGGCACAAAGATCCAGTTGCTGATCGAGGACAACAAGAGCAATCCGACCGAAGCCGCTGCCGCTGCCGAAAAGCTCATCGTCCGCGACAAGGTACCCGTGATGCTTGGCGCATGGAGTTCGACATACACGCTTGCCGTCATGCCCAAGCTGATGGAATACAAGGTGCCGATGGTGGTAGAAACCTCAGGCGCGGACAAGATCACCACATCGGGCAATCCATACATTTTCCGGATATGCCCCACCAATGCCATGGAAGCCGCAAGCTTCGCGAGGCACGTGGGCCCGCTCAAGATCCGCAAGGCGGATTTCCTCGTGGTCAACAATGACTGGGGCCGAGGCTCGGCCGATGCATTCCAGGCAATGCTCAAGGAAAAGGGCGTCCACACAGGACTCGTCCAGACCATTGACGCGTCCGCGCAGGACATGACCGCGCAACTGTCCACCATCAAGGGCACAGACAGCGACACCCTGTTCGTCACGACTGCCGTTGAACAACTCACGCTGGTACTGAAGCAGGCGCAGGCGCTGGGCATCAAACGGCAGATCATTACCCTGGGCGGGTCGCAGAGCCCCGATCAATTAATCAAGCATGCGGGGTCTGCCGCCAATGGCACGCTGCATAACCTGATGTTTGCGCCATGGTTTCCCGAGATATCCGCGGATCCGGCCCGGGCCACCGCATTCATCGGCGAGTGGAACAAGCGTGGGCTTGACCCGGCCGGCCTGACCGAAGGATTCCGTGGCTACGATGCCGTGCGGATCATCGCGGCCGCGGCAGGCAAGGCCGGCGCCATCGATCCAGAGAAGATGCGCGAGGCACTCTGGGGCGTCCAGCTCACTGGTCTGAGCGGGAAGGTTTCCTTCAGGAAGGTCGGGCCGACAGGCAGGGAAAGTGCCCAAAGCACGCCCGAGACCTATCTGGTCAAGATCGACGGCGGCAAGATCGGGCTGGTTCAGCCGTAATCGGCGTCCGACCCGGCCGTCATGAGAGCAGCGAGGAGATATGAAAACAAAGGCAGCAATCGCATGGAAGGCTGGCGCACCGTTGACGGTCGAAGAGGTCGATCTCGACGGCCCGCGCGTGGGCGAAGTGCTTATCGAAGTGAAGGCATCGGGCATCTGCCACACGGATTACTACACCCTGTCCGGCGCCGATCCCGAAGGGATCTTCCCGGCGATTCTCGGCCATGAAGGCGCAGGCGTGGTCGTTGATGTGGGGCCGGGCGTCGGCACGCTGAGAAAGGGGGACCACGTCATTCCGCTTTACACGCCGGAATGCCGCCAGTGCAAGTTCTGCCTGTCGCGCAAGACCAATCTCTGCCAGGCGATTCGCACGACCCAGGGCAGGGGCCTGATGCCCGATGCGACGTCCCGCTTCTCGCTCGACGGCAGGCCGCTGTTTCACTACATGGGGACGTCGACATTCTCGAACTACATTGTCGTGCCGGAGATCGCGGTGGCGAAGATCCGCGAAGACGCCCCGTTTGACAAGATCTGCTACATCGGCTGCGGCGTGACGACAGGCGTGGGTGCCGTGGTCTATTCGGCGAAGGTCGAGGCCGGCGCGAACGTCGTCGTGTTTGGCCTGGGCGGCATCGGTCTGAACGTGATTCAGGGCGCGAAGATGGTTGGCGCCAGCAAGATCATCGGCGTCGATATCAATCCGGGCCGCGTCGAACTTGCCAGGAAGTTTGGCATGACCCACTTCGTCAACCCGAGCGAGGTCGGGAGTGTCGTCGACCATATCGTGCAGCTGACGGACGGTGGCGCGGATTACGCGTTTGAATGCGTGGGCAATACGAAGCTCATGCGACAGGCGCTCGAATGCACGCACAAGGGCTGGGGCCAGTCGTTCATTATCGGCGTGGCCGCGGCGGGCGAGGAGGTCAGCACGCGGCCGTTCCAGCTGGTGACCGGCCGCCAGTGGAAGGGCTCGGCATTTGGCGGCGCGCGCGGACGTACCGATGTGCCGACCATCGTCGACTGGTACATGGAAGGCAAGATCAACATCGATGATCTGATCACGCATCGTCTGACGCTCGACCAGGTCAACGAAGGTTTCGACCTGATGAAGACAGGCCAGTCGATTCGATCGGTGATCCTCTACTGAAGGAGCGCGGACAACACCGTGGATGATAGTCAGAATGACTGGGAAGGCCCACACCGGTGCTGCGTCTGTCGGTTCCGGCTTCCTTTTCTGGTAGGGCGCGGTATATCCTAGTCACAGGATCGTAGTCCGCATAACAGGACCACAGGGAGAAGCCGACTCATGCGCAGCACCGGCGCCGAAAGACAGATCAAAGCACTGGATGACCCCCGGTCGCTCGCGCTGCTGCGCGAGCTGCGTCGCGGCGTTGAAAAGGAAGGCCTCCGCGTGGATAAGGGCTTGAACCTGGCACAAACGCCGCATCCGAGGCGTCTGGGTTCGGCGCTGACACATCCGCAGATCACGACTGACTACGCAGAGGCGATGCTGGAATTCGTTACCCCGGTATCCACCGGCATCGAAGAAACGCTGGCACATCTCGACCAGATCCACCAGGAAGTCCATTCCGCGCTTGGCGACGAAGTTCTGTGGTGCGCGTCCATGCCAGCCGAAGTCGGCAGCGACGACGCCATCCCCGTTGCGCAGTACGGCACTTCCAATCTGGGCCGGATGAAATCCGTTTACCGCATCGGGCTGGGTCATCGATATGGGCGCCGGATGCAGACCATCGCCGGCATTCATTACAACTTCTCCCTGCCTGACCCGCTCTGGCCTGCGCTTGGATGCCACGATCAGGACGCCGTCAACGCCGCTTACTTCGCCATGATCCGGAACTACCAGCGGATGCACTGGCTTCTGGTCTACTTGTTCGGCGCCTCGCCGGCCGTCAACCGCAGCTTTGCGGGGGGACGCGACACGGGGTTGCAGTCGCTTGACGCGACGTCGCTATACCGTCCCTACGCGACATCGCTTCGCATGGGTGATCTCGGCTATCAAAGCGACGCGCAGCAGTCGCTGAGTATTCCCTATAGCGATCTGGACGCCTATGTCGAGGCACTGAAGAAGGCGATCCTTGAACCGTATCCTCCCTACGAACGCATAGGCCTCGGACGGTCTCCGGATTTCCGCCAGCTGTCCACAGGATTGCTACAACTTGAAAGCGAGCACTATAGCTCGATCAGGCCGAGGCGAACTGCTGCGCGTGGCAAGAGCGCGCTGGCAGCGTTGGCTGGCGGCGGTGTCGAGTACGTCGAAGCGCGCAGTCTCGATGTCAATCCATTCTTGCCAGTGGGGATCGATGCCGAACAGATGCGTTTTATGGATGCCTTCCTGCTGGTATGCCTGCTGACGCAAAGCCCGGATGCGCCGGATGACGAGGTGAACGTCTCACGGCGCAACCTTCAACGGGTCGCAAACGAGGGGCGGAAGCCAGGCCTCATGCTTGAACGCGACGGCGCTCTTGTTTCGCTACAGGTGTGGGCAACCGAGCTGCTTGATCAGGCGGCATGCGTTGCTGCATTGCTCGACAAGGCACATCAGTCAACACTGTATGTACAGAGCGTCGCGGTCCAGCGTGACAAGGTCACTGACAGCGCCTTGACGCCATCGGCGCGTGTTCTGAGGGAACTTCAGGCTGGCAACGATACCTGGGGTCAGTTCGTGATGGAGCAGTCAATTTCGCATTCGAGGTATTTCAAGAGTCGGCCCTATAGTGCGGAGCTGATGCATTCGGCAAGCGAGCTTGCGGAACGGTCGCTGTCCGAGCAAGCTGAGATGGAGCGGCAGGATGGCATCTCGTTTGAAGCTTACCTAGGGGAATATTACAAACAGTATTACAGGCTTTGAATTGGGTTTTTGGTGAGTTTCGGCAGCGGTCTTGGCATGCGCGGCTGTTTCGCCGGCGTAGCCGGCGAGTCACTTTTGTCCGAGCGACAAAAGTAACCAAAAACGCGTTTTGGTTGCCCCAAAGGGGCGAATTTTTATCGTAGTGTGCT
>NZ_CAJPVI010000049.1 GCF_905397435.1 Cupriavidus numazuensis
CGCCGCACTCAAGACCAGCCAGGTTGCCGCACTTGACCTGAACAAGCTCTCCAGCAGCCAGGTCGGCGTCTTCACGGCCGCCCAGGTTGGCGCGCTGACCACGGCACAGGCCGCCTCGCTGAGCACCGCCGAAATCAATGCCCTGAGTTCCGCCCAGGCTTCGGCACTGAGCACCGGCGCATTGAAGGCCCTGGGTTCCGACCAGCTCCAGGCCCTCTCCACGGACAACGTGGCAGCCCTGAAGACCAGCCAGATCGCCGCGCTGGACGTGACCAGCCTCAAGAGCAGCCAAGTCGGCGCCTTCACGACCGCACAAGTCGGCGCGCTGAACACGACCCAGGTCACTGCGCTGAGCACCGCGGAAATCGATGCCCTGACCACCGCACAGGCTTCGGCTCTGAGCACTGCTGCGCTGAAGGCCCTGACCTCCTCGCAAACCGCTGCACTCGGCACCGATGATGTCGCCGCGCTCAAGACCAGCCAGGTCGCCGCGCTGGATGTCGCCAACATGTCGACGGGCCAGGTCAAGGCCATGCAGTACCAGCAAGTTGCAGCGCTGACAAACAATCAGCTGACGGCAATGAGCTCGGCACAACTGCAGGCGCTGGACACGGAAGACGTGGTTGCCCTGAAGACAAGCCAGGTCGCTGCACTGGACCTGACGAAGCTCTCCAGCAGCCAGGTTGGCGTGTTCACGACCTCGCAGATGGCAGGCCTGACTACCGGCCAGATCGGTAGCCTGACCACGGCAGAGATCGCGGCAATGACCACGACTCAGGCCGCGGCGCTGACCACCAGCGCACTCGCCGCCCTGAACTCGAGCCAGACTGCCGCACTGGAAACCGAGGACATCGCCGCTCTGAAGACCAGCCAGATCGCCGGTCTGAACGTGACGGATATGTCCACGAGCCAGGTCAAGGCCATGATGTATCAGCAGGTGGCTTCGCTGTCGAACACCCAGCTGCAGGCGATGAGCTCGTCGCAACTGCAGGCTCTCGACACGGAAGACGTCGCTGCGCTGAAGACAAGCCAGGTCGCCGCGCTTGACCTGACCAAGCTGTCGAGCAGCCAGGTGGGTGTCTTCACGACCGGCCAGGTGGCAGCCCTGACGACGTCGCAGGTCGGCACGCTGACCACGGGCGAAATCGCAGCACTGACCACGGCCCAGGCCGCGGCACTGACCACGAACGCCCTGCATGCGCTGACGTCGAGCCAGACCGCCGCGCTGGAAACGGAAGACATCGCCGCACTGAAGACCAGCCAGATTACCGGTCTGAACGTGGGCAATATGTCGACGACCCAGCTGGAAGCCCTGTCGAGCGCGCAAGTGGCATACCTGAGCAACGCTCAGGTCGCCACGCTGTCGACGGATCAGATCCAGCACCTGCATATCGGAGCGTAACCGGCTGTACCGCCCCAGGCGCGGCACTCTCGCGAGTGCCGCGCCAGAAGGCGGCAAAGCAACGCAGTAACCATCCGTAGCATGGCAGTTCAAGGCCAGGTACGCCAAAGTAGCGGCGTACCTGGCCTTTGTTCTTGGCAAGCACCGTACCGGGGGGCAATACCATGGAAAGCTGGGCATCCTCCATGCAATCCGGCCTATTCCGACAACCCCTATGTACGATTCGAACCAAGGCGTGGCCGTGGCCACGGCAGACTATTCATCGCTGGTGCTGCAGGCCTGGCGCGGGCAACTCACGCTGGCAGACTTGTTCCACCACACCAGCCAGCTGGAAGCCGCCCGGCAACATGAACTGGCATGCGTGCTCTACCAGACCTGGCTCGAGCACAACAAGACGCCGCTGAACCATTTCGTACATTTCAACCTGGGCACCTCGCTGTCCACGCTGGAAAAACTCGAAGACGCCCGTCAGGCGTACCTGCGCGCGATCGAACTCTCCCCCGCCTTTGTCCAGCCGCATTTCAACCTCGGACTGGTCTACGAACGTCTCGGCAATCCCAGCGCGGCGATTGCCCAATGGCTGTGGGTTGCCAATACCGTCTCGGCCAAGGACACCGAGAACCGTCCGCTGCAACTCTCGGCGCTCAACAACCTGGGCCGCCTGCTCGAGAACGAACGGAAATATGCCGATGCGCTCGTGTACCTGCAGCGCAGCCTCGAAATGGAGCCGAACCAGCCGGATGTCCTGCACCACTGGGTATTCCTGCGCGCCAAGCAGTGCGAATGGCCGGTCTATGCGCAAGTGGAAGGTGTCGATCCCGAGCTGATGCGCCGGTCGACGTCGGCGCTGGCGATGATCGCCCTGTCGGACGACCCGCAGGAACAGCTCACCGCCGCACAGAACTATGTGGCGAACAAGATTAACTGCAACGTACCCACGCTCGCGCCTGCAAAGCCGTATGGCCACAAGAAGATCCGCGTGGGCTATCTGTCGTCGGACCTTTGCCTGCACCCGGTCGCCATGCTGACCGCCGAGCTGTTCGAGTTGCACAACCGCGACCGCTTCGAGGTGTACGGCTACTGCTGGTCGCGTGAAGACAATTCGGCCATGCGCAAGCGCATCATCTCGTCGATGGATCGCTTCGAGCGCATCCAGGGCATGAGCGATGAAGCTGCGGCGCGGCTGATCCGCGAACACGAGATCGACATCCTGGTCGACCTCCACGGCCAAACACTCGGCGCGCGCGCGGGCATCCTCGCCTATCGCCCGGCCCCGATCCAGATCACGTACCTGGGATTGCCGGCGACTACGGGCTTCCCGTTTGTCGACTACGTCATCGCCGATCGCTTCCTGATCCCCGAGGAGTACGCCCGCTTCTATTCCGAGAAGCCGCTGTACATGCCGGACGTCTACCAGGTCAGCGATCGCCAGCGCGTCACCGGCACGCCGCCGTCACGCGAAAGCTGCAACCTGCCGGCAGATGGCTTTGTCTTCTGCTCGTTCAACAACAACTACAAGTTCACGCCCGAGGTCTTCGGCACCTGGATGCGGATCCTGAACCGCGTGCCCGGCAGTGTCCTGTGGCTGCTTTCGGACAACGAATGGGCCGAGGCGAACCTGCGCAAGGAAGCCGAAAAGCTCGGCGTGAATGGCAGCCGCCTGATCTTCGCGCCGCGCATCGCGCCGGAGAACTACCTGGCACGCTTCGGCGCTGCCGACCTGTTCCTCGACACCTTCCCGTTCAATGCGGGCACGACTGCCAATGATGCGCTGTGGACCGGCCTGCCGGTGCTGACCCGTTCCGGCCGCAGCTTTGCGTCTCGCATGGCCGGCGCACTGCTTACGGCTGCCGAACTGGACGAACTGATCACCTACAGCCCGAACGACTACGAGGAAACCGCGGTCGCTCTGGCCAACGCCCCGGAACGCTGCCGTCGCATCCGCGACAAGCTGCACCAGGTGCGGGAAAGCGGAAAGTTGTTCGATACACCGCGCTTCGTCGGCCACCTCGAAGATCAGTTTACGCAATTGGTCGGCGCCCTGGGCTGAGCTTACCGGCGCATCCATGCAGAAGCCGCGCGGCGCATGCCGGGCGGCTTTTTTCTTTCCGGCAATGCCATCGGCCTTTGCAGTCATCCGCAGCACGACCTCTACGCACCAAAAGTGCGCAATAATTGGCACAGATCTTGCTACGCCCCCGAAGCAAGGGCGCCCCGCCACGATCAGGCGCCCGAAAGAACAATCAGCAAAGGGAGAAAGCAATTGGCAAGTGCCGACCGCATCGTTGAACTGTCCCACCACGTCGGCCGCGTCGCGGACGGGAAGATCTCGGGCATTGCGGAGATCAACCGCGAAACGAAGTTCCTGGCGCTGAACGCGCTGATCGAAGCCGCGCGCGCCGGCGATGCGGGCCGCGGCTTCAGCGTCGTGGCCAGCCAGGTCAAACAGGTGTCCGAACGCATCTCGGCGATCACCGCCGAACTCAACAGCGAGCTCGCAGGCTCGATCGCGGAACTGACGCAGCTCGGCGACGCCATGATCCGGCAGATGCGCGACCACCAGGGCCAGCGCTTTGCCGATATGGCACTGAACATGATCGAGCTGATCGACCGCAACCTGTACGAGCGTTCATGCGATGTCCGGTGGTGGGCCACCGACGCAGCGATCGTGGCCGCCGCCGCGCAGCCTGAGCCATCGACGTGTGCGTGGGCCAGCAAGCGGCTCGGCGTGATCCTGGACAGCTATACGGTCTATCTGGATCTATGGGTCATCGACGCGCAGGGTCGCGTGCTGGCCAACGGCCGGCCGGGCACCTACGGCAGCGTGGCCGGAAAGATGGTGTCGGGCGTGGATTGGTTTCGCCGCGCCATGGGGACTGCCTCGGGCCAGGACTACATCTCGCACGACATCGCCGTGTCACGCTTCCTGAACCAGTCCGAAGTGGCCACCTACGCCACCGCGATCCGCGCCGATGGCAAGGCCGATGGAGAGCCGATCGGCGTGCTGGCGATCTTCTTCGACTGGGCTCCGCAAGCCGACGCAGTGGTGAAGCATGTGAGGTTGTCGCAGGAGGAATGGCGGGGCACGCGTTGCCTGCTGCTCGATTCCGAGCGCCGCGTGATTGCCGCGTCCGACGGCGCCGGCGTGCTCGACGAGGTGTTCCCGCTCCAGGATGGCAATGCCCCATCCGGCTTCTATACGGACAAGGCGGGCCGGCTGGTCGCTTTTGCGCGTACGCCGGGCTACGAAACCTACCCCGGCATGGGCTGGTATGGGGTAATCATCCACGAGCACGGTCAACCAGCCCGCCACTGAAGCTGCGTTCGAAATCTTGCGCGGCGTGCCTCGGGCGCCGCGCCGGCACCTGGCTATCCGAGCGGCTGGCCCGGGCGCGCTCCTCCATTGCCTGCCTTGGCGTACAATATCCGGTTTGACGATACGCGTCCCGGCCGTTGCCCATGCCCCGCCGGCGCACACTCCGCAGTATTCCACCGCAAGTTTGAGCGGCCGCCTGACAGCTGGCCGCCTTTCGCCCCTATTTGCCGCCCAGCAGCCATGACAATCGCCCGTACCGAAGACATCATTGCCGACATCCGTGCCGGCCGCATGGTCATCCTCGTGGATGAAGAAGACCGTGAAAATGAGGGCGACCTGGTCCTGGCTGCCGATTTCGTCACACCGGAAGCGATCAACTTCATGGCGAAGCACGGCCGCGGCCTGATCTGCCTGACCCTGACCGCCGAGCGTTGCCGCCAGCTGAACCTGCAGCCGATGGTAAGCCGCAACGGCACCCAGCACGGCACCAACTTCACGGTGTCGATCGAAGCGGCGGAAGGCGTGACCACCGGTATTTCGGCGGCTGACCGTTCCCGCACCGTGGAGGCGGCCGTCGCGCGCGACGCCAAGCCTTCGGACCTGGTGCAGCCCGGCCACATCTTCCCGCTGACCGCCCAGCCCGGCGGCGTGCTGATCCGCGCCGGCCATACCGAAGCCGGCTGCGACCTGGGCGCGCTGGCCGGCCTGACGCCCGCCGCCGTGATCTGCGAGATCATGAAGGACGACGGCACCATGGCGCGCCTGCCGGACCTGATCGAATTCGCCCAGGAACACAACCTGAAGATCGGCACCATCGCCGACCTGATCCACTACCGCAGCCGCACCGAGAGCATTGTCGAGCGCGTGGGCGAGCGGGCCATGGAAACGCCGTACGGCACCTTCCACAGCATCGCCTACCGCGACAAGCCGACCGGTCACGCGCACCTGGCGCTGGTCAAGGGTACGCCCACGGTGGACAAGGAAACGCTGGTGCGCGTGCATGAGCCGCTGTCGGTGCTCGACCTGCTGGAAGTGTCCCGGACCACGCACTCGTGGAGCATGCCGGCCGCCCTCGAGGCGATTGCCAAGGCGGACAGCGGCGTGATGGTGCTGCTGAACTGCGGCGACTCGGCCGAGCAGCTGTTCACGCAATTCACCGCGCTCGACGAACCGCAAAACCGCCCGCGCCGCAAGCCGGACCTGCGCACCTACGGCATGGGCGCCCAGATCCTGAAGGATGTGGGCGTCGGCAAGATGCGCGTGCTGGCCGCGGCGCAGCGCATGCCCAGCATGACCGGCTACGATCTGGAAGTGACCGGCTACCAGCCCATGAACGGGCAGGCCGGGCAAGACTGAATATCCTGGCTGCCGCGCTTGGCCGTGGCAGCCACCCCGAACCCTGGAGAACTGAACAATGGATCACGGCTTCTACCCCAGCAACCTCGACGGTGAAGGCCTGCGTATCGGCATCGTGCAGGCCCGCTTCAACGAGCCGGTCTGCGCCGAACTGCTGGAAGCCTGCGTGGCCGAGCTGGAAAAGCTCGGCGTCGAAGGCGAAGACACCCTGGTGGTGACCGTGCCGGGCGCGCTGGAAGTGCCGCTGGCACTGCAGAAGATGGCTGAAAGCGGCCAGTTCGACGCACTGGTGGCGCTGGGCGCCGTGATACGCGGCGAGACCTACCACTTCGAGCTGGTCTCGAACGAATCGGGCGCCGCCATTACGCGTGTCGGCCTGGATTTCAACATGCCTGTCGCCAACGGCATCCTGACCGTCGACACTGACGAGCAGGCCCACGCCCGCACGCGCGAGAAGGGCCGCGACTGCGCCCGTGCCGCCGTCGAAATGGCCAACCTGGTTGTCGCGCTCGATTCGCTGCGCGACCAGGAAGATGAAGAAGACGAGGACGACGATGAGTGACACGCCTGAAACCGGCAAGCCGGCAGCTGGCGCCAAGCCCGCCGCCCGCACCGAGGCCAAGGCGCCGCCCAAGAGCGCGCGCCGCCGCTCGCGCGAGCTGGCCCTGCAGGGCCTGTACCAGTGGCTGCTGAACCGCAACGACATTGGCGCCATCCAGGCCCACCTGCATGACGCCCAGGGCTTCAACAAGGCCGACGGCGAGCACTTCGATGCGCTGCTCAACGGCGCCGTGCGCGAAGAAGCGCGCCTGACCGCGGCGTTCGAGCCGTTCCTGGACCGCAAGGTCGAGGAACTGTCGCCCGTGGAGCGTGCCGCCCTGCTGGTGGGCAGCTACGAGCTCGTGCACTGCGTCGACATTCCGTACAAGGTCGTCATCAACGAAGCCGTCGAGCTGACCAAGACCTTCGGCGGTGTCGAAGGCTACAAGTACGTGAACGGCGTGTTGGACAAGCTGGCCGCCCAGGTGCGATCGGCCGAGGTCGCCGCGCGCCGCTGAAGCGCCGGGCGTCAACGCCCGCGCCGCAACGGATACGACACCCGCTGATGCGGGTGTTTTCACTTCTACCATCTGCCCGACAACGGGTTTCGCCGAACCGCCATGGACCTGCAGCGCCTCGCCACCGCCTCCCGCCTTGCCAATATCGACGCGTTCCACGTCATGGAACTGGCCAAGCAGGCCAATGAACTCGAACGCGCCGGCCGCCACATCATCCACATGGGGATCGGCGAGCCCGACTTCACCGCGGCCGAGCCGGTGGTGCGCGCCGCGGAGGCCGCCATGCGGCGCGGCGTGACGCAGTACACGGGTGCGCTCGGCATCCACGCGCTGCGCGAGGCCATCGCCGGCTATTACAAGACCATGTACGGGCTGGATATCCCGGCGCGGCGCGTGATCGTCACGGCCGGCGCGTCGGGCGCGCTGCTGCTGGCCTGCGCGGTGCTGGTGGAGATCGGCGCCGAGGTGCTGATGCCGGACCCGAGCTATCCGTGCAACCGGCATTTCGTCGCGGCCTTCGATGGCGCGGCGCGCATGATCCCGAGCGGCCCGGCCGAGCGCTTCCAGCTTACCGCCGCGCAGGTCGAAGCGCACTGGAACGAACGCACGCGCGGCGTGCTGCTGGCGTCGCCGTCAAACCCGACCGGCACGTCGATCCTGCCCGACGAACTCGGCCGCATCCTGCAGGCGGTGCGCGCGCGTCAGGGCTTCGCGATCCTCGACGAGATCTACCAGGGCCTGTCGTATGACGCGCCGCCGGTATCCGCGCTGAGCCTCGACGACAACGTCGTCACGGTCAACAGCTTCTCGAAGTACTTCAACATGACCGGCTGGCGCCTGGGCTGGCTGGTGGTGCCGGACGCGCTGGTGGCCGATTTCGAGAAAGTCGCGCAAAACCTGTTCATCTGCGCGTCGGCCGTGGCCCAGCATGCCGCGCTGGCCTGCTTCACGCCCGAGGCCATGGCGATCTATGACGAACGCAAGGCCGAATTCCGCCGCCGCCGCGACCTGATCGTGCCGGCGCTGGAATCGCTCGGCCTGCATGTGCCGGTCATGCCCGACGGCGCCTTCTATGTCTACGCGGACTGCCGCCAGGTCAACCATCCCGCGGCGGGCGATGCCGACAAGCTGACGCAGGCAATGCTGCATGACGCCGGTGTGGTCATGGTGCCCGGCCAGGATTTCGGGCCGCACACGGCGCAGGACTACATCCGGATTTCGTACGCGACCTCGCGACAGAATATCGAGGAAGCCATGGCCAGGCTGCAGAAGCTGTTCCGCTGAACGGCACACGGGCAAAACAAAAAAGCACCCCGCGGGGTGCTTTTTCTCTGAGGGCGATCGCTGGCTCAGGCGCTCTGCTGTGTGTTGCTCGCCGCCTCAAGCTTCTCGCCATTCTGGTGGCGCTCCGCCTGCGTCTTGCCGTCGCCGGCCTTCTCGGCCTGCGCGTCGGCAACGCGCACGCCCAGCAACTGGCGCAGGCGCGCACGTTCAGCCAGCACCTTGGCGCCGTAGCCGCCGTCGGTATTGGTGGTCGCGCCGACGTAGTACTTCAGGCCGCCTTCGAGCGAGCCAGCACGCGCGATGCAATCCTTCAGCACCAGCGCGCCGATCTTGATGTTCGCGTACGGATTCAGCGCAGCGGCCACGCCGCCGACGGCTTCGTACTTGTCCTGGTGGACCTTGGTCATGACCTGCATCAGGCCCTGCGCCCCCACGCCGCTTTCGGCGTACGGGTTGAAGCTGGACTCGATCGCGATCACGCCCAGGATCAGCAGCGGGTCGATACCGACCTCGCGGCCGGTCAGGTAGGCCGCCTTGACCAGTTGCGCGGTGGCCTGTGCCGCCACGCGGTACTTGCGCGCGATGTAGTCGGCCACGGCCGCCTGTTCGCGTGCCGTGCCGAGCGTGCTGGTGCTGCGGGCGTCGAGCGCCACGCGGGTCACCGGGATCTGCGCCGCCAGATGGGCCACGGACGGCACCTTGGCAGCGGCAGCCACACTCCACTCATCGACGCCCGACACGGTCGGCAGGCCGGCCCGGCCAAAGCCGAGCTTGGCCGCCGCTACGTCCGCCGAGCTTGCCGGCACGGCGGTGCTGGCATTGGCTGCGGCAGACGCGGCCGCAGTCACGAGGACGGCCGGCGCTTCATCGCCAGCCAGCAACGCGGCCAGCGTGGTACGCCATTCCTGGCTCAGCGACAGCGACACGGCCGAAACGACCGACACCACGCCGAGGCTGTTCAGCGCGTACTTCAAGGTTGTACGGCCCGTGCGCAAGGCGCGGCCCGCGACCGGATGCGCAAATCGGAACTGAAACGACCGATTCACTCCGGGTACCGGCTTTCTGAAGCGGACCTGCAATGCCCGCCCGATGCCGGGAAGATGAAGGGTTTTCCAACCGCTCATGCTTACCTCCATCCGTTGCCCGCTGCGCGCGCCCAGACAGCTGCACACACCCGATCTCAACGTACTCAAGTAAGGATGCCGCGCCGCCTAGCAATGGCGGCCAGCACCTGTTGGCAGGCGCTCCCCATGCGCCCAACTGGAAACAGGGCACACTCTTGGGGGAGCGCGCCCTGCCACGAACAACCCAATACGCTCCGGCGATCCGCCGGAGGCGACCGTTCGGGCCTCGTGTCTGTCGGGCCCGATCCATCGGTCTTGATGGAGGAATCTTCTGCTCACAATTTCTTATGTGCACCCCTTGACACAAGGGGAAATTCCATGTTGCAGCGCAACACTCCATCGAACAGACGCGATTGTAGGAACGCTTTTATACCCAGTCAAGAATAAAGATTGATGATATAAGTACTTTTAGTTATTTGTAACAAGCTTCTTTACGTCGGTCAAACGCCACTCAGCTAGCGGGAATCGTAGGCCTGGTCTGGGCTGGCGCCGATTGGGCCGATGTCTTTGCCGGCGAAAAACTTACAATTTGCAGCTGCGTATTCATCGAAATTTGATGGAATTTTTTTGCCAAGACGCCTGCCGATGTGTATTTTGGGACGCATCATTTCGATCACCCTGCCCTGCCGCAGTGCCGCACCAGAGTTGAATTCACTATGCAATACAAAGACTTGCGCGATTTCATCAGCCAGCTTGAGCAACTGGGAGAGCTGCGGCGCGTCACCACGCCGGTGTCCCCGAACCTGGAGATGACAGAGATTTGCGATCGCCTGCTGCGCGCTGGCGGGCCGGCTGCCCTGTTCGAACGGCCGGCAGGCTTCGGTAGCCCTGATGGCATCTATAGCGTCCCGGTGCTCGCCAATCTGTTCGGGACGACACACAGGGTCGCGCTCGGCATGGGCGCGCAATCGCTCGAGGACCTGCGCGACATCGGCCGTGTCCTGTCGGCCCTCAAGGAACCCGAACCACCGCGCGGACTGCGCGAGGCCGGCAAGCTGTTCACGCTGGCCAAGTCGGTGTGGGACATGGCGCCCAAGCGGGTCAACAGCCCCGCCTGCCAGGAAGTCGTCTGGGAAGGCAATGACGTCGACCTGGCGCGCCTGCCGATCCAGACCTGCTGGCCCGGCGATGCCGCGCCGCTGATCACCTGGGGGCTGGTGGTGACCAAGGGCCCGCACAAGAAGCGCCAGAACCTGGGCATCTATCGCCAGCAGGTGATCAGCCGGAATCAGGTCATCATGCGCTGGCTGGCGCACCGCGGCGGCGCGCTCGATTTCCGCGAACACGCGCTCGCCAACCCTGGCAAGCCGTTTCCGATTGCCGTGGCGCTTGGCGCCGATCCGGCGACTATCCTGGGCGCGGTCACGCCGGTGCCGGACACGTTGTCGGAATACCAGTTCGCCGGCCTGCTGCGCGGCAGCCGCACGGCGCTGGCCGGGTGCCTGACGCCCACGCTGTCCGAGCTGAGCGTGCCGGCATCGGCCGAGATCGTGCTGGAAGGCCATATCCAGCCAGACCCCGGACATCCGTCGGGCTACCAGCATGCGCTAGAAGGCCCCTACGGCGACCACACCGGCTATTACAACGAACAGGACTGGTTCCCGGTCTTCACGATCGACCGCATCACCATGCGGCGCGACCCGATCTACCACTCGACCTATACCGGCAAACCGCCCGACGAGCCCGCCGTGCTCGGCGTGGCGCTCAACGAGGTGTTCGTGCCGCTGCTGCAGAAGCAGTTCCCGGAGATCACCGACTTCTACCTGCCGCCCGAAGGCTGCAGCTACCGCATGGCGCTGGTGCGCATGAAGAAGCAGTACGCCGGTCACGCCAAACGCGTGATGTTCGGCGTGTGGAGCTTCCTGCGGCAGTTCATGTACACCAAGTTCATTGTGGTCGTCGACGACGATGTGGATGTACGCGACTGGAAGGAAGTGATCTGGGCCATCACCACGCGCGTCGATCCGGCGCGCGACACGGTGCTGGTCGAGAACACGCCGATCGACTACCTCGACTTCGCGTCGCCGGTGTCCGGGCTTGGGTCGAAGATGGGCATCGATGCCACCGACAAGTGGCCGGGCGAGACCACGCGCGAATGGGGCCGCACGATCAGCATGGATCCGGCGGTCAAGGCAAAGGTGGACGGCATGATGGCGACACTGTTCGACCGACCCGCCGGCACGTGAGCGCGCCCGCCGCTATCATGTCAGGCTGAACCCCGGGGCGCAGCGAAAGGCACCCGCCCTGCCCCGTTCGACCACACCATCCGATCCCCGCGACAGACGGGCGCAAGGAGGAGACATGACCACCCTCGCAGAAGGGCAACTGATGTGGACGCCGTCCGACGCGTTTCGCGACGGCAGCCAGCTCGCGCAGTTCATGCGCTGGCTCCAGCGCGAGCGGGGGCTCGCCTTCGACGACTACGCCGGCCTCTGGCAATGGTCGGTCACCGAAATCGAGCGTTTCTGGGATGCGGTGCGCGCCTACTTCGACGTGCATTTCGACACGCCCGCGCAAGGCGTGCTGGACCGGCGCGTGATGCCGGGTGCACGCTGGTTCGAGGGCGCCACTCTGAACTATGTGCAGCAGGTATTCCGCCATGCCGGCAGCGGCCCCGCCCGCCAGCGGGCAGCCATCCGCCACGCCGGAGAAAGCCGTGCGCTGGAAGAGGTGAGCTGGGATGCGCTGGAAGCGCAGGTCGCCTCGCTCGCCCATGCTCTGCGCCAGATGGGCGTTGGCCGTGGCGACCGGGTTGCCGGTTACCTCCCGAACATCCCGGCCACCATCGTCGCCTTCCTCGCGGCCGCCAGCCTCGGCGCGGTGTGGTCCGGCTGCGCGCCGGACATGGGCCAGGTCGCCGTGGTCGACCGCTTCCGCCAGATCGAACCCAAGGTGCTGATCGCGGTCGATGGCTACCGCTACGGCGGCAAGGACTATGACCGTGCGCCTGTGATAGCGGACCTGGTCGCCGCCTTGCCCTCGCTGACCGATGTCGTGATCGTGCCGCACACCGGCAATCCCATCGCTGCGCGCGATGGCGTCCGTGTGCATGCCTGGCAGGAGGTACTGGCGCACCGCGTGCCGCTGGCGATCGAATCCGTGCCGTTCGACCACCCGTTGTGGATCGTCTATTCGTCCGGCACCACAGGCATGCCCAAGCCGATCGTGCACGGCCATGGCGGCATCGTCATCGAGCAACTCAAGCTGATGGCGTTTCACAACAACCTCGGCCCCGACGATGTCTTCCACTGGTACAGCAGCAGCGGCTGGATCATGTGGAACGCGCAGGTCGCCGGCCTGCTGCTGGGCACGACCATCGCGCTCTATGACGGCAACCCGGCGTGGCCGGATGCCGGCGTGCTGTGGCGCTTCGTCGACGATGCGCGTGTGACGCTATTCGGCGCTGGTGCAGCGTTCTTCACCAACTGCATGAAGGCCGGCGTGGAACCAGCGCGGATTGCGGATGTATCCCGGCTGCGCGGACTTGGCTCCACCGGCTCGCCGCTGCCAGTGGAAGCGTACGACTGGATCTACCGCCATGTGCGCAGCGACATCTGGCTCGTGCCGATGTCGGGCGGTACCGACTTCGCCGGTTCCTTCGTCGCGGGCTGCCCGCTGCTGCCGGTATATGCCGGGGAGATGCAATGCCGGTGCCTTGGCGCCAAAGTCGAGGCCTTCGACGATAACGGTCAGGCGTTGATCGACACGGTCGGCGAACTGGTCTGCACGGAGCCGATGCCGTCGATGCCGCTGTTCCTGTGGGGCGATGCCGACGGCAAGCGCTACCGCGACAGCTACTTTGACACCTATCCCGGCGTCTGGCGACACGGCGACTGGATCAAAATCACCGCGCGCGGCGGCGCGATCATCTACGGCCGCTCCGACGCCACCATCAACCGGCACGGCATCCGCATGGGCACGAGCGAGCTGTACCGTGTGGTGGAAGATCTGCCCGAAGTCCTCGACAGCATGGTGGTAGACCTCGAGTACCTGGGCCGCGAGTCGTACATGCCGCTGTTCGTCGTACTGCGCGAGGGAATCGTCCTCGACGATGCGCTGCGCGACACGCTGCGCAAGCGCATCCGCGACGCGCTGTCGTCACGCCACGTGCCCAACGAGATCGTTCAGGTACCAGCCGTGCCGCGCACGCTGTCCGGCAAGAAGATGGAGGTGCCGATCAAGAAGCTGCTGCTCGGGCATGCGCCGCATGGCATCGCCAATCGGGATGCCATGGCCAACCCGGACAGCCTGGACTGGTACTTCGACTACGCCAGGCGCTACCTGGCGGCGCGACAGACGGAGTCAGCAACCACCTGACGCCGCCGCCCATTCCCGGCGAGCGTCAGAACTCGACGTCGAGTTCGCTGATCTCGTCGGGCTCTTCCCGCGCTGCCGCGATCCATTCCTGCAGCTCGGGCATCGACAGGATCTGCTTGCAGTATTCGACCGGCACCGGATCGAGCATGACGCCGTAGGTGACAAACCGCGTCACGACGGGTGCATACATCGCGTCCGCCATCGTACGGGTGCCGAACAGGTATGGCCCGCCATAGCGCGTCAGGCACTCCGCCCAGATCGCCGTAATGCGGTCGATATCGGCCTGCGCCCGCGACCACACCTTCAGCCCGGGGAAATGCCCCTTGAGGTTCATCGGCAGCGCCGCCCGCATGGCCGCAAAGCCCGAGTGCATTTCGCCGCAGATCGCGCGGCAGTGCGCACGGGCGGTGCGGTCGTCGGGTAGCAGTCCAGCCTTCGGGCTGATTTCGTTCAGGTACTCGGCAATCGCGAGCGTGTCCCACACGGTCACGCCCTGATGGCGCAGGCAAGGTACAAGGATAGACGGCGACAGCAGCAGGATTTCCGCGCGCACGGCCGGGTCGTCCGGGGTCACCAGCACCTCTTCGAACTCCAGCCCGGCGAAGCGTGCCAGCAGCCAGCCGCGCAGCGACCATGATGAATAGGTCTTGCTGCTGATGGTGAGTGTGGTCTTGCCCATCTCGTCTCCTTGTCGCCCGTTGGGACGATCGCCACGGCTAGCTATACGGCGGCGCCGTGCACCCATGCAGTGCGGCGCGTCGGCACCAGTGTGAAGCGCGCTCGCCAATTGCTGGCTCAACAGTGCCACTCACGCGCTCGCCACATCACTCGCGATCCGTTTTGCGTGTCCATCACCACGCGCTTCGCAAAGCTTGTGCCACCATTCATGCTGATGGCATATATATTGCGCATACCGGTCTCACGGGATCACGGGAGGCAAGCCATGCTGTACCAGGCATACCAGACCTACGCGGACATGATGCACGCGGGCTGTACGCTGGCCGATTACACGGCTTCCGTGATCGCTACCAACCCGCGCGCGGCCGAGTGTGACTCCCTGCGATCGCTGTGGGCCGCTTGCGAGATCCTGTCGCTGGCACGCCTGACTCATCATCGGCCCGCCTTCGGTATTGACAGCGTAGTCGTCAACGGGTTGCCTGTGCAGGTTTCCGAAGAGGTAGTGGCGCGTACGCCCTTCTGCTCGCTGCTGCACTTTCGCCGCCACGGCGTCAGCGGCCAGCCTCGCGTGTTGCTGGTCGCCCCCATGTCAGGCCACTTCGCCACCCTGCTGCGCGGGACCGTGCAGACTATGCTGGCGGACCATGACGTCTACATTACGGACTGGCACAATCCGCGCGACATCCCGCTGTTTGCCGGGCGCTTCGGCTTCGACGAGTTCGTGGGGCATCTGATTACCTTCCTGCAAGAACTTGGCGGACACACGCACCTGATGGCCGTATGCCAGCCCACGGTCGCCGCGCTGGCCGCCGCCGCGCTGATGGCCGAGGACGATGACCCGGCCCAGCCGCCCAGCCTCACCCTGATGGCCGGGCCGATCGATGCGCGCGTCAACCCGACCAAAGTCAACGAACTGGCCATGAGCCGGCCGATCGAGTGGTTCGAAAGCACGCTGATCGGCTTCGTGCCGCTGCGCTTTGCCGGCGGATTGCGCCGCGTCTATCCGGGCTTCGTGCAGTTGCTGGCGTTCATGAGCATGAACCTGGAGCGCCACGAACAGACGTTGCGCGAAATGCACGCGCTGCGCTCGCGCGGCGAGCATGAAAAAGCCGACGCCATCCAGGATTTCTACGTCGAGTACTTCGCCACCATGGATCTCACCGCGGAGTTCTATCTCGAAACCGTCAGTATGGTGTTCCAGCGCTTCCTGCTCGCGCAGGGACTGCTGGATGTGGGCGGACGCCGTGTCTCCACGCGCGCGATCCGTCGTACCGCATTGCTGACCGTGGAAGGCGAGCGCGACGACATCTGCGCCATTGGCCAGACCATGGCCGCCCAGGACTTGTGCGACAGCCTGCACCCGTACATGCGCATGCATCATGTGCAGACGGGCGTGGGCCACTACGGCGTATTCAATGGCAAGCGTTGGGAGACGCAGGTGTATCCGCTGGTGCGCGACACCATCTACACGAACGAGCTCTCGGCGTAAGCAGTCGGGCCCCTGACGGTCGTCGTGCCTGACCGGCCACAAGCCACGTAGAATTCGGCGCGTCGTCAAGCCCCCAACACAGTGATGGCCTCACAAAGCATTCAACGCTTCCAGAACCAGGATCTGATCCGCGTCGGCAATGACGACAACTATCTCCTGGTGGCGCCCCAGTACGGCGGCCGGCTCGTCCGGTGGGTCCGCAATGGGGAAGAGATCCTTTACTGGCCTGACGCTGCCGACTGGAGCCGGCCCGCCAAGATCCGGGGCGGCAACCCGCTCCTGTTTCCGTTCATCGGACGGCACTTTGCTGACGGCGAGGCCGGCCGCTGGCGCGACGGCAACGGCACCATCCACACGTTGCCGCAGCACGGCTTTGCGCGGGACCTGCCATTTGCCGTAGCCGCCGGCGGCGACGACAAGATCGTCCTGTCCTTGGAGTCCTCAGGCAGCACCTGGGCAGGCTATCCCTACCCGTTCCGCTTTCAGGCAGGCTATGACCTGCTTGAAGACGGCGTGGAAGTGGCACTCCGCACCGAGAATACCGGGAGCGAGCCGCTGCCCTACTACGCCGGGCACCACTTCTACTTCAGCCTGCCCGCCGCGCACCGGTCCGACACCCGGTTGTTGCTGCCTGAAACTGCCCGCGTAAGGCAGGAGCCAGACGGCCGGCTGACCAACACCGAGCCGGGCGAACCGGCGTATGTGCTGGACGACGGCCGCTTGCAGGATACGTTTCATGTCCTGCGGGGCGGCGGTTCCGTCACCCTCGCCATGCCAGGCAGGACGCTGGCGATCGACCTCGACGTGCCCGGCAGTGTCGCCTGGCATGCGGTGACCACATGGTCGGAAAGCGAAGCCGCCGACTTCTACTGTGTCGAGCCCTGGCTCGGCCTGCCGGATGCCATTCACCATGGCCGCGGATTGCGCTGGCTCGCACCCGGCGAGCACGAGACCGCCGTCTGCCGTCTGCGCGTCGTCGCCTGAGTCTCGGCGTCAGTGCTCGAAATCGAGCCCGCCAATCAGGACCGAGGGGTCGGCCTGCGACAGCGAACTCCAGTCCAGCTGCCGCGGCTCCTGCCAGGCCCGGAGCTTGGCGGGCAATGCGTCGAGGTAGCCGGCGAAGCGCTTCGCGCCGTTCGCGGTGAAGAGGGCTTCGACTTCGAGTCCGTCCCAGGCAAGGGTGACGTCGAGCGGATACGTGAAACGCTGGAGCTCTGGCGCCCCCTTCCCCTGAATCCGGACTCTCGCGGGCCATCCGGCCCTTGCTCCGGGCAAGACTTCCACCTGCAATCGGTGCGGATAAAGGCGGACGATCGCCTCGACGATACGCGGGATGCAGTCGGCTTCGAAACGCGCGATGAAGTCGGTGGTCAAGGTGGGTCCTTGTGTCTTGAAGCGGCGATGGATGGGTTGCGGCGGCGCACAGGCAAGCATACGGGGCCGCCACGGCAGGAGGCAATGGCAGCAAGTCGCGCCCCGACATCGCGGCGGGACTGCAACAATTTGTGCTAGAATCCGCCCCCAAGTTAGCCAAAGCGGGCGTCGTATAATGGCTATTACCTTAGCTTCCCAAGCTAAAGACGTGGGTTCGATTCCCATCGCCCGCTCCACTGCCAACCCCATCGTGTGCACGAGCGGTTCCCGGCAGGCCGATTGGTAGCAGGCAAAAAGGACACAATGCTGTCCTGTGATGCGGCAATGTCGCTCGTTCGGCATGTCGCGATCGACACTTTCACTCCGGCCGTCCGCCGGAGTTGCCCCTAGCCCACACGGTTCGCTCCCCACTAAAAGGATGACAAGTGCCATCTGAACTGCGAGATGTATCTGCCCCGCGCTCCGGCAAAGGCCCGGTTCACGTCGCATTCGGTGTGGATGCTGGCTACTATCGCGGCATGGGTGTGACCATCACGTCAGTCGTGGAAAACAACCCGGGACGTGACTTTGTCTTCCATGTATTTGCCTTCTCCATTACCGCAGACAACCGGGACAAGCTGGAGAAGCTCGAGAAGCAGCTAGGCGTCACTGTCCGTCTCCATCTGCTCGACACGGCAACGCTCGACGATTTTCGTCAGTTTCCGTGCTTTAGCAAGCATTCCCTCGGCACCTTTATCCGCCTGCTGATTCCGTCGAGGCTGCGCGACGTTACGGACAAGGTGCTGTACCTGGACGCCGATTTGTTGTGCTTCGGCGACTTGTCTGAACTGCTGACCATCGATCTGGGCGACAACATTGCCGCGGCGGTCGCCGACGAGAAAGACACCACCGTCAAGACCCAGATTCCAGCACTGGGGCTGAAGCATGGCCACTACTTCAATGCCGGGGTTATGTATATCGATGTCCGGAACTGGGTTGCCGCCGATGTCCAGCAGGTCGCCCTGAAATCGCTCACCACGCTGGACATGCGATTCGCTGACCAGGATGCCCTGAACATCGCACTGGACGGACGCATCAGGTATATCGACCCGAAATGGAACTTTCGATATCACCTGGTGGACTATCTGACACGCGGCGAGACCACGCTGAACGTCTCGCAGCCGTATGTGTTCATGCACTTCACTGGCCCGGTAAAGCCGTGGCACAACTGGTGCCTGCATGACGTTCGAGAATTATTCACCGACATCCAGTCCCGCTCGCCATGGGCGGAATCGCCGCTGGACGCGCCCAGAACGACTCGGGAACTAAAGCTGTTCTCCAGGTTTCTGATCACACAACACCGTATTGCCGAAGGCATTTACTGGCATTGCCGTTACCTGAAATCACGGTTGATGCAGAAACTAAAATCCTCATAAGCCCTTCGCCTGCGAATTACAGTATTGCGCCAGCAAGTGCAGACCAAGACGAGAATGCCTCAACAACTCAATCAAAGCCCCGCTTCACCGGCGTCATTGCCGGGCTTTGCTTCCATGGAAAGAGACCCAGCAGCGTCCCGCTTCATCGGCCGGCTTGCCGCAGCAGCTCTTGTGGCCTTTTACGCGCTTGCGCTGATTATCGATCGCGCGGCGGGCGTGCTGTATGGCCTGCTGATTGTACTGGGCCTGCTCACACTGATTTATCGCTGGAAATCTCAGAGCACCCTGCTTGTTGGTCAAATCAGACGTTATTGGCCACTTTGCCTGGCAATGGCCGCTCCCATGTTGGCCGTACTGGCGAATGAGATATCGAGATCGCAATTCTCGAGCCGAAGCCTTGATGCGCCATCGCGTCTCGCGCTTTTTGCTTTAGTGCTCTGGTCTATTTCAATCATTCCAATGCGTTATCTGCGACACGTGCAGTGGGCATTTATGGCCGGCGCTTTGTTGTCCACCATCAAGATCTACCAACTTTCCCATGGTGGCGAGCTGAGGTATGGGACCGATTTTATTCCCATCACCATTTTCATTGAAATGGCATTGCTGCTAGGCACATACGGCATGCTTTCGCTCGCATGGAATTCAAAGCATGACAGGATTCAGACCCTTCTGAAAATTCTGGCGGCAGCGGCGATCCTGTATGGCAGCTACCTTTCGCAATCACGCGGGGCATGGATAACCATACCGGTGTTTTGCGCGATTGCGCTGTACTCGAGCGGCGTTCTGGCAAAAGGCCGCAGGTTGCTGATGGCGGTTTTGATAGCACTTGCACTCGTCGGCGCAATGAGCCAGGCCAGGCTGGTCAAGGACCGGATTGATGTTGCGCGGACCGATATCGAGCAATACATGAGCGGAACCAATGTCGACACGTCAATCGGCTTCCGTTTTCAGCTATGGCGGGGTTCCGTTGTGATCTTCCGCGAGCATCCGCTTTTCGGCGTAGGTGTAGATGGATATCGAGATGCACTCGCAGATTTGAAGAATCGGGGGATTATTACTCCCGCCGCATCCGAATTCGCCCACTCGCACAACGAGTTTCTCTTCAATGCCGCCAGACTCGGCCTGTTTGGCATTGCCGCCCTGCTGGCCCTGTACCTCGTGCCTGCCTGCTATTTCGCCCGCGATCTCAGGCATCGCGACAAGGAAGTCCGTGCCGCGGCCTGCATGGGTGCCAGCTTGTGCGCCGGCATTTTTGTGCTTGGCCTCACGGACGTGGTATTCCTTTGGTGGGAGGTCTTCCCCTTCTATGCAGTCGGCATTGCCACCTTCATCGCCTTCATCGATAAAAGAAAGGCTGCCGTGACTGCTTCACAGCGCGCGGCCCAGGTCGCTCAGTAGGCAATCGCCCATCAGGTAAAATCTCGCTTCCACACTGGAGCACTAGCCGCCGTGACTCGTCCGGCGGTTTTCTCGTTGCCATGCCTCCCAAAGACCCCACCAGTACCGAACCGACATTGGAAAACGGCGCTCAGCAGTTGCAGAGCGCTGAGCTGCCGTCCACGACCGACCCCGAAGGCGTCGCCCACCCCCGCCGCATCCGCTCCTTCGTCCGACGCGCCGGCCGCACCTCCACCGGCCAGCAGCGAGCCATCGACGAAGTCGGCCCGCGCCTCCTGGTGCCCTACGCGCCCCAGCCGCTGGACTGGGAAGCCGCATTCGGCCGCAAGGCCCCGGCCATCCTGGAGATCGGCTTCGGCATGGGCGAGACCACCGCGCATATCGCGCAACTGCGCCCGCAGGACAATTTCCTCGGCTGCGAAGTGCACGAGCCTGGCGTGGGCGCGCTGCTCAAGCTGGCCGATGAGCGGGGGATCGGCAATATCCGCATCATCCAGCACGATGCAGTGGAAGTCGTCGCGCACATGCTGACCGAGGACTGCCTCGACGGCGTGCATATTTACTTCCCCGACCCCTGGCACAAGAAGCGCCACAACAAGCGCCGGCTGGTACAGCCGCCGCTGGTCAAGCTGCTGGCTTCGCGCCTGAAGCCGGGCGGCTACATCCATTGCGCGACCGATTGGGAAGAGTACGCGCACCAGATGGTGGAAGTGCTGGCGGGCGAGCCTGCGCTCGAGAATACGTCGTCGGCCGCTGACGGATTTTCCGAACGGCCTGAGTACCGCCCGATCACCAAGTTCGAGCGGCGCGGCGTGCGGCTCGGGCATGGTGTCTGGGATGTCGTGTTCCGCAAGCGCGGCTGATCGGCACGACCCGGCATAAGCGGCCCAAACAAAAAGGCGTGGCACATAGTGGCCACGCCTTTTTTGCATTCAGCCTGCCGGATCAGGCGTGCCAGGAAATCAATCCCGAGTACGCCGTCGCCAGCACGATGATGCCGAATGCGATCCGGTACCACGCGAACGGCTTGAAGTCATGCGTTGCGACAAAGCGCAACAGCCAGCGCACGCAGAGGAAGGCCGACAGGAACGCGAAAACGAAACCAATGCCGAAGATGCCGAGATCATCGACGGACAGCAGGGAGCGGGCCTTGTAGAGCTCGTACACCGTCGCGCCGAAGATCACCGGGATGGCGAGGAAGAACGAGAACTCGGTCGCCACCTGGCGCGACAGGCCGAACAGCATGCCGCCGATGATCGTGGCGCCTGAACGGGACGTGCCCGGGACCAGCGCGAAGCACTGCGCGAGACCGACCTTCAGGGCGTCACGCCAGTTCAGATCGTCAACGGACTCGATGCGCGGCGCGCCGGCCTTGGCGGCCTGCAGCAGCGCATTGCCACGCGGGTTGGTCACCATGCCGCGGCGTGCGTCACGCCGTTCCGCAAGCAGGATCACCACGCCACCAATGATGAAAGCCAGCGCCACCGTGATCGGGTTGAACAGATGGGCCTTGATCCATTTGCCGAACACCAGCGCCAGCACGATGGCCGGCACCGTCGCCACGATCACGTTGATGGCAAAGCGCTGCGCTTTCGGGTCGGTCGTCAACCCGCTCAGCACGTTGGCAATGCGCCGGCGGAACTCCCAGCAAACCGCCAGGATCGCGCCGAACTGGATCACGATCTCGAAGATCTTGCCCTTCTCGTCGTTGAAATCGAGTAGCTGGCCGGCCAGGATCAGGTGGCCGGTGCTCGAAATAGGCAGAAACTCGGTCAGTCCTTCGACGATGCCGAGGATCACGGCTTTCAGGGCGAGTGCGATTTCCATGCGGATGGGGTGGGTTGGGCGGGGACATGCCCGATATGGACCGGGCGTTGCCAGCTGGGTGGCTCAGGGACGATTGATTTTGACGTTGATGCCGTCGGACAAGATCGTGATTGTACCGGGCTCGACATCCGATCCTGCAATGCGCAGCTGATCCGGACGGAAGGTGTAGAGCGCGTAGCCTTGCAGCAACTGTTCAGCCAGAATGCCGCCAAGCGCGTTGATCTGCCGGGAAAACTGCCCCGGCAGGCCCTGGACATCGAACTGCTGCACCTCGGGATCCTGCAGCACGACCGAATGGCTCGGCGCGTCGTAGCGCAGGCCACTGTCGAGCGCGAAGCGGCCTGTCAGTGCCTGGCGGAAGAACAACCTGTTGTCCACCGTAGCATCGAACTGCAGGTTGACGCGGTTGCGTGCCGGGTCGAGCGTCAGGCGCGGGTTGGCAAGCTGGATGTCGAAGATGTCCAGGTAGCGCTTGTTGAACGGAAACTTGCGTTCGAGCGCCGACTGCAACTGGCTTTGCGAGAACGTGTATTCATTGCCGAGGGAACCGCAGGCACCCAGCCAGGCAGTCAGCACGACAGCGGCGATGGCGCCAGCCCAGCGCCTCCGGGACATCCGGATCATATGGCCTCCGATGGATTTGGTTGGCGCGTGCCCGCTCGCCAGCCTTACGCGCCCGGTCCGCCCGGAGCGGTCAGGATCTCGAGTTGCGTAAGCCAGCGCAGCGCGGATTCGCGCGAGTCGCCGCACATTTCGGCGGACGGCTGCAGGCTGCCGCAGAAGGCGGGCCGGTCGGGGCGTCCGAAAACCGCGCACTTCGCATCCGGTAGCAGCTGCGCACAGCGCACGCCCGCCGGCTTCCCGGCAGGCATGCCCGGCAATGGCGATGCGATGGACGGCGCAATGCAGCAAGCGCCACAGCCTTCGCGGCAAGCAAGGTGAGACTGGCAAGTCATGGCGATGGTTCAGCGGCGTATCGGAACGGCAAGGGACTGCGAGGGACTGCAACAAAGCCGCCATTGTGCCCGAACACGGGACAGCCGCCCGGCCATCTGGCAGGCGCCTTCCGCCATGAGCATTGGACATCACCTGTTGTACGAGCGCCGCGCCCGAGGTTTGGGGCAGGGCGAACCCGAGTTGACCCTTCAATAGGGACCGCCCTACATTACTGACCCATAAGTTATTAAAGCCTGCGCCCCGCTGCTCATCTCATCATGGCAACCCCCGGCAAGACCAACGCCACCGACCACCCCGCTCCCCGCAAGGACGTCGAAGCCCCCCGCTGGAGCCGGCGCAAGGCCGCGCGCCCGCAGGAACTCGTTGCGGCGGCGCTCAACCTGTTCGTGGAGCGCGGCTTTGCCGCCACGCGCCTGGAAGACGTAGCAGCGGCGGCCGGTGTTTCCAAGGGGACGGTGTACCTCTATTTCGCCAACAAGGAAGAGCTGTTCAAAACCGTGGTGCGCGAGAACCTGGTGCCGGCGCTCGCCCGGGGTACGGATCTGGTCGACCGGTTCGAGGGCTCGACGCCGGAACTGCTGCGCGAGCTGCTGCGCGGCTGGTGGGGGCTGATCGGCGCCACGCCGGTGTCGGGGCTGACCAAGCTGATCATGGCGGAGTCTGGCAACTTCCCCGACATCGCCCGTTTCTACCAGGAAGAAGTCATGCGGCCCGGCGACGAGCTGTTCGCACGCGTGCTGGCGCGCGGCGTCGAGCGCGGGGAGTTCCGCGCCCTGCCGCCAAACCCGACCACCACGCTGGTCTGCGCGCCGCTGGTGTTCCTGATGCTGTGGCAGCGCGCGTTCGGCCTCTATTCGCACAAGGAAATCGACCCGGATGCGTACCTCGACAACCTGCTCGAGATGCTGCTGTTCGGCCTGACGGCCGGCGAGGCGCGCGACCGCCCGCTGCCGCCGAAGTCCGGGCCCTACATCTGGGAAAGGATTCGCGACGACATGGAAGCGCAACCGCTAGCCCAACGCACTGACGAGCTCGACACGGTTGCCCCCGGGGCCGCCGCACAACAAAACAAGACATGAAGCGAAACAAGAAGATCCTGATCGCCGTGCTGGGAGCGGTGGCCGTGCTGAGCGCAACGGCGGCCGTACGCAAGGCCAGCAGCGCGCGTCAGGCGCCCGCGCAGATCGCGGCGCCTTCGGTGGTGGAGTTCCTGCAGTCCGACCTGGTCCAGGCCGGCGCACAGGACCTGCGAGTCGCACTGCCGCTGTCGGGCAGCCTGCGCGCACTGAACCAGGCCTCGGTCAAGGCCAAGGTCTCCGGCGAAGTGCTGCAGGTGCTCGTGCGCGAAGGCGAGGCCGTACGCGCCGGCCAGGTCATCGTGCGCATCGATCCGACCGAATACGAAGCCAAGGTCGCACAGGCACGCGGCCAGATGCTGGCGGCGCGCGGCCAGTTCGAGAACTCGCGCCAGACCTGGGAGCGCAACCGCGAACTGGTTGGCAAGGGCTTTATCTCGAAGACCGCATTCGACAACTACCAGTCCAACCTGGACGTGGCGCACGCCAATCTGGATGCCGCGCAAGGCGGCCTCGCCGTCGCGCAGAAGGCGCTGAACGACACGGTGGTCAAGGCACCGCTCGACGGTATGGTCGCAGCACGTGCCGTGCAGCCTGGCGAGAAGGTATCGCCCGACACGCGCCTGATCGACGTGGTCGATTTGCGCGTACTGGAACTGGAAGCCCCGGTGCCGATGGCCGACGTGGCCCGCGCCTCGGTGGGCCAGTCCGTGCAGCTCGATGTGGAAGGCGCCGGGCAGTTTGCCGGCTCGCTCGTGCGCATCAACCCGGCGGTAAGCCAGGGCACGCGCAGCATCATGGTCTATGTGCGCGTGCAGAACGGCGACGGCAAGCTGCGCGCCGGCATGTTCGCGCGCGGCGCGCTGGTGCTCGGCCAGCGCAGCGGCGTCGTGTCGGTGCCGGCCTCGGCCGTACGCAGCGATGGCGAGCGCGCGTTTGTCTATGTCGTCGAGAACGGCATGCTTGTCGAGCGCGCGGTGCAGACCGGCGTGCGTGACGAAGGCAGGGGCATGGTGGAAATCGTCTCGGGACTGACGACCGGTACCGAAGTCGTGCGCAACAACCTCGGCACGCTGCGCAGCGGCAGCCAGGTGCGCCGCGTGAAGGCCTGAGGACGCGCCGCCATGTGGTTCACCCGCCTGTCGATCCAGAATCCGGTGCTGGCCACCATGATGATGATGGCGTTCATCGTCGTGGGCCTGTTCTCGTACCAGCGCCTGCCGGTGGACCAGTTCCCCGACATCACCTTCCCGGTGGTCGTGGTGCAGACCGAGTATCCGGGCGCCGCGCCGGAATCGGTCGAGTCCGACGTCACGCGCAAGGTCGAAGAGATCGTCAACACGATCTCCGGCATTGACGAAATTTTCTCGCACTCTTATCAGGGCACCTCGGTCGTCGTCGTCAAGTTCGACCTGAGCGTCGATGTCGGCCAGGCCGCGCAGGACGTGCGCGACAAGCTCGCGCTGATCCGCCCGCAACTGCGCGACGAAGTCGAAGAGCCGCGCGTGCTGCGCTACGACCCGACCGACGCACCGATCTTCTACCTGTCCGTCTCCAACGCGCCGGGCGCGCAGCGCAGCCAGCGCGAGCTGACGACGATTGCCGACCAGATCGTGCGCAAACGGCTCGAAACCGTGCGCGGCGTCGGCGCGATCAACATCGTCGGCGGGACCAAGCGCGAAGTGGAAATCCGCATCCGCCCGGCCCAACTCGAAGCGCTCGGCATCGGCATCGACCAGGTCATGAACGCGATCCGCAGCGAGAACCAGGAGCTGCCGGCCGGCGAACTGCGCTCGTCCTCCGCCGAGACCGTGGTGCAGATCAAGGGCCGCGTGCCCACGCCCGACGCGTTCCGCCACATCATCGTCGCACGCCGCGCGGGCCAGCCGGTCACGCTCGGCGAAATCGCCGACGTGCGCGACGGCCAGGAAGAACAGGAAAGCCTGGCGCTGCTCGATGGCAAGCGCGCCCTCTTCCTTTCGGTGGTCAAGGCACAGGGCCAGAACACGGTCGATACCGTCGACGGCCTCGTGCGCATGGCCGACGAGGTGCGCAAGCTCGTGCCCGCCGGCGTGCAGCTCACGGTGGTCAACGACACGGCACGCGGCATCCGCAGCAGCGTGAAGGAAGTCCGTTCCACGCTACTGGAAGGCGCGCTGCTGACGGTGGCGATTGTTTTCCTGTTCCTCGGCTCCTGGCGCAGCACGGTCATCACCGGCCTCACGCTGCCGATCGCGCTGATCGGCACGTTTGGCGTGATGTACCTGTGCGGCTTCACGCTCAACGTGATCACGCTGATGGCGCTGTCGCTGTGCGTGGGCCTGCTGATCGACGATGCCATCGTGGTGCGCGAGAACATCGTGCGCCACAACCTGATGGGCAAGGACCATCGCACGTCGGCGCTGGACGGCACGGCCGAGATCGGGCTCGCGGTGCTGGCCACCACGTTCTCGATCGTCGCGGTGTTCCTGCCGGTGGGGTTCATGGGCGGCATCATCGGGCGCTTCTTCCACCAGTTCGGCATCACCGTGGTGGCGGCCGTGCTGATCTCGATGTTCGTGTCGTTCACGCTCGACCCGATGCTGTCCTCGGTCTGGCATGACCCCGACCTGCACGGCACCGGCAACAAGACAAGCTGGTACGGCCGCACCATCGGGCGGCTGCTTGACTGGTTCTCGGCGCGCATGGATGCGCTGGGCCATGGCTACGCCGCGATGCTCGGCTGGGCGCTCAAGCACCGGCTGGCAACCACGCTGATCGCGATCGTCACGTTCTTTGGCAGCTTCGCGCTGGTACCGCTGATCGGCACAGAGTTCGTACCGGCTGCCGACCTTGGCGAAACACAGGTCGGCTTCACCACGCCGGTCGGCACCTCCATTGAAGTCACCGAGGCCAAGGTGCGGCAGGTCGAAGCGGCGCTCAAGACCTTCCCCGAAGTCGCCTATACCTACGCCACGATCAACGCGGGCAATACGTCCGGGCGCAACAATGCGCTGGTGTCGGTGCGGCTGGTCGATCGCCGCGCGCGCAAGCTGTCCACCGTGCAGCTGAACCCGAAGATTCGCGAGCGCCTGGGCAGCATTGCCGGCATCACGCTGACCATGGTCGGCATGCCCGATGGCGCTGGCGGCCAGAAGGCCGTGCAGGTGTCGATCCAGGGTGATGACCTCGACGAACTGCGCCGGCTGTCGCAGGAAGCCAGCCGCCGCATGCTGGCGATTCGCGGCCTGGCGGATCTGGATTCGAGCATGAAGGACGACCGCCCCACCATCGAGGTGCGCATCCGACGCCAGCTCGCGTCCGACCTCGGCGTCGGGGTCGCACAGATCGGCAATGCGCTGCGGCCGCTGCTCGCGGGTGACGCTATCAGCTCGTGGCGCGCGCCGGATGACCAGAACTACGACGTACGCGTACGGCTGCCGCGCGATGCGCGCACAGGGCTCGCCGACCTCAACGCGCTGATGATCGCCAGCAACCAGACCAACGCCGACGGCACGCCGAAGATGGTGCCGCTGCGCCAGGTGGCCGAGTTGGTGCAGACGACGGGCGCCAACCAGATCAGCCGCCGCGACCTGAACCGTGAAGTCGAACTGACCGCCAACACCTCAGGACGTTCCGCTGGCGAAGTCGCACGAGACGTCAAGGCAGCCCTGGACGGCATGACCTGGCCGGCCGGTTATAAATACCGCTTCGGCGGCTCGACCAAGTCGATGAACGAGTCGTTCGGCTATGCGGTGTCGGCGCTGGCGCTGGCCGTGATCTTCATCTACATGATCCTGGCCTCGCAGTTCGCGAGCTTCTTCCAGCCGATCGCGATCATGACGTCGCTGCCGCTCACGCTGATCGGCGTGTTCGCGGCGCTGCTGCTGTTCCGCTCGACGCTCAATATGTTCTCGATCATCGGCTTCATCATGCTGATGGGGCTGGTGACCAAGAACGCGATCCTGCTGGTGGACTTTGCCAATCAGGCACGGCACGGGCATGTGGATGGCGCCGACGGCCACGCACCGCTCTCGCGCGAAGCGGCGCTGATCGAAGCCGCGCGCGTGCGGCTGCGCCCGATCCTGATGACCACGCTGGCGATGATCTTCGGCATGGTGCCGCTCGCTTTCAGCCTGGGCGAAGGCGCCGAGCAGCGCGCGCCGATGGGCCAGACGGTGATCGGGGGCATCATCACGTCGTCGATTCTGACGCTCGTGGTCGTCCCTGTGATTTATACGTATCTTGACGACTTCGCGGCATGGCTGCGGCGGCGCTGGCAAGGGAAGGACGCAGCGCAGGCCAGACCGGCCGCCGAGGCCGGCGCGGCGGCCGTCGTACAACAGCGCAGCGCGGAATGAGCCGGACGACGCACCAGAGGGTTAAAATACTGGGTTTGACAAGATTGTCCGGCCGTGGCACCGCGCGGCTGCGACGCGATGACCCACATAGCGGTCGGCATTGGTAAGGAATGGCAAGATGGATCTCGAAAAAGCCCGATTCAACATGATCGAACAGCAAATCCGCCCGTGGGACGTGCTGGACCAGGAAATCCTGGACCTGCTGGCGGTGGTCAAGCGCGAGGAATTCGTTCCCGCCGCCTACAAGGGCCTGGCCTTCGTCGACATGGAGATACCGCTGCCGGGCGGCCAGAACATGCTGCCCCCGCGCGTGGAAGCTCGCATCCTGCAGGAACTGGCCGTACGCAAGCATGAGAACGTGCTGGAAATCGGCGCCGGTTCCGGCTACATGGCCGCGCTGCTGGCCAACCGCGCACGTCACGTGCTGACCGTGGATATCGTGCCCGAACTCGCAACCCTGGCCCGCCAGAACCTGGCCAATGCCGGCGTCACCAATGTCGACGTGGCCGAAGGCAACGCCGCTGATGGCTGGGCCGCCGCTGCGCCGTACGACGTGATCTGCATCTCGGGCTCGCTGCCGGCCATCCCGCAATCATTGCTGTCGCAAATCAAGGTCGGCGGCCGCATTGCCGCGTTCGTCGGTTCGCTGCCGGTGATGGAGGCTCGCCTGGTCACGCGCCTGTCCGACACCGAGTACCAGGTCGTGAACCTGTTCGAGACCGCGGTCAAGCCGCTGGTCGGCGCGGCCCAGCCGTCGCAATTCCGGTTCTGAGGAAGTAGCGCCATGCAGGTTATCCAACCCACCGAACTGGCCCAGTGGCTGGCCGATGCCAGCCGTGCCAAGCCGGTCCTGCTGGATGTGCGTGAGCCGTGGGAGGTGCAGACCTGCGCCATGCCCGGCATCACCCACATCCCCATGCGCGACATCCCGGCGCGCGCCGCCGAGCTGGACGAGGATGCGGACATCGTCTGCATCTGCCATCACGGCATGCGCAGCATGCAGGTGGCCGCGTTTCTCGAGCGCCAGGGCTACGCCAAGGTCTACAACCTCACCGGCGGCGTCGACGCCTGGGCGAGCCAGGTAGACCCGGCCATGCCGAAGTACTGAGAGGCCGAAGCCCCGCTTGGTTGCCGACCGCCCGCGAAGTCAAACCCAAACAAAAAATGACCGTTGGCCGCGCCTGTGCCGGCAACCTGGAGATGTGATGACGTTTGCGCCTTTCGCCGCGACCGGCAGGATGCGACTGGCAGTTGCGCTGTCCTTGTATGCGCTTCTGCAAGTGCCGGCGGCCTCGGCCGCCGACCTGCTGCAGGTCTACCGCGACGCCCAGTCCAACGACGCCCAGTTCGCGAGCGCACGCTCGCAACTGCTGGCCACGCGTGAAAAACTGCCGCAGGGCCGGGCCGGACTGCTGCCGCTGGTCACGGGCACGGCCGGCGCCACGCGCACCCGGCTTGACCAGACCGCGGCCCTGGCGCAGGGCCTGCCCAGTGCATCGGGGGTTCGGTTCTTCAACAACAACAACTGGGCCCTGCAGCTGAGCCAGCCGCTGTTCCGCTGGGATCGCTGGGAAACCTACAAGCAGGGCGAACTGGCCGCGATGGCCGGCGAAGTCACGTTCCAGCAGGCGCAGCTCGACCTGATCACCCGGTCCGCGCAGGCTTACTTCGACGTACTCACGGCGCAGGACAACCTCTACCTGGCCGGCGCACAGAAAAAGGCGATCGGCGAACAGCTCGCCCAGGCCAAGCGCAATTTCGAAGTCGGCACCGCCACCATCACCGACGCCAATGACGCCCAGGCTCGCTTCGACCTGGCCACGTCGACCGAGATCGCCGCACAGAGCGCGCTGGAAGTTACCCGCGCCAACTTGCAGCAGATCACGGGCAAGCCCGTGGACGAGCTGCTCGGCCTGCGGCCAGCCGCCGATCTGCCTGCGCCGGTGCCGGCAGATTCCAATGCCTGGGCTGCCCAGGCCGAGGCCAGCAACCTGCAGGTAGGCCTGGCCAACTACAACCTTGAAACGGCCCAGCGCGAAACCAACAAGGCAAAGGCCGCGCACCTGCCTTCGGTAGACCTGGTGGCGTCCTACGGCTTCACCAACCAGACCGGCAGCGCCACGCAGACGATCTCGACGCACTACAACGCCTCGCAGATCGGCGTGCAGCTGAGCATGCCGATCTTCGCGGGCGGCCAGATCCAGTCGCGCGTGCGTGAAACGATCGCACTGGCCGACAAGGCCGCGAGCGACCTCGAATTCGCGCGCCGCACGGCCGCGCAAAGCGCGCGCCAGAGCTATTCAGGCGTGTCCAACGGCCTGGCACAGGTCAAGGCGCTGGAAGCGGCGGAGCGCTCGGCGCAGAGCGCGGTGGAATCGAACCAGCTCGGTTATGAGGTCGGCGTGCGCATCAACATCGATGTGCTGAACGCCGAGGCACAACTGTTCCAGACGCGCGCCAACCTGGCCAAGGCACGGTATGACACGATCATGAACGGCCTGCGGCTGAAGGCTTCGACAGGCGTGCTGCAGGAAGACGATATCGTCCAGATCAACACGCTGCTGACGTCGACGCCGGGCGCCATGTATCAGTTGCCGCAGAAGGCGAAGATCGGCGCGATGACCACGCCCTCCCCTGCCTCGGCTTCGCGCCGCAGCGGCCGGCGTGAAGCGCAGGCAGCCGGCACGCCGCGCTCCTGAAGAAAACGACTGGAATGACGCAAAACGGGCCGCAATGCGGCCCGTTTCGTTTGGGTAGCGGCCTAGTTCGCCCGCGTGCGCGACTCCACGCTGAGCAACTGCCAGCGGATCGACGAGGCATCGGCCGGCGGATTCGGCACCTTGTACTCGCGCACCCGTAGCTTGTACAAGATGCCCGGCTCGAAATCGAGTCCTTCGATCGGGCCATACCAGAGCTGCCACGGCGCGTCCGGCGACTCACGCCAGCGATAGCACGTCATGCGGCCCACGCCGGTGCATTCCACGCGCTGCGAATCGATGTAGACGGTCTTCTCGACGCTGCCCGCGGCATCGATGCGCGCACCGCGCTGGCCAACGCCCTCGCGCTCGACAAACTGCAGCAGGTCCTCGCCGGCCGTTTTCCAGATGATCTGCCGCCCTGTGGACCCCGCCGAGGGCTGCGTGCCGACCGTCACGAACGGCGTTTGCATCGCCTTGAGCAGCGCCGACTCCAGCTCCATGCGCGGCGGCGGACAGGCCATGCGCGTGCCGGCCACGCGGTCGAAGCGGATGCCGGTATCGGTCTTGCCATAACTGCCGGTAAAGCGATTGCAGCCGCTCGTGCCACTGACGGTGCCTTGCGCGGCGTCGATGCCGCTGTTGAACTCGAAGATGATGGGCTGGCCGTTATCGCCGTGCGGGATGTCGCGCAGCGTGCCGTCGGGTTGTTGCCAGCGGATCAGTTCCCAGCGGCTGGGACCCGAGGATTGGGTCTGGTTGAGGGCGGGCGCGGTGGCAGTCGATTCCGGCGCCGGACCTGTCGCGCAGGCGCCCAGTGCGCCAGCGAGCACGGCTGCCGCTGCGCCGCGTCGGGCGAACCGGAGGCAGGTATCACGGGTGAATGTCTGCATGGGTGTTGGCTCCTGTCGTAAGGCGAGCCGGGCAGGCAGACTGCCCGGCGCACCAGGTTGATGCCCCTTAGAGCCTGGGGCATTGCCGCGAATTCCCTGCGGCGTCTTTTGCGCGATGCAGGCTCAGGCACCCAGCGCGGGCGCCAGCGCCGCCAGCGTGCGCACCGTGGCACCGCGGTGCACACCGGCAAACGTGCGGGCATGCGCGCGCATATCGGTCAGCGCAGCGGCATCGGCCAGCAGGCCGGCCGATGCCTGCATCAGTTCGTCGGCATTCGCCACGCGTCGGCACGCGCCCGCCGCGATGGCATCTTCCGTTGCCTGCGCAAAATTGAACGTATGCGGGCCGACCAGCACCGGCGTGCCCACTGCGCAGGACTCGATCAGGTTCTGCCCGCCGAGCGGCAGCAGGCTGCCGCCGACGAAGGCCAGGTCCGATGCCGCAAAGTACATCGCCATCTCGCCCATCGAATCGCCGAGCACGATGTCGGCGGTGATGGGCCCAGCCAGCTTGTCGATATCCATTCCGCTGCGGCGCTGGACCGAGAAGCCCGCGCGCTCCGCCATGGCCGCCACCTCGTCAAAGCGTTGCGGATGGCGCGGCACGAGCAGCAGCGCGGGCCGTGGCGTCTGCCCACCCAACTGCGCCCAGCGCGACAGCGCATCGAGCAGGAGCGGCTCTTCCCCTTCGCGCGTGCTGGCCGCGGCGAGCACGGCACGGCCGCCGAACGCCTGGTGCAGGCGATGGCCGCGCTCGACACCGGCCGGCGCCGGCTGCATGTCGAATTTCAGGTTGCCGGTGATCTGCACTGCATCGATGCCCAACGCCTGGAAACGCTCCGCGTCGCCGCTGGTCTGGGCCAGTACACCGGCAAAGTCCGCGTACATAGCCGCCGCGGCGCGTCCGAAGCGCGCCGTGCGGCGATAGCTGCGCGGCGACAGTCGGGCATTGACGAGAAACAGCGGCACGCCGGCACGGCGCGCGCCGCGTACAAGATTCGGCCAGACCTCGGTTTCCATCAGCATGCCCGCTGCTGGCTGGAAATACCGCAGGAACCGGCGCACGAGCCACGGCAGGTCGTAGGGCAGGTAGCACTGGAGCACGCGCGGCTCCTTGCCGAATAGCTGCGCGCCGGTCTGCCGACCAGTCGGCGTCATATGCGTGAGCAGCAGCCGGTGCGACGGATAGGCGGCCAGCAGCGCCTCGACGAGCGGCTGTGCGGCGCGGGTCTCGCCCACAGACACCGCATGCAACCACAGCCATGGACCTTGCGCGGGCAGGTGGCCGTAGGCGCCGAGACGCTCGCCCACATTCTGGACATAGCCCGGTTCCTTGCGACCACGCCATGCTAGCCGCAGCAGCGCCAGCGGCAGGATGATGACCCAAAGCAAGCTGTACAGAACGCGTAGCATCAGTTTCCTATCCTGCGCACACGGCAAGCGGCCTGCCAGACTTCATCGACCGTGGGCACGACGCCGTCGTCGCCCACATTGGCGATGCGTTCGGACCAGTAGCCCTCGGTCTTCCAGCGCCAGGTAGCGGTATAGATTTCCACGGTGGGCCGGCACAATGCCGCGGCAATATGGACCAGCCCGGTATCGACCCCCACCACGACTTCGGCGCGGTTGATCAACCCGAAGCCCTGCATGACAGAGAAGCGCGGCAGGACCTGCGCGCCGGGCACGCCTGCAGCAATCTCTTGCGCGGCGCGGCGCTCGGCCTCGTTGCCCCATGGGAGCAGCATCGTGAGTCCATCCGCCTGCAGGCGTTGGCCGAGTGCATGCCAGTTTGCCACCGGCCATTTCTTCTTCGCGCCGGCAGTGGCATGGAAGCACACCGCAAAACGCGCCGGCAGTTGCGCCCAGATCGGATCCTCGACATGGAGCGATCGCGCCGACGCACCAAAGAATTTCGGCGGCTCGGCCGGCGCCATGCCAGTCAGCGCCGCGCCCAGCAGGCGCGAGCGGCGCACCGAATGCGCCTGGCGCGGGACACGAACGGGATCGGTGTATAGCAGGCGCGCGACAGGCTCGTAGCCGGAGCCCTGCGTGCGGTTGCCAAGGCCGATGATCGGCGCAGTGGCCGACCGTGCAGCGACGCGCGCCACCACGGCGGTCTTCAGCAGCCCCTGGCTTTCGATCACCGCGTCATAACGCTGCGCGCGCAAGGCATCGCGGACCTCGCCGATCTCCTGCCAGATGGCGGACTGCCAGAAACGCTTGCGCCAGCGGCGCAGCGCAAACGGAATCACGCGCGCCACCTCCGGCAGCAGGCGCACGAGCTCGACATAGCCCTCCTCCACCACCCAGTCGATCTGCGCGCCGGGCCAGCGCGCGCGCAGGTCATGGATCAGCGGCATGTTGTGGACCACATCGCCGAGCGACGAGACCTTGACCACAAGGATGCGCGGATTGGCCGGCAGCACGAACGGCACCGCCTGCGTCACGGCTTGCGGCGACGCAGGTGCGGCCATGGCCTCACGCATCTGCTCAGAACGGGAGCTTGGCATCAGGCTTTTCGGCCAGGATCACGCGCTTGAACTCGGCCTGGATACGGGCCAGCGCCGCGTCGTTGTCAGCCTCGAAACGCATCACCACCACAGGCGTGGTGTTGGACGGGCGTGCTAGGCCAAAGCCGTCGGGATACTCCACGCGCACGCCGTCGATCGTGATCACCTCGCGCGCGCCGTCGAATTTCGCGTTGGCCCTGATCTTGTCCAGCAGCGTGAACGGCTCGCCCTCGGCGCACTTGAGCTGCAGTTCCGGGGTGTTGTTGGCGTTGGGCAACGCGTTCAGCACCGCGCTCGGATCGGCATGGCGCGACAGGATTTCGAGCAGACGCGCGCCCGTGTACAGGCCATCGTCAAAGCCGTACCAGCGGTCCTTGAAGAACACGTGGCCGCTCATCTCGCCCGCGATCGGCGCGCCGGTTTCCTTGAGCTTCGCCTTGACCAGCGAATGGCCGGTCTTCCACATCAGGGGCTCGCCGCCGTGCTCGCGGATCCACGGTGCCAGCTTGCCGGTGCACTTGACGTCGTAGATGACCTGCGCGCCCGGATTGCGGCCGAGGATCTCTTCGGCGAACAGCATCAGCTGGCGGTCCGGGAAGATGACCTGCCCGTCCTTGGTCACCACGCCGAGGCGGTCGCCATCGCCGTCGAAGGCCAGGCCCAGCTCGCAATCGGTCTCGCGCAGGCACTTCATCAGGTCCTGCAGGTTTTCCACGTGGGCGGGATCGGGGTGATGGTTCGGGAAGTTGCCATCGACGTCGCAGAACAGCTCGGTCACCTCGCAGCCCAGACCGCGGAACAGGTCGCCAACGAAGGCGCCGGCCACGCCGTTGCCGGCGTCGAGCGCGATCTTCATCGGGCGGGCCAGCTTCACGTCGCTCATGATGCGGTCAAGATACTGTTGCCGCACATCGCACTGACGGTAAGCCCCTGCGCCGCTGGCGAAGTTGCCGCCCTCGATGCGCTGGCGCAGGCTCTGGATCTGGTCACCGTAGATGGCCTTGCCGGCCAGCACCATCTTGAAACCGTTGTAGTCCGGCGGATTGTGGCTGCCGGTCACCATGATGCCGGAAGTGGCCTTTACGCCATCCAACTCGATGTTCGTGCCGAAATACACCATCGGCGTCGCGACCATGCCGAGGTCGATCACATCCATGCCAGTGGCGCGCAGGCCATCGACCAGGCCGCCAATGAGGTCGGGACCAGACAAACGACCGTCGCGGCCGACCACTACGGCCTTCTCGCCGGCCTCGGCTGCTGCGGAACCGAAGGACAGGCCGATCAGGCGGGCCACGTCGCGGGTTAGCGTCTTACCGACGATGCCGCGGATGTCATAGGCTTTGAAGATGCTGGGATCGATTTGCATAGGGGGTTCCAGTGATTAGATTCTGCTGGCAGATGCTGTCCCGGCAGCGGGACGCCCATTGCGCCAAAGGCGTTATTTTGCCGGATCGCGGAGATGGCCGGCGCTATAATCACGCCGCCGCCTCCAAAGGTGCGCCGTTCTGCCGTCCGGCGGCCTTGTCGCGCTTGCTCATGGCACCCCGGCGCATTCGTGCGCGAGGGCAGCCTTACGTGTCCTGCCTGATCTGACCTGCAATAAGCCAGCCTCGCTCCCGTTTGCCCGGAATCCCTTGTCAGCCACAGCCGCCCACCGCCCGCGCATTGCCTACCTGATCACGAACTCGGAGATCGGTGGAGCACAGGCGCATGTGGCAGACCTGATGCAAGCAATGCGCCAGCATGCCGATGTGACCTTGCTGGCGGGTGGCGACGGCCACCTGTTCGCCACCGCGCAGGTGGCTGGCATTCCGGCCGTACGCTTGCGCATGCTGGACAATGCGCTCTCTCCGGTGCGCGCCGTTCGGACCCTCAGAGAGTTGAATACCGCACTGCGTCAGGTTGCACCCGACATCATCCATGCCCACAGCGCCAAGGCAGGCGCACTTGGGCGCGTCGCCGGCAGGATGCTGGGGATTCCTGTGATCTATACGGTGCACGGCTTCGCTTTCAAGCCGGCCGCGCCCTGGCGCCAGCGCCTGGCGGCGCGCGTGACGGAATGGCTGCTAGCGCCCTTGGCCACCCGACTGATCTGCGTGGCGGACGGCGAACGGGAACTGGCACGCAGCCTGCCGATCGACGGTTCGCGCATCAGCGTCATCCGCAATGGGCTGGACGATGTGGCCGCGCGAGCCAGACCGGGTGGGCCGCTGCGCCGCATTGCCATGGTTGCGCGCTTTGCCCGCCCCAAACGCCCTGATGTGCTGCTAGACGCCTTCGCGCAGGCCGGGCTGACGGATTGCGAACTTGTCATGGCAGGCGATGGGCCGCAACTGCAGGCCATCCGCGCGCGGGCACAGGCCATGGCACCGGCACGTGTGGAATTGCCGGGCAGCGTCCATGACATTCCGGGCCTGCTGGCTTCGGCACAGGTGTTTGTGCTGGTATCGGACCATGAGGCCTTCCCCCTGTCCGTGCTGGAAGCCATGCGGGCCGGGTTGCCCGTGATCGCCAGCGATCTGCCCGGCATCCGCGAACAACTCGATGACGGGCGCTGTGGCATCCTGCTGGAAGACAACCGCCCGCAAACCCTGGCACGCGCGCTGCAAGCGCTGGCAGCCGACGCGCCCCGTCGCGAAGCCCTCGGCCGCCTGGCACGCCAGCGCTGGGAACAACAGTTCGGCCTGACACGCATGATCCAGGCCACCTGGGCCGTCTACCAGGACACGCTCGCCAGCGCACCGCGCTACCAAGCGTCCGCACGACAACGCCATGCAGAAAACTGACAGCCTGCGCCGGCCTGCGGCCAGCCGTGCCACCGGCTCCGAAACCATCCGCCGCGCCAGCCGCATGCTTGCATGGGCGCTGTTCGGGCTGCTGTTGTTCGGCATCAACATCGCGCTGGCCGAACTGGCGCAGCGCGCCGGCTTCGTGACCTACGTTTTCAACCGCACGCTGGTCTGGTCGATCGCGCCGTACCTGGCGGCCTTCGTCCTGCTGCACCGCTCGCTGCATCTGCCGGCGATGGAAGGCAACAGCCTCGCTGGGCTGGCCGCCACGCTGCCCTTCGCGGCATTGCTGTTCGTATTTGCCGGCTTCCACATCGAATACTCGCGGGGGGCTTTCCTGCTGGCCTACTTCACCACGCTGGCCTGGATCTGGTTCGGCTACCGGCATTTCGTGCGCAACTATGTACCGGTTTTCGGCTATGCCGATGCTGCCGCGCTCGCACAGCTGGAAGCCATGCTGGCCATGCCCGGCGCGGCGCCGGCCGGCCGCACCCGCTTCCAGCCCATCAGCTCGCTGGCAGAGGCCGTGAACTGCGACGGCCTGATGCTCGACCGCAACGCCGCGGCCGATCCCGAGCGTACCCGCGCCCTGGCCCAGTTCAAGCTGAGCCATGTGCGCATCTATTCGGTCGAACGCGTCGGCGAGATGCTGACCGGCCGCGTGGGCCTGGCGCACATCGACGAGAATTTCCTCGACGACTACGCCGCGCACTACTTCTACGGCTACCTCAAGCGCGTCATCGACATCGGCACGGTCCTGTGCCTTGCCCCGCTGGCGCTGCCGCTGGGATTGATCGTCGCCGCGGCCATCCGCCTGGAATCGCCGGGACCAGCGCTCTTCCGCCAGGTTCGCGCCGGTCTGCTGGGCAAACCGTTCACCATGCTCAAATTCCGCAGCATGGCTGTGGACAACTCAGGCAGCGCCCAGTTTGCAGCGCGCCGGGACCCGCGCGTAACGCGCGTCGGCCGGTTTATCCGCAAGTACCGGCTCGACGAGATCCCGCAGTTGTGGAACGTGCTGATCGGCGACATGAGCCTGATCGGCCCGCGTCCGGAACAGATTCCGATGGTCGAGGACTTCGAACGCACCATCGCCTACTACCCGTATCGCCATCTGGTGCGACCGGGTCTGTCCGGCTGGGCGCAGGTTCAGCAAGGGTATGTGGGCACGCACGAAGAAACCGTGACCAAGCTCAGCTACGACCTCTACTACGTCAAGCATTGCTCGTTTGCGCTGGACCTGCTGATTGCCCTGAAGACGATGCAGACGATCCTGACCGGGTACGGTGCCCGGTGACGGTGCAAGCATCGACCGGCATGCCCGCGCAGCGGCCCATGCGGATCCTGCTGCTTTGTACCGGCCTCAAGATGGGTGGCGCGGAACAGCAGATCGCCGCGCTTGCACGGCAATTCCTGCGTGACGGGCATGCGGTGGCGGTTGTCAGCCTGACGGCGGAGCAAGAGGTATCGTTGCCGGAGGGCGCCACGGTGCTGCACCTCGGCATGCGCAAGACCTTGCCGTCGTTTGCGATGGCGCTCTGGCGGCTGAATCGGTTTGTACGGCAGTGGCGGCCCGATGTCATCCACGCCCATATGGTCCACGCCAATCTTGCTGCGCGGGTCCTCGCCGCACTGACCGACGCGCCGCCCGTGCTTTGCTCGGCGCACAGCGCGCGCGAAGGCGGACAGGCACGCATGCTCGCCTATCGCATGACCGACCGGTGGGCGGCACTGACCACGCACGTCAGCGAGGCAGGACGACAGGCCATGATTGCAGCCGGCGCCGTCGAGCCGGAACGTATCCGCGTTGTGCCCAACGGCATCGACACCGCTCTATTCCGTCCGGATCCGGCACGCCGGCAGTCGTCGCGCGCAGCGTTGGGCGTGGACGCAGACACGCGAGTCGTTATCAACGTGGGCCGACTGGTGCCCGAGAAGGCCCAGCACGTCCTGATCGAAGCCTTCGCGCGATTGATGCGCCAAGCAGATTCCGCAACACCATCGACAGCCATGCGCTTGTTCATCGTCGGAGAAGGCCCCGCGCGAAGCGAGCTCGAGACGATCATCAACCGCCTTGGGCTTCAGCGTGTTGTCACATTGCTGGGCATGCGCCACGACGTACCGGCAATGCTGAATGCCGCCGACGTGTTCGCGTTGTCGTCCGATATCGAAGGCATGCCGCTCGTCATCGGCGAAGCGCTGGCCAGCGGCTGTGCGGTGGTGGCGACAGACGCGGCCGGTGTAGCGGAATTGCTTGGCGATGCCGGCAAGATCGTGCCTTGCGGCAATGCCGAGGCATTGGCGGACGCGCTGGACCGCGCCCTAAATTCCGGCATCGGCACGCCCGAGGAACAGATGGCCCGACGTCAGCGCATTGTGGACAAGTTCAGCCTCGAAGCCGTCGCCCGCCAATGGGTGGGTTGCTACGCCGCGCTGACCGGTGTGGCAGGCAACGGCATACCGGAGCCTGCCCGATGAGACGGCAAGTTGCGAGCAACCTCGCATGGATGCTGACGGAGCGCGGCCTGCAGGTCGCAGGCGGCATCGGCATCGTCGCCATGCTGGCACGCGGGCTCGGGCCGGAGGGATTTGCGCATTTCCAGTATGCGCAGGCGGTGGTGTATATCGCGGCGTCGGTGGCGTTGATCTGTGGTGGTGAGGTAGTGATTCCACGGCTGGTGGCGAATACGGATCCGGCCGCACAGCATCGGTTGGTGGTGCATGCCTTTGGGTTGCGGTTTGGGGCGGGCGTGCTGGCATATCTGATGATTGGCGCCTTCATGCTCGTGACCCAACAAGGACCGGAGACATGGATCCCGGCCTTGATACTCGGTATCGCCGTCCTGCTGCGCGAGCCTTCCGGCATCGTGACGGCATGGATGCAGTCCCATACCCGCACGCGGCCCAACGCCGTCATCAATATCTCTTCATTGATCGTCAAGGCTGCCGTTGTCGGGTTGTTGTTCTGGCTTGGTAACCAGAGTGTGCCGGCCTATGCGGCCGCCATTTCGGTCGAACCCATTCTTGCAGCATTGCTGTTAGCGCAGTTTTACCTGTCCCGTGCACCTAAGACGCCCGTCAACGCGGATGCCGGCCTGGCAAGGGAACTGTTCAGCAACGGCACGCTGTTCTGGGTCAGCTTCATGCTGATGATGGGATCCCGCCGCGTGGACCAACTGCTGCTCAAGCCATTCGTTTCGTTATCCGAATTCGGCGCCTATGCGGCGACCATGCAGATACTGGACAACTTCGTGACCGTGGCCAGCATTCTTGCCGCTGGCATCGCGCCGATGTATGTGTACGCGCAGCCGACGCTGGCTCAAGCTCGGCGGAATATCGCGCGAATCGCGGTTGGCATGGTAGCGGTTGGCGTCATGGGTGGACTCATCATCGCCATATCCGCGCACTGGATCATCCAACTGCTCTACGGCTCGGCGTTCGCCTCTGCCGCTGAGTTGTTGCAGCTTGCAGCAATCGTCTCCGCGCTCGTGTTCGCGGACGTGGGCCTTACGCTACTACCCGTCTATATGCGCCGGCCACAGTTGGTCGCCATCAAGTGGGGCATTGTGTTTGCTACCACTATCGTTGTGGATAGCATCGCGATACCGCACCTCGGGGCGCGCGGGGCGATTCTCGGATATGCCGTGGCAAACCTGCTTGCCATTGCGTTTGGTATCGCGATCTGGCTGCGTCAGACACAAGGGACACCTGCGCCGCACGGGGCAAAGGCATGAGCAAAGGTCGTCATGTCTGCTTTCTGACTGGGACGCTGAATGCGATGGCTGGGGCCGAGCGAATGACTGCGGTCATCGCGAATGCGCTGGCCGAATCGGGGCATACCGTCAGCATTTTGAGTCTGTGGGACAAGGACAGTTGTTTTCCGCTGCATCCATCCGTGGGACATGAGGCGTTGTTCGCGGAACGGCCATCGTTCAAGAAGGCCTATTTGGCTACTGTCGCGGGGATTCGCCGGTATTGTCGCGACCGGAAGGTCGACGTGCTCGTGCAGGTTGACACCATGCTTGCGCTATTTGCGCTGCCGGCTACGGTTGGGTTGGGGGTCGAGCATATTGCGTGGGAGCATTGCCACTTTGATGAGGATCTTGGGAGGCGGGCCAGGAGGTTTGCGCGGAGATTGGCGGCAAGGTATTGCAAGCATGTCGTTGTGCTGACAGAGGGGGACCGGCAACGGTGGGAAGACGCGCTACGGCCGCGTAGCCATGTGGTAGCCATCCCGAACCCCCTGCCTTTTGCATTTCCGGTGGAACCCGCACCGCGGACAGCGAAGACAGTGTTGGCGATGGGGAGACTAGTCCATGCTAAGGGCTTTGATGTGCTGATTCGTGCTTGGAAGCAGGTCTCTGCAAAAGCTCCGGATTGGAACCTCCTAATTCATGGGGAGGGCGAGGAGCGGCAGGCATTGACGGCGCTGATTGAGGAACTGGGGCTGAAGGACAATGTCAGCTTGCCGGGAATCTGTCAGAATGCGGCGGAAGCCTATCGCAACGCTTCCGTTTTTTGCCTGAGTTCGAGGTATGAAGGGTTCGGGCTGGTGTTGATTGAGGCTATGGCATTTGGGTTGCCGATTGTTTCTACGGATTGCAAGAGAGGCCCCAACGAGTTGCTGCAGCATGGCAGAAACGCGTGGGTGGTCCCGCTAGACGATGCCACCGCGCTGGCGCATGGCATATTGGCCTCTCTTGACAATGCCTCCCTGGCTGACCAGTTCGTCGAATGCGGTCGCAATAGTGCAACCGCATTCGACCTCAAATGCATTGCCCGGCAGTGGGCGTTGATGCTGTACCAGTGACAAGGCACCCGTGTAGACCTGCGCCTTGCTTCAGCGGGTTCTAAGCGGACTTACCTGGTAAGTCCCTCGGGAGGAGATTAGCACCTTGTCTCCCGTGTTGGCCCGAACACCCGCATGTGTATCCACAATACAATCGTCGCCAATGTGTACACGCGGGTAAATTGTCGCGCGCGTGCCCAGGAAGCAACGCGCGCCAATAGCGGCATAGCCGTTAAGTGCGGCATAGGGTGAAAGGATCGAGTACTCGCCAACGGATGCATTGTGACCAATACTACAGTGGACATTTGCAACCGAACCATCGGCCATCGCAGCATCGCGATTCACAATCGAGAACGGGCAAATAATCACGCCATGGCCGAGTCTCGCCGCCGGTGAAACGATGGCCGTCCCGTGCACGTATGTGGGTGTCGCGACTCCATTGGCTGAAAGCTGGGCCAAGACGGACTGGCGGCCTTGCGCGGTACCAATGGCCACAACGGCAACTTGTCCCGATTCGGCACGAAAATCCCCGATAGCCCCCAGATAAGGCTTGTCAATGCCCTCCGGAATCGTGGTGCTCCACTGTGGGTCGACGAGGAAACCGGCCACGGCAGGACCGCCCCGCAATGCCTCCTCGTTAAGATAGTCGTACAGTTCGATGCCAAAGCCGCCGGCACCGGCAATGACAACGGAGGAAATCGGTGAGCTATGAATTAGCGGCATATTTGAACAATCAGAGAACGTGGGCTTAAGCCACGGTAACCTCACGCATGAAGACTCGCAACAGGTCAAATCCGTCCCATACCGGGGCAAAATCCAGCGCATGGCCGAATGGCACGATGCGATCGATGCCGGCGAGGGGGAATGCTGCGACGAAGTCGCGCAACATCTGCGTCTCGACGCCTGCATAGGACAAGGTTTGCACAGTTCGATTCAGCAGCGGACGAATCGCGTCCAGGGTCGGCAGTGCAGCCTCGAAGAACAAGCCGGCACCGCAATGCAAGGTATCGTGCAAGGCCGGCTTCTCGAGCCACACTCGCATCAGATCGTTGGTTGCGGTCGTGCGAATCGAAACGTCCGCTTCGATTGCCAGCGTGTCCTCTGCCACGAGCTTGTTGACATAGTCCGCATCACCAAAACGTTGCTGATGAAGCTCCAGGTACTGTTCGAACCGTGTCCAGAAATCCGTGGAAGCCTTTTGAACCTGGCTCGTGTCACCGAGCCAGAGCACCAGACGCGGTGAGGAGCAAGCCATCTGGTCAAACCAGTAGGCGTCGTTGTAAAAGGCCTCGGTCCAGGTTGCCTTTTGGCCGTCATCGGCTTCCAGCCAGCTTTGGGAACCGATAAGTGCCAGCGAGTACTTATTGGCAAACGCCACCTCGGTCGCGGTTGGCGCAATGGGCAGCTTGCGAATCTGCTGGACGGTATTGTTGCCGCCCCAAATCACACGAACATCACAGACGGCCGAAAGACGCGCAGTGACGCTATCGCTGGCGGCATAGCGCACAAGCAGGGATCGTCTCGCAATTTCAGCGTGGGCCGGCTCTTTCAAGAGCCCCGCGATCGCGCCGACCAGCAGCTCAGCCTGCGGAGACGGCTTGGAAGACAGGCGAACAATGTTACGGTTGCCCGTCAACAGCGACAGGAACCACGAGTACACGAAGATTGTATCGACGTTTGACGGGGCGATATGAAATACCGTGCCGCGCGGTACCAGTAGCGCTACCCCCGCACGTGCTTCCATGCTGCTGCGAAGGCGCCCAAGATTGGCCCGACGCATCCAGAATCCGAGCGCAGTCAGTTCCGGATACGTGCGGGCTTCCGGCATGCGGATCAGCCGAGCGGAGAGCGCCTCGACAAAGGCCAGAGAGGCTTCGTCAAACGCGGGCAACGGCGGCACATCACGCAATTCCTCCGGGGATGGCGCGCCGGGAATGAGAGATTCGAAGTCAGCCATCATGAACTCATATTCACTGCCGTGGCGTCGGCGGCATGCGTGTCGCTGCAACCGCGCAGCTCCGCCTTTGCCACTCGCCCGTGGACCCGAAACGTCCTGCCGCGGCGGCCGCAGGGACAATCATCCAGACCGACCCATTCCCCAAGGTCTTCGGTCAGAAGGCTATGGCCGGGGTAACTCGTGGGTAGGACGGACAGCACCTGGATCAAGCCTGTCTGGCCCTTCGGCAGCACGGACCAGTCGCGCGCGTCACGGATCAGAACGTCGGCGAATGCAGGTGCGTGGAGCCTGCCATGCTCGCATTCCATGAAAACCGAACCCACCTGCTCGACCATGCCATAGAAATTGTGCACGGCGCGAATATTAAATTTATCGGCAAGCGCTGCCTTGAACGTTTCGTTATCGACCGACTCTTCCAACAGCTTCTTCCACCCGCCACTGTGAATGAGCATGGCGTCCTCGAACTTCGGCGCGTCCGGCATATCCTTGAGCGCCTGATACAGATACTTCCATACCATGAACGTAAAGCCGAAGATGAACACGCGCTGACCCTGGTGGCGCTCAAGGAAAGCCCGGATGATGTCAACGTCCGGAGCCATGTCCTCGTCGCGCAACGCATAGGTGTGGTCCCGGCCGAAATTCGACAGCCCGAGGATCCCCGCGCCGCGCGCCGAGAAGGATTGGCGATTCTTGATCACGCCCGGATGGTCGATGATCAGCATCGGCAACCGTGCCTTGCCCAGGAACTGCTGGAGGATCAGGACAAGTGTCTTTGTCTGTGCCATCGATGTATCGCGATCCAGCACGATGCGCGACACACGCTGCGAGGTGGTGCCTGACGAAGTCAGTACCTTGAAGACATTGCCCTTGTCGACCGAGGCAAGTTCATATTCCTTGAACAACCGCACGGGAATAAAAGGCACTTGCTCCAGGCCAAAACGTCGCTGCTCCTGAAAACCATGCGCGCGCAGGATACGCGCGTATGGCTCACAGTGTTCGGCGTGGTGCCAAGTCAGATCGCTCAGCGTTTTCGCCAGATACGACGACTTTTCGCCGTGCTCCATGCCGTAGACGGGCCATGAAAAGTATGGGCGTTCGGATGTCATTTCGTTTCGCTTGGAGTGACGGCTGTCAGGGGCAGAGCGCGGCAAGCAACTCCGCATATTGAACTTTGCCCGCGGTCGACAGCGGGAAGTCCTCAACCGCATGTACGCGGATTGCGGATCGGTGCAAGCGGTATCGCGCGCTGGCGTGGGCCGTCAGTTTGTCCTTGGTGTCTTCATTGCCGCCCCGTACGGCGATGACCAGCAGGTCATCACGTCCCGTGACGGCCACATCATAGCCGTCATCGCGCAGCTGCATTTCAACCTCATCGAGACCGATACGGTTGCCAAAAACTTTGATGAAGCGCTTGATTCGGCCCACGATGTGGAAAAAGCCGTCCTCGTCGCGCATAGCTAGGTCCCCGGTCAACAACACGCCATTGAGGGCATCGGGTTCAGCAAGGTCTTCAACATCATTCGCATAACCCATCATGACGTTCGGGCCGGTGTAGCGCAACTCGCCCGTTTCACCGAAAGCGCTAGTCACATTGCCGTCTTCGCCAATAATCTCCAGCTTGCCACCGGGAATTGCAACGCCTATCGAGCCAATCTTCTCCGGCAGCTTGTGCGGAGGCACGTAAGATATTCGAGCAGTGGCTTCAGTCTGCCCGTACATCACGAAGAAGCGCTGGTTCCGCGACTGCGCGAGTTCGCCAAACCACCGGGTCATATCTGGTCCCAGTCGCCCGCCCGCCTGGGTCATCGTGCGTAGTGACGGCAACTCCATGCGCTCGAAACGCAATTGCTTGAGCATGGAATAGATCGTGGGCACGCCCGCCAGGCTGGTCGCGCCATGCTCGCGGAACAGATCCCAGAACTTGCGCGCCGTCACCGGCTGGCCGGTCAGAAGCACCGTCGCGCCAACCGATAGGTGACTGTTCAGGACCGACAGCCCATACGAATAGTGAATCGGCAGCGAGGTAATGGGGCGTTCCTCCGGTCCGAGCTCGAGGTAATGCACGATCGAGGCCGCATTCGCGTCGAGGTTGGCGGCCGTCAGCTTCACGAGCTTTGGTGAACCAGTACTACCGGAGGTGGAAAGCAGCACCGCCACATCGGGGTGCACTTCCGGCGCAGGTCGACCCAGCGATATCCAGTTTCCGCCTGAGTCGTGCACGTGCGACACGTCGAAATGATCGTACAGTCGCCTGCGAAGCTGTTCGTCCAGTTGGGCATCGACCAACAGAGCCGGGTATCCATTGCGCAGCGCACCCAAATAGGCAGCGACAGAAGCGAGCGTGTTCTCGCATTCGATGGCAACCAGCGCCCCGAGTGGGATGGCGGCCCCCACATAGACATCATCAGCGCGTTGCGCGAGTTGCGCATATGTCAGGGTCCGACCGTCCTCCAGCACCAGGGCCAGACGCTCGCCAAATGACTGGAGTCTTGCGGCAAACATTAGATCAGCATCCCCCCGTCGACACCAATGGTCTGCCCGGTAACATAGGAAGAAAGGTCAGATGCCAGAAACAGCGCCACCTTCGCGATCTCTTCCGGGCTGCCCACGCGCCCCATGCGTACCGATGCAACCCGCTCTGCGAATTTTTCCGGACCAATCGAGCGTGCCATATCGGTGTCGATGAATCCCGGGGCAATGGCATTGACCCGAATATTCTGGGGGGCGAGTTCTTTTGCCAGCGACTTTGTGATACCAATGACCGCAGCCTTGCTGCCGGCATATACGGCCTGGCCGACGTTGCCATTGGTACCGATGATGGAAGCGAGGTTGATAATGCTACCGCCCTTATTTCGGGCCATCAGGCGGCTCGCATATTGGGCACAATACAGAACCCCGTATGTATTCGGCTCGAAGACCCGGTGGATCTGGGCTTCAGTCACCATGCTGATCAGGGCATCGTCGAGCACGCCCGCATTCGAGACCAGCACGTCCAGGCGCTTGGTAAGCTTGAACAGGGTCTGAAACGCGTCACGAACACTTTCGGGACTCGCGACGTCCAGTCCCAGGACCGTCGCCTGCACGCCTGGCACCGTCGCTTCGAGGCTGGCTTTCGCTTCCTCCAGCTTCTCCACCGAACGGCCGGAGAGCACAACGTGCGCGCCCTCTTCGGCAAACAGGCGTGCCGTGGCATAACCGATTCCGCGTGCAGCGCCGGTCACCAGTGCGATCTTGTCCTTGAGTAGCATTCGGCGATCTCAGAAAGTGACGTTGTACTTGACCAGGATTTCCTTTGCCTTGCCTACGGAACTCATGTCGACGATATCGTCCGTGTCCATCATGATCTCGAAGGCGTTCTCGATTTCCGCCACCAGCGCCATGTGAGCAACCGAGTCCCACTCGGGAATGGTGTTGTAGGTGAGTTCATCAGTCACCTTGTCGGTGCTGATATTGAGCGACTGCGCAAATACGGTATGAAGCTTCTCGCTATTGTTCATGAGATCTAATAGGAACTAAAGGAATCGATATTCCCTTGCGCGAAGGGAGATAACCTGCTCGCCGATTCGGTTTCAGCTGAATCGGCAGCGGAAGGGAGACAGATCCCGCGATTGTAAACTATTCAGTGCGCCGATTCCGCAGGCAACGGGCAGCAATGGCGCCTCGTCAGTCACTTTGCATGCAGCCACAAGCCACTAGGAAGCCGTTGTCGTGCCCGACTTCCTGGTCACGCGCCGAACCGCCCGCATGAGCTTCCAGGCATTGCGCACCATCATGAAATGAACGGCGGCAAATGCCAGGAAAGCCAGAAACAGCCACTGATCGGCCAGACCCAATTTCCACCCAGCGACGCCGACCAGTCCACACAAGACGTTGGCCAGCCAGATCAGACATACGGCCTGCGACGGCGAAAGTCCCACGCGCAGCAGCACGTGGTGCAAGTGCGTGCGATCCGCTGCAAGCGGATTCTTGCCCTTGATCATGCGCCGCATCACGACGGCCATCAGGTCCACGAGGATCAGGCCGAGCACCCACAGCATCACTACCGGCGGCACATGCCCCTGCGGGTTGTAGGGGGCTTGCGTGAGTTCCACGGCGAACCAGACCATGATGTAACCGAGCAGCAGGCTACCGGCATCGCCGAGAAAGACACGTTGCCGACCACGCAATGGGTGATGCACGTTCAGCAGCAGGAAGCCGATCAACGCCCCGCAGAAGATCATCGCAATCCGCGACACCATCATATTGCCGACGGTCGTCGCCAGAAAAGCCATCCAGCCGAGCACGATTACCGCGAGCCCTCCCGCGAGTCCATCCAGCCCATCGCTCATGTTCAGTGCGTTGACGACGGACAGCACTGCAAAGATGGTCAGCGGGATGCCCCAGTTAAGCAGATCGATCTCGCGTCGCCCAAACAAGTCTCCGAGTGACATCAAGTAGACACTGCCCCACGAGGTCATCAGGATGGCCGCCAGGAACTGAAATGCGAGTTTAGTCAGCGGCCGCATGCCACGCAGGTCGTCGACCAGGCCCACGACGGCGAGCAGCGTGACGCCCGCATACAGGGCAACGTACCGGTCGAAGGTCCGCAGGTACATAAGCGAACCAATCCAGACAGCAACGAGCACGGCAATTCCGCCAATTAGCGGAACGTCACCGACATGCCGCTTGCGGCCGCCCGGGACATCCACCAGGCCGATGCGGATTGCGACCGGCCGGAGCGCGAAAAGCGCCACTAGGCTGATTAACGCGCACGATGCCGGCACCCAGAAGTAATCGAACATAAAGTGATTTTTGGCTGATCGAACTAGCCTGCCCTTCGCCTCTGACACAGGAAGTCGAGATAGCTCCGGGAAAGAAGCAAGCGAGCCATGCTCTCGACATGCCACGCTCGGTACTTCCACTTCCGGTGGCTTTCCCGTTGAGCATCATGCACGACGCGGACACCGGTCGCCCACTGTACCGAAAATCCGGCCAGGTGCGCCCGCAGACAAACGTCCACGTCCTCGCAATACATATGGAAACGGTCGTCAAAGCCGCCCAGACGCCGAAACACGTCTGTATCGAACATCATCAACATGCCTGCGACCCAGTCCACCGTGACGACGCCGCCGTGCGGTACATAGTCAGCCTGGCGCTTGCCACAGACCGCGCGCCGCCACAGGCGCGCCGGTGTTGGCACGCGCCGCGCGCTGTCTTCGAGGCTTCCCGCCGAATTCATGACGCAAGGGGCCGCAATGCCCGGCGCGGCGCGAAGCACTTCGCACAACCCCGAGAACGGTTCGCCATCCAGTCGAATGTCCGGGTTGATGACACAGAAGAACGGCGTGACACAGCGCTCGAAGGCAGCATTGTGATTCGCGCCGAAGCCCTTCGGCTGCGGATTGGCAATCAACTGGTCATACAGCCCCTCGCCTAGCGGCACCAGTGCGCCGCCCGTACCCGGCATGTTCTCGGTCACGATTACGCGCAACGGCAGCACCTTGGCAATGGAGGACAACTGCTGCAGCAGCGGCAAGATTAGTTCGCCCTGGCCATGGCTGATGACGGAAACGGTGATCTCCGGCATCGTTGCGTTACCTCGCTCATAGCTTGCCGGTACGGCCGATGAGACCATGCCAAATCCCCTTGAACATCAGTCGGGCGCGAATGCGACGCGGGCCGACGCAAATCACGAAGAACAACAGGAACTGCAGCAGCCGATACAGCAAGGCGCTCTTCCACGCGAACGGCATAGGTACATCGCGCAGCATCGCCACCGTGTTGCGGAACATGTAGTAGTTGCGAAACGGCGAATGGACGGGCACTTCGCGCATGCGCCCGAGCCAGACCCGCACAATCCGATCACCCAACGAGTGATCAAGGAGCGCGTCACGGACCCCGAAAATCTGGTAGCCGGCCGCAAGCGCGCGCAGGCACCATTCGGTATCGACATGATCAATGAAATAGCCCTCATTCATGCCGCCGATTGTCTGCACGACATCCAGCCGCAGCAGTGTGCCCGACGAGATGAGAAAATCCGCCTGCACCCACCCGTCGTTGTCAGCGAAATCAACACGACTGACGATGCCGTGGCGGATCTTGACAAATTTTGAGCGCGCTCTGGTACGCCGGTCGATAGTGACGGGTCCGACGGCGGCAACCTGCACGCCCTGACGACGTAGCGCAAGATCGACAGCCAACAGGCTGTCAACCATGCCAGGCAACGGCAGGCTGTCATGATCCATCAACAGGCCGTAGGAATAACCGGCTTCGCGCAAGTACTGCAGGCCCAGGTTATGAGCCGCCGCAATGCCAACGTTGCTCTCACATCGCATCACCTCGATTCGCGAAGCGAACGAATTGCCCGGAACATGGGGCCCATTCGTTGAGGCGTTGTCGACAATCACGATACAGCCCACCTGTTCGCACAATGCGCGAAGAAGCTGATCTAAGTGCAGAGCGTCGGCATTGTAGGTCACCACGACCGCGCCGACCTGTTCAGCAGTTACGCCCGCCGTGCCGTTACCCGGGACATCGTCATGCACCATTATGCGAACCGTCGCCGGATCCGCAACTTGAGTTCCCGCAGCAACGCCCTGCCGGACACTGTATGCAGCGGATTCGCCGGCCGAAAAGCGTCAGATTCACCCATCATCTTGTGGAAGGTCCGGTCGTCCAGATCATAGTCGCGCTTCAGCGCATCCCGATGGGGGGGGCTGGCCAGCAGATCGAAGAGCTTGTCGACACCAACGATGCGGTACATATGGCCAAGCCATTGGTTGTAGCCGAAGAACAACAGCGCCTTCTCGATGTCGGCATGAACTTCGGACTTGCGCGGATCATGGACGACACGGTCTCCGAATGCTTCGGTCAGCAACTCGGCCGAGACACCATCGAAGAAATTCCGCGCGATCATGTAGTGCTCATTCATCGTACGCACTGAATTGGCTGGCGTATGACTGCTCGCATTCTCGCCGGGAAGAATGCGGAACTTCACAAGTTCGCGCTCGGAGACGTGCAGCTGCCAGCGGCGAATGAACCTGACCCACATCTCGAAGTCGGGAAGTTGCCGGTAGCGGTTGTCGTACATGCCGACCTCGCCATAGATTTCGTGGCGAATCAGCATGGACGGATGGCAAAGACAATTTCCATGATCAAAGAACCGCTTGAGCCAGTCTCCGCGCGAGCGATTCTCCTGATCGAAGATATGCCCGAACTGCATGGTCGACTTCTCGATCAGGTCGCCTTCCCGATCCACATAACACGCACGACCGAACACTGCGCCGAGTGACGCGTCCTGTTCAAGCAGCTTCACCTGGTACGATAGCTTGCCCGGCAACCAGGCATCGTCTGAGTTGATCAGCGCAATGTACTTGCCTCGGCAGCGCGAGATAAGTTCATTCGTTACCACCCCAGCACCGCGATTCACCTTGTTGGCGAATACTTGCATGCGTGCGTCGGAAATGGTGCCGATCTCGGCGACCGTGTTGTCGGGAGATCCGTCATCGCCGACCAGCAGCTCGAGGTCCTCGAAGTCCTGTGATAAGACACTACGAATAGATTCGGCAACAAACGGCGCGTGGTTGTACGCCGGCATGATGACCGATACAGTAGGAGCAATCATGCTCGCCTTCCAATCATTCTAATAAGCACCCGTTTGAAAACGGGAGGTATAAGTTGCCGCAACAGTGTCGCTATCAGCGGCGGCAGACAGTCGACCGCCGTCCTTGCGCCCCAACGCAGGGCCCTGCGGAGTTGAAACGCCTGAGCATGCCCGGACCCGGCGCCTGCGGCACGCAGCCGCGCGGCCAGGGCATCGAAGTCCTCGCGGAAAACACTGCCCGTGATAGCGTCATATTGCGGGATAACCTCCAGCTGCGACGTCAGCTTCTGGCGATGCGACAGCAGACTCCATGTCCCGCCACCGTGGATACGGTAGATAGACAACGGCGAGTTCAGGAACCCAATCAGGCCCAGCCGGCCGACAGCGATGTTCACGGCCCAGTCGTAGGCGCGCACATCGAAAAGCTCGACAGGCAACTGGCGAAGCGCCGAAGTCCGGTACAGGCACGTGGAAAAATTGCCGATGAGGTTGTCCGCGATCAGCTGCCGGCTGTCAAGGTACCGGAAACCATCGCTGCCAGGCACGCGCTCGGTATAGCGGGCTTCCTCCTCGAGGTACACGAAATAATTGCAAGCACAGAGCACGCATTCGCGATGCGACTCCAGGAATGCGAGTTGCTGCGACAGCTTGTGGGGGCTGCTCCAGATGTCGTCGCCCTCGATGATTGCCACATACTCCGTATCAATGGCCGCAAAGCCGCGCTGGTAGTTCTTCGTGATTCCCAGATTATGAGACTCGGGCAGAAACCGGATGCTGACGCGGGGATCCCTGCCCGCATACTCGGCAATGATCTCCCGTGTGTTGTCGGTCGAAGCGTCATCGGCGACCACGATCTCGAACGAGAAATCAAGGTCCTGCCACAAGATGCTGTCCAATGCCCGCCTGATATACGCGGCATGGTTGAATGTAACCAGCAGAATACTGAGTTTCAAATGGATTCCTTTCGGAATGCGGTCGCGCAACCGCATGGTCCTCAATACTTCAATGCGCGATGAATCAGCCGGCAGATCATGTCGATCTCTTCAAAGCTCAGCGAGTGATACAGCGGCAAGCAGAGCACTCGCGCCGCAAGATCGTCACAAACCGGCGTCGGCGTTGTGTCGTTCACGTAGTTCAGCGAACCCAACGACGGGAAGAAGTACCGGCGCGGGAAGACGCTATGCAGATTCAGCGTCTCGATGACTGCAAGATTGGTGGCTTCGCTTTCAAATACCACCGGATAGTATGCGTGGTTGTACCCGCAGTTATCCGGCAGTTGTGGACGTTGGATAGGCAAGCCCCGCAGGCTCTCATCGTAGCGTGCAGACAACGTTTTGCGCGAGCGCAGGATATCGTCGATATGCTTCAGGTTGCATAGGCCCATGGCGGCATGGAACTCCGAGTTCTTGCCGTTGATACCTACACCGTCGAAAGCGGTTGGCGACACATGGCCAAAATTCCGCATGCGCGACAGCACCTTAAGGACTTCCGGCTCTTGCGTGACGATGGCGCCGCCTTCGATCGTGTGGAAGAGTTTGGTAGCGTGAAAACTGGTCGTCGAAATATCGCCGAATGCGAACAGCGACTTGCCGCGATAGGTGGTGCCGAATGCGTGCGCCGCGTCGTAGATGACCTTGAGGTTGTGACGTTGCGCGATACGCTCGATTTTCTCCACGTCGCACGGCGTCCCGTACACGTGCGTCGCCAGAATCGCAGAGGTTCTGTCGGTGATTCGATCCTCGATCCGTGCCGGATCTATATTGAAGGTCCGCGGACAGATATCGGCCATCACCGGTACGCAGTTTTCCCAGACGATGCTCGAGGTCGTCGCCACATAGCTGAAAGGCGTAGTGATGATCTCGCCGGTCAGGTTCAGTGCCTTGATAGCAAGTTGCAGGGCAATCGTGCCATTCGACACAAACAACAGGTGATCGAGCCTCAGCCACTCCTTAAGGCGAAGCTCCAATTCATTGACCAGCGGGCCATTGTTGGTCAGCCATTCGCGTGCCCAGATCTCCTGTACGTACTTCTGGTACTCAGCCTGCGGCGGCAGAAACGGTTTGGTGACGTTGATATTCATGTGTGTAGTCGGTCGTGCTGGTTGTCCCGCCTGGCTTCTAGCACAGGACGGGAGCGAAAGACCCCTTAGGCGAAGACTTCCGCTGCATTCAGCAGCGGCGCATTGCGATCTTTTTCCGCAAGCAGCGGAACGCCGACTTCCGGCCATGCGATCGCGAGCATCGGGTCGTTCCATCGGATACTGCGCTCATGCTCGGGGTACCAATAGTCCGTGGTCTTGTACTGGACTTCGGCCGTGCTTGAAACAACAACAAAACCATGGGCAAAACCTTCCGGCACCCACAATTGGCGCTTGTTTTCGGCGGATAGCGATACGCTCGTCCACTGACCAAACGTTGGCGATGAACGACGCACGTCGACAGCCACGTCGAAAATCTCCCCTTCCGTGACGCGCACCAGTTTCCCCTGGGGCTGTCGGATCTGATAATGCAGCCCGCGCAGCACGCCCCGCGACGAACGCGAATGATTGTCCTGCACGAACGGCTTCGACACTCCTGTCGCCTCGGCAAATTCACGCGCGTTAAAGCTCTCGAAGAAGAAACCGCGAGCGTCGCCGAATACCTTCGGTTCGAGTACGAGCACGCCTTCGAGCTGAGTAGGGACGACGGTCAGCTTCATACAGTCACATCCTGCAGAATCTGGCGCAGGTAGGCGCCGTAGCCATTCTTCGATAGCTGGGCGGCAATCTGCTCAATCTGATTCACGCCAATCCAGCGGTTCCGGTATGCAATTTCCTCGGGACACGCCACCATCAGCCCCTGCCTATGCTGCAACGTCGCAATGAACGTGGCCGCCTCAAGCAGGGAATCATGCGTGCCGGTGTCAAGCCAGGCGTAGCCGCGCCCCATGATCTCCACATCCAGCTTCCCAGCCTCGAGGTAGTGTTTGTTGACGTCCGTGATTTCAAGTTCGCCACGCGCCGACGGACGAATCGAGGCCGCAACGTCGCAAACCGTGTTGTCGTAGAAATACAAACCGGTTACAGCAAAATTGGAACGCGGCTTGAGCGGCTTCTCTTCGATCGTGACTGCGCGGAACTTGCTATCGAATTCAACCACACCATAACGCTCGGGATCATGGACGTGGTAGGCAAACACCGTAGCGCCCGCCTCGCGTTCCTTTGCACGGACCAACTGCTTTTGCAGATCGTGGCCGTGAAAGATGTTGTCGCCGAGGATCAGCGCCGACGGATCATTGCCGACGAAGTCCTTGCCAATGATGAAAGCCTGTGCCAGGCCATCGGGAGAAGGCTGGACCGCGTAGCTGAGATTCATGCCCCATTGCGACCCGTCGCCCAGCATTTCAGTGAAACGCGGAGTATCGGATGGCGTAGAGATAATCAGAATATCGCGAATACCCGCGAGCATCAGTGTGCTCAGAGGGTAGTAAATCATCGGTTTGTCGTAGACCGGCAGTAGCTGTTTGGAAACCGACCGGGTAATCGGGTACAGCCTCGTGCCAGAGCCTCCGGCCAGAATTATGCCTTTTCGCATTTGGGCACCTCTCAGGAATAAATTTGATCGACGAGGCGCTGCACTCCAACGCGCCAGTCTGGCATGGTCAGGCCAAATTGCTCACGGAGCTTGCCGGTATCGAGCCTGGAGTTTGCAGGGCGTGCCGCCGCTACTGGATACGTGCTCGCCGGAATCGGCTCCACCGCGGAAGCCTGTACACGCAACCTCGCGCCGCGCTCTGCCGCTCGAGCGAGCAACAAACTTGCATAGCCATGCCAGGAGGTCTCACCACTCGCACAGAGATGAAAAACGCCGCTACCGACCTGCTTGCCCGCCGCTGCGGACCAGCCACGTGAGATCGCTTGCGCGGTGACGTCCGCGATCAGCCACGCCGGTGTCGGCGCGCCGAATTGGTCCGCGACCACGCGCAAGGTGTCGCGCTCTGAGGCCAGACGCAACATGGTCTTCGCGAAATTGCCGCCATGCAATCCGAACACCCAACTGGTCCGGAAAATCCAATAATCGCAGCCGGAGGCGGCCACGGCCTGTTCACCCTCGAGCTTGCTCCGACCGTACACGGAACGTGGGGCAGGCACATCATCCTCTGTGTACCAGCCCGTCTTTTCGCCGTCGAACACGTAGTCGGTGGAATAGTGAATCATGCGTACGCCCATGCTGGCAGCGGCAGCGGCCAGGAGTTGGGGCGCGCGGGCATTCACCGCGAAAGCCGTGTCCGCGTCGGCTTCGGCCTTGTCCACCGCTGTGTATGCGCCGGCATTCACAATCAGATCAGGGCGCATGCGATCCAGCATGCGTGCGATTGCCGCGGCATCAGACAAATCGCAAGCACGACGGTCAACCGCCTCGACTTGCCCCAGAGGAGCCAGGCTGCGAGCCAGTTCAAAACCAACTTGGCCGTTAGCTCCGGTAACGAGAATAACGGGATTGGACGGCAACTTACGCACAGTAGTGCTCATCGACCCATTTCCTGTATTCGCCTGATGTCACGTCTGCGACCCACGACGGGTTCGCAAGGTACCATTCCACTGTCTTGCGCATGCCGGTCTCGAAAGTTTCGGCCGGTCGCCAGTTGAGTTCGCGCTCCAGCTTGCGAGCATCGATGGCATAGCGCCGATCATGGCCAGGACGATCCTTCACAAAGGTGATCTGATCCCGGTAGCTGCCTGCTACCCTTGGCTTCAGTTCATCCAGCAAAGCGCAGATTGTGTGGACAACGTCAAGATTGGTCTTCTCGTTCCACCCGCCGACGTTATAGGTCTCACCGGGAAGGCCTTGCTCGAGAACCGTGCGAATAGCAGCACAATGGTCGCCGACGAACAGCCAGTCGCGCACGTTCTGGCCATCGCCATAGATGGGCAGCGGCTTTCCGGCCAGTGCGTTGGTGATAACCAGCGGGATCAGCTTCTCGGGGAACTGGTACTGGCCATAGTTGTTGGAACAATTCGTGGTCAGGACCGGCAGTCCATAGGTGTGGTAGTACGCGCGCACCAGATGGTCCGAGCCGGCCTTGCTGGCCGAGTAAGGGCTGTTGGGCGCATACGGCGTCGTTTCGGAGAATTGCGGATCAGTCGGACTTAGCGATCCGAAAACCTCGTCGGTCGAAACATGCAGGAAACGGAAGTCGCTGCGCGCCGAGGCGTCCAGAGCCTGCCAGTACTGACGCGTGGCCTCGAGCAATGTAAAAGTACCGACAACGTTGGTCTGCACAAACTCCGCCGGCCCATGGATCGAGCGGTCGACATGGCTCTCCGCGGCAAAATGCAATACGGCGACAGGCTTGTGTTCGGCAAACAACCGGTCCAGCGCGTCGCGGTCATTGATGTCAGTGCGCGAGAACACATGGTCAGCGTTGTCGGCCACGCTGGCCAGCGTCTTCAAATTGCCCGCGTATGTGAGCTTGTCGATGTTGACTACGGCCCCATGACCGCCAGCCAACCAGTCCAAGACAAAATTAGCGCCGATGAATCCGGCGCCGCCTGTTACAAAGACCTTACTCAATTTCTTCTCCCGAGGGGAAACTCGCGACAATGATGTCAGCGCCTCCGAACCCCAAAGGCGCAGCATAGACCACTTTTTCTTACTTATGGTGGCTGATTATGGATTGGACTCCGGGTGGGAACCTCTGCTCCGTCACCGAAGCCCGAATTCTATCGCACGCCCTGCCCTTGCCCAGCATCAAGCCGGGGCGAATTGCATATTTTGTAACAATGTCATCGACAAATGACGGATGGATCGGGAGCAGCGTTGTTCGCGTTTGCGAGAGATGCCCAATGATTCTGCCAAGCGGCGATCCTTTCGGAAAGGCACAATAGCGCGCTATCTTCGTCGCATTTGTTTTCGATTCTTACATCGATGATTACCACCTTCCCTTACGCCATAGGTGATGTACAAGGATGTTGTGACTCATTGGGCACTTTGCTTTCTCAACCCGAGTTACACGGCGCGCCGGTACGTTTCGTAGGCGACCTGATCAATCGCGGCCCCGACTCCCTTGGTACCTTGCGCCTGCTTATTTCACTGGGCACAAGGGCGAAAGTTGTTCTGGGCAACCACGACCTCCACCTGCTCGCGGTAGCAGCCGGGGTGCGCAAGCCGGGGCGCCGAGACACTCTGGATTCGATTCTTGCCGCTCCTGACAGGGACGTGCTCATCGAGTGGATAAGGCATCAGCCACTCGCGCTGCTCGAGAATGGATTTCTGCTCGTGCATGCGGGTGTGCTGCCTCAGTGGACCGTGGAACAGGTCATGGAACTGGCCGCCGGGGTAGAAAAGGCGCTGCGCGGTCCGAACTGGAAATCTGCCATTGTCAGTATGTTCGGCAACGCTCCGGCTGCATGGAACGACAAGCTGGAAGGCGCGGATCGACTACGCGTGACGGTCAATGCGCTGACGCGGCTTCGCTTTTGCACACCAGCCGGGGAAATGGAATTCGCGTCCAAGGGATCGCTCGAGAACAGGCCGGCCGGGTTTCTGCCATGGTTTGATGTGCCGGACAGGAAATCGGCAGACACCACCATTGTCTGCGGCCACTGGTCCGCAATTGGCCTCCTGCTCCGGCCCAACCTGATGTCGATTGATACCGGTTGCGTCTGGGGCAGCAAGCTAACCGCTGTGCAAATGGCCCCCGACCCGCAGGTCCGGCGCGTTGTGCAGGTCGACTGCCAAGAGGTCGGCTTGCTGGGACAGTCGATCCACGCGGGGGACTAGCCCAGCAAGACTAATTAGCCGTCCGAAACCAGTTCGCCGCGCGCGAGCAGACGACGCTCGGCCCATCGCAGGGCTTCGCGCAGATCGTCCGGATTCACGCAGTAATTGCGATGAAACGCATGGACTGCATGCTGGCCCGGCAACGACTGGTTCTGGACAAACAGCATAGGGACGCCGCCCGCGTCGCTATAGCTGGCATAGCCCCGGAAGTTGAAGTTCGGTTCATCATGGATCAGCCCGATGGCAGGCGTTCCTGCTGCGCAATACAACGTATTGGACATGGCCGAGCTGCACGAGCCGACCACGATGGCAGCCGAACGGAATACATCGATCTGTTCGAGGAATGACAAGTCCTCGGGATAAACAGTCTCAAAACCATAGGTGGCAAGCAATGAGCCGATCTCGACCTCGTTCACCATCTGCCTGCTCGAGAACGCGCGGCGGGAAATGAAGATGCGGCGCTCACGCGTTCGCGGCGTGCCAATGCGGGCCTCAATGGCTGCCAGCATTCTCTTTTTGAGGCGCCCAAGAACGTCACGTGGCCAGACCGCGTCATAGGCGTGGCCATCCAGTCCGTCGAGCGGGAAATACGCGGGTACGGGCGCAATTGCCAGGTGACCAAAGTGCACCAGGGTATCGGGCTCAAGGACGACGATCTCCCTGCGCTTTTCGTTGAGCAACTCAAGGCTGTCCAGGTGAGATTTCGGCATTCCCGCATCGACGATCAGCGGAAAGCCCTCATTGTCCTCCACGCCGTCGTACGCCAACATTCGCGGCAGGTACTCCACGCACCAATGGCCAAAATTGCGGCTTTGAACGCCGAACATCATCAGTCCGCGCTCGATGTGAACAGGATCCGTAGCGGGCCACTCCGTCAACGCACGCCCCGCGAACCGGGCACGAATTACTTGCCGCTCCCGAAGACGATCGCCGAACAGCGCCCTGCTACTCGCTGGATGCGCGGCCAGATCGCACAGCAGCGTGTCCTGATGAAGTATGGCGTTGCAACGGCTTGCCGCGACGCAGTCATCCAGCGTAGCACGATAGAACGGCGGTGCCTCAAGGATTCCGGCTTCGGCTGTCAGCGCGGCGGGGGGGCGCAGGAATGCCGGTGCAATCGGCTCGATCGAGCGCGTTGGCAAAAATTCCGTATAGGCGCATGCCCCGCGCTTACCGTGCGCGTACACTGAGCTTAGCGGCAGTTCGAGAATCTGGGTTGGCTGCCCGTCGTCCCTCACTGCCAGCAGCGACATCGCAAGGTCGATGTCCCCTTTGCCATAGACTAGATTCGCCAGGCGGTCCCGGATCGGGTGTGGCTCCGGAAGCCCCTTGCCCAGGGCGGCCTTGTAGCTCGCCTCGGCAAGATCGAGAGCGCCGCGCATTTCCGCACGGTAGCCCTCGCGCGCGAGCAGGCCTGCAACCTCGAGGTCTGCCTTCGACGCATCGATTGACGACGTCGCCATAGACAAATGGTAGGCAGCAATGGCTTCTTCAATATGGCCTCCGTGTTGCAGCGCCTGGCCTCGCAGTGCCTGATAGAGCGCGGCGGGAATGCTTTCCCCCTTCCCTTCAAGCATCTGCAAGGCGAGACTGGCGTTACCGGTTTCGAGCATACGGATCGCCTGCAGTCGCAGCGCCTGGGGATGAGACGGCACCTCTCTCAGAACTGCTGCGATTCGCTCGTCCAAATCAATGCGCTCTAACGAAACCGGCAATCGCCCTTCAGCATCGCCCCAGCGAACAAAATGTTCGAACGGGTCCACGCCTGCCGCATTAACGTCGGGGTTCATCAACAAGTAGTCGTCGCGGTCGAACAACACCGATGGCGAAACTTTCCTTGCCGCATCGGAGGCAAGATAGTGCTCGAGAAGTGTCATGCCAACTGGTAGCGCATCGACGCCAGCGGCGCGGCAATATTGCGAAGCAGAGAACATCGGGTGCGGATCTAGCGTCGAACTCGCACCATGGAGCAGGTAGTGCTGCAGTGGTTCCTGTGCTTCGCTGCCCATTTGCGTGCGGTAGTAGTCGGCGTCGAAGAACTGGGAAAGTCTCTCTGCGATCACGCGGGCCGCAAAGCGATTCAGCGGGTCCCTTGCCAGGATGCCGCGAGCCGCCTGCAGGACTCCCGGCGCCTCCACATCGATCCAGCGGCGCCCCTCGCCTTCCCCATGCAGGATGAAATGCTCGAGGGGATTGACACCAGCCGCCGCAACGTCCTGGTTCCAGGCCAAGTAGGCGCGAGAACTAAAGAGCGGCGACGGATCTAGCCCTTGTGCTGCACCCGTGCGCAGATAGTGGTCAAGCAGCGTGCCGTCCCGCGCATCGGCCTCGCCCAATTGCGCCCGATAAAACGCGCTGTCAAACAGGGGCAGCGGATCGTATCCCAAGCTGGAGCCGGGGCCAGAGTAGTGTTTTGCCGGGCCTCCCGGCATCGGGTTGCTGCCATAGCGTGCTTCATAATAGGCAACATCCAGCGGCCATGTCTGCGCTTGAGGCAGCGAGCCAGTAACCACGCTCCGGAGTAGCACCTTCACCCGGCGCAAAGTTCGGTAAACGAATGTCATAGATCAGAGCCCGCACGTGACGCCATGCCGCTCAGCCCGCGCAGCAGTTCAAGCCGCGGCACGATCTGTCTGTCATAGCAGAGATCGCGAAGCACGACCGCGCGACCAGCACGGGCCAGAGTCCGAAGTGCTTCGCGGTCGTCTGCGTAGCGCAGCACTTTGGCAGCCACATCGTCAGCATCACGATCTATCAACTCAAAATCCAGGCCGGGTCGATATATTGGTTGGCCGGACAGATCCGCGTTCAGCCCCTCGAAATCTGAGAGGAACAAGGCGGTTCCGCAGAGCGCCGCTTCCACGCAGCACGTGGTGGGAAATCCGTCGAACGATCCCCTGCCTCCATTGAGTCGGTAGCCAGAGATATTCGGCGAAACGATGATGTCCATCTCTTGGTAGAACGAAGGAAAGAAGCTTGCCGGCTGCACACCGTGGAAATGGATGCGTACCCCGGGTTGCAGCGCGATGATGCTTTCGTCGAAACCGCCGACAACGTGGAACGCGATATCGTCCCGGGCACGGAGTCGCTCCGCCACCGACACGAAGACGTCGTAACCCTTTTCCGCGCCCAAGGCGCTATAGCGCTGCGCAACGAAGCAGACGTTCAGCACCGGGTGGAACGTGTTTCGACACGCCTCGATTCGGTCAAGCGCTGCAGGGTCAAAGCACATCGGAACCACACCACCGAAAAGGTGCAACAGCCTGTCCGGTTCGCAGAACCCTTTTTCGATCAGATAGCGATAGGTCAGATTCTGGGTGGTGATGATCTTTGCAAGGCGAGGATTGTCGCAAAGGCGACGCAGCTTGAGATCTGAATTGGGATCGTTCAGCTCATAGCCACCGCCCGGATACAGCGTAAACGCCATGGCATCCAGCGCGATCGCGGGATCCTCGGAGAAGAACAAGTTGGCGTTGTTCAGGAATACGCAGTAACCGATGCGACCTTGCTTGCGCCCGGCCTCATAGAGGGCAACCCGGCTGGCATCCATTCCATGGGCGGCAGTGTGGCGCGCCGCCATTGCTTCGAATGATTCGGACTTATGCAGGTGCGAGATGTCCCAGGTAGACGAGTGAATGCGACTCGATGGAAGCTCGTGAAGGTAAGCTGAAAATTCGCCAAAACGAAAGCTGGATAATTCAGACGGGAAGCTCGTATCAAAGAGTTGAATGGCGGCATTGCTGTCGCCATTGCTGGCATCCGCCGCAGGTTCCCGATGATCGTACTCTGCGCGCATAGCACGCAGAGCTTCAGCAATTCCGGGCCGCTCGTCGCCCTGCTCGATGGCGGTCGACAATTCCTCCAGCGCGCGTCTGTGATGGCCAAGCGCACGCAGCACGAGGCCGAGATCGCCGTACGATCGGAACGCTGCGGGCGCGAGGCTTCGGCTCTCTTCCCACGCGGCCACCGCCTTGTGCAGCAGACCTTGCACCCAGAAGCGCTCGGCCAGCGAGTTGAGCACAGGCGGAAGCAGGCTCGCGCGCTCCTCAGAAGCCAGAGACAGCGACGCTTCATGCGCTTGGTCCAGACGTCCTGCGGCGATGTGGCGCACCACTCGCAGCGACAAAGCGAACCGGTTTTCGCTGTCGCGTGACAGGACGTGACCGATCCGCGCGTCCAAATCGGGGTGTTCGGGATCAGCAAACTGTCGCCCTTCCCGCGCGCCCCAGCGGAGGAAATGCTCCAGTGCATTTACGCCGGCGGCGGCCACGTCCGGATTGCGCGTAAGGTAGACTTCGGGATCGAAGATAGGTGAGGGCGACAGTCCCTCGCGCTCTCCAACCTGCAGGTAATGCTCGAGCAACGTAGCCGATTCACCAATATCGCGACCGGCCAGTTGGCTTGCATAGTGCTCGCTGTCGAACATGGGGTTTGGGTCGAAGCCGGGTGTCCGTCCGACTTGCAGGTAATAAGCACGTGGCTCTACGCCACCCGTCAGATCGCCATACCGCCGCAGGCAGTACGCCGTGTCGACGAGGCCCGGGGGCAGGCCCCGGGTAGCTACTCCCGTCGGGCTCGCCTGCAGCTTAGTGGCTTGCACCCTGCCCTTCATCCAACGGATCAGATTCCGCATTCTTCCAAGCTCCTCCCCAACCGCTCAACGTCCCAGCCAATATTGCCTTATAACCGCGCCGCCTAGCCTTGCGTTGCCTTCTTGTAAAGCTCAATCACTTCTTCGGGCGACCCGTCTCCAATCAGCTGCCCGTGATCAAGCAGGATCATGCGATTGCAGATCGTCTGGAGCAGGTTCATGTCATGCGACACACAGACCATGATGTTTGATCGATCGATGAATTCCGTCATCCGTTTCTGTGCGCGCTCCACGAAGGAGGCATCGCCACCGGCAAAGACCTCGTCCAGAATCAGGATCTCCGGGTGCACTGCTGTAGCAATGGCAAAGCCGAGCTTCATATACATGCCAGTGGAGTAATACTTCACCGGTGTATCGATGAATTCCTCCAGGCCGGTGAAATCGATGATTTCTTGCTCGAGGCTCTCAAGCTGCTTCCTGCTATAGCCCAAGATGCCACCGCTGAAATAGATATTCTCTCGGCCGCTGAACTCAAGATTGAATCCCGCCCCGATCTCCAGCAAGGGAGCCACACGCCCACTCACGCTGATCGATCCTTGCTGGGGAGTATAGATGCGGCAGATCGTCTTCAGCAGTGTGCTCTTGCCTGCGCCATTGTGGCCGATAATGCCGATCCGGTCCCCTCTCGATATGGTCAGGTTGATATTCTTGAGCGCCCAGAAATCCGTATGCCCACCGTGACTCTTGCCACGCAGGAAGTTAGTGACATAGTCCTTCAGATTCGGACTTTTATCGTGGTATAGGCGGAATCGGAGAGAAACATCCGACACTTCAATACGAGACATCGCTTATAGCCTAAAAATGAGTTTGTTTTCGTACAGGCGAAAGATCTTCAACCCGACAACCAAGCTGACAGCCGCCAAGACAGTTGCGATTCCGATGGTATGAAGCGAAGGAAAGACCGATTGGTAAATAGGGGCACGAAACAGGTCGATAAAATACAACATGGGATTCAGCACAATGATTTCCCTGAGGCGGGGGGAGATCGCATCGAGCTGGTACATGATGGGCGTGACAAAGAACCATGCCTGCAGCATGACGCCAATCAGGTGCTGCATATCGCGGAAGTACACCATGACGACGGCGAGTGTCAGCGACAAGCCCAGCGAAAAGACATAAAGCAACGCAAAAGCTATAGGCAGAAAGACTAGCGCGATACTGATCTTCGCCCCGACAAAGAGCGCGATGACGAACAGCGCGCACAGGCTGAAAAGCGAATCGAGAAGAATCCCGGTTGAGGTGGAAACTGGAAAAATGATCTTCGGAATATAGATCTTCTTCAGCAGCCCCTCATTGCCGACGATGGAAGCGCCCGCCTGTATCAGTGTGCTGGAAAACAATGTCCAGGGGACCGTGCCGGCCAGGAGGAAAATCGTATAGTCACGCAGCCCAAAGCGAAAAACATGCGAAAACACCAGCGCGGTGATACCCATCATCAGCAATGGGTTCAGAACCGTCCACAGATAGCCGAAGATGGTGCGACGATAGCGCGTTAGCAGTTGCTGCATCACCAGTTGCGAGACGATCTGGCGATAGTCGTATATCTCTTTGAGGATCATGTTGTAGTGAATTTTGAGCCACTTTTCAGCAAAGGCCCACTTTCTAGTGGCGGCGCGATCGCCTGCTCCGAAGCAAGCAATGAAAATGCGCCATAAGTCATTTACCCTGATTCGTTGCCGGCCAGCGCCGTAAGATACACCGCGTCGGCCTACAGGAAAACCCCCACCTTCCTCTCTGGAGGCTCGGCGTGCATGGCGGAATCTTGCTCAAGAAGGGCTTCGATCGCACCTCTGCAATGGACGCCCAATGCACGCCGGTCTCCCTCACCGTGGTGCACTTCCGGTCCCGGCAGAACTCTTGCAGCAATGGGGGGAGATCGCAGGATGTTATTCAGCGAATCGCCGAGAGACAGGTCGTCGATGTAGGCCGGGCTCGCAGTTGAGCGCCCGGTCTTTTTGTCCAAATACCGCAGCGCGACGGGCTGTATAGGCCTTCCCGCAGAAATAGCAGCCTGAAGCAGATTCGAGTGAAATGGCAACACCGACACACCGTCGCTTGTCGTGCCCTCAGGGAAGACACATACGATATCCCCCTGCAGCAAGCAGTCCGCGATGTGGTGCAGCGTACGATGGGCATCGCGCTTCTTTCCGCGCTCGATGAATAGCGTCCCGGTCTGTACACAGAGCCATCCAATCACGGGCCAGCCTCGAATTTCCGATTTTGCAACAAAACGAAACGGACTCCACGCATTAAGCACAAAAATGTCGAGCCATGAAATATGGTTGGCCACCACGAGTGCTCCACGAGGCGGTCCGTGGGAATCAGAAATCTCCACCGTTACACCGCAAATGCGGAGAAGCTCGCGCGACCACTCGCGAATGCGCCGTCGCCGTGACTCCATGCCAAGCCACGGAAACAGCACCGCGCAGGTCAACAACCCGCGCACCAGGTGCAGAACCAGCGCCGTCTTGCGCAGCCAGACCATGCGCGTCAGTGATGGTTGTGATTGTGGTTGCCGTAGACGACCTGGCCGCCGACCAGCGTCATCCGCACCTTGCCTTCCATCTCATAGCCGAGCCACGGCGAGTTCTTGCCCTGGCTCTTGATGGATTGGCGGTCGACCTTCCAGATTTCCTTCGGATCGAACAGGCAGATGTCCGCGACGGCACCCGACGCCAGCGTGCCGGCCTTCAGGCCAGCCACGCGCGCGGGTTCGGAGGTGATGCGCGCCAGCGCAGTCTGCAGCGGCACCTTGTGCTCGGCGGCCCAACGCAGCGTCAGCGGCAGCAGCAGTTCCAGGCCGATGGCGCCCGGCGTCGCTTCGGCAAACGGCAGCAGCTTCTCGTCGTCATCGACGGGAGTGTGGTCCGAGCACAGCGCGTCGATGGTCCCGTCAGCCAGCGCGGCAACGATAGCGTCGCGGTCGCGCGCGCTGCGCAGCGGCGGCGAGAAACGCATCTGCGAGTTGAAGTAGCCGATATCCATGTCGGTCAGCGAGACGTGGTGGATATTGACGTCGCACGTGACCGGCAACCCTTCCCGCTTGGCTTGGCGCACCAGCTCGAGCCCGGCGGCCGACGACAGGCGACAGATATGCACCCGAGCGCCCGAGGCGCGCATCAACTCAAAAATCGTATGCAGGCGCACCGTCTCGGCAATCACGGACACGCCCGACAGCCCCAGTCGCGACGCCACGGCGCCGCTCGCGGCCACGCCGCCGCCGAGAAACGGATCTTCCGCACGCAGCCACACGGTGAAGCCGAAGGTCTGCGCGTATTGCAGCGCGCGCAGCAGCACCTGCGTATTGCGCACCGGCGCCTCGGCCTGGCTGAAACCGACGCAGCCGGCTTCGGTCAGCTGGTTCATCTCGGTCAGCACTTCGCCCTTCAGGCCCTGCGTCAGCGCGCCCAGCGGGTAGACGTGGGTCTGGTTCAGCGTGCGCGCGCGGAACTTCAGCATCTCGACCAGGCCGGGCTCGTCGAGCACGGGGTCCGTATCAGGCGGGCAGAGCAGACTGGTCACGCCACCGGCGGCCGCGGCAGCCACTTCGGATTCGAGCGTGGCCTTGTATTCGTAGCCGGGCTCGCGCAGGCGGGCCGACAAGTCAACCAGCCCCGGGCATACGATCAGGCCGCGGGCGTCGATAGTCTTGTTGGCGGTGAAGTCCGCGGGTGCACTGCCCACGCCGACGATCTTGCCGGCGGCAATGTAGAGGTCCTGCTGGGCGTCGATCTTCGCGGCCGGGTCGATCAGGCGGCCGCCCTGGATGTGAATCTTCATAGCTTGGCTTGTCGTGTCGCTTGGCGTGTTCGGGATGTTCTGGCTCGAAGTTGGCATCGCGCGGTCAGTCACTGTTTCCCGCCACGATGCCCATCACGGCCATGCGCACGGCGATGCCGAACGTCACCTGGTTCAGGATCACCGATTGGGGGCCGTCCGCCACGGCGGAATCGATCTCCACGCCGCGATTCATCGGCCCCGGGTGCATCACGATGGCGTTGGGTGCGGCCAGCGCCAAGCGCTCCGGCGTCAGGCCGAAGGCCTTGAAGTACTCCTGCGCCGACGGCAGCAACGCGCCGCTCATGCGTTCGTTCTGCAGGCGCAGCATGATCACGACGTCCACGCCCTTCAGGCCTTCTTCCATGTTGTGGAAGACACGCACGCCCATCTGCTCGAGTCCCGACGGCAGCAGCGTGCGCGGGCCGATGGCACGCACTTCCGGCACGCCGAGCGTGGTCAGCGCGTGGATATCCGAACGCGCCACGCGCGAGTGCAGGATGTCGCCAACGATCGCCACGCGCAGTTGCGTGAAGTCCTTCTTGAAGTGCCGGATCGTGTACATGTCCAGCAGGCCCTGCGTCGGGTGCGCATGACGACCGTCGCCGGCGTTGATCACGTGCACGTGCGGGGCAACGTGTTCGGCGATCAGGTATGGCGCGCCGGAACTAGCGTGGCGCACCACGAACATGTCCGCCGACATGGCCGACAGGTTGTTGATCGTGTCCAGCAGCGACTCGCCCTTGCTGGTCGACGAGGCGTTGATGTTCAGGTTCAGCACGTCCGCCGACAACCGCTTGGCGGCGATCTCGAAGGTGGTGCGCGTACGCGTGGAGTTCTCGAAGAACAGGTTGAACACGCTCTTGCCGCGCAGCAGCGGCACCTTCTTCACATCGCGGTCGGAGTCAGACAGCGACACGAACTGGCTGGCGGTATCGAGGATGTGCGTGATCATGTCACGCGACAATCCCTCGATCGACAGCAGGTGCTTCAGTTCGCCGTTCTTGGTCAGCTGCGGGTTGCGGAACGTCTTGGTCATGGGTGGTCAGGCGCGGGCAAAAATCGGGGGGACTAGTCTGGTCTTGGAGCCGGTGGACGAAAAATTGGCCGGATCAACCGGCCGAGGATTCGGTGGTAAAGGCAAAGGTCGCCTTGGCGCCTTCGCCCTGGCGCGCTAGTACGAGCGTGGCTTCACGCGGGAGTTCAGTCTGCAGCGCGACCAGGTCCGCCGCAATCGGCAACTCGCGGCCGCCGCGGTCCACCAGCACGCCCAGCGCCACACGCGCCGGACGGCCATAGTCGAACAGTTCGTTGACCGCCGCGCGGATGGTGCGGCCGGTGGCCAGCACATCGTCGATCAGCAGGATCTTGCGGTCCTGCACATCGAACGGCAGTGTGCTCGGCTGGGCCTGGCTGTGCAGGCCCTTCTTGGCATAGTCGTCACGGTGGAAGGCCACGTTGATGACACCGTGGTCAGGCAGTCCGAGGTCCGCCGCGAGTCGCTGCGCAATCCAGGCACCGCCGGAATGGATGCCGGCCACGGACCACTGCGCGCGCTCGGCTTGCGGAATCAGCGCCTGGGCCTGGTCGAGCAAGGCGCGGTAGAGCGCCTCGGCGTCGGGATTGGTATGTCGGGTCATAGCGGAAGCTGGTCGAAATACTGTTGCAGGATGATGCGTGCGGCCTCGGCATCGAGTTCGCCGCGGCGGGCGCCGCCCATGGCGGCCATGCGCGAGGAATAGCGTTCGTCCACCCACTCCACGGGCAGGCTGTAGCGTCCGTTGAGCTGATTGCCAAAGCGGCGCGCGAGCCGCATCGAGGGCTGCTCACCGCCTTCCGGGTTGACCGGCATGCCCACTATGAGTTGCACGGGCGTCCACTCACGGATCAACTCGCCGACGGCCTGGAAGCGGCTTTCAACCGACAGGTTCGGAAGGATTGTCAGGGCAGTCGCGTGACGCGTGACGAAGTTGCCGAGCGCAACGCCGATCTTTTTCTCGCCGTAGTCGAATGCCAGGACCGTGCCGTCGCGGGGCAGTTCGCGCCCCACGCCGTCAGGCATGCCCGGCCTCGCCGGAAAGCATGGTGATGTCGATGCCCAGCAGGCGGATGGCGGCCGCGAAGCGCTCCTCGGGCGGCACGCTGAAGATGATTTCGGGGTCGGCCTGGACGGTCAGCCAGCCATTGCGGGAAAGCTCGTCTTCGAGCTGACCGGCGCCCCAGCCGGAGTAGCCCAGCGTCAGCAGGAAGCGGTGCGGGCCGCTGCCGTTCGCCACGGCTTCCAGCACATCCTTGGATGTCGTCATCTCAAGGCCGCCGGGCACAGCCAATGACGACACGTAGATGCCGACCGGGTCATGCAGCACGAAACCACGCTCGGTCTGCACCGGGCCGCCAAAATAAACGGGCTGGTGCGCCACCGGCTGAATTTCCAGCTTCAGATCGATCTTGTCGAACAGCGTGGCCATGTCGATGTCGATCGGGCGGTTGATTACCAGCCCGAGCGCGCCGCGCTCATTATGTTCGCAAAGATAGACGACAGAGCCCGAAAAAGTCGGATCCGCCATGCCGGGCATGGCTATCAGGAACTGATTCGTCAGATTGATGGGAGCTTCGGACTTGGCCATACCTGGCATTTTATCAAATCACCGGGGGGCGACCGGAAAAGAATTGGTCGCGCTGCGGCGCAGCAAATCGTAGCTCAGTCCTTGCTGGTCAGTGCCGCCAGATCCTCGGCCGTCAGCCAACGCCACTCGCCTTCCGGGAGCGCCGGGTCCAACTTCAGGCCGCCGATGGCACTGCGATGCAAGGCATTCACGTGATTGCCGGCAGCCACCACCATGCGCTTGACCTGATGGTACTTGCCTTGCAGCAGGGTCAGCCGCAGGCTCCGTTCGCCGGTGATCTCGCACCCTTCTGCCGCGATCGGCGCGGGTTCATCGTCGAGTTTCACGCCAGTGAGCAGGGCATCCACCTGTTCCTGCGTGACCGGTTCGGCCGTCGTCACCTCGTAGACCTTCGGCACCTTGCGTTTCGGCGAAGTCTGGGCGTGGATGAATTGCCCATCGTCTGTCAGCAACAGCAGGCCGGTGGTGTCGTGGTCGAGCCGGCCGACGGCCTGGACCTCGCGCTGGCGCAGCGGCACCGGCAGGAGGTTGTACACGCTCGGGTGGTGGCGTGGGCGCTGCGAGCACTCGTAGCCGGCCGGCTTGTTCAGCACCAGGTAGGCCTTGGTGCAGGCGACCCACTCCTCACCGTCGACCATCAGGCGCAGTCCGTCCACTTCGAATTGTGCGCGGGGGTCTTCGCAGAGTTCGCCATTGACCTCCACCAGCCCTGCGGCGATCAGGTCGCCACAGTAGCGGCGTGTGCCAAAGCCTTGGGATTGGAGGATGCGGTCGAGGGTCATGGGATTTGGATCGTCAGTGAAAGTGTTTCGGAGGGCGGGCCCACCGTATCGCTATGTTAGGGTATCGCCCGGCTCCCCTTCACCAAGGCACCATGCAAACCACAGACATACCAGCCGCCGCTCGCACACCCTACCGTATCAGCCGCCAGTTCGACCGCGGCCTCGTGTGGTTCCGGCGTGACCTGCGGGCGACCGACCACGCGGGGCTGCATTATGCCCTCAAGCACTGCAGTCTGGTCTGGTGCGTGTTCGTGTTCGACCGCGATATCCTGGACCCGCTGCTTGCGCGTGGCCTGAAGGCGGATCGCCGTGTCGATTTCATCCGCGAGTCGCTGGTCGAGCTCGATGCCACCTTGCGCGCGACCGGCGGCGGCCTGATCGTCATGAACGATGCCGCCGCAAGCGCGATTCCCGCGTTGGCTCGTGAACTGGATGTGCAGGCCGTGTTCGCCAACCACGACTATGAACCGGATGCCGTTGCGCGCGATGCTGCCGTCCGCGAGTCGCTGGCCGAGGACGCGCGCGTGCTCTTCACGTTCAAGGATCAGGTCATCTTCGAGCGCGACGAGATCCTGACGGGCCAGGGCAAGCCATTCGCCGTATTCACGCCCTACAAGAACGCCTGGCTCAAGGCATGCGGTTATACACAATTGTCCCCATCATCGACGGCTCGTAATCCTCGCAGAGTCTTCGCGGCGACATGAACTTCTTTCAGGCCAAGCCAAATCGTCTTCACGCCGGGCT
>NZ_CAJPVI010000050.1 GCF_905397435.1 Cupriavidus numazuensis
CCCTGCTCGGCATCGCTGGTGACGTCACCGCGCCGACCTATGCCGAGCTCTACGCCAAAAAATCGCTACCCACTACATCTAGTAGGTCTGGGAGCTAACCGGATAAGCACGCAATGAACAAGGGGGCATGGCATCCGTCGATCAGGGGGGCGGCTACTACAATACTGCGATCATCAGTCAGCAGAATGGTGGGGTGGGGGGCGGCTACGATCACGCCACAATCAAGCAGAACGCTGGTTCGGACCATGGGAACAGCAACTTCGCAAGCATTTCGCAAGACACTGCTGGTTACCTTGGATACCAGACCGCGTCCATCCAGCAGGCCGATCTGAATGCGTCGGGCATGGGGCACGGCAATCAGGCTTCGATCGCCCAATACCGGAACGGCAGTGCTACGGGTGATATCGGCCAATCCGGAAACTTCAACTATGCATCGATCGCGCAGAGCTTCAATATCGGCGCGAACGCAGGCGTTTACCAGCACGGGACTGGCAATCAGGCAGCTTTCGGCGGGTGGGACTCCATCAACCAGTTCAACACCGTGAGCAGCCTGGCGTATGTCCAACAGAACGGCGACTACAACCGTGGCTCGATCGCGCAGTCAAACGGCAGCTATCTGTCGGCCAACCTGATGCAACAGGATGGCGTATCGAACCTCGCCTATCTCAGCCAGGGAGGCGGAGACCATCTGACCGCCAATGTCACGCAGACAGGGTCGTGGAACGTCGCCAGCACTACGCAAACCGGTTCGTATAACGACATTGTTCTGACCCAGGATGGCTTCGGCAACTCGGCCAACGTCCTGCAGTCCGGTATCGGCGGCGCGGGACTGGCGATGAACAAGGTGAATATCTCGCAGACCGGCAATGGCATGGTCTCCAATGTGAGCCAGCTTAGCGGTAGCGGCAACGTTACCAACATCGTCCAGCACTAACGGCATTGCCCGCCGGCCCCCGGCCGGCGGGTCTTGATCAGGACATGCCTACATGAACGTTCCTTCGTGGGCGTCCCCGCCGGAGACAACAATGCCTTGCCGCTTGCTTTCGATACTGCTGCTGGTTGCACTGGCGCTGGCCGGCTGCGCAAGCTCGCGCCCGTCCTCGACGTACTCGCCAGCCGAGCTGACACCGCCCACGCAGGTGGCACGAGACCTCACGCGGCTCCCCGAACCTGCCGGCCGCATTCCCGTGGCGGTCTACGGCATGCGCGACCAGACCGGCCAGTACAAGCCCGCGCCTGACAGCTCCTTCTCGACATCCGTCACGCAGGGCGCTGCATCGCTGCTGATCAAGTCGCTGCGCGATTCGCGCTGGTTCATGCCGGTCGAGCGCGAGAATCTGCAGAACCTGCTGACTGAACGAAAGATCATTCGTGCACTGGAGTTGCCGCAGGACAAGGCGCAGATCCAGCTGCCGCCGCTGATGCCCGCGAACATGCTGATCGAAGGCGCAATCGTCGCTTATGAGAGCAACGTCAAGACCGGCGGTGCGGGCGTGCGTTACCTCGGTATCGGTCCGTCCGAGCAGTACCGGCAGGATCAGGTGACGGTCAACCTGCGGGCCGTCGACATCCGCACGGGCCAGGTCATGCAGAGCGTCACGACCAGCAAGACGATCTTCTCGATCCAGATGGACTTCGGCTTGTTCCGCTTCGTATCGACCAAGAACCTGCTGGAAATCGAAGCGGGCTTCTCGCGCAATGAACCGGTTCAGCAATGCGTGCGCGAGGCCATCGAGACCGCGCTGGTGCACCTGATCGTGCAAGGCATCCAGGAAGGCAGCTGGCGCCTGAAGAACCAGGACGATTTCAAGAACCCGATCATCCAGAGCTATCTGCGTGCCTATGACGAGCAGGTGGCCGTGGTGCCCGTGCCGGCGCCGGGTGAGAACGCGAACAATGGGGGAGTCGCAAAATGATACGTCTTCGTCGTCGCCGTCTTGCGTGGCTCTCGGGATTGTTGTTTGCGACGGCGTCTGCGCAGGCCCAGGATCTCGTTCCCGAGGCCCGCTATGAAGCACTCGCCAATGGCGGCAGCGCCGTCACCGTCGTGCAGCAAGGTTCGTTGAACCAGGCATCGCTGGACCAGGCCGGCGCGCGGCAGTGGATGGGGCTGCAGCAGAGCGGTACGGGCAACCAGGCCACTTTCGCGCAGAGTGGCGTATCCAACGTCATCCAGGCACAGCAGGTCGGACTCGGCAACTGGCTGGCCGTCCGACAATCCGGCAACAACAACCAGTCCGGCACTGTGCAGCAAGGCGATGGCAATCGCGCCGATGTTACGCAGAGCGGCGCGTACAACCAGGCCTTTGTCGGTCAGTATGGGCAGTTCAATCAGGCTTATATCAACCAGGCCGGACTGGGTGGGGCCGTGTCGGTGACCCAGTTTGGCAACAATATGACGGCGACGGTCAATCAGCGTTGACTTTGCATAGCGCGATGCCGTGCAGATCGGTTGAAGTTTTTTCCACACGTCCCGTGCCCCGCACCGTGCATTTTTTTCACGCGGGGACATTTGACATTGCCTCAACTGCGCGTCTGCGCTGGCGTGCATGCTCTCACTGCCGTCTGGCACGCTTCTCGCGTCACACAGCCATCCCACCCCCGGATTGCGCGGTCCCTCGCGCGCCGTCCGCTCAGGAGCCCGTGATGACGACGACAACGACGACAACGACGACCCCATTCCTCACAGACGTCAAGACGCTGCGCGAGCGTGCGCGCAAGCATATCGACGATGGCGCGGTGACGGCCGGCTATTCCGCGGAGCGCGATACCGTGCTCAAGCTGCTGAATGACGCGCTCGCCACCGAGATTGTCTGCACGCTGCGCTATCGCCGTCACTACTTCATGGCGCAGGGCCCGAACTCGAAGAGCGTGGCCGAGGAATTCCTTGCGCACTCGAATGAAGAGCAGGGGCACGCCGACAAGATTGCCGAGCGCATCGTGCAGCTCGGTGGCGAGCCCGACTTCGCGCCGGACGGGCTGACCAGCCGTTCACACGCCGAGTATGTCGAAGGCAAGACGCTGACCGACATGATTCGCGAAGACCTTGTTGCCGAGCGCATCGCGATCGACAGCTATCGCGAGATCGTCACGTTCCTTGGCGACCGCGACCCGACGTCGCGGCGCATGATGGAAGAGATCCTGGCGGTCGAGGAAGAGCACGCCGACGACATGGCGGACCTGCTGGCCCGCCAGGGCGGCGAACGCTGAGACCGCGAAGGGTTTCAGCTGACGCGCGGAGGCGCTGCCGGCGACAGCGCCTCGGTCGGCTGCGCCGCCACGGCTTCGACCGTGGCGGCGGGTTCGTCCACCCACAGCCAGAACAGCCGGTAGCCGACCGCCAGCATCACCGGGCCGATGAACAGGCCGATGATGCCGCCGCTGACCATCCCGCCGAGCGCGCCAATCAGCACGACCGGCATCGGCACATCCACGCCGCGCCCGAGCAGCAGCGGCTTGAGCACGTTATCGGCGAGGCCAGCCACGAACACATAGACCGAGAATACGATCGTCGCCAAGGTGGTGCCCTCGGTGGCGAAAACATAAACAATCACCGGTATTGTGATCAGCGTGGCCGGCAGTTGCATGATGCCAAGCAGCAGGATGGCCAGCGCCAGCAGTCCGGCGCCGGGAATGTCCTTGATGATGAAGGCAACGCCGATCAGCATCATCTGGATGAAGGCGATGCCGACCACGCCCTGCGCCACGGCGCGAATGGTGGCGGTGCACAGTTCCACGATGCGTACGCCGCGGTCAGGCCCGACGATGCGGCAGGCGATCCGCTCGGCGCTGCGCGTGCCCATTTCGCCGTAGGCCATGATGATGCCTGCGATGATCAGCGCGAACACGAACACCAGCAGGCCCGTGCCAAGGCCCGCCAGCTTGGCCAGCAAGCCGACGCTGAAGCCCTTCAGCTGGGGTGCGACTTTCATCAGCAGGCCGCTCAGGTCGGTAGCGGCCTGTTGCCAGAACTCATAGAGCTGCTGGCCCACCAGCGGCCAGCTGGCGACGGACTCCGCCGGCTGCGGGATGCTGAGACTGCCCTCCTTGATGACGTCGATGGCGCGTTCCACTGACTCGAACACGGCGACCCCCAGCAGGTAGGCGGGCACCAGGATGATGCCGATGGACAGCAGGACAATCAGCGTTGCGATATGGCCTTCGCTGAGTCCCAGCCGGCCGCGCAGGCGGACCTGCAGCGGGTAGATGGTGACCGCGAGAATCAACGCCCAGACCACCAGGTTGAAGAACGGGTGGAAGATCTCGAAGCAGAAGGTGACAAGCGTGGCGATGAGCCCCGCGCGGATCAGGACATCGAGCAGCCCGCGGGACAGCGCCCGCTCGGAAATGGATGTTTGCAGCATCGCCTGTCTCCTTGCAGGGCGCGGCCGGTCGCTGGCTGCGCGGGCGGCCGCGGAAAGTGCACGGCGAAGAACGCCGCATTCAGTCTAGGTCAGCCGGAGTGGCGGAACAAGCGCAGCAGCAGTCACTGCCGCAATCTCTGCGGATTGTGCGGATGTGCCCGATGGTCTGCTTTCTTTGAGGCAGGCCGGCGACTATGACTATGCTTCCCGGTCCTGGTATGGCAGTAGCAGTGAGAAGGCGGGGTTGAGGGACAGCCATGGTTGCCATGTCGCGCGCACCATGTCCGCCCACCACTGAACGACCTCTTCGAAAGGCAGCGGCGGATATTGCGCAAGCCAGTGCTCCATGGCCGCGAAGGAAGGCGTTGCCCGGATCAGCACGGATATCAGTTCGGCATTCTGCTCAGGCACGTTATGTCGCTTGAACTCGATGTCCACGGTGGGGAGATGTGCGGTAATGCTGGCCTCTGGCATGGTTGTCGGCTCCGGATGGCATGCTGATGGGTAAGAGGTGCTTCCTCCATTCTTGGCGACGAATGTGTCAGCGGCAAGCGGAAGACAATCGCGTGCGGCGTTTTATGTGCTGGTTACGGCGGTACACTGGCCCCGCAGCCCAACGTCGCAGGCAATTCTGGGAGACCCGGCATGCGCCCCAACAGCAGCTCGTCAGCGTCGCCCGTCACGCGCCTCTGGCAGCGCGCCAGCGCGCGCCCGCGTCGAACAGTCGTGCTCTGTTTCGCTGCGGTGTTCGCGATCACGCTGGTACTGGCCGGCCGCCAGTACTTCCTGGTGCGGGCGCGAGAGCTCGACCTCCGCGCGCATCGGCTCGAGCTGCAGGTTATGGCGCTGGATGCCGCGATTCATGCCGGCAAGCGCCAGATGCGCTTCCTGCGGGGCAGTGCGGAAAACCAGTTCGCCGAGTTGCGCTCGACCGGCGGGGCGCCCGATGCGGCTGTCCGGAATGTGCTGGCGGCGCGGGCCAATACGTTCTGGGGCATGCCCGTGCCCGATTCCGATGCGCCCGTTCGCGGTATCGGCAGGCGCGAGCTCGCGGCGATTCCGCAGCTGAATCCATCGGAGGACGCCTTTGTCCAGGACCTGGGTGTGGCCCGGCTGATGAGCCAGTTGCTGCCAGTCGAGCACAATCTGATGGCCGAGCTCGAGGTCGCATTGTTCATCTCCACAACGGGCATCGTGGTCGCAAATCCGCCCATCCAGGATGCGCAGATGGCCGGACTCCTCGGCGCTTTTGGCGACGCGCGGATGCTCAGGCTCGCGCGCGAGCAGGCTAATGACCATGCCGTGCTTTTCGACCCGAGCCACGTAAGGAACGTGGGCAGCGCCCGCCTGCTGCTGGTGACACCAGTCGTGCATGGCGGGGTGGTCCGGGGGGCGATCGTACTCGGTGTTCCGCAACGCGTGTTCCAGCAGTTCCTGCAGTCGCGAGCCAGATACGAGGGGAAGGAGGCATTGCTGGATGGACGCGGGGCGCTGATCGCGTCAAGCGAATCGACGTTCGCGGTCAGCGAGGGCGATTGGCTGAAGACGCTTCCCGGACGCTGGGGCCATGTGTCCTCGCCGATGCTGTTGCAGGCCGGCACCGGACGCGAGCGTTCGGGCCAGGACTTTCTGCTGTTCCGGAAGCTCGATACCGCCGATCTGGTTTTGGTTGACTACGTGCCGGCCGAAGTCCTGTTCCTGTCGGTGGTCAGCCAGTTCAGCGTGAACTTCATCGGGGTCTGGCTGCTGCTCGGCATTCTCCTGTGGTCGACGCTGCTGGTCGTCGACCAGCTGCTGGCCCGGCAGATCCGGCTCAGCGACGCGTTGCGCGAACTGGTACGCGTCGATGCGCTGACCGGCCTGTCAAACCGCCGTGGGCTCGCGGTGGGCTTTGACGGGTTCACGCAACGGCGGCAGATCGACCGCCGCGTTGCGTTGCTGATGCTCGATATCGACCGCTTCAAGTTGATCAATGACGGCTGGGGCCACGCCGCCGGCGACGAGGTGCTCAAGCACCTGGCGACGGTGGCCAAGGCCGCGGTGCGCCCGCGGGACCTGGTGGCGCGCGTCGGTGGCGAGGAGTTCTGCGTGCTGCTGCCCGATACCGTTCCCGAGGATGCGGCAGAGATCGCCGAGCGTGTGCGTCTGGCGATTGCCGGTTCCGTATGCATGCCGGACCCGACACTGCTGCGCATTGGCGCGCCGGGCCGGGAGATCCGCTACACGGTGTCGATCGGCGTCGCGGAACTGGTGGCGGACGCATGCGACAGCCTCGATGCGCTGGCCGCCGCGGCGGACCAGCGGCTCTACGCGGCCAAGGAGCAGGGCAGGAACCGTGTGGTAGCGCACGGGTGATTTGACGCGGCCGGCGAACAGGAGCACGCTGTCAGCATCGTCCCACCCTCCAGCGGAGCGCGCCATGCCCACCGACGATTTCAAGGCGTTCAAGGCAACCCTGGCGATGCTGTTGCGCGACATGCCCGCCGGCACCACGGCCGATTTCGCCGATGTGGCTGTCGCCTACTGGGACGGCACGCGCGTGTCGGGCTTCTACCTGCGCGACCGCGGTCGGCTCGACGAGGAATTCGATTTCGACGAGAACGCGTGGGAAAACTGGCGCGACGAACTCGGCGCGTGGCTCGCCGCGCCGCGCTTCAGCGAGCGCGATGACCTCAAGGCCCGCCTGTCCGGCGCGGATTCACGCAGCGGCAACGCGCGGATGGCGACCGTTACCTGGCTTCCGGCGGCGTCGCAGCGCTGAAGGTCTTGTTGGCGATGCCCCACACGCCGTTGATCTCCAGCAGCGTGAAGTAGTCGGTAAACGTCACCCCCGGATACTGCAGCACCACCTTCGCCGAGCCGGCATTGCCCGTGACATCGAACTGCGTGATGAAGCGCTGGCGCTGGGCTTCGTCGGCGGCTGGCTCGCCGTGAAAGCGCGCGGCAATGAACTCCTCGACGGTCAGGCTGTAGTGCACGCCGTCGCGGAACGAGATGATGCGCGCGTCAGGGTGGAACGCCTTGCGGATGTACTCGGCCTTGCCGGTCGCGTGGCCTTTCAGGTAATTCTCGACAGGTTCCAGGGCGGCAACGTATTGCGGCGTCTGGCTGGCTTCGCGGGATGTCATGGTTTCCTCCTCCAAGGGTCGCCGGGCGCGGCCCGGACACAGTTCAGGTTTGTTATTGTATTCTAGTTTTGTATACAAAACAGGCCGATGCAAGGCGTGCGCGGGAAGACCTCGATCTTCCTGTTCCACTGAAATGCCTCGGCGCAATTGTCTGTAGCGCCCCTTCCACTTTGTTCCGCCAATGTCCCGTTGATGGGACCACCGGTGCGGTCTTATCCTTCGCTCTCGCTGCGTTCCGGCCAGGCCTCGTGGTTGTGCTGAGAGAGAGGAAGGGCCGGATCGCAGCGTCCTTCGCACCAGTCTTGCCAGGATAAAGAGCACCTCCTGCGGATACGGCATGCAACGCGCCGGATATCGCAGGAAGGACGGGCTGTGCGTCGTTGGGGTCAGGGCGCAGCTCGCACAGACGGGCTGCCACTACAAAAAAATGTCGTAGGGGTCAGTCAATGGTCAACTCTGTTTGCGAGCAGGGCGGGGCGGCGTTCGCCTGTCGGTTGTGACGGCATGGCGAATCCATATTGCAATCGGCCGGCGCCGTGGCGCGGCCGGCGGGGGCGCCTGCGCGCACGCGGCATCTCGCTGATCGAACTGATGATCACGGTTGCCATCCTGGCGATTCTCGCCATGGTGGCCGTGCCATCGTTCGTCACTACGCTGCAGGGCGCGCGCATCTCGAACGGCGTGAATGCCATGGTGGGCGATCTGCAGCTTGCCCGCAGCGAGGCGATCCAGCGCGGCTTGCCGGTGAGCGTATGCGCATCCTCGGACGGCAACGCCTGTTCGCAGCGCAATACGTGGCAGGACGGCTGGATCGTGTTTGCCGATGACAACGCGTCGGGGGTCCGGGACGACGGTGAGGCGGTGGTGCGCGTGCGGCGCGCGCTGCCTGGTGGCGACTCGTTCACGGCGGCGCCGGATGCCACCGCCATCACCTACGGCCGCGACGGCTTTGCCCGCAACCTGAATGCCGGCGGCCTGACACTCGCCTTGCAGACGGTGCCCGAAAACGCGACGCTGACACGCTGCGTAGCGGTGAGCCAGGTGGGCCGCCAGATCGTCGTTTCCAGCGGGGTCGGGCAATGCGCTTAGCCGACCGCACCGGCCGCGCCGCCGGCTTCTCGATGATCGAGGTGCTCGTCACCGTAGTGATCACGGCCATCGGCCTGCTGGGGCTGGCCAAGATGCAGGCCGCCGCCCTCGGCAACACGCATGTGGCGCGCGTGCGATCGCTGATCGCGCTGCAGACCGAAAGCCTGGCCGCCATGATGCAGGCCAACCGCGCCTACTGGGCCGCCGGCACCGTGCCGGCCCGCGTCGCCATGCAGGGGAACGCGGTCACGGCATCCGGGGCCGGCAATCCACTGAGCGCCGCGGCGAACTGCCGCGACGCGGCTTGCTCGCCGGCGCAGCTTGCCGCCGCCGACCTGCAAGGTTGGGCCACCGCAATGCAGGCGCGCTTTCCCGGCTACGACGCCGAACTCAACTGCGTGAACATGGCCGCTCCGCCCGTCAATTGCTCGGTCACCGTGAGCTGGAGCGAGAAGACCATCGCCATGCACCGCAACACGGCGCTCGGCGCGCAGGCCCAGACCAGCGTGCAGCGCTTCACCTTGCATATCCAGCCATGAATGCGAAAACGATGCGCCCGCGCAGGCGGGCAGGCCGCAGGCCGTCCGGCACGACACTGATCGAGATCCTGGTGGCGATGGTGATTGCCCTGTTCATGCTGGGCGGGCTGCTGGCCGCGTTCCTCGGCATGCGCCAGGCCCATGCGGACCAGGACCGCCTGGCCGCGCTGCAGGATAACGAACGCATGGCTCTGACGGTGCTGACCGATTCCGTGCGGGCAGCGGGCTATTTCCCCGATCCTCTGAACGGCTCCGCGGTCTCGGCGCTGCCGTTTGCCGAAGGCGACTTCGGCCAGCTTGCTGCAGGGCAGGGCATCGGAGGGCGAAGCGCCGCCAGCGGGGTTGGCGAATCGCTGACGACGCGCTACGTGACCGACAGTGGAGACGGCATTACCAACTGCCTCGGGCAAACCAACACGTCGGGCGCCGCGCAAATCCACATCAACACGTTTGCCGTCAGTGCGGACGGCGAGCTCACGTGCTCGCTCAACGGCGCAGCACCTGTTGTGCTGGTCGGCGGTATCACGCGTTTCAGCGTGCTGTACGGCACCGACAGCGGTGATGCGGGCAATGTCGACCGCTACCTCAGCGCCGACGAGGTGACGCGCGCCAGCCTGTGGCCGCTGGTGCGTACGGCACGCATCGCGCTGACGTTTGCCAATCCGAACGCCAGGCAGCCGGGGCAGCCCGCCAGCACGAACTGGGAGCAGACCATCGGGCTGCTGAACCGGTCATGAGACATACCCGTTCCCGAACCTTGTCCCTGCGAGGCAGCGGTGACCGCGGCTTCGTGCTGGTGGTCGGCATGCTGTTCCTGATCATCATGTCGCTGTTTGCGGTGGCCATGTTCCGCAGCGTCGGCGTGCAGGAAAGCATTGCCGGCAACACGCGCGACAAGCAGCGCGCGTTCGAGGCCGCCTACAACGCCATGAAATACGGCGAATGGTGGCTGGGCCTGGGCAACGGCGGCACCGGCACCGATTGCGAGCCAAAGGTGACGACTGCCACCGTGCCGAGCGGCATCCAGGTCTGCCGTCAGCCGCTGGCGAATCCCATGGCGGTGCCGTGGGCGACGCGCGCCGAATACAAGCCCGCCACCATGACCGTTGAAGCCGGCGGCGGCATGGCGGGCACTGACATCAACTACCAGCGCCAGCCCGGACTGTATGTCCAGTACCTCGGCGCGTCGCCGGACCGGCGCTACCAGCTCTACCGCGTATCGGCTGCCGGATCCGGCGGCAATGAAAACACTGCGGCCGTGCTGCAGAGCACGGTCGAGGTCGGCGACGGCATTACCGATCATGGGAGCCTCTGAATGAAGACAACCGATGTACGCGTGGCGACCGTGCTGGCCGTCATCGTGCTCGCGGGCAACGCGCGCGCGCAGATGGTCGTGGCGGACACGTTCACCGGCGCATCGTCCGTGCTGCAGTGGAGGCCGATGGCCGGTGCCTGCCTGACCGCCGGCAACAACACCGGCACCATTCCTGCCTGCTCGGGACTGCCGTACTACCGGGGCCGGGAACTGGTCGGCGGTTCGAAAGGACGCCTGCCGGACATTGCCGGCAGCGGCGCGCTGCGCTTGACCAACGGGGACTACCAGCCCAGCGGCAGCAATGGCGACCGGCAGAACGGCGCGATCGTGTCGGACTTTGCCTTCCCTGCAGGACAGGGCCTGGACATCACCTTCACGGCCATCACCTATGGCGGCGACAACCACGAAGGCCGCGGCGCCGACGGCATCAGCTTCTTCCTGGCCGACGGCAGCCGGCCGCCTACCGTTGGCGCGCTCGGTGGCAGCCTGGGCTACAGCTGCGCAAACGGCAACTCGGTCTATGACGGTGTGGCGGGCGCGTATATCGGCCTTGGCATCGACGAGTTCGGAAACTTTTCCAACAAGAGCGACAACACCACTACCGGGTCGGGCCCGGACGGCGGTGCGGGCCCCACGCCGGGCCGAATCAGCCTGCGCGGCGCCGGCGATGTGAACTGGGCCTCGCTGTCCGCGCGCTATCCGCAGTACTACCCGGACAGCCTCATCGCGCCACTGCGCGCGCTCGCTGTGCGGAAAACCTGTTCGACCGGGGCGTTGTGGGATTTCAGCCAGGTGCTGGTCGTCAACGGGGCCTACTACCCGAACAGCATCCGCCAGACCTCGGAGAAGGTCGCGCTGAACTACAACTACATGGCCCATAGCGACCCGGGCATCGCGCTGGCCAACCAGCAGGGCGTCTACCTGCCGCTGCGCGGCAAGGCCATCCCGATCACCTACGCATTGCGTCTCACGCAGAACGGCCGGCTGAGCCTGTCGTATAGCGTCAACGGCGGTACCACGCGCACGGTGTTGAACGACAAGTCGATCCTGGAATCGAACGGGCCGCTGCCGCAGACGTTCCGCTTCGGGTTTGCGGCCGGCACCGGCGACGGCAGCAACGTGCATGAGCTCCTGTGCTTCCGCGCGGCGCCTGCCGCGCAGTCGGCGGGCTCGGCCGGTGCGAACCTGCAGGAATCGTCGCGCGTGGAGACCGGCACGCAGATCTACAAGGCGTTCTATCAGTCGACCAACTGGTCGGGCGCGCTCACCGCGCACGACCTCGTGTCCGACACCAACGGCGTGGTGTCGATCAATCCGCGCGCCAACTGGAACGCAGCCTGTTCGCTGACCGGGGGCGCGTGCGCGGAAACGGGTGCAAGCGCGACTGCGCAGTCGCCCGACGCGCGCACGATCCTGACCTGGGATGGCGCGCGCGGTGTGCCGTTCCGTTGGGCCAGCCTCGCGCCCGCACAGCAGACTGCGCTGACCGCCGGCGATGCCGGCCAGAGCGATGCACGCCTGCGCTACCTGCGCGGCGACCGCAGCAAGGAGATCAACAACGCCGGCGCCGGCACATTCCGGGCGCGCGGCAGCGTGCTGGGCGACATCATCAACGCGAGCCCCAACTGGGCCGGCAACCCGTCCGCGCCGTACGCCGGCACCTGGGCCGACGCGCTCTATCCGAAAACCACCATGCCGGAGCGCGACAGCAAGGCGCAGACCTATGCGCAGTACAAGGCCGCTCACGCCCAGCGCCAGAACGTCGTCTATGGGGGCAGCAACGATGGCCTGCTGCATGGCTTCCGCGCAGGCCGCTACGACAAGGATGGACGCTTCACCAGCGATGCCACCACGCCCAACGATGGCCGCGAAGTGCTGGCCTATATGCCGGGCGCCGTGCTGGGCACGATCCACAGCACCAACCGGTACTATGACTTCAGCGCGCCCGAGTACGCCCACAACCTGTACGTCGATGCCACGCCCGGCACCGGCGATTTGTTCTACGCCGGCGCCTGGCATACGTGGCTCGTCGGCGGTCTTGGTGGCGGCGGTAACGCAACGGGCCCGGCGGCGGACAAGTCCGCAACGGCCAGCGGCACGCTGTACGCGCTTGATGTCTCCGACCCGTCGCGGTTCAGCGAAGCCAATGCATCGGGCCTCGTCGTGGGCGAATGGTCGTCGGGCAATATCGCTTGCGCCAACATCGCCGATTGCGGCAAGCACCTCGGCAGCACCTACGGCACGCCGCAGATCCGGCGATTGCACAACGGCATGTGGGCTGTGTTGTTCGGCAACGGCCTGAACAGCGCGGCGGGCACCGCGGGCCTGTTTATCATGCTCGTGGACCCGGGCAGCGGCGCCATCAGCTTCCGCTATCTCGACACGGGCAGCGGTGCAGCCGGCGGCGCAAAGAACGGCATTGCCCACGTCACGCCGGCCGACCTGGACCGCGACCACATCACCGACTATGTCTATGCCGGCGATGTGCTCGGCAATATCTGGCGCTTCGACCTGACCTCGTCGAATCCGGACGAGTGGCATGCCTCGGCCAAACCACTGTTCTCCACAGAGGGCGCCCCGGTTACCACCGCGCTGATCGCCGCATCGGTGCCGGGCAAGGGCGTGACCGGCAAGCCGCGCATGCTGCTGAGCTTTGGCACCGGGCAGCGGCTCGAGCAGACCCAGACCAACGCGGTGACCTTTGCATCGGGCACCCATCATCTCTACGGCATCTGGGACTGGGACATGGCGGGCTGGAACGCCAAGGCGGGGCCGGCCACGCAGTTCACCATGCTGACCGCGCAAGACACGGTCACGCGCGCCAGCCTGCAGGCGCAAGCCATCACGGGCACCTTGCAGGCCACGGCGACTTCGCCGGCGTACCGCTCGGTCAGCCGCAACGACGTCTGCTGGAAGGATTCGCCGAGCTGCACCGGCGCCAGTGGTCGCATGGGCTGGGTGCTGGCGCTGCCCGAGGCCGGCGAGCAGGTCGTCTATAACCCGATCCTCAGCCACGGCATGGTCATCGTCAACACTATCATCCCGGCGGCGCAGCAACTGCTGAGCTGCGACGACCGGCTGCCGCGCGGCTTCACCATGGCGCTCTCGTTGGGGTCTGGCGGTGCGCTGGCCAAGTCTTTCTTCGGCGCGCAGGGCCTGGCCGTGCCGAACGCAGGAGACAGTGCGATCAGTGGCGTGGGCCTGAACGCCACGGGCGCTTCCACGATCGTCAATACCGAAAAGGGCGGCAATTTCCTCGTCGCACAAACGGTGGACGGCAAGGGCGCCACCATCAAGATCAACCCGCCACCGCCGAGCGTGCGGCGGCTCAACTGGATCCAGCTTCGCTAAATCATGACAACACATCGACCGCGCCCGTGCGCGCCCGCCGCGCGCGGGTTCACCCTGATCGAACTGATGGTGGTGGTGGCCATCGTCGGCATCCTGGCATCGATCGCTTATCCCTCCTACACGGAAAACGTGCGCACCTCGCGCCGCACCGATGCAAAGACCGCGTTGCTGGACTTCGCCACGCGCCAGGAGCGCTTCTTCACCATGCAGAACCGCTACAGCGCCAGTCCGGACACGCTCGGCTATGCCCGCTTGCCGGTCGAAGTGCAGTCCAGCGGGCAGGCGTTCTACCAGCTGGCGGTGCGGCAAGACACGCCTACGACGTATGTCGCCACCGCCACGCCGATCAATGCCCAGCAGGGTGATGCTTGTGGTAGCTACACGATCGATCATCTTGGCGCGCAAGGGAACGAGGGAAATACGCGGGCGAGTGCGCAGTGCTGGTAGGCACCTCGGTTCTGCGAACGGAATGTTCCTGACCGCACGGATGGGATGCACGGCGGACGGCGGCGTGCTCCGCGCACGTTGCCGTCGCGATACACAACGGCAATGTGAGGTTTGCCGCATTTGTGGCAGGTCTTCCTGCGGACCTCTGCAAGAGTCACTGACCCATTGCCCCGAATTGCTGCTTAGGGTGATGCGATAGCCCGGCGTGGACGCATATACCGGAGCTTTGCGGTAGTCGATGCGAAATATCTAAAATCACCACCCAAGAAAACTCAATTCCGTTTCGCTTTTCCTTCTGTAACGATAGCTTCGGGGTGCGTTCTACGCACCATTTCGGCTTTGCGGAGGAAGAGTCATGGGCAGCAAGAAGTGCCGGAATTCCGCCACAGGCATGGCGCAGGCGGAAGGCGTTGCGGCCACGGTCGCAGACCGGCCGAGCCGCTGGCGCGGTGCCATCGTCGCAATGCTGGTATGCACCGGTGTGGCGGCGGGCTTCGGCGCGACCTGGTGGTTCCAGCACGGCCGCCAGGGTGGCCAGGGGCAGGGCGTGGTCGTTGGCGATGGCACGCGTGGCCCGGCCGGCATGGTGCATGTGCCCGGCGGCGAATTCCTCATGGGCAGCGACAGCAAGATGGCCCAGGCCAACGAGAAGCCCGCGCACAAGGTGCGCATCCACGGCTTCTGGATGGACCAGCACCATGTCACCAATGCCGAGTTCCGCAAGTTCGTCGAAGCGACCGGCTATGTCACCACCGCCGAGAAAGCGCCTGACTGGGAAACCCTGAAGGTCCAGCTGCCGCCCGGTACGCCGCGCCCGCCCGCCAGTGCAATGGTCGCGGGCGCCATGGTGTTCGTGGGCACGTCGCGGCCCGTGCCGCTGCAGGACTACTCGCGCTGGTGGCGCTATGTGCCGGGTGCGGACTGGCGTCATCCGACCGGGCCGGGTACGTCCATCGAGGGCAAGGACAATCACCCGGTCGTGCAGGTCTCCTACGAAGACGCGCAGGCTTATGCCAAGTGGGCCGGCAAGCGTCTGCCCACCGAAGCGGAGTGGGAGTTTGCCGCGCGCGGCGGCCTCGAGCAGGCCACGTATGCATGGGGCGAGAAATTCGCGCCCGACGGCAAGCAGATGGCCAACGTCTGGCAGGGCCAGCAAGGGCAGCCGTTCCCGGTGATCAGTCCGAAGGCGGGCGGCGCGCTGGGCACCAGTCCGGTCGGCACGTTTCCGGCCAACGGCTACGGCCTCTATGACATGACCGGCAATGCGTGGCAGTGGGTCGCGGACTGGTACCGCGCCGACCAGTTCCGGCGCGAGGCTGCGCTGGACAGGCTGGTCGACGATCCTCCAGGCCCGTTGGCGTCCTGGGATCCGAGCGAGCCGGGCGTGCCCGTCGGCGCGCCCAAGCGCGTCACACGCGGCGGGTCCTTCCTCTGCAACGAGGACTACTGCCTGAGCTACCGCCCCAGCGCGCGGCGCGGCACCGATCCGTACAACAGCATGTCGCATCTCGGCTTCCGCCTGGTGATGGACGACAGCCGCTGGGCCGAAATGCGCAGGCAGCAGCCAGTGGCCATGGCGCGATAGCCGGTTGTTCGGCTTCTTCGGCTTGCTCTGCTCATTCTGCTTTCGAACCGTATTCCAACAACAGGAGCGCGCGCGATGCACACCTCCAAAACCAGGCAGCCCGCCCGCAACCGGCTGAGCCCGGCGCTGGCCGCCCTGTGCCTCGCCGCACTGGCGTTTGCCGGCGGCGGCACCCTCGGCGGATGCGCGGCACCGACCGAAGGCGCCGCGGCGCAGTCAGGTGCTCAATCCGCGCAATCGCCGCAGGCCGCCGCGCAAGCGTTGCCGTCATGGCGCGACGGACCGGCGCGGCAGGCATTGCTGAAGTTCGTGGCGGACACCACGCGACCCGGTTCGCCCACCTTTGTCGCACCGGCCGACCGTGTTGCCGTGTTCGACAACGACGGCACGCTGTGGAGCGAGCAGCCGCTCTACTTCCAGTTCTTTTTCCTGCTGGATCAGGTCAAGGCCGCCGCACCGCAGCATCCCGAGTGGAAGAGCAATCCAGCCTTCAAGGCGCTGATGGCCAACGACATGCAGGCCCTGATGCGCAACGAGAAACAGCTGCTCGCGCTGATTGCCGCGGCCAACAGCGGCATGACGGTCGATGAATACGACCGCACGATCCGTACCTGGCTCGCGCAGGCGAAGCATCCGAAGCTGCAGCGTCCTTACACCGAACTGGTCTACCAGCCGCAACTGGAGCTGCTGTCCTACCTGCGCGCCAACGGCTTCAAGACCTACATCGTCTCGGGCGGCACCATCGATTTCATGCGGCCGTGGACGGAGAAGATCTACGGCATTCCGCCCGAACAGGTGATCGGTTCCTCGCAGGCGGTCAAGTACACGCTGCGTGACGGCAAGCCGGTGCTGGTGCGCGAGCCGAAGCTGGAATTCATCGATGACGGGCCGGGCAAGCCGGTCGGCATCTACCGCCATATCGGGCGGCGCCCCATTCTCGCCGTGGGCAATTCGGACGGCGACTTGCAGATGCTGGAGTACACCGCGGGCGGCGAAGGCCCGCGGCTGGCCGTGCTGGTCCACCACGACGACGCCGAGCGCGAGTTTGCCTATGACCGGCAGTCCAAGGTCGGCAAGCTCGACAAGGCGCTCGACGCGGCCCGGGCCAAGGGCTGGACGGTGGTCAGCATGAAGCAGGACTGGCTGCAGGTCTATCCGGCCAGCAAGCCATGAGCACCAAGCAAGAAGCAGTGAACGACCGTAACGGGTCAACGAACGGAGGCGGGACATGCACCGAATTGAACAAGGCATAGCGAGAGGGCGGGGCTCCAGGCTGGTAATGCTGGCCATGGCCGCCGCCGTATTCACGTTGGCGGGCTGCGGCAAGAAGGAAGCGCCGCCCAAGGAGCAGCAGCCCGCGGCACAGGCGCCTGCGCCAGCGCCGGCCGCAGAGGCACCGGTACCGGCCAGGGAGAACCCACCCGTGGCGGCCAGTGCGCCGGTTGACGCGGCATCGGCGCCAGCGCTGGCGGCTACGTCGTCATCCGGCAAGAAGCCGAACATCCTCGTCATCTTTGGCGATGACGTCGGGCAGACCAACATCAGCGCCTACAGCCACGGCGTGGTGGGCTATCGCACGCCCAACATCGACCGCATCGCCAATGAAGGCATGATGCTCACCGACTATTACGGCGAGAACAGCTGCACGGCAGGCCGCTCCACATTCATCACCGGTGAGGTCGGGTTGCGCACGGGCCTGCTGAAGGTCGGCATTCCTGGCGCCCCGGTCGGCCTGCAGGCGCAGAACGTGACCATTGCGCAGGCACTCAAGCCGCTTGGCTATGCGACGGGGCAGTTCGGCAAGAACCACCTCGGCGACCGCAACGAATTCCTGCCGACCGCGCATGGCTTCGACGAGTTCTTCGGCAACCTCTACCACCTCAACGCGGAAGAGGAGCCCGAGCGCCCGTACTATCCGAAGAATGACGCGGCCTGGGTCAAGGCGAATGGGCCACGCGGGGTTGTCCATTCCTTCGCCGACGGCAAGGTGGAGGACACAGGTCCGCTGAACCGCAAGCGCATGGAGACCATCGACGACGAAACCACGGCGGCGGCGATCGGCTTCATGGAGAAGCAGGTCAAGGCCGACAAGCCGTTCTTCGTGTGGATGAACACCACGCGCATGCACGCGTTCACACACGTGCGCGAATCGATGCGCGGGCAGAGCGGCATGCCGGGCAATGAGTACGCGGACGGCATGCTCGAGCACGACGGCGATATCGGCAAACTGCTCAAGTCGCTCGACGACCTGAAGGTGACCGACAACACCATCGTGGTCTACACCACCGACAACGGGCCCAACCAGTGGTCGTGGCCGGACGCCGCAACCACGCCGTTCCGCAGCGAGAAGGACACCAACTGGGAAGGCGCGTTCCGCGTGCCGGCACTGGTGCGCTGGCCGGGCAGGATCAAGCCCGGCACGGTGTCCACGACCATGATGTCCGGTCTCGACTGGTTCCCGACGTTGCTTGCCGCGGCCGGCGACGGCGACATCAAGGACCGGCTCCTCAAGGGCGCCAGCATTGGCGGAAAGTCCTTCAAGGTCCACCTGGATGGCTATAACTTCCTGCCATACCTGACCGGGCAGACCAATACCGGACCGCGCCAGGACTTCTTCTACTTCAACGATGACGGCGTGCTGGTCGCGATGCGCCACAACGACTGGAAGTTCGTGTTCTGCGAGCAGCGCCATCCGGGCGGCTTCGAGGTATGGGCCAATCCCTTCACCTGCCTGCGCGTGCCGAAGGTGTTCAACCTGCGCATGGATCCGTATGAACGCGCAGATGTCGTCTCCGATCAGTACTATGACTGGACGGCGAAGAATGCCTATATGGTCAGCTATGCGTCGTCGCGGGTCGCACCGTTCCTCCAGACGTTCAAGGACTACCCGCCCAGCCAGCGTCCGGCGAGCTTCACCATCGACCAGATGACCGAGGCGGTGATGAGGTCCATCGACAAGGGAGCCGGCGGGAAGTAATCGGCAGCAATGGTTGGCCGGGTCGTCCCGGCCAACCGCTTCACCAGGATCGCACCATGACAGAAGCGCATGCCGGCACCAACGCCGGCAAGCAGCAAGCGCGGCACAGATCTGGCAAACCGCGGCGCACGCAAGGCGCCGCCGTGCAGGCAGGGCAGGGTCAACAGGCGCAACGCGGCGCCTTGCTGGCACCTGCCCTGTTGCTTTTCGCGTCCGGCGCGGCCGGACTGATCTACCAGGTTCTCTGGATCAAGCAGCTTGCGCTTGTGGTCGGCGTGGATGTGCACGCCGTAACCACGGCCGTGAGCGCATTTTTCGCAGGGCTGGCACTCGGCGGCTGGCTGTTGGGGCGCGTAGCGGACCGCCATGCGAAGCCGCTGCGGCTATATGCGTGGCTCGAAATCGGCGTGCTCGTGCTGGCGATCGGCGCCACGCTGGCGCTCGCGCGGTCCGCCGCGCCGTTCGCGTGGCTCGAAAGCCGCGTCGGCCTGCTGGCCTGGGCCCTACCGTTCGTGCTGGTGATTTTGCCGGCTGCAGCCATGGGCGGCACGCTGCCGGTCTTGATGCGCATGCTGGCGTCGCGCGCCGGGCAGGTCGGCACACACGGCGGGCGCTTGTATGCCGCCAACACCGCGGGGGCCATTGCCGGCACGCTGCTGGCCGGCTTCGTGCTGATTCCGTGGCTTGGCATCACGGGCAGTGCGCTGGCGGCGGCCACGCTCAACGGCGTCGCAGCGATTGCCGCGTTTGCCATGGCATCGCGGGCCGTAGCCACAGAAGCGTCGGAGGCGGACCCGGCGCCCGCCTCTGCACAGCCCGCGCGAGATGCCGGTGGTGGCCGGCTCGCGCTGGTGCTCTATGCCGCAGCGGGCGGCATTGCACTCGGCTATGAAGTGGTCTGGTCGCAGGCGATAGTCCAGTTCATCAGCACGCGCACGTTTGCGTTCACGGTGGTGCTGGCTACGTATCTGGCGGGTCTGGCAATCGGCAGCGCGCTGGCCGCGCGCCGCGCCGATCGCGTGCGCGACCCATGGGGCGCATTTGCGATGCTGATCGCTGCGGCCGGGCTAGTCGCATTGCTGGAAGTCGTCGTGCTCGGCGAATGGCTGCTGCTGGCGCAAGCCGCGGTGTCGGCGTGGGTGCAGTCGGCCACGTCGAGCGGTCTGGCTGCCGCCTGCGCGAGCTTTGCGGTGGCGGCGCTGTGCGTGGTGTTCGTGCCGACGCTGCTGCTGGGCGCTGCATTCCCGTTCGTGCTGCGCGTTGGCGTGGACAACCACCGGCTCGGATCGGGCGTGGGAGCGGTGGTCGCGCTTAATACGCTAGGGGGGATCGCCGGGACAGCTGTGGCGGGGTTTGTGCTGGTGCCGCGCATCGGGCTCGTGCACACGCTGTCGCTGCTGGCAGTCGGTGCCGGCGTGGTTGGCGTGATCGCGGTGGCACTGGGTTCTGGTGTGCACAAGTTCGCACGCTGGGCGGTGCCGATGGTGGCATTGCTCGCGGTGATTGCCGCGGCGCTGGCGCCTGCGGACCGGCTCGCCACGCTGCTCGCGCGCGCACGCGGCGGCGAGATGGTGTTCTACGAGGAAGGCCGCGGTGCGACCGTAGCGGTGGTGAAGCAGGCCTCGGCAACCCACACGTTCAATCGGCTCTACATCCAGGGCGTGTCCAACTCCGGCGATACCATGACGTCGCTGCGCTATATGCGGCTGCAGGCGCTGCTGCCGCTGATCGTGCATGGCGGCACGCCGCGCTCGGTACTGGTGATCGGGCTGGGCACGGGCATCACGGCCGGCGCCACGCTGCCCTATCCGGGCCTCGAACACCGCGTGGTCGCAGAACTGCTACCGCCCGTGTTGCGTGCGGTGCCGCAGTTCCAGGGCAACTACAACGTGGCCGCTGACAAGCGTGTCGATATCCGCCTGCGCGATGGCCGACGCGAACTGCTGCAGAGCGAACAACGCTACGACCTGATCACGCTGGAGCCGCCGCCGCCTTCGGCCGCGGGCGTGGTCAACCTGTACTCGACCGACTTCTACAAGCTCGCGGCGGCGCGCCTGCAGCCGGGCGGGCTGGTCGCGCAATGGCTGCCGCTGCCCACGCAGAACGACGAGGATACGCGCGCGCTGGTGCGCAGCTTCCTCGACGTGTTTCCGCATGCCACGTTATGGACCACCGAATTGCACGAGATGATGCTGGTTGGCTCGCTGTCGCCGATCAAGCTGGATCCGGAGCGCATTCGCGAGCGCTTTGCGCAGCCCGAGGTGTCGGCGGCACTGCGCGCGGTGGGCGTGACGTCGCCGGCCGCGTTGCTCGCGACCTGGGTCACGGGCCGGGAAGGCCTGGAGCGCTATGCCGGCGACGCGCCCGCCGTGACCGACGACCATCCGCGCATCGAGTACGCGGGCTGGGTGCGGCGCACGGAGTTCCCGCAGGTCCTGCAACGGCTGCTGACGCTGCAGACCGAGCCGCCGCTGGTCGAAGCCGACGCGGCGCTGATCTCCGACATCGGACTCGAGCGCGAAACGCTGCACACGTTCTACACCGCCGGCCTCGATGCCTACTACGGTGACCGCGAGGCCTGGGCGCTCCATATGAACAAGGTAATGCGCACCGATCCCGATAACCCGTACTACGCCTGGTTCGGCGGTGGCCGTCGCGCCGCCGCCCCGGCCCCATCGAGGAATCCCTGATGAGCACCCGTGACGACGTGCTGGCGCTGCAGCAGCGGATGGGCGAGTCCATCGTCGGGCAGCAGCATATGGTCGAGCGCCTGTTGCTGGGCCTGCTGGCCGATGGCCACCTGCTGGTGGAAGGGCTGCCCGGGCTGGCCAAGACGCGCGCGATCAAGGTGCTCGCGCGCAACCTGGAGGCGAAGCTGTCGCGTATCCAGTTCACGCCGGATCTGCTGCCAGCCGACATCACCGGGTCCGAGGTGTACTACAGCGAGGGCGGCAAGGGCGAGTTCCGCTTCCAGGCCGGCCCGATCTTCGCCAACCTGGTACTGGCGGATGAAGTGAACCGTTCGCCGGCGAAGGTGCAGGCGGCACTGCTTGAAGCGATGGAAGAGCGCCAGGTCACCGTGGGCGGCGCGACGCACAAGCTCGAGCCGCTGTTTCTCGTCATGGCCACGCAGAACCCGATCGAGCAGGAGGGCACGTACCCGCTGCCGGAAGCGCAGATGGACCGCTTCCTGATGCACGTGAACGTAACCTATCCCGAAGCCGATGCCGAGGCGCAGATCGTGGCGCTGGCACGGGCTGAAGAGTCTGGCGCGGCGTCGAACGCGCAGGGCGCGGCAGCGCAGCGGCTGGCCCCTGAAGTCGTCTTCGCCGCGCGTGCCGAGATCCACGGCATCCATGTCAGCGACGCGGTGGCGCGCTACATGGTCGCGCTGGTACACGCCACGCGCGAGCCGAAGGCCGTGGACGACGAGCTGGACCGCTGGATCCAGGTCGGCGTGAGCCCGCGCGGCTCGATCGGGCTGGACAAGGTTGCACGCGCCTATGCCTGGTTGCGTGGCCATGACTTCGTCTCGCCGGAAGACGTCCAGGCCGTCGTGCACGAAGTATTCCGCCATCGCCTGATCCTGTCGTATGAGGCGCACGCGGCCGGCGTCAGTGCCGATGCCGTGATCGATCGCCTCGTGCAGCAGGTGGCCGTGGCCTGACGCGGCGGGCGGCGCCATGCGCTCCCATCTCGCATCGCTCGGCCGCTCGCCGGTGGCCGCTGCCCCCGCAGAGGCGCGCGCGCAGCCCGGCGTCAGCGTCGATGCCGCGGCGCTGGCTGCACTCGAAGTCGCCGCGCGCGATTTCCATTTCCTGCCACGCCAGCCGGTGCACAGCGTGCTCGCCGGCAGGCATGCGTCGCGCGTGCGCGGCCGTGGCCTGACCTTCGAAGAGTTGCGCGGCTATTTGCCGGGCGACGATATCCGCAGCATGGACTGGCGCGTCACCGCGCGCACCGGCAAGCCGCACGTGCGCGTGTACAGCGAGGAGAAGGACCGGCCCGTGCTGCTGCTCGTGGACCAGCGCATCAACATGTTCTTCGGCAGCCGCCGTGCGATGAAATCCGTGGTGGCCGCCGAGGCCGCGGCGCTGGCGGCATGGCGCGTGCTGTCCGAGGGCGACCGCGTCGGCGGCCTCGTGTTCGGCGACAGCGAATGCACCGAGCTTGCGCCGCGACGCAGCCGGCAGGCCGTCGAGCACCTGCTCGGCGAGATCGCGCGACATAACCAATCCCTACGCGCGGATGCTCCTGCACGGCGCGGCGCAAGTCAGCTCAACGCCGCACTCGAGCGCGCGGCAAGGCTCGCGCGGCACGATCACCTCGTCATCGTCATCAGCGATTTCGATGGGCACGACGCGACCACGCGCGACCTGATGCTGTCGATGTGCGCGCGCAACGACGTGCTGACGATGCTGGTGTACGACCCGTTCCTGCTGGAACTCCCGGACTCCGGCCATCTTGTGGTCAGCGATGGCGAATTGCAGGTCGAACTCGGCTTCGGCCAGGCATCCACGCGCAAGGGTATCGCCGATTTCGTCGACACGCAGAGCCGCAGCCTCATGGACTGGCACCGCGCCATCGGTGTGCCGCTGCTGCCGCTGTCGGCCGCAGAGGAGACGCCGCAGCAGTTGCGTCGCCTGCTCGGCCAGGCCGCCCCGCAAGGTCAAACGCCCGTGCGCGCCGCACAGGGAGTGCAGCGATGACCGACCTCGTGCACAGCACGGCCGAGCCCGACAGCGCTACGATCTCCGGCGAACTCCAGACCCTGGCCGATGTGGCCGTACCGCCGCCGCCATCGTGGCGGCCGCAGACCATCGGCTGGCCCGTGGCCGGTGCGATCGTGCTCGCGTTGCTGGTGTTTGCGGGCTGGCGCTGGTGGCGCCGCTATCGCGCAAACCGCTATCGCCGCGAGGCGCTGGCCGAACTCGCGCGGCTGCGCGCAGGCATGACGGCTTCCCCCGCAGCGCGCGCGCAGGCGCTGGCCGACATGGCCGAGTTGCTCAAGCGCACCGCGCTGGCGGCATGGCCGCGCGCACAGGTGGCCAGCATGGCGGGCGCGGACTGGGCGCAGTTCCTGCAGGCCAACGCGGGCAAGGCCGGCGCGGCCGTGCCGGTGCTCGCGGCGCTCGTCAACGACGCGCAGTACCGCGATGCCGCCGCGCTGGCGCAGTGGCCGGAAACCCAGGTAACGGCTACGGCCACCGCCTGCCAGCAATGGATTGCCGGCCACCATGTACCAGTTTGAATATCCGTGGCTCTTCGTGCTGCTGCCGCTGCCCTTGCTGCTGTGGTGGCTGTTGCCGCCGTATCGCGAGGAAAGTCCTTCGGTGCGGCTGCCTTTCTTCGGCGAGGTGGCGAGCGCATTGGGCCTGAAGCCGGCGGCGGGTGCCGTCGTGCCGCGCAGCAACTGGCTGCAGCGCATCCTGGCGCCGCTCGCATGGGCGTTGCTGGTGACCGCGCTGGCACGGCCGCAGTTTCTCGAAGCACCCATCGAAAAGACGCAGCCCGTGCGCGACCTGCTGCTTGCGCTGGACCTGTCGCAGTCGATGGATACGCGCGATTTCCGCGACCCGTCCGGCGCGCTGATCCCGCGCGTGCAGGCTGTGCGCGAGGTGGTCAGCAGTTTCGTCGCGCGTCGGCCCGGCGATCGCATCGGCCTGATCGTGTTCGGCGATGCACCGTATCCGCTCGCACCGTTCACGCTGGACCACGCGCTCGTGCAGACCATGATCCGGGACCTGTTGCCCGGCATGGCTGGTCCCAGTACCGCACTGGGCGATGCCGTCGGCCTCGGCATCAAGATGTTCGACCAGAGCCAGGCGCCCGAAAAGGTGCTGATCGTGCTGACTGATGGCAATGACACCGCCAGCAAGATGCCGCCCGAGCGCGCGGCGGATATTGCGAAGCAGCGGCATGTGACCGTGCATACGATCGGCATCGGCGATCCGTCCGCCGAAGGCGAGCAGCGCGTCGATCTCGGCGTGCTCCAGCGCATGGCGGCGCAGACGGGCGGGCGCTACTTCTTCGGCGCGGACCAGAACAGCCTGGAAAGCATCTACGCAACGCTCGACCGCATCACGCCGCACAACCACAAGACGCTGTCGTGGCGCCCGCGGCGCGAGCTGTTCATGTGGCCGCTCGGCGCTGCGGTCGGCGTGGTGCTCGCGTACCAGCTGATCATGGCGATCTGGTCGGCTTGGCTGTCGCGGCCGCGTCGGCAGGCCGCGACTCAGCCGGCCACGGAGGAACCGTGATGCAGGCGCTCGCGGCATTCCATTTCCTGCGCCCGTGGTGGCTGCTCGTGCTGATTCCGGCAGTGCTGCTGGTGTGGGCTGTTCAACGCCGCGGCGATGTCCGGCGCCGCTGGCGCGACGCCATCGCCCCCCATCTGCTCGATGCCCTGATGGTCGGCGAGCGCCGACGGCTGGCCATCCGCCCCGTGCACCTGACCGCTTTGCTGCTCGCCGTTGGCGCCATCGCGCTGGCTGGCCCCACATGGGAACGCGAGCGTCCGCCGTTCCTCGACGACAAGGCGCCGCTGGCGATCGCCATCGACCTGTCGCCGACGATGGACGCGATCGACGTGACGCCCACGCGGCTCGAACGCGCCAAGCTCAAGGTCAAGGCGCTGCTCGCGCGCCGTGACGGCGGACGCACGGCGATCTGGGCCTACGCAGGCTCGACGCACCTGGTGCTGCCGCTGACCGACGACGCCACGCTGCTGCAGACCTTCGTCGATGCGCTGCAGACGCGCATCATGCCCGCGCCAGGCAAGGACACGGCGCTAGCGCTGCGCACCATCGACGCCGCGCTTGCGCACGAGGAAGTGCCGGGCACCATCCTGTTCCTGACCGACAGCATGGAGACCGCCGCCGTGCGCGCGTTCAAGGCCCAGGCCAGCAGCGGGCGCAGCCAGCCGGTGGTGCTGGCCATCGGCACCGAGCGCGGCGGCCCGCTGCGCAGCGGGTCCGAGGGCTTTGTCGAAAAGGACGGCGTGCGCGTGTTCTCGCGCATGGACACGGCTGCACTCAAGCGCTTTGGTGACGACACCGGCGTGCCGGTGGCCACGTTCACACCGGACAGCGACGATGACGTGGCCTGGGTCCAGCGCCATGTGCAATCGCATCTCGCGCAAAAGCAAACGGCGGAGAACTCGCGCTGGAAGGATGAAGGCTGGTGGCTCACGATCCCGATCGCGCTGCTCGGCGTGCTGTGGTTCCGCAAGGGCTGGACCGTGCGCTGGATCACCGGCCTGTTGCTGGCGATGGCGCTGGCCGCACCGCGGCACGATTTGCGCGCGCAAGCGTCCGCACCGGACGCAGCACCCCCTGCGTGGCGCTTCGTCGACCTTTGGCTCACGCATGACCAGCAGGGCAGGCTGGCATTCGAGCGTGGCGATTTCGCCGGCGCCGCCGCATTGTTCGACGACCCCATGTGGCGCGGCGTGGCGCAGTACCGCGCGGGGCAGTACGCGAAGGCCGTGCAGAGCTTCGCACTCGTCGATTCGCCCGAGAGCGACTTCAACCAGGGCGATGCGCTGGCGCACCTTGGCAAGTACAAGGACGCGGCGGCGCGCTATCGGCAGGCGCTGAAGCGCCGTCCGCAATGGCCGGCGGCGACGGCCAATCTCGCGCTCATGGAAAAGCTGGCGGCGAAGGCCGACAAGCCAAAGGAAGGCGAGGAGCCGCCGGACGTCAAGCCTGATGAAGTGAAGTACGACCGCGAGTCCAAGCCGCCGGAGGGCGAGGGCAAGAAGACGGAAATGGGCGCGGTACAGAGCGCCGAGACCTGGATGCGTGCGATCCAGACCTCGCCGACCGAGCTGCTGCAGCGCAAGTTCGCGCTGCAGCAGAGCCAGGCCCAGCCATCCGCCGGAGACAAGCCATGATGCGGGCAAGGCGCGATATCGGGCGCTGGCTGGCCGGCTTTGTGCTGTGGCTTTCCTTTGCGCTCGCGCTCGCTGCGGAGCCGGTCGTGCGCGTCAAGGTCGATGCCAAGCAGCCGGTGCTGCCGGGCCAGCAGATCCCCGTCGAGGTGACGATCCTGGCGCCCAATTTCTTCATGTCGGCGCCGGTCTTTCCGACGCTGCAGGTGCCCGGCGCGATCGTGACCATGCCGGACGACCGCGGATTGAACACGGTGGAGAAAATCGACGGCGTGAGCTATGCCGGCATCCAGAAGACCTACCTGTTCGCGGCGGAGCAGGGCGGCGATTTCCAGTTGCCGCAAGTCACGATTGCCTTTACGTATGCAGGCGACGACGGCAAGCCACGCCAAGGCAACGTCACGCTGCCAGCCACTACGATTCACGCTTCAGGCGCTGCCGGTACCCCGGCCAGCACGACACTGCCGGTGGCGCGCCTGAACGTCACGCAGAGTTTCGACCGGCCGGTCAGCGGCCCGCAGGCGACGTTCCACGCCGGCGATGCGCTGGTACGCACCATCACCACATTCGCGCCGCAGACGCAGGCCATGATGATCCGGCCGCCGAAGGTCGAGGCGCCGTCCGGCGTGCGCGTGTTCGCGGGCGATCCGCAGCTCAGCGACGCCGCGCACGACAGCGCCGGCAATACGGGCGGCAGCCGCACGGACCGCATCACCTATGTGTTCGAGCATGCCGGCACCTATACGCTGCCTGCGATCAAGGTCGAATGGTTCGATCCCGTCACGCGCAAGCCGGGCGAATCGGAAGCGCCCGAGGTAAAGGTGGACGTGGCATCGGCGCCGAGGCTGTCAGGCCTCTTGCCGACTGGTCCGCATGCGGCGGCGCTGCCTGGCGAAGGCGGTACCACGTGGCGCTTGTGGCTGTGGGCCGCCGGCGGCGCGGTGGTACTGGGGCTCGCATGGCTGCTGCTGCGCTGGGCACGTCCGCGCGTGGCGCGGTGGCGGCGGGCAATGGCCGCGCGGCGCAGCGCCCGTGCGGCCAGCAGCGAGGCGCGCTTGGCGGCGCTGCTGCAAGCGTGTCGCGCCAGTGACGCCGCAGCGGCATACCGCGCGTTGGGCGCGTGGTCGAACACTGCGTCGGGCAAGGCGCCGTCGGACTGGGCCGCGGGCACGGGTGATCAGGCTGTGATCGAGGCCGTCGGCGCGCTGGAGCGGCACCTGTTCGGCGCCGATGCCGGGCACGCACAGTGGTCCGGCAGCGCGCTCGCGCAGTGCCTGCCGAAATTTTCCGCTGCGCACCGGCACATCTCCATGCACCGTGCCACGCCGGCAGCACTGCCGCCGCTCAATCCCTAAGCCGGCCTGGGCGAACAGGCGGGATCGACTATGATGGGCGCCTCGCCGCCGCACCTCCCATGATTCGGTGACCGGCGGCGGCTTTTCTTCCACTTCGCCCGATGCCGCCATGGCCCGTCTTCAGCTCGACCTTCCTGCCGACCAGTTCTGCTATTCGACCCACCTGACCGTGCGTGTCACCGAAATCAACTCGGCCAATCACCTGGCCAACGATGCGATGATTTCGATGATCTCCGAGGCGCGCGCCCGTTTTCTCTATGAGTTCGGCAGCGCGGGCGACCAGGTCGAAGGCCTCGGCATCATCGTCACGGACCTGGCCACGATGTACCGCAACGAAGCGCATGCGCGCGACCAGTTGCTGTTCGAAGTCGGTGTGATGGATTTCAACAAGTACGGCGGCGACATCATCTTCCGCATCACGCGCCCGCAGGACGGTGCTCTGATCGCCATGGCCAAGTCCGGCTTCGTGTTCTTCGATTACCAGCAGAAGAAGGTGAAGGCGATGCCGGCCGGCTTTGCGGACCGTTTCCCCAAGGTCAACTGGATCGACTGACGGATCGACTCAGCGTCACGCTGCCGGCGGTGTCTGCGGCGCGATGAAGTGCGATACCACGGGCGGCTGCTCGCCGCTGTGGAACGCCAGCGCGCGCTCCTGCACATCGCGGTCATGGAGCGTGACGCGCTCATGCTGGCGCAGGTGCTCCAGCCACGACACGACCTGGAAGCATTCGACGTAGCGCCCCGGCCGCGCGGCGTCTTCGAACACGCCCCATGAGAACGCGCCGTCACGCAGGCGGGCCTGGCTCAGTTCGTCCAGCGTGGCGACGAAGCGTGCCGCGTTTTCGGGCCGTACCTGGTATTCGATCGTGATCAGCACGGGGCCGCGGTCGTGTGCGACGTCATGGCTGACCGCCGGTGCGGGCCAGTGCATGGACGGCGCCAGGTGCGACGAATCGCCCTGCTGCAGCTTGTAGCGCCACGTCAGCGCGATGGCCAGCACCGCACCGGCGCTCGCGATCAGCAGCGCGGCGGAGATGCCCAGGTGGGTTGCCGCCTGGCCCCAGATGATGCTGCCCGCGCTCATCGAGCCGAAGAATACTGTGACGAAGATCGACAGGCCGCGGGCGCGCACCCATTCCGGCAGCGAGGTCTGTGCCGACACATTCAGCGTGGTCAGCACGGCAATCCACGAAGCGCCAGCCACCAGGCTGGCCACACTCGCGGCCACAGGGTTGTGGATCGTGGCAAAGAGCAGCAGCGCCACAACGGTGCCGAGCGTCCCGAGCGCCACCACGCGGTCGGGGCCGAGCCGCTGGCGCAGCCGGCCCAATCCCAGTGCGCCCAGCACCGCGCCAACGCCCACGCAGCCAAGCAGCACGCCGTAGAGCTGGGCGCCGCCGGCCAGCACCTGTCGCACGATCAGCGGCAGCATGGCCCAGTAGGCGCTCGCGAACAGGAAGAAGGCTGCCGCTCGCGCGAGCGTGGCCTTGAGCGCCTGGCTGTGCCATGCGAAGCGCACGCCGGCGCGCATGGCGCCTAGCAGGTCTTCGGTGGGCAGCCGGCGCTCTGCCGGTGCGGACGGGTGCCACCACGCGAGCGCGGCCACCACAGCCAGGAAACTCGCGGCATTGATCAGGAAGGGCGCGGCCACGCCGATGCCGGAGATGATGAAGCCCGCCAGCGCAGGGCCGATCGCACGGCTGATATTGATGCCCACGCTGTTGGTGGCCACCGCCTGCTGCAGCGCCTGGCGCGGAACAAGACTCGGCACGATGGCCTGCCAGGCCGGCGCCGTGATGGCGGCGCCCACGCCCATTGCGAACGTGAACAGCAACAGCAGCACGGGTGTGGCCGCACCGAGCCACACCACCACGCCGAGGCTCGCGGCCACCACAGCCATCACGATCTGCACGGCCAGCAACATCTTGCGCCTGTCGAGGATATCGGCCAGCGCGCCGGCAGGCAGTGCCAGCAGGAACACCGGCAGCGAAGTCGCGGTCTGCACCAGCGCCACCCAGGCCGGCGACGGCGCGAGCGAGGTCATGAGCCAGCCGGCGCCGACGTCGTGCATCCACGTGCCGATGTTGGAGAGCACGGTGGCGATCCACAGCACGCTGAAGGCGGGATAAGAGAACGGACCGGTGGCTGGCGTGCCGGCCGCGGAAAGAGGGGCCTTGGTGTTGTCCACGCGTAGCTCCGGAAGGGGGCGTCTGGGCAACTCCAAGGCTAAACAGAAAACGGCCGCGTGGAGCGGCCGTCGAAAGATTTCAGATCGCGTGGAGCAGGCCTCAGGCCTTGCGCTCTCCGCCGAGCGCTTCGGTCAGGTCGCCGAGCATGCCGGCCAGTTCTCCGGCCATCAGCGTGAAATCGGCGTCGAAACGCTCGTCTTCGTCGCTGACCGTGCCGTCGGCTTGTTCCTTGATCACATCGAGCGGCGCGACGCGCTTGATCGCCAGCGAATCGGTCAGCACGAACGAGACGCGGTCATTCCAGGTCATGGCCAGGCGCGTGCAGCGCTTGCCGCCAGTGATATGGCGGCGCAGGTCTTCGGCGTCGAGCGGATGGCGCACGTAGCGGACGGTGGCCTTGCTCTCGCTGCCCGACTGCAGCTCGATTTCCTGGTCGACGGTGAAGCCGGCGGGAGCGACGTCCGTGGCGAGCCAGTCGGTCATCGCAGCGACCGGCGACTGGTTCACGTGCAGGTTCGCGAGCGGCAGCGCGTCCAGTGCCTTGAACAGCATGCCGCGCACTTCGTCGGCCTTGGCCGTGCTGGCGGCGTCAATGGCGAGCCAGCCATTGTCCGGGTCGATCCACACGCGCGTGTCGCGGCGGATGCTGAACGCGCGCGGCAGCAGTTCTTCGGTGACCTGCTCCTTCAGTTCGCGCAGTTGCTTGCGGCCGGGCTTGTAGCCTTGCTGTTCCTCGACCTCGGCGGCGCGCGCCTTGGTGACCTGGTTGACCACGGTGGTGGGCAGCAGTTTCTTTTCGGTGCGCAGCGTCAGCAACATCTGGCGGCCCACGGCGTGCACGAGCTGGCCGTTGTCGCGCGGCGAAGCCCAGCCCTGCGTCTGCATTTCAAGGCTGGTGCCGGGGAAGAAGGCATGTTTGGCCAGGCTGGCTTCGACTTCGTCGGCGCTGGGCGACCATGGAGCGGAAAAACGGTGGAGCTGCAGGTTCTTGAACCACATGGGAGGAATTCGGCCAAAGGGACGAATTCTATCCGGTCGCGCCGCGCCGCCGGAAAAAGTCGGGCGGCGTGGCGGCCGGATGGCGAGGTTACCCGCTACAAATCAAGCTTGGTGATCTTGCTGCCTTCCAGGCTCAGCCCGGCCATCAGGCCGGCGTTGGTCATGACGAAGCCGACGATCGGCTGCTGGCCAGTGTTGGTGTCCAGCACGCCGTTCGCGCCCACGGTAGCCAGTGCCACGGTGGCATCCACGCCGGCGGTCCAACCGTTGCTGCGCACGAACTTGTCGTAGGCGTCCTGCGTCAGGAACATCAGGACGATGGACTTGGACTGTGCGCCGATCTGCCAGCCGACCGAACCCGCAATCAGGCGGTAATAGCCGCGCGTGGCACCGCCCGAGCGCAGCGCGCCGTCGCCATACTCGCCACCGACGACGAAGCCGGCCGTCAGCGTTTTCGGGAAGACCAGGATGCCGCGCGCCTTGTTGGCCAGGTCACGCGAGCCATTGACGCTGCCGTACAGTTTGCTGAGCGTGGCATCCACGCCGGAGTCCAGTTCGCGCCGCCGCGCGGCCTTGTCGCTTGGCGCGTCGGGCCCCGTGGTGGTGCAGGCAGCCAGCGACAAGCCGCCGAGCACGAGGCCGGCACTGGTTTGGAGGAATGAGCGGCGCTTCATGGGATCTCCTTCTGCTTGTTTGTGTACTTTTAAGCATAGTCGGCGACCGCCTGCGGACCAATGGTGGACCGTATGCAACACGTTGAAGTCGTTTCCATTTGTTAATTTTGTGCCGCTTGGCCGACTTTCGCGCGGCAAGCGCGGATCTGCTCCGGTACAGTCCGGATGCATGAAGACACTGCTCCAAGCCCCCAAGCTATCCATCCTGCTGGTCGCTGCGCTGCTAGGCGCCTGCGGGTCGCAGCCCTCGGCGCCTGACGCGGGCGCCGCTGCCAACACCAATGCGAATGCCGACAACGGCTGGCAAGCGTTGCGCGCACGCTACATGGATTGCGTGCAGCAGCGGGCCGACGACGGCATCGCCGGCAAAGCCCAGACCAAGGAAGTGGTCTCTTCGGCACTGGCTGCGTGCAATGGCGAGCTGAAGGCCATGCACGATGCGTTCGGTTCGTACCTGGAAGGCCAGATGGTGTCCTCGCACGGCAAGTCCGGCGCGCGGCAGGCGGCCGACCGCGTGACCACCGACACCCGCGAGAAGGCGCGCACCTACCTGACGGGCTACGTCGAGCGCGAGCGCTACGTCGCGCACAACCGCTAAACCGCGCCGGCGTCAGAGCATCTCCAGCGGCCCTGGTCGGCTCGGCGGCGGGAACAGGCGGTCGAGTTCCTGCAACTGTTCCGGCGTAAGCGGATGCTGTAGTGCGCCCAGGTTTTCGCGCAGCCGCTCGCGATGGCCGGTCTTCGGAATCGCAATGATGTCGTCATGCGCGAGCAGCCAGGCCAGCGCCACCTGCGCCGGCGTCATGCCGTTGGCCTGCGCGAAGCGCACGAGCTTCGGATGCCGCACCAGCCGCGCCTGCTCGATCGGGGAGTACGCCATCACGGGCACGCGGCGCTCGCGTAGCCAAGGCAGCAAGTCCCATTCGATGCCGCGCCGCGTGAGGTTGTAGAGCAACTGGTTGACCGCCACCTCGTCGCCACCGGGCACGTCCCACAATTCCTCCATATCGGACAGGTCCAGGTTGCTCACGCCATAGTGGCGGATCTTGCCGTCACGCTGCAGCTTCTGTAGCGCTTCCACCGCTTCTTCGAATGCGATGCCGCCGCGCCAGTGCAGCAGGTACAGATCGATGCGATCGGTGCCGAGCCGGCGCAGGCTGCGCTCGCACGCGGCGACGGTGCCGCGCCGGCTGGCGTTGTGCGGGTAGACCTTGCTGACCAGGAAGACCTCGTCACGGCGCCCGGCGATGGCTTCGCCGATCATCTCCTCGGACTGGCCTTCGCCGTACATTTCGGCGGTGTCGATCAGGCGCAGGCCCAGGTCCAGGCCCAGCCGCAGCGTGGCGATTTCCTCGGCACGCGCGGCGCGGTTCTCGCCCATATTCCACGTTCCCATGCCAAGCGCGGGCACGCGCTCGCCATCGGGCAGGGTGACATGTTTCATGGTGGCTATCCTCGTAGCGAGTGGCGCTGGCATGCGCGCGCACTGACTAGTTAACAAGCTACCAATCTACAAGAACGCGGGGTTGGGATTAAGACGGGAATGGTTCGGTCAGCCAGTACATTGCTGGGTGGCGACTGTTTGCTCCCCTCTCCCGCGCAGTGGGAGAGGGGCCGGGGGAGAGGGCCGGCGTGTCTCGATGCGACAGGCCACATTTCATGGAGGCTCTTGCCCTTTCCCCAACCCCTCTCCCGCAAGCGGGAGAGGGGAGGCCGACCCCGAGAAGCCGACGGCAGATGGCCTGACTCACCCATGCTGATGCCGATACTCCTGCGTCAGCCCGCCATACCCATACGCCGCCGCGCGCGCATCGATCACGTGGATATACGAGACCGGATGCACATTGCCGATCAGTTCCGACAGCGCCTCGAATATGGCCTTCAGGTAGGCCGCTTTCTCCGCCTTGGTGTTCGTCTCGTCGGTCACGCTGATATCGAGATGGAACGCGTTGCGCCCGGTATCGGACAGCGCCTCGCCGCCAATGATCCATTGCTCGCGCGGCACGTACTGGACCGCGATGGCAATGACATCGGGCTTCTTGCCGAGCACACGCTGGGTGATCTCGGACACCGCGGCGGCGCTGCGGCGGGTGAGGGCGGCGTCGGGCTGGCCGGAGATCTGCAGGTTGATGTGGGGCATGGCTGGCTCCTGTTTCGGTAGGTTGGTGATGTCATGGTAGGCGGCGGTGTAATATCGGAAAAGCGGGAAGTTCCGATATGAACCATCGGTTTCTCCGAATCATCGAAATCAACAGGGGATCGCCATGCGCGGATTCGATACCGACCACTTGCGCACCTTCGTCACGGTGGCCGACAGCGGCAGCCTGTCCGCCGCGGCCCCCCGGCTGTTCCTGTCGCAGTCCTCGGTCAGCGAGCAATTGCGCAAGCTCGAGGACCGCGCCGGCGTGCCGCTGCTCACGCGCGGCCGCAAAGGCGCGGTGCCGACACCTGCCGGGACGCGCCTGCTGGAGCATGCGCGGCGTATCCTGGCGCTCAGCGACATGGCGCTGCAGGAACTGCGCGGCCGCGTGCTGGAAGGGGAGTTGCGGCTCGCGGTGACCGACTATTTCCGCCCTGCGGAGATCGCCGGCATGCTGCGCCGTCTGCGCGAACGCCATCCGCTGCTGCGCCTGCACGTAACGGTAATGAAGAGCGCCGTGATCGACGCGAGCGCCGACATGGACGCGTTTGATATCGGCCTGAGCATGCGCATCGTCGGCACGCGCGGCCAGGCGGCGGCACGGCGCGGAACCCTGCTGCGGCGCGAGTCGCTGTCATGGGTGACGGCGCAGGACGAGGCTGGCAGCTTGCCGCCCACGCTGCCGCTGGTGTTGCTGCCCGACTCCTGCTCGCTGCACCAGTTCGTGGTGAAGCTACTCGTGCGCAAGCGCAGGCCGTTCGAGATCGCGCACTCGGCCTCGGGCGTGGCGGGGCTGCAACTGGCGCTGGCCGCCGGGCTCGGTCTTTCGTGCCTGAATGCGTCGGCGATCGGCCCCGGCGTGGCACCTCTCGATGCCGCCAGCCAGCGCAGGCTTGGCCTGCCGGCATTGCCGGAAGCTGAGTTCTTCCTGTTGCCGGCAAGGCGTGGCGAACCGGATTTCATCGCCGCAGCGCGCGACGCGCTGGCCGAACAGTTTGGATGACGTGCCCCCCGTGAGCCGGAATTCAGATGTGACGAAATGCGCGCCTCGCCATTAAGACAAATGCGGATATTTCTCCGCAAAATTTGACGTTTCTGCGCCCTGTAAATGATAATGCGTCGCATTTTGTCGAAAGCATTACAAAAAATTACAGGAAATGAGTCTCAAACTGCATCCGGTCCACCGCGCCGTTCTGACGGTATTCGCCTGCCAGCCCATGCTCACCGGCGTCGCCCATGCGCAGGAGACAGGTGCCCCCGCAGCGGCGCGGCAAAGCCTTCCCGAGGTCACGGTGAGGGCCGATGCCAGCCAGGACCTTGGCACCGGCTACAACCCGTCCAAAACCGTCAGCGCGACCAAGACCGAGGCACCGCTGCGTGACGTGCCGCAGACGGTCAACGTGGTCACGGCCGATGTCATGCGCGACCAGCATGCGACCTCGATGCAGGACGCCCTGAAGAACGTGCCGGGGGTGTCGTTCTCCACCGGCGATGGCCAGCGCGACCAGGTGTCGATCCGCGGCTTCACGGCGATTGCCGACCAGTTTGTGGACGGCATCCGTGACGACGCGCTGTACTTCCGCGACCTGTCCAATGTGGACCGGGTCGAAGTCATCAAGGGGCCGGCGGCTGTGCTCTATGGCCGCGGCTCGTCGGGCGGCCTGATCAATCGCGTGACCAAGAAGCCGGGCATCGACGTGACCGACTTCGCGCTGAGCTACGGCATGTGGGCCGACCGCCGCGCCGAGGCCGACGTCGGCCGCGTGTTCGCCGACGGCGCTGCCGCGTTCCGTGTGACGGGCGCCGTGGAAAAGGCCAACAGCTATCGCTCGCAGCAGTTCCTAGATCGCAAGGCGATTGCGCCGTCGCTCGAACTTCGCATCGCGCCCGAGACCACGGTGCTGTTGCAGGCCGACTATCTCGAGGATCGTCGCGTGACCGACTTCGGTATCCCGGCTTACAAGGGCCGCCCGGTCGACGTGCCGGCATCTCGCTACTACGGCGCGGCCAATGCGCGCGACGCGGATTACTCGCAGTCGCGGGTGTACTCCGGCACGGCCACGATCAACCACCGCTTCAACGACAGCTGGTCGATCCGCAATGCCACGCGCTACTACCACTATTCGCTGGACCGCAACAACACGCTGACCAATACCGTCAACGAGGCGGCACAGACCTTCACGATGAACCACGGCAACGTCGGCCGCGAAGAGCATGGCTGGTTCAACCAGACCGACCTGACGCAGAAGGCCAGCGTCTTCGGCATGCAGCACGAGCTGCTGTATGGCATGGAGATCGGCCAGCAGAACAAGAACCAGGTCAACAACACCAAGCCTGTGCCGGGCACCTTCAATCTCTTCAACCCGGTGCTGCCGACGCTGGCGCGCCTGGCCCCGGGCACGCCGGGCACCGACAACCTGGGCGTGTTCAATACCCTGGCGTTCTATACGCAGGACATGGTCACGTTCAGCGAACAGTGGAAGGCGCTGGTGGGCCTGCGCTACGACCACTTCGAACAGCAAACGCTGCAGAACATCGCTGGCCTGCAGAACCTGTCGCGCACGGACAATGCCTGGAGCCCGCGCGCGGGCCTGGTGTGGCAGCCGTCGAAGGCGCAGTCGTACTACGTATCGTGGAGCAAGTCGTTCCAGCCCTCCGGCGAGGCCTTTGCGCTGGCGGCCAACAACACGCAGCTCGCCCCGGAAACCACCAACAACACCGAGGTGGGTGCCAAGTATGACTTCCTGGACGGCAAGGCCAGCGCCACGGTCTCGGTCTTCCGGCTGGAGCGCACCAATATCAAGGTGGCCAATGCCACCAATACGGCGCTGATCCCGATTGGCGAGCAGCGCACCGACGGCGTGGAAATCTCGGGTGCGGCCGAACTGGGCAGCGGCTGGCGCTTCCTGGCGGGCTACGCCTACCTGGACGCCGAAGTGACCAAGTCGACCGCGGCCTTGCAGGGCAAGCGCGCAACGATCACGCCGAAGCATTCGGGCAATGTCTGGCTGACCAAGAGCCTCGGGTATGGCTTTGGCGTCGGCGCAGGCCTGAACCTGGTGGGCGCGCGCTATGCCGATCCGCTCAACACGGTCACGTTGCCCGGCTACGTGACGGCCGACATGATGGCCTGGTACCGCCATGGCGCGTTTGAAGCCCAGCTGAACCTGTACAACCTGTTCGACAAGAGCTACATCGTCTCGGCGCATGGCAGCAGCCCGAACCTGAACATGCCGGGCGCGCCGCGCAGCGTCATGGCGACGATTCGCTATCGGATGTAAGCGAGTCGGCGGTCAGAAAAAAGGGCCGGGCGGTGATTTACCGCCCGGCCCTTTTTTCGTGTCTGTGACAAGACTTTCGGCTTACGTCTCGCTCCACTGCCGCAGCAGGTTGTGGTAGCAGCCCACCAGCGTGCGGCGCGCTTCTTCGTCGGCGCCGGTCTGGTTCAGCCGCTGGATGGCGTTGTCCATGTCGAACAGCAGCGAGCGCTGCGTGTCATCGCGAATCAGGCTCTGGATCCAGAAGAAGCTGGCCACGCGCGTGCCGCGCGTAATCGGCGTGACCTGGTGCAGGCTGGTCGCTGGGTAGACCACCATGTCGCCGGCGTCGAGCTTGACCGAGTGCGTGCCGTAGGTGTCCTGCACCTGCAGCTCGCCGCCGTCGTAGCTGTCGCGCGGCGACAGGAACAGCGTGGCCGAGATGTCGGTGCGCAGCTTGCGCCCGTCATGCGGATGAATGCGTACGCTGCCGTCCACATGGGCGCCGAACGTCATGCCCTCGCTGTAGCGATTGAACATCGGCGGGTAGACGATATTCGGCAGCGCGGCGCTGATGAAGCGCGGGTTGCGCTCGAGCATGCCAAGGATCAGCCGCTGGCACTCGAGCGCCACGTCTGAGCGTTCGTCGATCTGCTGGTTGAACTTGACCGGCGCACCCGAGTAGCCGGCCGTGACGCGGCCGTCGACCCAGGCCTCGCACGCATGCTCGAGCCGTTCGCGTACGGCGCCGACCTGTTCGGCGTTGAGGACCTGGGGGATGACGACCAGCATCAGGCTTTCCTTCCCTGCTTACATGCGATACGTGAACGACAGCATGGCGGTGCGGCCCGTGCCGGGCACCGAGCGTCCGCCATCGGACTGGATCAGCGCATCGTAATACATCTTGTCGAAGATGTTGAACAGGTTCAGGCGCACATCATATTTAGGCTGGTGGTAGGCGATCATGCCGTCCCAGCGCACGAAGCTGCCCACCTGGACCGTGTTGGTGTTGTTGGCAAAGCGCTCCGACATATAGAAGGCGCCGCCGCCGACTTCCCAGTTGGGCAGGAAGCGGTAGCTGGTCCAGGCCGTGGCGGTGTGCTTGGGCGTATTGGTCGGTACCTTGCCGGTCGTGTTCGCGGCGATGCCGTTGATGATCTCGCCGTCCAGGTACGTGTAGCCGGCAAACACCTGCCACTTGCTGGTGATATGGCCGGTGGCGCCGGCGCGGAAGCCCTTCACGCGGATCTTGCCGGACAGCGCGTAGGTCGTGGCGTCGATCTGGCTGCGGGCATTGTCCTTGGTGATCTGGAACAGTGCCGAGGTCAGCGACAGGTCGCCGCCCATCAGGTCCCATTTGCCGCCCACTTCATACGACTTGTTCTTCTCCGGCTCCAGGTTTTGCTGGCCGACGGTGCCGACCAGTTGCTCCAGCGACGGGTTGAACGACGTCCCATACGACACATAGTAGGACTGGGCCTCGGTCGGCTGCCAGATGCCACCGAGCCGCACGCTGGTGAAGTTGACGGTCTGGTCGGCGTTGGCCAGCGCGGTGTTGCCCAGCGTATTGGTCGAGTTGATCGAATTGCTGATGCTGGCGATATAGCGGTCGTAGCGCAGCCCTGCCACGGCCTTCCACTGCTTGCTGAATTCGATCGAGTCGTTCAGGTAGGCCGCGATGGTGTTGGCCGAGCCGCCTTGCAGGTTGCCGGTGCTGGTCGGCACGTTGCCCGGAGATGCCGTGTAGGTCGGGTTGACCAGCGGCTCGCAGGCGACGAAGCCAGAGGTGCCGGCCGCCGCGGTCGACGTGGCCGCGGGGTTCAGCGCGACGCCGTTGCAACTGCCGTTGCGGTAGTAGTTCTGGTTGTTGTAGCCGTCGTGGCCGATTTCGGCACCGAACAGCATGGTGTGCTTCACCGGGCCGGTATCGAAGTTGGCGGTCAGTTCGGTCTGGTTGAAGATCGAATAGTCGCGGATCTTGCGGTCGTGGCTCTGCAGGCGCACAAACAGCTGGTCGAGCGGCAGCGTGGTGGTGGTCAATGGCGTGAAGCCGCGCGCACTGACCGAGCCGACGGAGTTCGGCGCGGTTTCGCGCGCGTCGGTTTCCACGTAGTTGAACTGCGTCTGATTGCGCAGGCGCAGGTTCGGCGAGAACTTGTGCGAGATGCTGGCGTTCAGCGCGGCGATGTCCTGGTTGGTGCGATCGTCGGTGAAGCCGTAGAACGTATTGCGGTCGACGCTGGTCGGGTGGCCGTTGATGTTCGAGAAGCCATAGTCCGGCATGTCGTGGTTGTGCTGCAGCAGCGCCGACAGGGTGATCTCGGTAGGGGTGCCGATACCCAGGCGCCACGACGGCGCAATGCCGAAGTCCTGCACCGTCATCTCGTCGCGCGTGGTCGGACGGCCGTTCTGGCCCATGGCCGAGATGCGGAACGCCGAGGTTTCGCCAGTCGGCGTGTTGTAGTCCGCCGTCGCGCGCACCAGCCCGTTCGTGGTCACCGAGCCCGTCACTTCGGTGGCGGCCTTCAGCTGCGGCTTCTTGGTGACCTGGTTGATCACGCCGCCCGTGGAGCCGCGGCCGAACAGCATCGACGACGGACCCATCAGCACTTCCACCTGGTCCAGCGCAAACGTGTCGCGGTAGTACTGGCCGCGATCGCGGAAGCCGTCCAGATAGATGTCCGTGCGTGCAGAGAAGCCGTTCAGGTTGATGTTGTTGCCGATCTGGCCGCCTTCGGCGCCGCCGATGGTGATGCCCGGCACATTGCGCAGCGCGTCGGCGAGCGAGCTGACACCCTGCGACTCCATCAAGGCCTTGTTCACCACCGTGACCGATTGCGGTACGTCGCGCAGGTCTTCCGGCAGCTTGCTGAGGGAGCTCTTGCCGGCGTTGAAATCCTCGCGCGAGGCGGCACCCTGGACCACCACCTCCTTCAGGGTCGTCGTAGGCGCGGTGGCCGGCGCGGGTGCCTGCTGGGCAAAGGTGGCAACGGGGGCGGCAAACAGCGCGATCAGCGCGGTTGCAATGGGGGTGCGTTGGGAGCGGCGATTCATGGCGTATGTCTCTTGGTCGCCCCCCGTTGCTGGCTCGTCCGGCACCGCCGCCCGCGCGAAGGCACGGGAATCGGCGAAACCGTCAAGGGAGCGATGATTTTAGCGAGCCGAATATAAATGCGAATGATTTGCGTTGCAATTCGCGTTGTTGAAGTGACACAGACAAGATTCCCGCCTTCATGATGTCTTTAATCCAATACAAAAAAATGCGCGATAGTGCACAAAGCGCCATAATCGGAGGGGCGAAAACGCTGCAAGGACTTGCCGGGTCGGCGCTGCAAAAGAAAACGGCCCTTCGTAAGAAGGGCCGCTTCAATACATTCAGAAAATGACCGACAAGTCAGTTTGAAAATATTTCTCAGTCGGCGCTCATATTGGCGTTCTTTGCGATCCGGCCCAGGCGTTCCCGCTCGGATTTGATGAACGCGACAAAGCTCTCCTGCGACCCGCCGGCCGGTTCGATGCCATTGGGCAGCAGGCGTTCGCGCGTTTCCTGCGTCTGCATGGCCGCGGTCATTTCTGCGTTCAGCTTCTTCAGGATGGCGGGATCGGTTCCCTTGGGCGCGAAGATGCCGGCCCAGTGTCCGATGCGGACTTCAGGCATCCCTTGCTCGGCCGTGGTGGGGATGTTCGGCGCGGCGCTCATGCGTTTGTCCCACGTTGCGCCGAGCGCCTTGAGCTTGCCCGCCTTGATATGCGGCAGCACCACCACACTCGCTTCGGATGTCGCGGCAACCTGGCCGCCCATCACCGCGGTGATGCTTTCCGATCCGCTCTTGTACGGCACCGGCGTCAGCGCGGCGCCTTTCTCCTTGAGCATCTCTTCGACGAAGTGTGGCGTGCTGCCGCTGCCGGCCGTGGCGAAGTTCACGCCGCCACCTTGCTTCTTCGAGTAGTCGATCAGCTCCTTGAGGTTGTTCACGGGCAGCGACGGCGATGCCACGATCACCGACGGGCTCACCGCGATCAGCGACACCGGCACGAGGTCGTCCGGCGCGTACGGCATCTTCGTGCGGATCAAACTGTTGGTCACGGTGCCGACCGCACCGACGAGGAACGTGTAGCCATCGGGTTTGCTCTTGGCCACATAGTCGGCACCGACCACACCGCCCGCGCCGGGACGGTTCTCGATCACGACAGCCTGGCCCAGGCGCTTGCTGACGGCATCGGCCGCGGCACGTGCCACCAGGTCATTGGCGCCGCCCGCCGTGAACGGCACGACGAACTTGATGACATGGTTGGGCCACGCGTCGGCGGCGTGGACTTGCGAGGGCAGGGCTGCAAAAGTCATCGCGGTCACCGCGGCGGCCGCGGCAACGGATGGCAAGGCAAGGACCAGCGCGCGGCTGGCGGGGAACTGTCGCATGGTTGTCTCCGACTTGACCTGTTGGATCGATCCGCTGCGCGACGCTGATCGGCGATCGCCTGCGCTGCGGATGCCGGACGATGTTACCGGGAGTCGCTGTCAGTGCGCTTAAGGTGCGTCATGCGGTGCGTCATGCGGTGCGCCATGGTGGCGTCATGACGCAGCCGGTGGCCGCTTGTTGCACCGATGATGCGTGGTAACCCTCACGCACGATCAGCGCTCGCGCTCCCAGGTCTGCGTGCGGCCCAGCAGGCTGATGCCGATGAAGCCGCGCACGTTGAGCTTGCTGCCGTCATCGGACAGCGACATCTTGCTCTTGTAGACCTTGCCGTTCTCGGGGTCGAGGATCTCGCCGCCGCTCCATTCGTTGTCGCCGGTCTTGCGCAGGCCGGACAGGATGGTCATGCCGATGATGGGCTGGTCCTTGCGCGCGTCCGTACACTTCTCGCATACCTTGGGCTTGCCGTCGCCCTCGACAAATGTCTTCACCAGGCGGCCGCTGTAGACGCCGTTCTTCTCGGTGATCTCGACCAGCCCGCGCGGCTTGCCGGTGGAGTCGTCAATGGTCTTCCAGCTGCCGCTGGGTGTCGCCTGCGCAAGCGCTGCTGCGCTTGCGAGCATGGCGGCGGCGAACATGCCGGCGCGCAGCAGCGTGCGCGCGGTGGTGGCGTGGGGATGAATGCGCATGAAGTCTCCTCTCGGGTAGTTGTGGCTGTCGCGCGCGCGATGCCGGCAGCCATGCAGCGTGGCCTGTCGCACAGTCTGGTGGTGTCAGGCGTGCACGCCAATCTACTGGCACGGTTGACGCTCGGCAATCGGCACGCTGGCGGCCGAACGGCGGGCATGCCGCCGTGCACTTGTCCGAAAGCCGCATGCGCGCGCCGTTTGCGGGAATTCTGTATCGCAGCAAAGCGCGTCGTGCGAGGTGCCGAAGCATTCCTCTAAGCCGCTGCATCGCGCGCCTTGTCGGCGTCCCGCTGTCGGACGAATGCGGGGACATCGGCATCGGTCGACGCGTGCGGACATGCATGCCGATCGTTGCCTTCGGGCATCGCAACCTGCGTTCATTGCAAAAGCTTTGCCGGATCGCAACGCTTCGAACGCTGCGAAGTTGTTGCGTCGATGCAAATCGTTGCGCTGGCGCATCACTGTCTCTCGTCATCGCGGACATCGATGCGCGAGTCCATCGCGCACGTCATCGCGGCGAGTGAATCATCGCGTGCGTTGTGTGTCGGAACGGATAGTGGTGCGACTGTCGCGATGGCCGCGTGCGTGGTGGCATGTCTGAGCAGCCAGCAACGGAACGTGCTCGGCGCGGTGTTGCTTCATCTGCCGGAAAGCCTTTATTCATGCGGGTTTCCAGTCGGAGCGAGGTTCGTCGCGCGTGATTGCGCGCCGTGCCGCGCCGTATTCGCGATGCCGTCGCGCGTGATGCGAGGCGACTGTCCGGCGGTGTTGGAGAGCTTGCATTCGCGTGTGTCGCGGCGCGTGTTCGCATCGTCGAACAGGTCGTGTGTGGATGCATGCGGACGTCGTCGCGCGAGGGTGTCGGCGATGTCTTCGCGAGGCGGCGCACATGAACTAGATCGACATGCGCACGCACGCAAGTTTTTTTGCACTTTTTTCTTAACATCATCGTGCAAACGAATTATGATTCGCCTTGACAAGAGTCCCACTTCATTGCATCGAAGCAGGAAGCAAGATCGAACGATGAGCGCGATGCGCGCTTCGATGCAGTGACACAGTGACACAGTGACACGTGATGCAGGTAGCTGAGGAGCACGAGAACTTTGACGCAGACCAAGCCGAACCGGCTTCTTAAAACGCGTGCAGTCTCCTTTGGCCCAGAGACGGGATGGGCCAGCTACCTCAAGATGAATGCCGTCTGCCGTGCGCGAGGCCATGCCCGCACCGCAGGCAAGCCGTCCGATATCTCCTCATTGCTGGCTGCACGCCGACTCGACGGGCGGCGTGGGCCGATCGAATATTCCGGGGCGCGGCAAGTGCCCGGAGCCCGCTTGCGGGCCCGCCTTGCCGCCAGTGCGTCGCCATCGGCGACGGCCCTGCTACCGAATTCATTAGCGTGCGGCGGAGGTAAAGCCGTGCGCCGATGAATCGCTCGCTCGACTGGGGTAACGGCAGTACGCTGCGCCTCGGGTCGGTCGGGTCGCCAACTTAGGTCATTCGATATTCACTCTCTAGTGAAGGAGTTATCCATGGCAACGACTGCAAAGAAGAAGCCGGCGGCTAAGAAGGCCGCCAAGCCGGCAGCCAAGAAGGCTGCACCGGCCAAGAAAGCCGCTGTGAAGAAGGTAGCCGCCAAGAAGGCAGCACCGGCCGCCAAGAAGGCCGCTGTGAAGAAGGTTGCAGCCAAGAAGGCAGCACCGGCCAAAAAGGCTGCTGTGAAGAAGGTCGCCGCCAAGAAGGCAGCGCCGGCCAAGAAGGCCGCAGTGAAGAAGGTTGCAGCCAAGAAGGCAGCACCGGCCAAGAAGGCCGCAGTGAAGAAGGTTGCAGCCAAGAAGGCAGCACCGGCCAAGAAGGCTGCAGTCAAGAAGGTCGCCGCCAAGAAGGCAGCACCGGCCAAGAAGGCCGCTGCCAAGAAGGCTGCACCGGCCAAGAAGGCTGCTGCGAAGAAGTCCGCTGCCAAGCCTGCTGCGAAGAAGGCTGCCGCCAAGAAGCCGGCTGCGAAGAAGGCCAAGGCTGCCCCTGCGGCTGCCCCTGCCGCTGCGCCCGCCGTTGCTCCTGCTTCCGCTGCCAAGACCGCGCTGAACCCGGCCGCCGCATGGCCGTTCCCGACGGGCAACCGTCCGTAAGTTTTCGCTCGACAGAGTGGGGACTACGACTTCCGCAAGGGGTCACCCGGGCACGTATAGCGTGCCATAGTGGCCGGATACGCCGTATCCGGTCTGCAAGACACCAGTCTTGCACCACCCGCCGATGGCTGATGCCCGGCGGGTTTTTTCTTTTGGGGTTCCCTGCCGCAGAGTCGCCTTGCGAATTCACCGCCTGAGCTTGCGCTGGCGGCGACCACAAAAGAAAAACGCCGCATCCTCGCGGATACGGCGCCTTCAGCAAAGCCCGGAACGTGGACGGATCAGTGCGTGACCCGCGTGACGCCACCCGAGGACAGCAGCCGGACGCGGTCGCCGGGCCGGAACAGCTCGTCGGCTTCCTGCGTGATCGCGCGCATCTCGCCATTTTCGAGCCGCACGGTGATCTCGAGTCCGCGCCGCTGGTTGACCTTGTTTTCGGTCGCGCTGCCGGCAATGCCGCCGAGCACCGCGCCGAGGATGCCGGCGGCCACCGAGCCGTTGCCGCTGCCGATCAGGCTGCCTGCGGCCACGCCGCCGATCGCGCCGCCGGCGAGCGTGCCGGCACCGGTCTGGCTGCCCTGGATCATCACGTCACGCACGCCTTCGACGACGCCGTAGCGCACCGTCTGCTCGCGCTGCGCCTGCCCGGTCGAGTAGACGCTGTTGGAGTTGGATTCCGTGGCGCAGCCGCTGACCAGTGCAGTCACGGCAAGCATGGTGACGACACCGGTTCGGAGCTTGTTGTTCATGTGAATTCCCGTCAATGTGCCACGCCCCGGCCGCAGGTCAGGCGTAGCGGTAACCGAATGCAGACTGGAAACGGTTGCCGATCTCGTCGAGGGGCAGCCAGTGGTTCTGCGGACCCTGCTGTGCGATCTTGATCGATCCCATCAGCGATGCCAGGCGGCCAGTGGTTTCCCAGTCTAACCCGTTTTCGATGCCGAACAGCAGGCCACCGCGGAAGGCGTCGCCACAGCCGGTCGGGTCCACGATGCGCTCGGCCGGAACGGCCGGGATCGCGTACTGCTGACCATCGGCAAAGATGCTGGCGCCGCGTTCGCCGTGCGTGACGATGAAGGCACGAACCTTCGCGGCAACCTCGGCGCTGGTCCAGGCCGTGCGAGACAGCAGGACCTGCGCTTCGTAGTCATTGACTGTCACGTAGCTGGCGAGTTCAACGAACTCCCGCAGGTCTTCGCCGTTGAACAGCGGCATGGCCTGACCGAGGTCAAAGATGAACGGAATACCGGTCTCGGCGAACTGGCGTGCGTGGTGCAGCATGCCCTCGCGGCTGTCCGGCGCGACGATGCCAAGCGTCGGCGGCTGGCTGCCGCCGAGCGCGTCCTTCACGTTGGAGAGCTGCGACTGGCTCATCGCGCCCGGGTGGAACGCGGTGATCTGGTTGTTGTCCAGGTCGGTGGTGATCATCGCCTGCGCCGTGAACGTGTCGGGCAGCACGCGGATATGCGTGGTGTCGATGTTCTGCCCGCGCAGGTATTGCAGGTACGGTTCGGCGTCGGCGCCCACCGTGGCCATGACCACGGGCTCGCCGCCGAGCATCTTGAGCGTGAACGCGATGTTGCCGGCGCAGCCGCCGTACTCGCGCCGCATGCCGGGCACCAGGAACGAGACGTTCAGCATGTGGATCTGGTCCGGCAGGATGTGTTCGCGGAAGCGTCCGTCGAACGTCATGATGGTGTCGTAGGCGACGGAGCCGCAGATCAGGCTGGCCATGCTCTCTCCAGGTACTTGGGATGGTCGGGCTGCTTGCACGCGTACAGCCCGGGGGTTTCAGAAAACAGAAGCGGCCGCCCCGGGAATGCAGGCGGCCGGTGCGGATTGCCGGGGCAGCTTACTTCAGTGCGGCCAGCGCGGCGTCGTAATCCGGCTCGGTCTTGATCTCGGGCACCAGCTGGCTGTACTTGACGACGTTGTTTTCGTCGAGCACCACCACGGCACGCGCGGTCACGCCAGCCAGCGGGCCGGACTTGATGTCCACGCCGTAGTTGCCCTTGAACTCAGCGCCACGCATGGTCGACAGCGGCACCACGTTGTCCAGGCCTTCAGCGCTGCAGAAGCGGCCCATGGCGAACGGCAGGTCGGCCGAGACGGTCAGAACGACGGTGTTGGCCAGGCCGCTGGCGGCCTCGTTGAACTTGCGGGCCGATGCCTGGCACACCGGGGTGTCCAGGCTCGGTACGATATTCAGCACTTTGCGCTTGCCGGCGAAGTCGGCCAGCGTCACGTCCTTCAGGTCCTTGCCGACCAGCTTGAAATCGGCGGCCTTCTCGCCAGGTTGCGGGAACTTGCCAGCCACTTCGATAGCGTTGCCGCCGAGGGTCACGTTGCTCATCTCTGCTCCTTCCTGTTCAGGGTCTTCGGGGGGCGCAGCTTGCTGCCGGACTCGATTCGGCCTTCGGCGGCAAGCCTGCGGAATCCAGGGGGCCGTTCACCTGTGAAACGCGTGTGCGTCGTGTGCGTGAACAGACCTTATGGATAGAAAATCAGCACGCGGTAGTTGGCCGCCGCCTGCTGAGTCCGGAATCGTACCCGAACCGGCAGTTCCATGCCCGCACGAAGGCCATGCGTGGCAAAGGTCTTTTGCGCGGGCTCCAGGTATTCCGAGGGTTCCAGCACACGGCGCAGCAGCAGCTGGTCCTGCAAGTCGGTCATGACCAGCTCGATCGCGGGCAAGGCCGTCGTGGCACGGCCCTGGTTGCGCAGCGTGACGGCAAGCAGATAGGCGTCGCTGCCTTCTTCCTGCTTCTGCAACTGCGAGGTATCGATGCGCAGCGCGTCGATGTCGCGCCAGGGCGGCACGACGCAGCCGAGCGGCGCGCATGCGGCTTCGAGCACAGGACGCAGCGCCGGGAAGTGGCCCGCAAGCTGCCCGCGCATCAGGTACAACCCCTGCATGACCACGCCCAGGGCCAGCACGCCCGCCGCGATATGCCAGCCGTAGCGAAAGCGCGGCGGCGCCGGGGTCGCCGCGGCCTCGCGCGCGCGTTCGCGTTCGCGCTCGCGGGCCTGGCGCAGGAAGTCGGGCGCAAACGCCGGGCCCATTTGCGGCTCCTCGCGGGCCCAGCGCCGCGTGGCATTCTCGCGCGCGATGGCGCCGGCGGTGGCACTGAAGGCATCGCCGGTGCTCGGCCCATACGTGGGGCCGAGATTGCGGCCGTAATCCGGTCCGGATTCGTGTCCGGACGCGTGCGCGGATTCGTGGTCAGCGTCGTGGCCTTCGTGTCCGTATTCACGGTGCGTCTCGGGGACAGCTTCGTAAGTTGTTGGCGCGGCGTCCGCCAGGGCAGGCACTTCGGTGCTGTCGCTGGACTGCGCGCGCAAGAACTCGCTGGCACTGCGCAGCACGGGTTCGGCGGGCGACTCCGCAAGCAGCCCGCTGGCCGGTTCATCGGCCGCGTCTTCCTGTGCTGCAGCTTGCATCGCGCCCTGCGCAACCGGAGCAGGCTCCTCATCTTCAAACGCGGAGTGATCGAGCGTTGGCCAGGGGGCGTGAGCGGTCACGATGGCGGCGGATTCCGGCGCTTCGTGCGGTTCATCCTGCTCGGCATGATGCACGCCGTTGGCGGCCGCGACGGGTCCGACTTCCGGCTGTTCCGCTTCAACGGACTCGCGTTCAGGTTCAGGTTCGTTGTGAGGTTCGGTGTGAGGTTCGGCCTCAGGCTCCGCTTCGGCAGCTTCCGTCGCTTCCGTTGCTTCCGTCGCTTCGGCTTGCGTGGGCTGCAATTCGGTGTCTTCGCCCGCAGTCTCTTCCGCATGCCCGCCATGGATCTCGGCCGGGGCTTCAGGTAGCGCTTCCTGCAGCGCAGGCTGTGCAATGCCGTGGGGGGAGGGTTCGGGTGCTGCCCACGATGACGCCGGCTCTTGCACGGCATCGTCTTCCACGTCGAAGGGCGCTTCTTCTTCGTCCTCGGCGGGAGCCATCATCATGGTCGGCGAATCGAGCGCGGGCACGTCGTACCCGGGGTCGTAGCCGGGATCGAACACGGCGGCGGATGACGCCGGCGTGGCTTCGGACTCGGTGTCGACTTCCTTGTCGACTTCGGTCGCGCCCGCGGGTGCCGCAGGTTCAGGCTGCCCGTGCAGCGACGGCGCGGCGGGGGAGGCCGCCGGCGCCGGCACTTCGATCAGGTGCTCGCGCGCATCGAAGACAGTTTCGCAGTGTCCGCAACGCACGAGCCCCTGGCGCAGCCGCAACTGGTCGGCCACGAGCCGAAAGGCCGTGCGGCAGGCCGGGCAGCGCGTGACAAGCTTGGCGGCGGCCATCGGCGCACCTCAGGGACGCGTGCCGTGCAGGCAGACCCAGCCTTCCTCGCTGCGCCACACACTCAGCGGCAGCCAGGGGGCGTAGGCCGCGGCCACTTCCTCTGCCTGCCGCTCGAGCACGCCCGACAGGATCAGGCGTCCGCCGGAGCGCACGCGTGCGCTGAGCATGGCAGCCATCAGCTTGAGCGGGTTGGAGAGGATATTGGCGACGACGAGATCATACGTCGCTTCCGACACCGACTCCGGCAAGGCAAAGTCGGCCTGGACCTGGTTGCGCTCGGCGTTGTAGCGCGACGCTTCCACGGCATTCGGATCAATGTCGATGCCGAGCGTATCGCCCGCACCGAGCTTCTTCGCGACGATGGCGAGAATGCCGGAACCGCAGCCGTAGTCGAGCACGGTTTCGCCGGCCTTCAGGTTCTGCTCGAGCCACTGCATGCACAGGCGCGTGGTCGGATGGCTGCCGGTGCCGAAGGCCAGGCCCGGATCGAGTTCCAGCACCACGGCATCGGGCTCCGGCGCGTCATGCCACGACGGCACGACCCAGATGCGCTCGCCGATACGGATCGGCTCGAACTGGGACTGCGTGAGACGCACCCAGTCCTGGTCCTCGACGTCGCGCAGTGCGTATGCCGGCACCGGATCGATGCCGAGCGCATTCGACGCGGCCGCGACGACGAGTACCGGGTCGGTATCGTCGCCGAACAGCGCCACCACGCGCGAGCGGTTCCACGCGAGCTTGGTCGGCTCGAGCCCGGGCTCGCCGAACAGCGGCTGCTCGTCCGGCGTGTCGGCATCGGCATCTTCCACCGACACCGACAGCGCGCCAAGGTCGAACAGGGCGCAGGACCAGGCTTCGGCCTGGTCCTGCGCCACTTCGATCACACATTCCTGAAAGGCCACGGGCTTCCTTTTGTACAGCAGGTGCGGCAGTTGCCGCGTCAGGCTTTCTCGCGCTGCGCCAGGCGATGCTCGAGATAGTGGATGCTGGTGCCGCCTTCGACGAAGTTGGCGTCCATCATCAGCTCGCGGTGCAGCGGCACGTTGGTCTGGATACCGTCCACCACCATCTCCGACAGCGCGATCCGCATGCGGGCAATCGCCTGCTCGCGGGTAGCGCCGTAGGTGATGATCTTGCCGATCATCGAATCATAATTCGGCGGGACGAAGTAACCATCATACGCGTGCGAGTCGACGCGTACGCCGGGGCCGCCGGGCATGTGCCAGGCGGTGATGCGGCCCGGCGACGGGATGAACTTGAACGGGTCTTCGGCATTCACGCGGCATTCGATCGCATGGCCACGGAACTGCACATCCTTCTGGCGGTAGCGCAGCTTCTCGCCGAACGCGATGCGGATCTGTTCCTGCACGATGTCGATGCCCGTGATCATCTCGGTGACCGGGTGCTCGACCTGCACGCGCGTGTTCATTTCGATGAAGTAGAACTCGTTGTTCTCGTACAGGAATTCGAACGTGCCGGCGCCACGGTAGCCCATCTTGCGGCAGGCCTCGGCGCAGCGGTCGCCGATGCGCTCGATCAGGCGGCGCGGAATGTGCGGTGCGGGCGCTTCCTCGATCACCTTCTGGTGGCGGCGCTGCATGGAGCAGTCGCGCTCGCCCAGCCAGATGGCCTGCTTGTGCTGGTCGGCAAGGATCTGGATCTCCACGTGGCGCGGATTCTCCAGGAACTTCTCCATGTAGACCTCGGGGTTGCCGAAAGCACGGCCGGCTTCTTCGCGCGTCATGTTGACGGCGTTGACCAGCGCGGCCTCGGTGTGCACCACGCGCATGCCGCGGCCACCACCACCGCCGGCAGCCTTGATGATGACCGGGTAACCCACGCGGCGCGCCGTCGCGACGATTTCGGCGGGATCGTCAGGCAGTGCGCCTTCCGAGCCCGGCACGCACGGCACGCCGGCCTTGATCATGGCCTGCTTGGCCGAGACCTTGTCGCCCATCAGGCGGATGCTATCGGCGGTCGGGCCGATAAAGACGAAACCGGACTTCTCCACGCGCTCGGCAAAGTCGGCGTTCTCCGACAGGAAGCCGTAGCCCGGGTGGATCGCCTGCGCGTCGGTCACCTCGGCGGCCGAGATGATGGCAGGCATGTTCAGGTAGGACAGCGGCGACGGGGCCGGGCCGATACACACGGCTTCGTCGGCCAGCTTCACGTACTTGGCTTCCTTGTCGGCTTCCGAGTACACCACCACGGTCTTGATGCCCAGCTCGCGGCAGGCGCGCTGGATGCGAAGGGCAATTTCACCGCGGTTCGCGATCAGAATTTTTTCAAACATGGTCTCTCTCTGCGAGAACGGGAGCGGTCCCGCCAGGTGCCGCCGCGGCACGCGGGGTGCGCGGCCGGGAAACTGGCGGGGCCAGGGGCCGCTTCATGGCAAGGGATGCAGTTCGCAACGTGCGAACATCCACGAGATCCGGCAGGCCGCTGTCGCCCGGGGGCAGGGCGGCGCGGCATGCCGGGCAGCATTAGCCGATGACGAACAGCGGCTGGCCGTATTCCACCGCCTGGCCGTTTTCGACCAGGATTTCCTTGATGACGCCGGCCTTGTCGCACTCGATCTCGTTGAGCAGCTTCATGGCTTCGATGATGCAGACGGTCTGGCCTTCCTTGACCGCATCGCCGACGTTGACGAACGGCGCGGCGCCCGGCGACGGTGCGCGGTAGAACGTGCCGACCATCGGCGAGGTCACGATGTGACCGGCGGGAAGCTGCGGGGCGGCCGCTTCAGCGGCTGCCGGGGCGCTGGCTGCCGGAGCAGCGGCGGGCATGACCGGCAGCGCCTGCATTTGCGGCATGGCCATCGGCGCGGCGATGACTTGCGGCGGTTGCTTGACGATGCGAACCTTGCCGTCGCCTTCAGTGACTTCCAGCTCCGAGATGCCGGATTCGGCCACCAGGTCGATCAGCGTCTTCAGCTTGCGCAGGTCCATCTTCTATCCTCCTGAATCAGGTTGTCCGGGCATGCCCTCGCGGGCAGCGGCGGAAGAAATCGTCGGTACGGCCACCAGCTCTCCGCGCCCGCCGTGCTTGCTGCGCACGCTGCAGGCGCGGCCGCGAGGCGGCGCGCATCATGTTTTCGGGTAAAGCCTTTGCTTTGTCTTTGTACGTCGTTCTGCTTGGGCGTCTCAGCCGCGTCTCAGCCCTTCGGCGGCGGCTGCTCCAACCCGAGAGCATAGTCCAGCGCCAGCAGATAGCCCTGCCAGCCCAGTCCGCAGATCACGCCGACCGCGAGATCGGAGAAATAGGAATGGTGGCGGAAGCTTTCGCGGCGATGCACGTTCGACAGGTGCACTTCGACAAACGGAATGGCCACGCCGGCCAGTGCATCGCGCAGCGCTACGCTGGTATGCGTATAGGCGGCCGGGTTGATGATGATGAAGTCCACCCCTTCCGTGCGTGCGGCATGCACGCGGTCGACCAGTGCCCCTTCATGGTTGGACTGGAACGACGACAACGCGATACCGGCGTCGGCGGCGTGCTGCGCCAGTGCGGCGTCGATATCGGCCAGCGTGGTGTGCCCGTACGTCTCCGGCTCGCGCGTGCCCAGCAGGTTGAGGTTCGGCCCATGCAGGACCAGCACCTTGCGGTAGCGGGCAGAGCGACGGATGGAGCGGGTTGCAGTCACGGCGGCTCGACCAGTTCAACGAAATTGCGCGGAGATTACCGTAGCTTAGAGGGATTTGTCTAGCACGCGATACAAGCCTTCACGTACTTCGCCGGCGCTGGCGGGGTGATTAGGCCACATTGGCGACTCCCGGGCAATATGCGCTCTGTTTCAGTGCAAGTTCACCACGGTTTCGGCGAACTTGACTGAAGAAGCGTGTTATGCCCCTTGCTCCACTACGAACGTGGCAGAACGGCGCGCAATTCGTCGGAAGTCACGCGCCCCATCTTGCGGTACTTGACGGATCCGTCGGGGTTGATCACCACCGTGTAGGGCAGGCCACCCGCAGCGTTGCCGAAATTACGCGACAGTTCCGTTCCCGCGAAGCCAGCTACCGCGAGCGGATAGGCGACGGGCACCTTCTTGACGAACTGCTGGATGTTGGCCGCCGAATCGATGCCGATCCCGACGAACTCGACCTTACGGGGCGCGTACTCGGCATGCAGCGCGGTGAGCTCGGGCATTTCTTCCACGCACGGCCCGCACCAAGGCGCCCAGAAGTTGACCACCACGGTCTTGCCGCGCAGCTTGCCCAGATCGATATCGGTGCCGCTGGGGTCCGGGAGCCGGGTCTGGAAGAAGGTTTCCACGGCGTGGTCTGACGCGGCTTTCGGCGCGAACACGAATTGGCCGGCCAGCGCGCCGGCGGCGCAGGCCACCACGGCTACGGCGACCCACAGCCAAAGGCGGGACCGGCGGACGGGGTTCTGGGTGGGAGCGTTCATGGAGCCTCGTAAGAAGAGCGAGCTGTGCGGGCGCCGCGTTCAGCGCAGATGCCGGCAGATGTGATCTTGTGACAGGGCCGCGCTGACTCAGTTCGAATCGCCGGCGTCGCTGGCCGCCAGCAAGGCCTGCACGGCTTGCAGGTCGGCGCGGTTCACGCGGCCGCTCGCGTCCGTGCGCACCGCGCCGCGTTCATCGTCGGCATCATACAGAGCAATATGAATACCGACCGGAGCGCCGAGCTCCGCGCGCACTTCGCCGGCGAGCAGGCGCGCTTCGCGGCGATCGGGCCACTGGCCCTTCCAGAGGAAGCTCAGCGTCTCGACTTCGCCGCGGCCGTTGAAGTGGCGGGTCTCGCTGGTCTCGAAGTCGACGCCGGCATTGAGCAGATGCAGCGTGGCGTCCTTGGGGCTGTCGCAGAAGCACTGCAGATAGATATCTGAGTGCTCGGTCGCGGTGCCGTTCAGTACGGCGCCCACCAGGTAAGGCCGGAAAGGCGCGAGATCTTCCATGGCCAGGACGGCGAGGCGCCGCATCAGCGCCAGAATGCGCGGCTGCGTATCGGCGTGGAAAAGTGCCTGATAAGCGCGCACTTCGGCTTCGATCATCTCGTTATCAGGCAGCCATTCGCCGGCCACGCGCTGTTCGCCGAGCAACTGGCGCGCGGCCTTGCGCTTGGCGGTGGCGTAGTCGGCGCCGTCTTCGGCGATCATGCGTGCCGCGGCCTGCGCAATCTCTTCGCGCAGGCGGACGGGGTCGGAAAGGATGCGTCGGGACATGTCCCGATGATACCGGAGCAGGGGCGGGGACCGCAGGGGGCAACTGGGGTGGCAAGCGTCGTCGCAAGCGCTGCCGCAGTGCAGCGAAGCGCGGAAGTGCTCGGGTACAATCAGGGCCTTCCTGCGCGGCATGGTCCGACGGATCATCGCTGGCATGCCGACCGGCCCGGCCGGTCTCAAGTCTTTCCGGGAACCCCATGCATATACATATCCTTGGCATCTGCGGCACTTTCATGGGCGGCCTGGCGGTGCTCGCCAAGCAGGCGGGTCACCGTGTCACGGGCTGTGATGCCAATGTCTATCCGCCGATGAGCACCCAGCTCGAAGCCCAGGGCATCGAGCTGATCGAAGGCTTCGATCCGGCCCAGCTCTCGCTCGAGCCGGACCTGTTCGTGATCGGCAACGTGGTGTCGCGCGGCAATCCGCTGATGGAAGCCATCCTCAACCGCAACCTGCCCTATGTGTCGGGCCCGCAATGGCTTGGCGAACATGTGCTGGCCGGCAAGTGGGTGCTGGCCGTGGCCGGCACGCACGGCAAGACCACCACCACGTCGATGCTCGCGTGGATCCTTGAAGACGCCGGCTACAACCCCGGCTTTCTCGTGGGCGGCGTGCCGCAGAACTTCGGCATCTCGGCGCGCGTGACGGAGTCGGATTTCTTCGTGATCGAGGCCGATGAATACGACACCGCCTTCTTCGACAAGCGCAGCAAGTTCGTTCACTACCGCCCGCGCACGGCCATCCTGAACAACCTCGAATACGATCACGCCGACATCTTCCCTGATCTCGACGCGATCGAAACGCAGTTCCACCATCTCGTGCGCACGGTGCCAGGGCAGGGGCGTCTTGTCGTCAATGGCCTCGAAGCGAGCCTGGCGCGCGTGATCGAGCGCGGCTGCTGGAGCGAAGTCGAGCAGTTCGGCGTCGGTGACTGGCGCGAAAGCGACGCGGGCACCGACGATGGCAAGGATGCGTTCGACGTGTGGTTCGGCGACGCCGTGCAGGGCCGCGTGAGCTGGGACCTGCAGGGCACCCATAACCGCATGAATGCGTTGGCCGCGATTGCCGCCGCGCGCCACGTCGGCGTGCCGGTTGCGCAGGCGATCGAATCGCTGGGCCGCTTCGCCAATGTGAAGCGCCGCATGGAAGTGCGCGGCGTGGCGGCAGGTGTGACGGTCTATGACGACTTCGCCCACCATCCGACCGCGATCCAGACCACACTGGACGGCCTGCGCCGCCGTGTCGGCGGTGCGCGCATCCTGGCCGTGCTGGAGCCGCGCTCGAACACCATGAAGCTTGGCGTGATGAAGGCGCAGTTGCCGGCCAGCCTCGAGCAGGCCGACCTGGTGTTCGGCTATGGCGCGCCGAGCGGCAAGGACGCACTCGGCTGGGACCTTGCCGGCGCGCTCGCGCCGCTGGGCAAGAAGGCGGCGGCGTTCCACGATCTCGGCGCACTGGTCGAGGCCGTGCGCGCTGCCGCGCAGCCGGGCGACCAGGTGCTGGTCATGAGCAACGGCGGCTTCGGCGGCGTGCACCAGAAGCTGCTGGATGCGTTGGGTACGGCAGGCTGAGGACACCGACATGCTGCTGTACCTGCACGGATTCCGCTCCTCGCCGCAGTCGTTCAAGGCGCGGCTGGTGCAGGAGCGCATGCGCGAGTGGGGCGTAGGCCGCTACTACGCCTGCCCCTTGCTCAATGTGTCGCCGGCCCAGGCCATCGCACAGGCCGAAGCCACCATCCACGCGGCGCGCGCGGGCGGCGACCAGGAAATCGCGATCGTCGGTTCCTCGCTGGGCGGGTTCTACGCGCGCTGGCTTGGCGAGCGTCACGGCTGCCGCACGGTGCTGCTGAACCCCGCCATCCAGCCGTGGACCGATTTGATGCAATACATCGGCGAGCAGCCGCTGTGGCACGGCGGCGGCACGGTCACCGTCGAGCCGCGCCATATGCAGGAACTGCTCGACCTGCGCGTCGATACGCTCACGCATCCCGAACGCTATTACCTGCTCGCCGCGACCGGCGATGAAGTGCTCGATTACCGCGAGATGGTGGCCGCCTGCACGGGTGCGCACATCCGCGTGATTTCTGGCAGCGACCACGGCATCAGCGAGTTCGCGGACTACGTCGACGACGTACTGGCTTTCTGCGGCTACGGGCCTGGCGGCGTGGTGCCGGGCCGCGCGGCATGAGCGCGCAGTACGCGCGCCGCTGCGGCTGGACCTGCCACCTGCCCTTTGATCCGGCGATTCCGCCGAACCTGCGGCATTGGGTCACGGGCGAAGGCTCGCTGACCGCGCGATTGGTCGCCGCTTCCGAACGCTTTCGCGTGCGCCGCCTGTTCCAGGCCTCGGCGCGACCATTCCTCGATGAATGGCAGGTGCTCGGGCAATGCGGCCGGGAACCGGCGCTCACGCGCGAAGTGCTGCTGATCTGCGACGAACAGCCCGCCATCTACGCCCACACTGTCGTGCGCGAACGCCATGCGCGACGCGACTGGCCCTTTTTGCGCGGGCTCGGCGAGCGACCGCTCGGCGGGCGCTTGTTCGTCGACCCGGCCGTGCGGCGCGATCCGTTCCAGTTTGCGCGGCTGCTGCCGCACCATCCGCTGCGCCAGGCGCTGCAGCGGATCCTGCCGGCCATGGGGCCGGTGCCAATGCTGCCTGCGCGCCGCTCCGTATTCCGGCGCGGCGCAGGCATCATGCTCGTGACAGAGGTCTTTTTGCCGGACCTGCTGGCACGGCCATCGCGGGGACTCCGGCAAGGTTATGCATCAGACCGGGGCCCTGCCTGATTCACACACTACCCAGACCAACAAGAGAAGACATCATGAAATTGCAGGGTCGCGTTGCCATCATCACCGGCGCCGCCGCGGGCATCGGGTTTGCCACGGCCGAGCGTTTTGCTGCCGAGGGCGCCATCGTCATACTTTGCGACGTGCAGGACGGGCGCGTGCGTGAAGCTGCGGCGAAGCTCGCCGCCACCGGCGCCACAGTTGAAGCCTACCGCGTCGACGTGACGCGCCGCGACGAAGTCGACGCCATGGTCGGCGCGGTACTGGCCGCGCACGGCCGCATCGATGTGCTCGTCAACAACGCCGGCATCACCAAGGACGCGCGCCTGGCCAAGATGACCGAGGCGCAGTTCGACGCCGTCATCGACGTCAACCTGAAGGGCGTGTTCAACTGCGCGCAAGCCGTCGCCGGCATCATGAGCGAGCAGGGCAAGGGCGTGATCCTCAACGCGTCGAGCGTGGTCGGCCTGTACGGCAACTTTGGCCAAACCAACTACGCGGCCAGCAAGTTCGGGGTGATCGGCTTCACCAAGACCTGGGCGCGCGAGCTCGGGCCCAAGGGCGTGCGCGTGAATGCCGTGTGCCCCGGCTTCGTCAACACCGAGATCCTGCAGACCGTGCCGCCGAAGGTGCTCGACGGCATGAAGGAATCCTGCTGGATGCGCCGGCTGGCCGAGCCGTCGGAGATCGCCAGCGTGTACGCGTTCCTGGCCAGCGACGACGCCAGCTACATCAACGGCGTGGCAATCGAAACCAGCGGCGGCATGTCGCTCTGACGTCACCCGTTGCCGGCCGCCGTACCGGTTTCCCGGAAGCGGCCGTAAACGGTGCGGTATCATCTTGCTTTCGGCCCCTGCGGCCAGCCCGCCCGCAGGGGCGCTCACACTATCTCCCCGGAACCCGTGATTTGGCCGCTCATGCGGCGGGGTTCCCGGCATTTCTGAAAGTACCGATCGATGCAGTTGCTGTTCGAAGAAGGCGGCGAGATTCGCGCCGGCACCGTGCTGGCCCAGCAGGGCGAGGCCTACCAGGTCGAATTGCCCGCCGGCAAGCGCACCAAGGTCAAATCGCGCGATGTGCTGCTGCAGTTTGCCCAGCCGTCGGCGATCGAACTGGTGCGCCAGACCGGCGAGATGACCGGCGAGATCGACCTCGATTTCCTGTGGGAATGCGCGCCCGAAGCCGAATTCGGCTTTGCCGAACTCGCCGCTGAATACTACGGCGCCGACCCCGGCCCCGTGCAGCAGGCGGCGCTGGCCATGGCCCTGCACGGCAACCCGGTGTACTTCCGCCGCAAGGGCCGCGGACGCTACCAGCGTGCGCCGGAAGACCAGCTCCAGGCCGCATTGGCCGCGCTCGAGCGCAAGAAGCAGCAGGCGCTGGTCCAGGCCGAGTACGAGGAACAACTCAAGGCGCTGACGCTGCCGGAATCGTTCCGCAACAAGGTGCTGCAACTGCTGTTCAAGCCGGACAAGAACAGCCTCGAATACAAGGCGATGGACGCCGCCTGCACCGCACTGGGCATGACGCCGATGCGCCTGATGGTGGCGGTCGGCGGCGTTGCCAGCGCGCGCGCGCTGCATGAGGCCAAGTTCCTGGCCGAGTGCTTCCCGAAGGGAACGGGCTTCCCCGATGTCGAGGTGCCCGAGCCGTCCGCCGACCTGCCGGTGGCGGACGTGGAGGCGTTTTCGATCGACGACGTGACCACCACCGAAATCGACGACGCGCTGTCGGTCACCGAACTGCCCAACGGCAACCTGCGCATCGGCATCCACATTGCGGCGCCGGCGCTCGGCATCCGCCGCGGCGAGCCGCTCGACGCGATCGCGCGCCAGCGCCTGTCCACGGTCTATTTCCCGGGCGACAAGATCACCATGCTGCCCGACAGCGTGGTGGAACGCTACACGCTGCAGGAAGGCCGCCAGTGCCCCGCGCTGTCGCTGTACGTGACGGTCGAGCCGGCGCACTGGCAGGTGCTGGGCAGCGAGTCGCGCGCCGAGATGGTGATGATCGCGGCCAACCTGCGCCATAACCTGCTCGACGATGTCATCACCGAGGCCTCGCTGGCCGACGGCACCGGCGATTATCCGTTCCGCGCCCAGCTCACGCGGCTGTGGCACTTCGCTGGCGCCCTGCACGACGAGCGCCAGAAGGCGCGCCTGGCGAGCGGCCTGCGGCCCGAGTCGCACAACCGCGCGGACTACAACTTCTACCTCGACGACCAGGCCGACGGCAGCCAGCGCGTGCGCATCGAACAGCGCAAGCGTGGTTCGCCGCTGGACAAGATCGTCGCCGAGCTGATGATCCTGGCCAACAGCACGTGGGGCAAGCTGCTCGCCGACAACGGCGTGCCGGGCATCTACCGCACGCAGAAGGCCTGGGGCATGCACCGCACGCGCATGCAGACGTACCCGGCGCCGCACGAAGGCCTGGGCGTGGCGCAGTACGCATGGAGCACTTCGCCGCTGCGCCGCTATGTCGACCTGGTCAACCAGTGGCAGATCCTGGCGGTCGCCCAGCATGGCATCACGGCCAAGCTGGTGGCGCCGTTCAAGCCCAAGGACGCCGATCTGCTGGCTGCTGTGGCCGATTTCGAAGGCACCTACGCCGCCTATGCCGACCACCAGTCGACCATGGAACGCTACTGGTGCCTGCGCTGGCTGCAGCAGGAACGCCGCGAACGCATGATGGCCACCACGCTCAAGGAAGGCGCGGTGCGCTTCACCGAGATCCCGCTGGTCACGCGCGTGCCCGAACTCATGCAGGCGCCGCGCGGCACGCAGGTGCTGCTGGAGATCGGTCCGATCGACGAAATCTCGCTCGAGGTGTCGTGCCGGGTGCTGGAAGTCTTTGCCGGCGAGGGCGCGTTGCCCGAAGAAGAACTGGCGAGCGACGACGAAAGCGACGAGGAAGCCGCTGAAGTCTCGGCAGAAGCTGCCGCCGAAGTGGCGGCGGAGCAGGCCGCCGAACAGTCGGCGCAAGGGGATGCGCCAGCACAGGACGACGCTGGCGACCAGCCCGGCGAGGGCGGTAGCGAGGGCAACGCCGACCAGGCGTCTGCCGCGCGCGACACCATTGTTCCCGGCCAGGGCTGATCCCTTCGGAAAAGCTGGCGGCTCACATACAATGCCCTTCTGACCCGGCGCAGCCGCCGGGCCCGGGGGCGCATGACGCCATGCTGCCCCGGCGAGTCTCCCTAGCGATTCCCAAGCCATTGTCCAGCCAGCCCCCATCGTGAACGCCGCTCTCGTCGATCCCCGCCACTGGTGGCATGCCAGCAATACGCTGGTCAAGGCGCTGATCATCTCGGTAGTCGTCCATCTCGTGCTGCTGATGGTGCGGATCGCGGCGCCCGAGGTATTCGAGATCAAGCGCTCGGATGCCGCGCTGGACGTGGTGCTGGTCAACTCCAAGTCCGCGCAGAAGCCGCGCAATGCCAACGTGCTGGCGCAGGCCAACCTCGACGGTGGCGGCGACCACGACCAGCAGCGCGCGACCACGCCGCTGCCCGCGCAGACCCTGTCGCAGGACGGCGACCTCGTGCGCCAGGTGCAGCGCCGCGTCGAGCAACTCGAGCAGGAGCAGCAGCGCCTGATGACGCAGTCGCGCGAACCTGCCCCGACCGTGCGCAGCCAGCCGCTCAAGCCCGGCGAACGGCGCCAGGACGACCCGCTGCGCGGCCAGGACGACCGTACCTCCACCGACGAGATGGCCAAGCTCGAAGCCGAGATCGGCCGCAATCTCGAGCAGTACGCCAAACGGCCCAAGCGCTACCAGCTCACCGCCACCAGCGCGAGGGAAGTCGACTACGCCCAGTATTACGACCGCCTGCGTCGCAAGATCGAGGCGCGCGGCACCAATGATTTCCCGCAACGCAACGGCAAGCCGCTGTACGGCCAGCTGATCCTCGTGATCAACGTGAACCGCCTCGGCAAGCTCGGCTACAACCGCGACGGCTACAACGTCGACGCCATCGACGTGGTCAAGAGTTCGGGCGATCCAGCGCTCGACCGCCAGGCCGTCGCCATCGTCCGCGCCGCCGCGCCGTTCGGTCCGTTCACGGCCGAGATGGCGGCGCGCCAGGACATCCTCGAAGTCATTTCCACTTTCAAGTTTTCGCGCAGCGGGCTGGAAACCCGCTTGCAGGCACGCTGATGACATCCACCGAATCCTCCCAGCCGGCTGACCGCTATGTCGTGGTCGGCAACCCCGTCGCGCACAGCCGCTCCCCGTACATCCATGCCGCGTTTGCCAGGCAGACCGGCGAAGCCGTTGAATATGGCCGCCTGGAAGCGCCGCTCGATGCGTTCGCCGAGACCATGCGCGCGTTCCTGGCTGAAGGTGGCTACGGCTTTAACGTGACCGTGCCGTTCAAGCTGCAGGCCTATGACCTGGCCGACCGCCTGACGCCGCGCGCGGAAGCCGCGGGCGCGGTCAACACGATGTGGATCGAGGATGGCCTGATCCACGGCGACAACACCGACGGCATTGGCCTGGTGCGCGATATCCAGGACAACCTCGACACGCTGCTCGAAGACAAGCGCGTGCTGCTGCTCGGCGCGGGCGGCGCGGCCATGGGTGCGATGCTGCCGCTGATCGAATGCCGGCCGTCGCGCATCGTCGTGGCGAACCGCACGGCCTCGCGCGCGAGCGACATGCTTGAAGAATTCGTGGAAGCCGCAGATTCGTTTGGCGTGGAGCTCTGGGGCGGTGGCCTCGATGCGCTCGAGCAGTTGTCCGAGGAAGATGTGTGCGACGTCGTCATCAACGCATCGTCCAGCAGCCTGCATGGCGAAGTGCCGCCGGTGCCCGCGTTCCTGCTCGGCGAAGGCGTGCTCGCCTACGACATGATGTACGGCGCCGAGCCGACCGTATTCCTGCAGCACGCTGCGCAATGCGGCGCGCGCACGGCCGACGGTCTCGGCATGCTGGTCGAACAGGCAGCCGAAGCGTTCTACATCTGGCGCGGCGTGCGTCCGCGCACCGCGCCCGTGCTGGCCGACCTGCGCGCCGCGCTGCAGGCCGAGCGCAAGGGCTGATCGCCGCCAGTGCCCGTGGCCACCCGACAGCGCTCTGCGCGCGCCGCCGGCACGGCATTCTCCCCGCTGCGCTGGATCGGTTTCCTGCTCGGCTGCATCGTGGCCGGCGTGGTCGCGATGCAGGTCTATTTCTTCCTGCAGATCGCCGCATGGCAGTACGTGGCGCCGTCTTCCACGTCGTTCATTCGCGCCGAGCGCTGGCGCCTGTGCGGCTTCAACGTCTGGAACTGCAGCATCGACCGCCGCTGGGTGCCGTACGACCAGATCTCGCGCAACCTCAAGCGCGCGGTGATCGCGAGCGAAGACGCTGACTTCGTCAATCATCCCGGCTACGAAATCGACGCCATGCTCGACGCGTGGGAGCGCAACAAGAAGCGCGGCCGCGTCGTGCGCGGCGGTTCGACCATCACCCAGCAGCTCGCCAAGAACCTGTTCCTGTCGTCCGAGCAGCATTACTTGCGCAAGGGCCAGGAACTGGCCATCACGTGGATGCTCGAGTTCTGGCTCGACAAGCAGCGCATCTTCGAGATCTACCTGAATTCGGTGGAGTGGGGCGAAGGCGTGTTCGGTGCCGAGGCCGCGGCCCAGCACTATTTCCGTACGAACGCTGCGAAGCTCGGCGTCGGGCAGGCCGCGCGCCTGGCGGCGGCGCTGCCTGCGCCCAAGTGCTTCGACAAGAAGGAGTACTGCGCGAATGTGCGCGTGAACTTCAAGGTGAAGGCGGGGATTATTGCAAGGCGGATGGGGGCGGCTACGTTGCCGGATTGAACGTACGGCGCGCCGATCGGCTCCTCCCCTGGCCAGACCCGTTGCGCTCTGACGTGACGGGCAGCATCGATTTCATCGCTGCGGCAAATCGTCTGACCGCACGAATAGTCGCCACGGTACGGATCACGCCGGAAACAGGCGAGTTCTAAGTGTAGCCGTGGGAAGTGCGTGGCTACCTGCGCCGGTATCGTCCGCATTGACGATAGGCGGTCGCCGACGATTCAGCTCCTTTGCGATGCATCATCTCCTGATCAAGAACAGGAAAATTCCCAAACCAAGTTCGGATTAACTCTATATCCGCCCTAAGTCGATTGCCTTAGCTTGCGCTGAGTCTGGGCGCGCTGGATTCATGATCCTTGCGCCCAGGATTGCCTGATACCCGCGCACTCCGGTCTGGGGTGTGCCCGACAAAGGGAAATCGACGATGGCCGAGGGATGGAGTGATCCAGCTGCGCTGGTCACGGGAAGACAAGCGTATTTTCTGGAGATTCCCAGTGCGCCGAGTGCCAGCGCGCTCTCGGTCGTGTCGTTCACGGCCGTGGAGCGGCTTGGCGAACCCTACGAGGTGACTGTCCAGCTGACCCATCCTCTGGAGCTGGATCGTGCTGAATACCTCACCAAGCCGGCGACCTTCGTCATTCAGACCGCCGATGACAGCGAGCCGCGCCGTTTCGCCGGACGCATCACCCGCTTTGCCAAGACGCGGCAGACGCGCGATTTTTGCGCCTACGAGATGGTGCTACAGCCCGCGGTCGCGCTACTCGGCCTGACGCAGCGAAGCCGCATCTACCAGCAGAAAAGCGCCCCGCAGATCATCGAAGCGATCCTGCGCGCGCATGACCTCAAGGGACACCAGTTCGCCTTCAAGACGCGGCGGCAGTACCCGGAGCACAAATTCCGCTTGCAGTACCAGATGTCCGACTGGGACTACATCCGTCTGCTGATGAAGCAGGAAGGCTTGTACTGCTACTTCGTGCGAGGCAAGTTTGGCGAGATGATCGTCTTTGGCGACGATATCGACCACTATATCTACCAGCCCGAGTTGCGTATGCCGTACCGCGAGACGGCGGGTCTGGAGGCTGGTGTGGAGGCGGTATTCGCTCTCGAGACCCATGCCAGGACCGTGCCGGCGTCATTTCTCGTAGCCGACTACAACCCGGACAAGGCCTACGAGCGCTTCAAGGCAGAGGCCAACATCGCGCGCAAGGATCGCACGACATACGGCCAGCCCTACGCCTACGGCACGCACCACCTCGATCAGGACGGCGCCAAATGGGAGGCGCAACTGCGCCACGAAGCCGCGCTGGCCGGACAAGTCGTCTACCACGGTGAGAGCAATGTGCTGGAACTGTGCCCGGCCCGCATCCTGCGCATGGATCTTGCGCTGCCGGATGCGCCCAACGGCCAGGTCATTACCGAAGTCATCCACAGCGGTGCCCGCGATCAGGCGTACCGCAACACGTACAAGGCGATTCCCTCGGACCGGCGCTTCCGCCTGCCGATGGATGAGGCCAACTGGCCACGCATCGCCGGGACGCTGAGCGGACGCATCGCTTCGCCGGGGCAGTACAAGTATGCGTACCTGACCCATGCAGGCCACTACGTCGTCCGCTTTGACCTGGACTTCGACGAATGGCCCAGGGGCGGCGAAAGCGTGCCGCTGCGCCTGGCCAAGCCCTTCGCCGGCGGCCTGCAGACGGGTTTCCACTTCCCGCTGATCGATGGTACCGAGGTGGCGATCGGCTTCCATGACGGCAACCCGAACCGGCCGTATATCGCCCATGCGCTGCACAACAGTCGGCAGGAAGACCTCATCACCACCCACGACCGGTGGTTGTCGCGCAACGTCATTCGCACGCAGAGCAACAACAAGCTGCGCATGGAGGACTGGAAAGGGCAGGAGAGCATCAAGCTGTCCACCGAATATGGCGGCAAGACGCAGCTCAACCTTGGCTATCTGGTCGATGGCAGGAAGAATCAGCGTGGAGACGGCTTCGAGCTGCGTACGTCGGGCTGGGGCGCGATTCGAGGTGGCAAGGGCTTGCTCCTCTCGGCGGACGATCAGCCGCGCGCGGCCGGCCAGCAACTCGACATGCAGAGCGCCAGGACACAGCTGCAGGCCGCAGTGGTGCAAATGCAAGGGCTCGCCGAAAGTGCCCGGGCCGCCCAGGCCTATGCAGCAGAAGTAGAGCAGCAGCGGAAATTCCTGGAGCAGCGTCTGGACAAGCTGCAACAAGCGGTGCTCCTCGCAACGGCTCCCGCGGGCATCGCCTTGACCAGCGGGCACGACATGCATATCGCCGCGCAGGGACAGCTTGCCGTCACGTCGAGCGGCAATGCCGATATCAGTGTCCTGAAGAAATTCACCGTCGCGGCGGGTGAAGCGATATCGCTGTTTGCCAGCAAGCTTGGCATGAAGCTCTTTGCAGCCCATGGCAAGGTCGAAATTCAGGCGCAGGGCGACGAGATGCACCTGGCAGCGTTGAAGGACCTGAAGATCACCAGCGCCAATGGCAAGCTGATCCTCTCCGCAGAGAAGGAAGTCTGGATCGGTGCGGGTGGATCGTACATCCGGATCGCTGCGGAGCGCATCGAGAACTGCACGCCGGGTGATATCCGCGAAAAGTGTGCGACATGGGACAAGGAAGCCGCTGTCTCCATGAAGGTGTCGACGAACCTTGGCAGTGAACTGCCCTCCCAGCCTTTGATGCTCAATGCAGTAGCCTCGCCGTTCTCCCATAGCACCTTGCCAGTCGGCATGCCATACAAGCTGCTCGCGAACGGTGCGCTGATCAAGCAAGGGGTGACGGACGCCTCGGGGACGATCCCGGTCGATCATCACGCGGCCACCCAAAGCTATCAACTGGAACTAGCGAACGGTGTTTCGTACGCCCTGCCCGTTGCAGAGGAATACAAGCGCGACGTGAAAAACGGCCAACTGGCAAATCACGGCTTTCATTTTCACGAGATAGGGCCGGGTAGTGACGGTGCCGCCGCGGATCGGGCGGATTACCGCCATGTCTACCAGAAATTGCTTGAACCGGGATCTGACGCATGACGAAAACTCCAATCACCGTGCCCATTGCGCTGTCCCGTACGAGAAGCGCCACCATTACGTTGCCGTGGTTCGTCCAACGCACGGAATATGCCCGTGCGCCAGGTACCTTCGAACCCTTGGTGAATGGCGAGGAGACGTTCCGCGACGTCTACAACGCCATTCAATCAGCGCAATCGAGCATCGACATCATTTGCTGGGGCTTCCAGCCCTCCATGTTCTTCCGGCGAGGCGCGGATGGACAGGGAACGCAATGTATCGGTGAGTTGCTCGAAGCCATGGGGAAACGCGGCATCAAGGTGCGTGTGTTGTGCTGGGGCGGACGCGCACTTGGCATCCCGGAAAGCAACAATATCTTCGGCCCCGAACCAAACATGCCGTACCGACCGGCGGCTCGCGCCATGGCGAGACCCGATGCGCGCTGCTTCCCTGCGGAATTTGACCGCTACTGGTTCTGGTGCGTTGCCCAGAAAGATCCGCGAAGGCTGACCTTCCGCAACCTGGTCATGCATCCGACTGTGGTCGCGGCGAAAATTCTGCCGGCCTGGCGATTGGCGACACTCGAGAATGTCGAGTTCATGACTCGGGACTTTTCGTTGGAAGACCGCGCGGAGATCGCCTTCAGGACCAGCATCTTCGGCGCCGACGCGCAACGCAGCGGCGCGAACAAGGCTGCCGGCGGAGTGGCCATGGGACCGCTTGCACCCACCCATCACCAGAAAATGGTGCTGGTGGACTACGAGATTCCGGACAGCGCCGTCGGCTACGTTATGGGCCACAACATGCTGGACGCATACTGGGATATCGATTCCCACAGCGCCGTCAAGACGCGCGGCGATCAGGGACGCAATGGCGCCACGCCACGGCAGGACATTTCGAGCCGGATAACGGGGCCCGTTCTGCGCTACCTGAACGACAATTTTTGCCAGGCATGGGATCGGGAAACCGACGCTGGACTAGGCAAGGCGCGCAAGCATGCCGCGAGCGGACTCAAGCTGCGGCCCGCACTTGGCCAAAAGGTGATGGCGCAGGTTCTGCGCACGCAGTCGCAGGAGAACAAGCGGGACATCGAGACGATGTACTTGCAAGCCGTGAACAATGCGACAAGGTTCATCTACATCGAGAACCAGTACTTTCGCTTTCCGCCGCTGGCGGAAAAGATCAAATCAGCCGCCATGGCGCAACTCAAGTGGGGACGCGACCCTGGCGAGCATGGACCCATCCATTTGTTTGTCGTGACGAATTCCAGCGATGAGGGCATGGGCGACGGCACCGTCAATACGTACCGGATGCTTGAGTCGCTGGGTCGTGCCGACACCATCCCCGGTGTCGCGACGCTGGAGCGGGAAGATGTCCGGCAAGCCGATCTGAAAAAGCAGCACGATCAGGCGGTGGAGCAGGAAATGCAAGCCAGGGAGGCTATCCGGGGCGCGCACGAAGTTCAGCAGTATGTGGATTCGGAAGCGATCCGGCAGAAGCTTGCTCAGGCACAACATCAGCTTGAACAAGCACAGCGGGCTAAAGCAAAGCTGAAGGCGAAAATGAAGGAGCCACCGAAGGTGGTCGTGCCCGAGGAAATTCCGGGCCTGAAAGTCCACGTCTGTACTTTGGTCGCACCCGACTCACCGCCTGGAAGATGGCAGGACGTGTATATCCACTCAAAGCTGATGATCGTGGACGACGTGTTCATGACGCTCGGGTCGGCCAACATCAATACACGCAGCATGGAAGGCGATAGCGAGTTGAACATATGTCATGAGAACGACAAGGTGACGCGGCCGCTGCGCCGGCGGTTGTGGAATATCCACACTGGAGAGTTGGGGGCGCAGGATGATCCGGCGGAGGCATTCAAACAGTGGGCTGGCACCATCGAGCGAAATGCGAACAACCGCAACAATGGGCGGGCTCCAGAGTCTTCTCTGATCCAATTTTTCCGCGACGATCCCAAGCGGACCATTCTGGACTGACCCATGCGCACTTCACTGGCCTTGCTTCTGGCCGCCTTCGCGCTGACCGCTTGCTCCAAGGAAAAGCCCATGCGAACTGTTCCCGATCTGGCTGCCGTGCGCACCAATTTGGCCTTTTCCTGTGTTCACGAAACGGATCACTTGCCGCCGCTCGCTCCCGAGGCCGACAAGCTGTTCAAGTACGCGCGTTTCCTGCAAACGCGTCCCGGGCCCAAGGACTTTGACGAGGTCGCCCGCTACTACCGGATCGCGGCAGCGCACGGTCACTACAAGGCGAACCGCAACCTACAGCAATTGGTCTCACAAGGACTTGCGTCGTCTCCCTTGCCACAGAAGGAGAGCATCGACCTGGCCAGTCACCTTGTCGATTCCGGTGTGCCGTCCGGCTACTACGATATCGGCTATTACCTGAACCTGGGCTATGGACTCAAGCAAGACTGGGAGATGGCGCTGCGCTACTTCCGCAAGGCGGCAGACTTGGGCAGCGCGGAGGCGCAGTTCTACGTGGCGAAGCTGCTGGCGCCTATGGACAAGGCTCCCAATATTGCCAGGCAGATGCGTCAGTGTGCCACCGAACAAGGACATGGGCATGCGGCCTTCCACTTAGGAATCGATCGGCAGGGTAATGGGTTCTACCCTGAGGCTGTGTCGGCGTTCCAAAACGGCGTGATGGCGGGTGATACATTGTCGGCGCTTGCATTGGAAGAGGGCTTCAAGGGACCACCTCAAACCAATAGATCATATTACCTCGCGCTGCCGTACGACGCTGAGCGCTCACGGCGTTACAAGCTCATCGGAAAGTTCATCGACAAGAACGACGGTCGCAATCCGAAAGTCCCTGACATCGACCAGATCGTTCCGCTTCCCCCGGCCAAGCTGCCGCCATGGGACGGCACTTTTCAATGGGAAAGGGAACGGGCGGCCCCTCCCGAAAAGCCCTCGGACGAACTGATCAACCGCCTGAGCAAAGAGAAGGGCCTCGACCCCGCTACCGGCCTGCCGCTCGAGGTCTCGGTGACACCTGAGCAATCTGACGCATCGACTGCCAGCCTCAGACCATTACCACTCGGGACGAAGGCGGAGACCGGAAAGCGCTGTCCGCAAAGCGGCGTCTGGTGCGTACCTGCTGCCGTGGGCATGGTTGCCGGAGCCAGACAGCGCTTCGCGAAGGGAGACATCATGCCGCCTCTGACCGGACCGAATCCGCGACGCTTTGCGTGGATGGATGCCCTGCTCGGTGACCGTCAACGTTCGGCAGATGTGACGTGGGAACTGACTGCCCACAGTGCTGAGGCTTGATGACCATGCGCACGCCACTGACCTTGCTTCTGGCCGCCTTCGCGCTGACTGCTTGCTCCAAGGAGCCACCGATGCGAACGGTTCCTGATCTGGCTGCCGTGCGCGCCAATTTGGCGTTTACCTGCATCCACGAAGCCGATCATCTGTCGCCGCTGGATCCGGATGCCGACAGCTTATTTAAGTACGCTCGTTACCTACAAAAGCGTCCGGGGCCCAAAGACTTTGACGATGTCGCCCGCTACTACCGGATCGCAGCTGCGCACGGTCACTACAAAGCCAATCGAAATCTGCAGCAACTGGTCTCACAAGGCCTCGCGTCGTCTCCACTGCCGCAGAAGGAGAGCGTCGACCTGGCCAGTCAGCTCGTCGATGCAGGCGTGCCGTCTGGCTACTACGATATCGGCTACTACCTGAACCTGGGTTATGGGCTGAAGCAGGACAGGGAGATGGCGCTGCGCTATTTCCGCAAGGCGGCGGACTTGGGCAGTCCGGAGGCGCAGTTCTACGTGGCAAAGCTGCTGGCGCCATGGGACAAGGCTCCCGATATTGCCAGGCAGATGCGTCGCTGCGCAACCGAACAAGGGCACGGGGAGGCTGCGACCGAGCTGGGCATCAATCTTCAGGGTCAGTCCCAGTATTCGGAAGCCGTAGGAGTTTTTCAGAACGGTGTAGTGGCAGGTGACACGCTGTCTGCGCTTGTATTGGAAGAAGGCTTCAAGGGGCCGCCTGCGACCAATAGACTCTATTACCTTTCCCTGCCAGCTGACGCTGAGCGCTCACGGCGTTACAAGCTCATCGGAAAGTTCATCGACAAGAACGACGGTCGCAATCCGAAAGTCCCCGACATCGACCAGATCGTTCCGCTTCCTCCCGCCAAGCTGCCACCTTGGGACGGCACCTTCCAATGGGAAAAGGGTCAGACCACTCCTCCCGAAAAGCCCTCGGACGAACTGATCAACCGCCTGAGCAAGGAAAAGGGCCTCGACCCTGCCACCGGCCTGCCGCTCGAAGTCTCGGCGAATGACGAACGGTTCCCTGCCGCGAGCCGAATGGCAATGCAAGGAAACAACCGTGCTTATCCGGTTAGCTCCCAGACCTACTAGATGTAGTGGGTAGCGATTTTTTGGCGTAGAGCTCGGCATAGGTCGGCGCGGTGACGTCACCAGCGATGCCGAGCAG
>NZ_CAJPVI010000051.1 GCF_905397435.1 Cupriavidus numazuensis
GTTGCGCATTCGCTTCGAACGACGTCTCGATATTCATCTGGCTCTGCTCACGCTCGCTTGCGCTGTCATCTGCTCTCGATTTGTTGAACAGTTTTGTTAGCCGTTCTTAGAGGAGAGTTCACTGAAGGGTCAGACCTCCACTGTCCGTGCTTTGCGACTAATGCTATCGCGTACTTTAGGGCCTCGTCATCAAGATGTGTGGCGCCTAGCTCGGCATGGCTTAGCCCCTCCCGATATTCAGGAATTGCCATCACCATACGATTAAGCCGCAGCAGATAGCACAGCCTAAGAAGATCCCAGAGGCCGCAGTTTCGCGCCACCTGAATCACGCGATCGATATCTTTGGTGATCTCGCTGCGAAGCTTGGCGAGGGCTCTAGATCTGTGAGTCTCACTGGTATTGGAATCAGTTTCTGTCATAGGTCTTTAAGAGCCAGCATTGGAGCTTCCCGCTCCCGTTGTGCGAAACAGGGTGAATCCACGCTTACGGCTGCGAATGCCAACCAATTTAGCCCCACTGAACGGGGGCTACTCTCCACGGCCTCGAATTGCGGACCGGCTGGGTTCCGCACTTCACCCAGCGATAGACAAATGGCCGAGATGGGTCCTGGCATGGCACCATTTGTAGACCTAGGCCCCTTCTGAGGGTCGCCTGGGATACGCCCTTATGCACTGCAGCGAATAAAGGCGTTTAGGCACACCTCATTACCCCTTTGCGCACATCAACTGAGCGCAAACGGCGTAAGGCCCGATTTTAAGCGCTGTGCCGACGTTGCCGGAGTCGGTCTAGCTTCTTCTGTCCACCGAAAATCCGCCCGCGAACGGCTCCGCGTAGAGGGGGTCAGCGCGCAACACCGCGAACTCCGTCAGCTCCGCAAACCGCGTGACGTGCACGTCGACCAGGCGGCGCCATGCCTCCAGCGAGCCGGACTGCACGGCCAGTGCCAGGTGGCTCTTGTGCTTGCGCGACGGATAGCGGAACCCGAATGGCGCGGTGTCGCCGGGAAAGCCGGCAAGCAATTCGAGCATCCGCAGCCCGAACCACTGGCACCACGCATGCTCGCCGTGGATCTGGTCGGAGATGCCCAGCTTGCTGAGCACGGAGCCATCTAGATCGAGCACCCGCACGTCCGCCCTGAGGGTGAAGGTCGCTATCAGGCCAGTTTCGGCAATACCCGGCGGGATATAGAAGGTGCCGGGCTGTGTCATGTCGTTGGTGCAGAAGCCGGATTCCCACAACGCGGTAGTGAGATCCTGGGCCGCATACATCCAGTAGGTTGCAAAACGCCCGTCCGGGCCTGCGAACTCGGCCGGCGGGCCGAACCGGTAAGTGCGCTCAACGTACGGCGGGATGACCGCGGCCGGATGCCGGACTGCGCGAAACACTTGCGTGCCGGCGGGCAGGACGATTGCGCCGCCGGCGAACGCCTGGCGCAGACGGTCTGTTGAAGGGAGGGTTACGGCAATGGGTTCAGGTGTAGCAATCTTTGGCGTCGTCATCAGCTGATCAGATCCGAACTGCGCGAGGGCAGCGCGGCCAACTGCGCGATCACCCTGCCCTGCCGCTCGTTGGCGGCTTGAGCAAGGTGACCGCGCTGCGCGGCAGAAAGCGCCACGCGCGATTCAAACGCCCTGCCCGCCAGCACCTCGGCCGGCGTCAGGTCGTCGAACGCGTCGACCGGGGTCACCCAGAACGCATGGATTTCGCTGCTCGGCAGGTCCGTCATCTGACGCAGGACCGGGGCCAGCAGCTCCGGCACCGGTGGCGCGAATTGCCAGGCTGGGAATGCGCGGCCGATCGCCTTACCGCGCGGGGTGACACAATAAAAGCGTGCATCTTCCACCGCGCGGTACAGCGTCGCCTGCGACATGGCCACCAGGCCCTGCGCAATGACCTCCGAGGGCTTCAGATATGACACGGCGAGCCGGTTCTCGACATCTGCCGCCCGCGATTCGGGGCGCCCGAGCGTTGCCGTCAGGCACTGACGCACGATCGCCATCACGCGGGCGCGCTCGCCCGCGTCGATGGTCTGCTCCAGTTGCTCGTCGATGTCGTGGACCAATTTCTCTACCAGTGGAATGCCGCCCCTCTTAGCGAACGGCTCATGGATACGCGGTGTCATATCGAACTCCATCAGATGGCAGCTTGCGGCGGTGCGATGGCGGGGTGGATGCAAGCTTCGCGATCAGCTCGCGCGCAAGACCACCTATCTTTAGCTAACGAAGTTGAAGCCAATGCCAAGACGGATTGGCAGCGCTGTGCGTGCTCGCCTTTCCACGTGAGCTTCAGCAGGTAGGTGCGATATGCCTCATTAACGGGCCGCTCTGCCTCGCCGACCTCCGCCCAATGGCCTTCGAGAGCGGCGACAACGGACTCAAGATAGCGACGGAAGGCACCCTGAGCCGATGGGGCGACTGTCAGTCCCTTTGCGCGAGCGATCCGCTCCACGGCCTTGCGTTCCGCGGGAGAAAAATGTGTGGTCTCGCTCGCAAGCCTTCTCGTCAGGGTAATTTTCTTTCGAGCGCTGTCGTCAACTTGTCCGTGACTACGCTTCAGGTACGCCAGCAGCGCACTTTTGTCCGTTACCGTCACCGGGTCATCGGTCGAAACGTGAGGTAGGCCCGCACGTTGCAATTGTTCCAGCATTGCCTCGGGCGACCGGCTCAGCTCGGCAGCGAGGGTGCAGACAGTCTCGCGATGCATATCTCTAGGAAAAGGAATCGACACCCTTACTTTACTCAATCCTCTCATCTTTCGCAAGATTCTCATTGGCGTGGAGGGTAAGGCGGTGTTTCCCCTGTGCCGATAAGCATACTTTTGGCTATCCACTTAACCGGAGTTATCCTCGGGGCATGCCAAGATAAGGAGACCGCGCCAAAATGGGGGCCGACTAAGCGGCAAGGCGGTGGTTTTCGTCCCGGGCGATGGACGGATACCATCGTTCAACGTAAGACCAGAACTGGTTATTGAGCACGGCGGTCCGGATTTGCAGGAAGTTGTGCGCGTGCCCAGGGCGCCAGGCCATCTGCTGCCGTTTGACGAATCGTTTGCTGACCACCTGGTTAACGGCCGACTCGACGAACCCTGAGGCAATGGGCTCTCCATGCCGGTAGCGGTCACCGTAGTTCACGATGAAGTGCCGGTTGTTGTCGAGGTAGACAATGAACTCCTCGAGCTTGTCGAGAAGTTTGGCCTCTTCGGGGCTGGCCTCACCATGCGTATCTCGTGACGCCACCACGCGTTGAAGTCATAAACGTAGACAAAGCCTTCGTGTTCGCGGAGATGAAAGGCGGTCAGCGGCAGTTCATTCGCCACGGCATTAGTGGGTCGTCGTGGGTTGTGTCGGTTAGCCCTCGTCGGATCGCTTTTGGTTGCGGGCCGAATGCATCGGCGGCCCTATCCCATCCGGAAAAACTCGATGCTCTGCCCCGCATTGACCGCGCGCTTGAGCCAGGACGGCATCTCGCCCTGCCCGTCCCAGGTGAGCCGTTCCGCGCTGCGGTAGCAGACCACCGGCGCCGGCGGTGCGGCCGGTGGCAGTGGGGGCGGCGGTGGCGCGAAGCACCCCGCCGCGTCGAGCTCTTCGAGGGTGAGCCCGTAGTCGTCCATCTGCGCCTGGATCCAGCGGATCGCGTCCGCCCGCGTCGCCCCGCGATCGGCAATAGACATAAGCGGGGTAATGTTAAAACTCGTAGTCCGCACCGAGCGGCCCTTCCCCGCACCGTCAACCACCACCTTTCGGTCTGCCCCATCCCGTCGCACAGCCCGTTGGCTGATTGATCGACACGATTCGGTCGGCACGGGATTTCTGGTGCGTTGATGCCATTGATAGGTCCCGCCCGTTCAGGGCGGGAAACTGCATCTTGCCAGACCGCTATTCGACTAGCACACAAAGGCGATTCCAGAATCTTGGCGCGCGTCGTCCATCACTGCGTCCAGTAGCCACCGCGCATTCCCACGCGTCAACAATGTGGTCTGCTAAAGTCACTCCGCTATGCTTTCCAGCGCCCGCCCTCGTGTTTCGATGCCGAATTTTGCAACGATAGCCGCCGCGGAGAGAAAGCACAGTGCCCCCAGCAAGAACACGCCAGCTTGACCAGCGACGGGCAGTACAAGTCCGACCAGCGTAGGCCCCAGCAGCGAACCGACGCGGCCGACCGTCGAGGCGAGCCCGCAACCGGAGGCCCGCGCACGGGTTGGATAGAGTTCGGGGGTGTAGGTATAAAGCACGGCCCACATACCGAACATGAAGAACTGCATCAACCCGCCCGACAAGAACAGCCACGTGGTGTCCGCGGCAGAGCCGGCGACCTTTCCATAGAAGAACACTGCGCAGGCACCCCCCACCAGCGTCGCGACGCATGCAGGCTTGCGCCCCCAATGCTCGACAGCGACTGCCGCGCACAGAAAGCCGGGAATGCCTCCAATGGAGATATATACGGTGTAGAGCACGGATTTGGTGACATCCATACCGGACTGCTGCAGCAGCGCGCCGATCCACGTGTTCAGGCCATAAAAACCAAGCAAGGCAAAGAACCAAAGTCCCCAGACGGTGAAAGTCCGGCCCCGATACTCGGAGGACCAGAGCACACGAATGCCAGACACTTCAGGCTCCGCATTCGCAAGCGCTGGCGCGACTTCCGGCAACGCAGCCAGCTTCAGTCCACGCATCACACGCTGTTCGATCCGGTCGACAATTGCCGAAGCCTGGTCATGCCGGCCTTTTGATTCGAGCCAGCGCGGCGACTCCGGAACGTAGCGGCGGACGACGAACAGGAACAGCGCGGGAATGGCGCCCAGCAGGAACATGGTTCGCCAGGTATAGGCGTTCAGCACGTAGTACGACATCAGGCCCGCACCGATGAAAGCGATCGGCCAGTTGCCGTCCATCAAGGCCAGGTACTTGCCGCGCTGGCGCGCCGGGATGAATTCGGACATGAGCGTCTGCGCCAATGGCAGCTCCATGCCCATGCCAAGTCCAAGCAGAAGCCGATAGGCCGCGAGAGCTTGCGGCGTGTCGGCCGTCGAGCACAGATAGCTGCCGACGCCCCAGATGATCATGCTGACCTGAAAAACCGGCTTGCGTCCGAACCGGTCGGCCAGGATGCCGGAACTCAGTGCGCCGATACCCATGCCGACGAAGCTGGCGCTTCCGAGCATGCCGGCTTGCGCGGCCGTCAAGCCGAACTCGGTACGGATCGAGCCGAGCAGGTAGGTCATCATGGCCAGGTCGAGGTTATCGAAGAAGAAGGCCAGGGCGATGATGGCGAATAGTGAACGGTGATAGCCGCACACGGGCAGCCGTTCCAATCGGTCGCCGGTGCGCACGCGCATCAGCTCGATGGGGGTGAGTTTCATAGGGTCTCCAGTCGTTTTTGTCCGGCGCTTGGGCGCGCCGGATGCAATCGATATGCGAAATGTCGCGATACCAATCGCTACTCTGGCGTGGGATGAGCGACGAGGCGCGCGCTGGAATGCCAAGATTTGTCTTGCAGATGCCATCGGAACAAACTGGTCCCCGAACAAAAAAGAGGTGCTTGCGCACCTCTCCGAACAGGACCTAGCTCAGCCGGCGTGGCTGGCTTCAGCGACCAAACCGATGTGGGTCGAAGGCTTCCACAGGCAGACCCGATAACGTTGCGCCGGCATCAAACGGATATCGCAGGTACGGCGCCTTGGGCTGGCCCGGGGGCGAGTACTGGCCATCGGCAAGAATCCGCTTCTTGGCGCTCATCTCGCGAATCTCGCATCGATAGGCAACGATCTGGCTGGCGGCACCGTCTTCGATCGGCGTGTAATCCTTCTCGGGCCGGAACTTGTCCAGGGCCTGGTACTGGTGTGCGCGCACCTCATCCGTCGTGTCGCGCAGCAACACTTCACAGCGCGCGATCACGCTGTAGTACTCGAGGCTCGTGTTCTGGCCCTTCGGTGCCTTGAGCAGTGCGATGGGGCGGTCGACTTCGATGGTGACCCGCGGGTTGGCACGGATCGCAGCCGCAAGCTTCCCGAAGCGGGAACTGTGGATTAGGAATGCATCGCCAGTGAACGTGAAGCTCTGCGCCGTGACATACGGATAGGGCGTGTCATGCACCGCGACCCGGCATATCAGTTCGTCTCGCAGAAACGCTTCAATCGCCGCCCAGTCGGTCCAGGCCAGATCCATGCGGCGCATGGAGCAATCGAGATAGGAGGGAATGGTCCCGGTCATCTTCAATCCTTGTCGGGTTGTTTCATCATCAACATCTGGTCGCGCCGGGGGCCGAGCCCGGCACCGCGCAGCGGCACCCCGATGGCGTCTTCCACCATCGCCAGGAATGCCAGCAATTCAGGAGGAACTGGCGCGTCCGCGCCCTGCGGTATCGCGACGGCGTCGAACGCCGGCAAACGGAGACAGCCGGTATCGCCCTCGCCTCCCGCTCCGACAATCAAGGGTATGGTTCCGCCCCGTGAGAACGAGAAGGCGGCGAGGCTATCGCACTTGTTGAGGTAAATCTCGTCGACGCCAGCCTGCTTCACGGTCACCCTGAGCTGGGCGAGGTCCAGCCGGCCGATACGGCGAGGCCTTCCGGTCCCGGTGCCGTACTCGTTGGACGAGATGCGCAGCGCCACGCCGAGATCGAATTCGTCGTCGCCGGCAAGAAGCGCGCGGACATCGATTCCTGCCGCCTCTTCGTCCCGGGTCAGTCCTTCTCGCGCCGCGCCGGCACAGTAGAGCTCCGATCGCTTGCCGCCGAATTCGCCGGGGAGCGGCCCATCGCCCACGCGCGACACTATCGCCTTGGCGACGCCGACGGTCTTGCGATGGTATTTGCAGGGAAGATCGCCGCCCACGTAGGCATATGAGGGCAGCGTGTGACTCGATGTAACCCATGGCTGCTGGCCATGCAGGACATCGAGCATGACCGACTGGGCGCCTTCGAACAGGACCCGGGCGCCACGCTCGACGCGGTTCGTCAGCCACAGCGGATTGTCCCTCACGAAGCCGCGGACGACTTCCCATGCGGCATGCATGCGTTTTGCGGAAGCGGAGCGCTCGGCGTGGTCGGACCACGGCGCGGCGCCGTGCATCTGCGCTATCACACCGGCAGGATCGCTTGCCAGATCCCGCAACTGAAACGCACAGCGCCCGCCGTCACGAACCCGCGCGGCAAGATCCGCATAGCATGGACCGATGCCGTTGCCGGTGGTGCCGATCTCGCGGCCATGCAGATGGTCCTGCGCGATGTGAACCGGCTGGACCACGGGACAGCGGTCGCTGATGCTGAAGCGGCCCGACAGATCGATCCCAAGCGATGCGAGCATCCCGATCTCTTTCGCCAGTTGTTCGAGACTGACAACGCAGCCTGAGCCGATATACAGCGCGACATGTGCGTGCAGTACGCCGGATGGGACTTGCCTCAGGCGCACTTCCCCGTTGGCGGTGGCAATAGTGTGACCCGCATTCACGCCGCCATTGAAGCGCGCCACGATGTCATAGTCGGCTGCGAGCAAGTCGACCACGCGCGCCTTGCCCTCGTCGCCGTACTGGAGCCCGATCAGCACATCCGCATACCCGGTCTTTGTGGGTGCGGGCATGGTCAATCGCCCAGGAGGAAGGTCGCTTCGATCTCGACAGGCGCGTTGAATGGCAGGCTGGCCACGCCCATCGCCACGCGGGCATGGCGCCCCTTCTCGCCGAAGATTTCGTTGAGCAAGCCGGACGCCGCATTGATGACCAGTGGCGCGTCATGGAACCCCGGATCCACGGCCACATAGCCGCCGATCCGAACGATTCCCTGGACCCGCTCGAATTCGCCGCCGGTAGCGACTGCGACCCAGCCCAGCAAATTGGTCAGGCAGATCCGCGCGGCGGCCTGGGCCTGCTCCAGCGAGATGTCGCCGGGAACCTTGCCGACATACTCGGCCTTGCCGCCCGCCAGCGGCAGCTGGCCTGAAACTGTCAGGAAGCCATGGTGAATCGTGTACGGAACGTACAGGGTCTTTGGAACTTCCATGACGGGCAGGATGATTCCCGCCGCCTCGATGCGCTCAAGAACTGACATGCTGATAACTCCACGATAGAGAGGTGAGCTGACGTCACGCGCCAGGCGCGGCGAACGTCAGTCCCTTGACTGTGCCCCATGGTGGAATCGAGGATCGGCGCGGCAACGCCAGTTGCTGTCGCGCAGATGCCAAGTTCTTCAAGCGCCGGCGCGATTCACCCGGCCGGCACTTCTCTGAAGTACTCGGTCGGCGACATGCCCAGTGCGCGGCGGAACATCGCGCTGAATGCACTGGGACTTTCATAGCCCAGTTGCAGCGCGATGTCCGTGACGTGGCATCCCTCGGCCAGCAGCCGCACGGCTGCCATCAGTCTTGCCTGCTGCTTCCAGCGACTGTAGGTGAGCCCGGTCTCTTCGGGAAAGAGGCGGATGATGGTGCGCTCGCTCGCGCCGATGGACTTACTCCACTCCTGCACCGATGTTTCGTTGGCGGGATCTTCGAGAATTCGTTCGCAGATCTTTGCCAGCCGCTGGTCCGTGGGCATCGGAAGATGAAGAGGCACCACAGACAGGGGCCTCAACTCCTGCAATAGCAGCTTGACGACGAGGTCGTCACGGCCCTCGTCGTATTCCACTGGCATGCTCACAACCTCGGAAATCAGCTCCCGCAGCAGCGGCGGCACAGCAACGACGCAGCACGTCTGCAACTCCTTCGGAATCGCGTCTTCGCGAATGTAGATGGTACGCATCTCAACGTCGCCGCATGCCTGCATGGCATGGCTTACATTGCATGGCACCCAGACAGCGCGCTGCGGAGGCACCACCCAGCAGCCATAGTCTGTTGACACCGAGATCGCGCCAACGTAGGCATAGATGAGTTGCCCCCGGGGATGAGAATGCGTGTCGATGTAGAAGCCGTTCGCGAGCTTCCTTGCCATGCCACCGACTGGCCGGTGGATCGCCTGATAGTCATCCCGATTTTCACTCTTTCCAAACATGGCGTCTCCGCGATAGTGCTTGGCATCTCCTGGCGCGCTGGGCGTCACACAGAAACGTACCTTTGTCAGGCGCTAGCGCGCTTCGTAACGTCAAAGGGGAAATCGCAGAAGCGGTTCCACCGTCTGGAGTGAATTTAATGTCAGTGTACCGAAACTTCAATCAGGATGAACTGGACAAGCAGTACAACGTCAGGGCCGGAATACCTGACTTTCAGGCCATCTTCCATCGATGGGCGAAGGTCAGTGAAGCGTTTCGCGGCGCGCACAGTGTCAAACAAGACCTGGCGTACGGGCCGAACGAAAAGCAGTCGCTGGACTTCTTTCCCGCAGCGACCAAGGGCCGTCCGTTGCTGGTCTTTATCCACGGCGGCTACTGGCAGTCGCTGGACAAATCGGACTTCAGCTATGTGGCCGCGCCTTACCTGAAACGCGATATCAACGTCGCGGTTGTCAATTACCGCCTGGCACCGGACGTCGGCATGACGGAGATCGTTCGCGACAATCGCGAAGCCGTTGCGTGGCTGTATCGTAACGCGTGCGACCTCGGTGATTTTGACTCCAACAGGATCTTTGTATCCGGACACTCCGCGGGCGGCCATCTGACGGCCATCCTCGCGGGCACGGACTGGGCCGACTTTGGCGCGCCATCAGATGTCCTCAAGGGCGGTTGCGCAATCAGTGGTCTGTATGATCTTGAGCCGATCCGACTCTGCTACCTGAACAAGGTCGTGCAACTGACGCCGGGCGAAGTTGCGGCCTTCAGCCCCGCTCTGCATCTGCCCAAGGTCAGACTGCCGATGATTCTCACGGTCGGAGGGGACGAATCCGCCGAGTACCACCGGCTGCAAGCCGAGTATCAGTCATTGCTGGAAGCCAGCGGCTTCGATGTCAGCATCGTCGAACAAAGGGGTGGACACCACTTCGATGCCGTGGACCTGCTCGGCGATGGTGATGGGTCGCTAGCTGCCGCGGTAATTCGTATGATTGAATGCGCTTGAAAAGATCAACGACACGCGGCGTGACAGATTCAGGCTGCCAGTGAGCGCGGAATGGGGCGGCAGCCGCTCCCCGATCCGGAGAGCGGTTGCAGGCGCATCGAGGCGGCGCGCTCCTCATCCCGCGCGCCACCCTGATGACCGATCAGGACTGCCAGGAGGCCGCCTGGCTGGCACCCCGTTTGCCATAGCGCTCGCGCGCGTGCTTGACGATATCGCTGTCAATGGCACCGTCGTCTTCAAGCGCCTTGAGCGCAGCCAGCGTGATGGACACACGATCGACCTCGAAAAACTCCCGCAGGGCCTGACGCGTATCGCTGCGACCAAAACCATCGGTCCCCAGCGTGACGTAGCGCCGAGGCACGAACGCGCGAATCATCTCTGGCAACGCACGGACGTAGTCCGTCACGGCAACCACCGGGCCGCTCGCTTCCTGAAGCACGCGTTGGATGTAAGGCTTTTCGGCTATTTCGCCATAGCGCTCGAGCCGCTCGCTGGCAATGCCGTCACGATGGAGTTCGGTGAAGCTCGTCACGCTCCAGACGCCGGCCTGGATCGACCAGTCTTCCTGCAACATCTTCTGGGCGGCGATCACTTCGTTCAGGATGGCGCCCGAGCCAAGCAATTGCACCTGGGCGCTCCCCTGCGCCGTGGCAGTACCGGCGGACATGCAGTAGATGCCCTTGACAATGCCCTCGCGAATCGCGTCGAGCCCGCCGTCAGGCAGCGCCGGCTGGGCGTAGTTCTCGTTCATCACCGTGACGTAGTAGAAGACATCGCGCTGTTCCTCGACCATCTCGCGCATGCCCTGGTCAACGATGGCGGCCACTTCATACGCGAACGCGGGGTCGTACGCCCGGCAATTCGGAATGGTCGATGCGTTGAGATGACTGGTGCCGTCCTGGTGCTGCAACCCTTCTCCGCCGAGCGTGGTCTTCCCGGACGTCGCGCCAATGAGGAAGCCGCGCGCCCGCTGGTCCGCTGCCGCCCAGATCAGATCCCCGATGCGTTGGAAGCCGAACATCGAGTAGTAGATGTAGAACGGCAGCATCTGCAGGTCATGCACGCTGTAGGACGTAGCCGCTGCAATCCACGAGGAGATGGCGCCCGCTTCGGAGATGCCCTCTTCCAGGATCTGGCCATCGGTGATCTCGCGGTAGTACAGCATCGAACCCATGTCCTCCGGCTCATACAGCTGACCTTGCGGTGAGTAGATGCCGACCTGGCGGAACATGTTTGCCATCCCGAAGGTGCGCGCTTCGTCGGCGACGATCGGGACCACGCGCGGCCCGAGCTTTTCGTCCTTGAGCAGCGTGGTCATCATCCGCACCAGGGCCATCGTCGTGGACATCTCGCGACCGCTGTCGTCCAGTGCAAAGCCCGCCCACTTGCCAATGTCCGGGACCGGGAGAGACGCCGTAGACATGCGGCGACGGCGTGGCAGGAAGCCACCGAGTGCGGCGCGCTTTTCATGCAGATAGCGCATTTCGGCACTGTCTTGCGCCGGCTTGTAGAACTTCAGCGCTTCCACTTCCGCATCCGAAAGCGGAACGCGGAAACGGTCGCGGAATGCCTTCAGGTCGTCGGTATCGAGCTTCTTCTGCTGGTGCGTCGTCATGCGGCCCTGGCCCGCGGCGCCCATGCCATAGCCCTTCATGGTCTTCGCGAGAATCACCGTGGGCTGGCCGCGATGGGCAGCGGCCTGCGCATACGCCGCATAGAGCTTGCGCACGTCGTGCCCGCCACGGCGCAGCCGGTCGATGTCCGCATCGGTCAACTGCGCGGCGAGCGCGGCAAGCTCCGGATTCTGGCCAAAGAATCGCTCGCGGTTGTAGGCACCGTCGTTCGCGGAGAAGGTCTGGAACTGGCCGTCGACGGTGTGCGCGAACGCGCGCAGCAATGCGCCTGACTTGTCGCGCGAGAAGAGCGGATCCCAGTCGGAGCCCCACACCACCTTGATGACATTCCAGCCGGCGCCAATGAAGTGCGCCTCCAGCTCATCGATGATCCGGCCGTTGCTGCGCACCGGGCCGTCCAACCGCTGCAGGTTGCAGTTGATGACGAACACCAGATTGTCGAGACGTTCACGGGAAGCCAGCGAGAGTGCTCCCATCGACTCCGGCTCGTCCATTTCGCCGTCGCCGAAGAACCCCCACACCTTGCGGCCTTCGGTATCCGCCAGCCCGCGCGCAGCCAGGTAGCACATGAAGCGGGCCTGGTAGATGGCGTTGATGGGGCCAATGCCCATGGAGCCGGTCGGGAACTGCCAGAAGTCCGGCATCAGCCACGGGTGGGGATACGAGCACAGCCCCGGTGCGCCAATCTCCCGGCGATAGTGTTCCAGGTGCTGCTCGCTCAGGAAGCCTTCCAGATAGGCGCGCGCATAGACCCCCGGAGACGAGTGCGGCTGGAAGTACACGAGGTCTCCGGTGCCCGCTGCTCCGTCCGGCCTGCCTGCGCGGAAAAAGTGGTTGAAGCCGACTTCGAACAGATCCGCCGCCGATGCGTAGCTGGCGATGTGCCCGCCAAGCTCCCCATAGGCGCGGTTAGCGCGGACGACCATCGCCAGCGCATTCCAGCGCAGCGCGCAGGCGATTTTTTCCTCCAACTCCAGGTCCCCCGGGTAGCGAGGCTCCTGGTCGGCGGCAATGGAATTCCGATAGGGCGTGATCTGGGGCCGGTTCGAAGTCACCCCCATGGAGAGCGCATGCTCGGACAGACGGTCCAGCAAATACTGCGCACGATCTTTGCCAACCTGCCGCACGACCCCATCGAGAGCATCCAGCCATTCCGTCGTCTCCTGCTGGTCAGCGTCGTTCGTATCGACTCTCTGCAATCCTGCAAGGCCCGAAATCTGGCGTTCACTGGACATGTCCGTCATTGCATCACTCCTCCGTCTTCAATCTCTGCTGGCCTCCAGAACTGGAGACAATCCTACGCCTGCCGATCGAGAAAAAGCGTCTCAATTGCGTCTTTCCCAGACTTGCGATAGGCTACTTTTTCCGAATTTCGATCCAATTCAGGAATATTTGTACTGTGACCACTTCAAGCAGGCATCTTGATCGCACTGACATCGCCATCCTGAGCCAATTGCAGAAGGACGCGCGAATCACAAATGCCGATCTGGCCCGTGCCGTCCATCTTTCGCCCACACCCTGCTTCAACCGGGTTCGCGCCCTGGAAAGGCTGGGCGTGTTCAAAGAGCGGGTAACTTTGCTCAACCCCGAGCCATTGGGACTGCACATCAACGTCTTCATCCAGGTCAGGCTGGAAAAGCAAGGCGAAGAGGCGCTGCTCAGCTTCGAACGCGCGATTGCCGAGCGACCCGAGGTGATGGAGTGCTACCTGATGACGGGCGACGCCGACTACCTGTTGCGAGTCGTCATGCCAGACATGAAGACCCTGGAGCGCTTCATCGTGGAACACCTGACCAAGATTCCAGGAATCTCCAATATCCGGTCGAGCTTCGCGCTCAAGCAGGTGCGCTACAAGACAGCCCTGCCCTTGCCGACCGCGGGCCTCACATTGGCGGAGCCCGACAGCTCTGACATCGAATGGACGTAGTGGGAGCAAGCGCAAGATGAACTCGCCCGGACAGCAGGGTCCTCTATCGAAATGCAGAACTAGCGGTACGTCGGTGCGCATCTGCGCGTCGACGTTGATGAAGCCGCGATCGGTCAAGGCCACGCGGCCTTCTCGACACCGATGCGCATTCCGTTCGGCGAACAGCCCACGTTCAACGCACGCTCGCCGTTGCTGAACACGCTGTCGCGATGATCGGGGCAGGCACCGACTACGGCGGTCCGCAACCCACGCACACGCTTTCGGCAGTTGCACTCCACCTTCACGCCAACTTGAGGGAGATCATCCGAGGATCGGTAGGCGGGGTCACCGTACAATGACCCCGGGTACATCGTCTCATTCGAGGTCGAAGCATCGAGTTGGAGGACTATGATTTCTTAAAGAAATTACGGATAGTCTGAATCGCATGCGCGATATCGACTTCATCCACGTCCATGTGGGTTACCAATCGCAGGCGCTGGTAATGGCCAGTCGCGGCAATGCCGGCGCTCCCGAGTGTCCGGAGCAACTCCGAAGAGCGCTCTTGAGCCGTCCCCTGCAATTCCAGAAACAGGATGTTCGTGTCGGGGCGTTCAACCTGCACCCCATCAATGTCAAGAAGGCCTTCGTAGAGCAGCATTGCCAGCCGATGATCCTCCGCCAGCCGCGCGATATTGTGATCCAGCGCGTAGAGTGCCGCCGACGCCAGGATGCCAGACTGGCGCATTGCACCACCACAGAGCTTTCGAATCCGCTTGGCCCGCTTGATGAAATTGGCATTGCCGCACAACGCACTGCCGGCAGGGGCACCAAGCCCTTTGCTGAAACACACCGAAACCGTATCAAAGTGCGACGCAATGCGCCGCGCTTCGAGGGTCGGCGTAGTCCCGCTCCGCTCAGCCTGTGCCACCGCGGCGTTGAAGAGGCGGGCGCCGTCCAAATGCGTGGCCAAGCCACACTCAGTGGCCAGCAAGGTCGCCGCATCCAAATATGGCAATGGCAACATCTTTCCACCGATCGTATTCTCAAGAGTCAGCAGCCGGGTGATCGCATGATGTTCATTGTCAGGCTTCACCGCTTCGCGGAGACGGGCGAGCAAGAGCGTTCCGTCCGCCTCATGTTCAACGGGCTGCGGCTGCACTCCCCCTAGCACTGCGGCGCCGCCGCCCTCCCAGCGATAGCAATGCGCGTTCTGCCCGACGATATACTCGTCGCCCCGACCACAGTGCGCGAGAATCGCGCACAGATTACTTTGCGTACCGGTCGGAACGAACAGCGCGGCCTCGAAGCCAAGAATCGATGCTACCCGCTCCTGCAGTGCATTGACGGTGGGGTCCTCGCCATATGTGTCATCGCCGAGCGGTGCCCGCAGCATTTGCTCGTACATGGCGGGCGTAGGCCGTGTGACGGTGTCGCTCCTGAGGTCAATCAGCTTGTTCATTCAACACCAAACCTTCCTTCCAGTTCCTTGTTGACGATCGAAATCCAGTAGGCAATGCCGAAAGGCAGGGCTTGATCGTTGAAGTCGTAGTGCGGGCTATGCACGTTGCCCCCGCCGTCACCGGCATGACGGTCATTTCCGATCAGGATGTAGGCGCCTGGCCGTTCGAGCATCATGCTTGAGAAGTCCTCACCAGCGGTGACGCGCTGCATATTGTCGTTCACTGCCCCCGCGCCGACCACATCGATGGCCGCCGCTACGGCAATATCGGTTGCCCCGGCGTCATTGATAAGCGGATCAGCAAGCCACCAGGTCTCGACTTCCGCCTGCGCGCCTTCCGTGCGAGCGAAGATTTCCGCATGTTCGCGTATCCGCCTGTCAATGAGTGCCTGTATCTCAGGAGTGAATGCGCGCATCGTTCCACCGATCTCGATCTCGGCCGGGATAACATTGAGCGCATTGGGATTGCCTCCGCCAACGTATCCAACGCTTACGATCGCTGTCTCCAGCGGCGGTACATTGCGTGCCACGATGCTCTGAAGCCCGAGGAGAAAGTGCGCGGCAACAAGGCCAAGATCAACCGAGGTGTGCGGACTTGCCCCGCCATGCCCCCCCGAGCCGGTAAAGCGCACTCTGAAGCGGCCCGATGCCGCCATCATTTCGTGCTTGCGAATACCGAAGGTGCCCAGCGGCAGTGTGGGATAAGTGTGCATGCCAAAGATCCGCTCGCACGGAAACCGCTCAAACAGCCCTTCTTCCAGCATGGCTCGTGCACCACCGCGGCCTTCTTCGGCCGGCTGGAAGATTAGATGCACGGTTCCCGCGAAATCCGGGCTGGCGGCGATCGCTTGTGCCGCGCCAAGCAGCATGGCCGTGTGTCCGTCATGACCACACGCGTGCATGACACCCTGCCGGCAGGACACGTGCGCGAAGCCGTTGAATTCGCACATGGGCAGCGCATCCATATCGGCACGCAATCCAATCGTCTTGCCGCCTCCCCGTCGCCCCCGAATAGTGCCGACCACCCCAGTCTTGGCAAGACCTTCGACCACATCGATACCCCACTCACTGAGTTTCGACGCAATCAGCGCCGCGGTACGCGTCTCTTCGAAGCCAAGCTCCGGGTTCGCATGTATGTCGCGACGAATGGCTGTGATCTCTTCGATGTTTCGCCGGGCGATTTGCAGAAGCGGACTCATTGCGGGCCCTCCCGCCTATCCAGCTTGAGGCGCGACACGATCGCGCGCATGCGCGATTGCGCATCGCGGACAACGTCACCGAAGCTTGCCTGTTCGGCCACTGTAGCCGGCACAATCTGCGCCAACTTCAATTGCTTGATAACTTCCTGGTCCGCGAGCATCCCCTGCAAGGTCGAAGAGATCCGCTTTGCCACCTCGGGCGGCGTCCCTCTAGGTGAAAAAATACCAACCCATCCACCCTGATCGATACCCGTAAGGTATTTGCTTTCATTAAGAGTCGGGATCGATCCGGCCAACTCGCTGCGCTTCAGGCTCGCGGTGCCATAGACTTGAACGTTCCCGGTCTGCAGGTAGTCGCGGATGGTCGCCGGCGCCACGAGCGCGAGATCCACCTGCCCGCCAAGCAGATCCGTAATCTGAGCGGAACCGCCGCGATAAGGCACGTGCAGCATCGACGTCCCACTTTTGGCCTGGATGTCCTCCATGATCAGATGCTGGATCGAGCCAATACCGGACGTTGCATAGGTCAATCTACCCGGATGCTTGCGCGCATACTCGATTAGCTCGTCAGTGGATCGGGCCGGCATGCCCTTTCGGCCGACAAGGACGAAGGTTGACTCTCCCAGTTTCGCCACGGGCATCAGGTCGTTCGGCTTGTACTTCACCGCGGCGTTGACCATCGGCGCGAGCACCGTCTCATTGACGGTTCCCAGCAACAGGGTATAACCGTCGGCACTGGCCCGGGCAACCTTCGCCGCTCCTATGGAGCCGCTGCCGCCGCCTAGGTTCTCCACCACGACAGGTCGACCCAGCGCCTTGCCGAGTGGAATGCTGACTACCCGGGCAACGGCATCAACCGAGCCGCCGGCGGGGTATGGGACCACGAGTGTGATCGGCTGACTGGGATACGGTTCTGGCGTAGCGGCATGGCCATGAATGGCAGCCAGACACGTAAGCACGGAGGCAAGACGGAAAATCCTGTTCATTCTTCGGCGCGGATGAAAGTGGATACGAGCCACAATCTTGCCTTTCCGCCAGAACGCCGACAAATAAGATCGCCGACCAGGGCATTCCGTACGCTTATAGCTTGGGGATTGGCAGCGCCCCGCTGGCTACGGATTCTCGGCGGCAAAGCGGCAGAGAAATGCTTTCAGCATCATCGCGGCTTCTCCAAGCTCTTCCAAAAGGTTCAACACACCTACGGGTTGGAACGCTGGCATATCGGCAACGTCCAGCAGCACCAGCTGCCCTAGCTCAACCATATGCCGCACGATGCTGAATGGCGTCAGCATGAGCAAGGCTTCGCTCTGGAGTTGCGCTAGCGTCATATCGAAGGAGCGCGTTTTGAGTTTCCGATACTCCGGCTCCGTACCGTGCCTAACCATGAGCTCGTCGAAGATCCGCCGGGCTTCTGTAGACGGGTGCGTTAGAAGCCATACCTCTGTCGCCAGCTCCTCGAACTGGAACGGTCCGCGATGCGCCAATGGATGAGCCGGCCCACAAACTACCGCCATGCGATCTCGGAACAACTCCGAGAACTCCCAGCCTTCCGGCACGATCTCCGGCGGCCGGCAGAGCATCAGGTCAATCTTCCGGTGGGAAATCAGGGCACTCGATTGGGCGGCATTGGCCTCCTGCAATTCGATCATGACGTCAGGCCTGGCGCGACTGAACGCTGGCAGCGCGCGAACGAGAAAGCCAGAAATCGCTGCTTGAATAGCGCCGACCCGGGCGATACCCAGTGATTCTTTGCGACGGAACGCCACGAATTCCGTGCCCTCTTCAAGCGCCACCAAGGCTTGGCGCATGAACGGAAGCAGTTCCTGTCCGACCGCCGTCATCCGCATGCCTCGCGCATGTCGGTGAAACAGTGTGCATTCCAGCAGTTGCTCCAGGTCCGCTATCAGGTTTGTGATCGCCGGCTGCGTCATGCCGACAGCCTCTGCAGCACGGTTCGCGCTGCCCAGTTCCGCCACCGCGACAAAAGCTTGCAAATGACGAAACCGCGCCCCAGACATGAGGCGCGCATAAAAGACCTTGGGGGATTGCATGGACAGTTGCACAACGGCGGGGTAGGTATAGCGAGATGCTATACCGTCTCGCGGACCGGGCCAAGACGGCATTGGTTCTCCCCCGCGCGGCAAGACGCGTCAGAAGATGTGCTTCATGCCAATACGAGACAAGAATTGATTCTGGCTCGAAGAGGCGCCAATCAGATAGATAGAAGCGACCGTCCCCGGGCCGCTGGCACGTTGTGCTGCCAGCTCCAGGTAAACGTCAGTGCGCTTCGACAAGAAGTAGTCGACGCTGAAATTTGCCATATACCAGCGGGATTGCTCGAACCTGTCGGTGGACAGCTGTCCTGCCATCAGCACGGAAGGTGATACCTGGTAGGTGGTTCCAATCCGCAGCACCTGGTCTGAAGAGCTGGCGTGCCCCAGTTTGAGCAAAGTGTTGGTGTAAAGAATTGAAGGCGTCCAGGCTCCCAGCTTGTACTTGACTCCAACGCCGAAAATGCGCTGCTTATCGGCAGTCAGGATAGTGGACGATTGCACTGGCACACCCAGCATCGTACTAACCCCCAAACGGCCGGCACGAATGATGGCGCCATTGATATCCGTCATGACCGCAATTGCCGAAAAATCATCGTTGTTGTACTGGACGTCAGTACTGATCGCGCGGCCTTGATTGGTTGTCAGAACTCCGGCAGCTTCACCGAAGGCATAGGTAGCGCCAAACGTGAGCCCGCCAAGGTTCGTGCTCCGATATTGGACTGCATTGTTCAGCCGCTCTCCGGCGCCCCGGTCCAGATTGGCGTTCTGAGCGCTGTAGATACCGCAATTCCAGCAAGGGAAGTAGGGAATCATCAAGACAGTGGAATCGTACTGCCGTCCCAGCGTCAGGCGCCCCAGTTCCTTGTCGCCAAGACCGACATAGGCTTGCCTGCCGAATAGAAGACCACCCTGGCCCAAGGTCCCGGTGTCGCTCGAGTATCCGTTTTCAAGCTTGAGGAGCGCCGATACGCCGCCTCCCAAGTCTTCGACGCCGGAAAATCCAAGGGCGTTGGCCCTGCTGATGCCATCCTGCATCTGGACTGTCGAGTGTCCCCCAAGGTTGTTCACATACGTAATTCCGCTGTCGATGTTCCCGTAAATAGTGACCGATGCTGCTGCCTGGCCGCTGGCGCAAATCGCCGTCGACGCAGCCCAGGATAAAACAATGCGTCTCAAAGCTGTCTCCCCATATCTAATAAGTGTGTGACGCGTAAGACCCATTACATCAAGCCAGCGTCGGCGGCCGGAAGATTCGCTTGCCGCAGGCTCATCTCGATCGCCCTTCCGCGCGGCAAAACTGGTAGTTGTCCGGGCAGTTGGGCGCTCTGGCGGCCTGGGGCTACAGCGCGAATGGGCAAGGCAGATTCTTCCGTGCCGAGGTTTGGGAGACAAATAAGAATGGCCGGTGCGGCATCAGAGATCGTTATAGCTCCCTGTGTCTGCCGGCCTAATCAGGGTGATGGTGCTTTTCGCAGTAAAACGATACGCCGGCCAGCAAAATTCGCTTTCAAATCAATAATTTGCACACACGGACTTTTCCACGAAACGCTGTTTGCGCAACTCGTTGATACAGAATGGTTTTCTTGCTGAAACCGTGTCAATCAGCACCGAAAGCACCATCACCCCTCGCAGGGCAAGGTGCTGGCTGCGCTCAAGGGCGCCAATCAGGAGACTGGCGGCTCGGTGCTGGAGCTGGGCGAGGCCGAGTACATGGTGCGTGCCTCCGGCTATCTGAAGACACTGGACGACTTTCGACGCATCCCCATCCTGACGAGTGAAGCCGGCATTCCCGTGCGCCTGGGCGATGTCGCCACGGTCCAGCTCGGTCCCGAAATGCGACGCGGCATCGCCGAACTGGATGGCCAGGGCGAGGTGGCGGGCGGCGTGATCGTGATGCGCTCGGGCAAGAACGCGCTGGAGACCATCGAGGCGGTGAAGGTCAAGCTGGCGGTCCTCAAGAAGAGCCTGCCGGCCGGTGTCGAGATCGTGACGACCTATGACCGTTCCGCACTGATCAACCGTGCGGTAGAAAACCTGACGCACAAGCTGAGCGAGGAATTCATCGTCGTCGCGCTGGTCTGCCTGGTCTTCCTGTTTCACCTGCGCTATGCACTGGTGGCCATCGTATCGCTGCCGCTCGGCGTGCTGGCCGCTTTCCTGGTCATGCGGTACCAGGGCGTCAATGCCAACATCATGTCGCTCGGCGGCATCGCCATTGCGGTCGGTGCCATGGTGGACGCCGCTGTCGTCATGATCGAGAACGCGCACAAGCATCTGGAGCACTGGCATGCCGACAACCCGGGCAGGGAACTGACCGGCCACGAGCGCTGGAGCGTGATCGGCGAGTCGGCGGCCGAGGTCGGACCGGCCTTGTTCTTCTCGCTGCTGATCATCACGCTCTCGTTCATTCCGGTATTTACGCTGGAAGCGCAGGAAGGCCGGCTTTTCTCGCCACTCGCCTTTACCAAGACCTACTCGATGGCGGCCGCTGCCGGGCTGTCCGTGACGCTGGTGCCGGTGCCGATGGGCTACATGATTCGCGGCCGCATTCCCACTGAGCAGTCCAATCCGTTGAGTCGTTGGTTGATTCGTGCTTATCAGCCGGTGCTGGCCAAGGTGCTCACCTGGCCGAAGACCACGGTGGCGATCGCGGCCGTCCTGCTGGTCGCTACCGCTTGGCCGGTCACGCGGATCGGCGGGGAATTCATGCCGCCGCTCGATGAAGGCGATCTGCTCTACATGCCGTCCGCCCTGCCTGGGCTTTCGGCCGGCAAGGCGGCCCAACTCTTGCAGCAGACCGACCGCCTGATCAAGACCGTGCCGGAGGTGGCCACCGTGTTCGGCAAGGCAGGCCGCGCCGACACGGCGACCGACCCGGCGTCCATCGAAATGTTCGAGACCACGATCCAGTTCAAGCCACGTGAACAGTGGCGCGCGGGCATGACGACCGACAAGCTGGTGGAGGAACTGGATCGCGCGGTGAAGGTGCCGGGACTGTCCAACATCTGGGTGCCGCCGATCCGCAACCGCATTGACATGCTGGCCACCGGCATCAAGAGCCCGGTTGGCATCAAGGTGGCGGGCACGGACCTGCAGGAAATCGACCGGCTGTCCACGCGGATCGAAGAGGCCGTGAAGACGGTGCCGGGGGTCACCTCCGCCCTGGCCGAACGGCTGACTGGCGGGCGCTACGTCGATGTCGACATCGACCGCATGGCCGCCGGACGGTATGGGCTCAACATCGACGATGTGCAGAGCATCGTGTCGTCGGCGGTCGGCGGCGACAATGTCGGGGAAGTGGTCGACGGGCTCGCTCGCTTCCCGATCAATGTGCGCTACCCCCGCGACTACCGCGACTCTGTAGAACAATTACGCAGCCTGCCCATCGTTACCGACCGCGGCCAGCAGATCACGCTGTCCGACGTGGCGCGCATCCAGATCGTGCAAGGCCCACCCATGCTGCGCAGCGAGAATGCTCGGCTGTCCGGATGGGTTTACGTGGACATTCGCGGGCGCGATCTACGCTCGGCGGTCCACGACATGCAGTCCGTGGTGGTCAAGGCGGTGCCGATGCCGGCCGGCTATTCCCTGAGCTGGTCCGGCCAGTTCGAGTACCTGGAGCGGGCCACCGCCAAGCTGAAGGTGGTGGTGCCGTTCACGCTGCTGATCATCTTCGTGTTGCTTTATCTCGTGTTTGGTCGCCTGGATGAAGCGATATTGATCATGGGTACGCTGCCGCTGGCGCTGATCGGCGGCTTCTGGCTGCTGTACCTGCTGGGCTACAACCTCTCGGTGGCCGGGATCGTCGGCTTCATCGCCCTGGCGGGCGTGGCGGCCGAGTTCGGCGTGATCATGCTGCTCTACCTGAAGCAGGCCTGGACCGAACGCGAGGACCGGGGCGAAGCCAGCACGGCGGCGCTGCTGGAGGCGATTCAGGAGGGCGCAGCCCTGCGCGTTCGCCCCAAGGCCATGACGGTCGCGGTGATTCTCGCCGGCCTGATTCCCATCATGTGGTCCCATGGCACCGGATCGGAGGTCATGCAGCGCATTGCCGCGCCGATGGTTGGCGGCATGGTGACCGCACCTCTGCTGTCTCTCTTTGTCGTGCCAGCCGCGTACCTGCTGATCCGCCGGCGGCAGACAAAATCTTCACCACTTCCCACGCACCCCTCCCTTCAAAAGGAAACACCATGAAACACATCAAGACCCTGACCCTGGTTGCCGCACTCGTTGCCGCCCCAGCGGCCTTCGCCGCCACGTCCATGGAGGGCATGGACATGAAGTCGTCCGCGCCTTCACAGCAGGCGCCGCACCCGGTCGCCGCGGAGATCAAGAAGATTGACGCGCAATCGGGCAAGGTCACCCTCAAGCACGGCCCCATTCAGAACCTTGGCATGGCTGCCATGACCATGGCGTTTCCGGTCAAGGATCGCGCATTGTTGAAGGACTTCAAGGAAGGAGATTCCGTGATGGTCACCTTCGACAAGGTAGAAGGCAAGCCGACGGTAGTGGACATGCACCGCCCGTAAGCTTCAGGAGCACCCGCCACCACCGATGGGCGGGTGCCCTGCCGGAACGAGATAGAGCGCTCATGTACTTTGACTTGCGTTGGTTGCCACCAGGGCTGAGGCAGTTACTCATCAGGGAGATCATCCCGGTCGTGATTCTGGTCGCGGCAGTGTGTTACTGGGGGGCGCGCTCCTGGCGTCGAATTGGGCGAAATCGGACGTCGCCGTTCCGCATGACGCGCACCCGCGGCAGGAAGCGTGGACATCGTTAGTCTGGCGCTGGCCACCGAGGCCGCCGATCATCCTCGGCGGCCAGCGATCTTTGACGTCCAGATCCGGATAAGAAAAGTTCGGCATGCGTAAGGAATGCTGATAGCAGTGAGTCATCATCTGATCGCCGGGAGGACCGATGCCGCGCAACTGGCCGAGCAGACTGAAGTGTTAAAACCTAATGGCCGGCGATTGGTCGCTTGCGGCCACGAAGCGTCACTCGCCTGCATCAATTTTCGGACGTTCCAACGGCGGCTTCGCTTACTAAGCTGCCGTCCAGTTCGCGGCGATGATCATCAATTATCGGTTGAGCCAGGCACGCGGTGCCATGCCTGACACACTGAGCCCGATCGGGACTTTTTGCTCGGCGTGCCAACGCAGTCAGTTCAGGTTGATCTTGAAATCCTTGATGATCTTCCCGATCCTGTCGAAGCCTTCCTTTTCGGCCCTTTCCAAAGTCTCGATCGACTGGGGCTGCATGGGCTCGAGGCCCAGCTCAGCCAGCTTCTTCTGCACCGATGGGGCCGCCGCGGCCTTGTAGACTGCAGCACGGATCCTCTCCGACAGTTCTGGTGACACCCCGGCCGCAACAATAGCCACGGCCTGATTACTGAACTGATTGATGTCGGGGTACCCCAGTTCGGTAAAGGTCGGCACGTCGGGCAGGCTGGCTAGGCGGTGCGGGGCAATGACGGCATAGGGCCTGAGTTTGCCGCCGCGAATCATGGGCAGCGAGGTCAGCAGTCCATCCACCATGATGGGCGTCTGCCCGCCCATGACCTGGACCAGCGCGGGAGGCGAGCCTAAGAAAGGCACATGATTGAGCTGGAGCCCGGTCCGGCTGCTCAGCATCACTCCCGCGTAATGCGAGGCCGATCCCACCGCATACGAGGCAAACGAATTCTGTTGCGGGTTGGCCTTCAGATAGGCGATCAGGCTTTTGAAGTCCCTGGGCGGAAGTGCCGTGTTACCCACCAGCACGAAGGCAGAGCGGGCGAATGCCGCCACCGGCCGGATGTCTTTGGTGGCGGAGAAGTTCTGCTTGATGACGTGCGGGATCTCCGTGAGGATGTTGTCGAAGGCAACCACGATGGTCTGGCCATCTGCCGGTAACGACAACAGGCTCGCCATGGCAACGTTGCCGCCCGCTCCGCGCTTGTTGTCCACGACGAACGGTACGCCAACATCCTTTGACAGTTGGTCGGATAAGACGCGGGCGACGATGTCCATCGAGCCGCCGGCAACCGCCGGCACGATGACCCGCACCGGCTTGGTAGTCCAGGCGTGGGCCACGCCCGCCCCTAAGAACAGTGACATCGCGCAGAGCAGGGTTCGCGCGCCCCCGCTCCGGATAGGGCGCTTCATCATGGGTGTCTCCTTTGTTGTGCGTGCGAGGGCTTACCGTCAGGCTACGGCCCAGGCGGGCTGGCCGCGCTCGTTCTGCCGGCGGTTGGGCAGGTAGCCAACCTTGCGCAGCGTTTCATCCACCGTCTGGTACTGCTCGCCAATGCGATAGATGCGGCGGGCCTCGTCGGCAGTGGCTACGTCGCGGTACAGGCTGCGCGACATGTTCACCATGCGCTCCACCTGCTGTACGGACGTCATACGCTCTCCCTTGCGGCCCCACAGCGTGTCTTCAATGCCGCAGCGCACGTGGAAACCCATCGCGATCGCCATGGTGGTCAGCGGATGGACGTAGCGCATAAAGGACTCCACGGTGAAGATCGCGTTGTCGGGCAAGCGGTTGGCCATTTCCAGCAGGTTGCGCGGATTCGGCCCTTCGGACCCGCCGCCGAGCTGCACCCAGTTCACCAGCAGCGGCCCCTTGTAGATGCCGCGGCGAATCAGCCGCTCGATGGATTCCATCTTCGCGATCTGGCCGACCATGAAATGCGGCTGGATACCGGCTGCTTGCAGGCGCTTGAGATGCTCTTCCACAAACACCGGCCCGGCCTCGTAGGACATGTTGCGGTACGCCTCGTATATCGCCGGCTCGGCCATGGACGTGCCGGCGTATTCCTCCAGCGGGTGCATCTCGGTGACGTTCATCGTGGCGCTGTTGACCACGATCGTCACCTGATCCGGTTTCGGGCTGAGATCGGCCAGCATGTGGCGCGTATCGTCGCTCAGCCACTTTGCGGCTGCGCCATCGCTCTCTGGCGCAAAGGAAATGGAGCCGCCCACCTGCAGAATCATTTTCGGTACGGCGTCGCGCAACCGCGCCAGCAGTTCATTGAACATGGATAGCCGCTTGCTGCCTTTGCCATCGGCCTCGCGCACGTGCACGTGCAGCACGGTGGCGCCGGCGTTGTAGCAATCGACCGCTTTCTGCACCTGTTCGTCCATGCTCACAGGGATGTCGTCCGAATCGGTGGGAAGCCACTGCGGCCCGTATGGTGCCACCTGAATGACCAAGGGTTCCTGGTTCTCGGGGAGAAGGGAATCATCAAGGAATTGCACGGTTGTCTCCTGATAGGAAGGTTTGAGTTGCGAGACGCCGAGCTGGTAACGGGACTGAGCCCTTGCACACGGCGTCCGCGAGGGGCATTCACGCCAGACGGGGCGAAGGAAAGCGTCGCGCGACAGTGACGCGTACCTGTCCCTCTCCCTTGTTTCACTTCAACTCGCGAATCAGTTCCAGTGCCTGTGGCCAGTCGCCGAAGCCGGCGGCCGGATTGAGGTGGCCGACCGGGCCCAGATCCACGAGGCGACCGCCCCAATCCGCCGCCATCTCCGAGACGCGATCGAATCGCGCCAGCGGATCGTTGCGGCTGGCCGCGACAATGCTCGGGAACGGCAAGGCGCCACGGGGAACGGGCAGCCAGCCGTTTCGCTCCAGGTCGTCCCGGGCGGTGTGGCCTGACGGCATGGGCGCCTCGAGATCCGGCGGGGTCGCCAGCAACGCGCCGTGGATCTGTCTTGCGCCATGCCTCGCCCAATGGACGGTGGTCATGACACCGGCGCTATGGGCAACCAGGATGATGGGACCGTTGATGCGGCCAATCGCTGCGTCAAGCGCTGCCACACGCGCCGCGCAACTCAGTTTGTCTCGATCAAGCGGGGGCACGGTAACAGCATTGGGCAGCTTTGCTTCCAGCAGCGTTTGCCAGTGTTCGGCAACGTGATCGCGCAGTCCGGGGACGATCAGAATGGTGGGCGCGTCCGAGGCGCCCGGCTTGCTACGGGTGGGTATCATTTCGCGTACCGTTCCTTTTCCGTCAGAAGGGCCGGCTGCCGATGATTCCCGCGCGCTCCATCTTTCGATGGCATGGCGGGTAGTCCATCACCGCGTAGTGTTGTGTCGCGGTGTTGTCCCAGATGGCCACGCTGTTGGGCTGCCAGCGCCATCGCACCTGATACTCCGGGATGCTTGCCTGGGTGATCAGGTAGCGGAGCAGTTCGCCAGCGCCTGGATTGGCATCCTGACCATAACGGACATGCGCTGCCGTGTGGAAGTTGGTGAAATGCGTGGTGAAGACGTTGACGTACAGGACCTTCTCGCCGGTTTCCGGATGCGTGCGGACGACAGGATGCTCAGCGTCGGGATACTGGGCCTTGAGCGCGAGCCGCTTCTCGATCGGCATCGCCGCGCCGAAGGTCGCTTCAATGCTGTGGCGCGCGCGCAGATCGGCGATCTTGTCCTTGATGTGGTCTGGCAGCTTCTCATAGGCAAGAACCATGTTTGCCCACACTGTGTCGCCGCCGACCGGCGGACATTCGACACATCGCAGCACTGCGCCAAACGGGGGCGCTTCGCGCCATGTGGCGTCCGAATGCCACGCATTCTCATAGCGGTCAGGCGACTGATCAGGGGTCTTGTAAATGCGCACCAGGCCCGGGTGCTCGGGATCGGAGCCCGCTTTCGGGTGGTCCTCCAGTTCACCGAAGCGGCGTGCAAAGGCAACGTGCTCGGCGCGCTCGATGTCTTGTCCACGAAGGAAGAGGACCCGGTGTCTGAACAAGGCGGCGCGAATCTCCGCGAACAATCCATCATCGTGGATAGCATCTGCCAGCTTGATGCCGGTGACTTCGGCCCCCAGGGCACAGTTCAATTGCTCGATGCGCATGATGCAATGGCTTTGAAGGATTTCAGTCCCGTTGCCGGGGAGCCAACGAGGCTTCCCAGGTCCAGGGTCCAGTGAGCGGCAGCGGCATGCCTCATGGCACCAGGACGGTCGCGCCGGCTGTCTGACGCGACTCCAGCATCCGGTGCGCTTGCGCGGCATCCTTCAGTGCAAAGGTCTGCTTCGGTTCGCTCGTGATCTTTCCAGCCAGCACCAGGTCAAACAGCTCCTGCGCCATCGACAGCATGTGCGCGCGCGGCTTCGCGTAGTGCGCCATCGCAGGGCGCGTCACCCATATCGAACCTTTTAGTGCGAGCGTCAGCGCATCCAATACAACTGGACCGGAGCTGGTTCCATTGCTCACCAATGTGCCGCGCACCTGCAGGCTATCCAGCGAAGCTTGCAATGTGTCCTTACCTACGGAATCGAACACGACCGGAACGCCTTTCCCGTCAGTCAGCTCGCGCACGCGCTCAGCAATGTTTTCGCGAGACGTCACGATCGTGTGCGTGCAGCCGTTCGCCTTGGCGATCTCGGCTTTCTCGTCGCTGCTGACGGTGCCGATCATCGTTACCCCCAACGCGCGCGCCCACTGGCATGCAATCAACCCGACACCACCGGCCGCGGCGTGATAGAGGATTGTCTCGCCGCCTTTGAGCGGATAGACCTGGCGGAACAGATACTGCGCGGTCATCCCCTTCATGATTAGCGTGGATGCGGTGCGATCCGAGACACCGTCGGGCAAGGGAATCAGCACGTCCGCAGGCATGACGCGAACATCCGAATAAGCACCCTGAGGTCCCATCAGGTAGCCGACGCGATCTCCAACGCGTACATCCGTGACGCCCGGCCCAACGGCCTCCACGACCCCTATGGCATCGGAACCCAGGCCACTAGGCAGTGCCAGCGGGTAGTACCCCGTCCGGTGATAGATGTCGATGAAGTTGACCGCAATGTAGCTGTGTCGAACCCGTGCCTGCCCCGAACCGGGTTCGCCGACTTCGACATGTTCAAATTTCAGTACTTCGGGACCACCGGTTTCATACAAGCGGATTGCCTGTGACATGCGAAATCTCCAAGGAGTGGTGCTGGCGATCGATGTGGGTCGTCGAACGCGCGTGGTGGCGCCGGTTGGCAATAGCGGCCTGCGCCGGCAAATCCTCGTGCAGCGTCCGACTGACCCCGCCTGCTGTTGCAGCCACCGGGCTCCGCATCTGTCGTCCGGCAAGCTGCGCGCTTGTTGGCTACTATATGGCTGGGCGGAAAACTGATTTTAGTTTTCGCGCCATGTTTTTAATTTTGCGTGCCAATACGCGTAAACACCGAGGGCCCCAGCCAATGGCAAACCGCCAGCGAATCCAGACGCCGGAGAACGGCCCCGACGCCCGGGCGGCCGCGCTGACGAGCTACCCGCAAGTTGCACTGCGACTCGGGTTGAACCCACACGAACTCATGCGGCGATTCGGACTGGACCCGGCCACGCTGATGAACCGGGAACAGCGCATTCCATTTTCGTCGCTATGTCGCCTGCTCGAAGCAACCGCGGCGGAATCGTCGACACCATCGGTCGGCATCCAGATGGCGGAAGCCCGCACCGCTTTCGACTTCGGGGTGATCGGGCTGCTTCTCGCGCACAAGCGCACGCTGCGTGAAGTCCTGCTTGCGATGGTGCATTACCGGCATTTGCTCAACGATGCCCTGGGGCTGTACATCGAGACGGTGGGCACGCAGGTAATTGTCCGCGAGGATAATCTTTGCGAGATCGGCGTCTGGCCGCGGCAAACAATGGAACTTGCCGTGGGCGTGCTGAGCCGTACCTGCGCTGCGGTGCTGGGCCCGAACTGGCGACCGGTCAGCGTCCATTTTTCGCATTCCGCGCCGCCAGACCTTCGGGTCCACGGACGAATTTTTGGTTGCCCGCTGGTCTTCGACAGCGAATTCAATGGCTTCATATGTCTGGCCAGCGATCTGGATCAGCCAAACCCCATGGCCGATCCCGAACTCGTCCGGTATGCGGAGGGGCTTGCCGAATCGGCCAGCGCCGCCGGCCGCCAGACGGTTGTCGCCGAAGTGCGCAATGCGATCTACCTGCTATTGCCCGTAGAGCAAGCCGCCATCGAGCACGTGGCGCGTCATCTATATGTCAGCGTGCGCTCCCTGCAGCGTCATCTCGAAGAGGAAGGCACGACCTTCTCAAACCTCGTTGACGAAGTCCGCCAGGAATTGGCCGTGCGCTATATGAGCAACGAACGTTATCCGATCGGCCGGGTCGCTGCGCTGCTCGGGTACACGCAGCAGGCGTCCTTCACCCAGTGGTTTTCACGTCGATTCGGCATGGCTCCGAGAACGTGGCGGGCCAACCGGCAAAGGTAATAGAGCCAGGCGACTCAGGTCATTTCTTCTGTGCCGCCCGCCATGCGCGAGGCGTCGTGCCGAAACGCGCGGTGAACCACTGCGTGAACGAGGATTGACGCGAGTAACCCAGCAATACTGCTACCCGACCAATCGCGTAACGCTGATTGGTCAGGTAACGTATGGCAAGTTCATGACGCACTTCGTCCACCAGATTGGAGAAGTTTGTGCCCGCAGTCTCAAGCTGCCGCTGCATGGTTCGCACGCTCAGGTGCAGGTGCTGGGCCACCTCGTCGACGGTCGCTTGCTCGATCGGCAGCAGGAGGTAGATGGTCTTTCGCACGTCCAGCGCAATCGATCCTTGTTCTGACTCATTGAGCGGCCTTGCCAGACTTTCCGCGTACCGGACCAGTTCCGGATCGGCATTGGGATTGGGCCGGTCCAGGTCCGCGGCGGCACAGACAATGCCGTTGAAGTCGCTGTCGAAGACCACCGGGCAGCCAAAGAAATGGCGATGAAAACGCAGATCCGCGGGCGCCGGGTGAGTGAAATTGACGCTCCATGGTTTCCAGTGCTCACCGAGCAGTCCTACACAGTTGCGTGACAGCAACCCGACGGCCAGCTCGGTCGCCTGACGCGTTGAAGTGCCAGGCTCCGCGACGATTTCCTCGCGGACCACCACATTGTCACCACCAGCTTCGACATGGATCGCCAACGCTTCATTCAACAGATGGCGATACTGGACCGCCGCCAGCAACACTTCGCGCAGCGTGCGCTTGTGGGATAGCAATAGCTCGATGATGCCGAAATCGAACGGCTGACGGGTGTCAGCCATCTGCAATCCGAAGGTCGGGCAGTCCGCCTTCAATGCGGCCGCCTCCAGCAACTGGCAGACGGCCGTGATGGGAATGCGTTGCTCAGGGTTCGCAAGCACTGCGGCATCGAGCCCGACTTTGCGCAAGAGCTCTTGCGGCGACAGCCCGAATCGCCTCGCCACCTGAAGATAGCCGCTCAGGGCCCCTGCCCGAACCGTGGGTTCCGTCACTTTCGCTCCCCTTCCTGCCGCGTAGACCGCACGTCCTCGTCTCCCACCTTGGTGTTAACACGGGGTGGCATACAAACGAAAAAACTTGGCGCCGAAAACGAAAAGTCTAATGCATTGGACGCCTACAGTGGAGCCCATGCCGAAGCCCACTACGACCGGATCGGCATCCGACTCACCCGAAAGCGCCAAGGCGGCGCCATTCCATCCAGGAGACAACCATGCAATTCCTCGACGACTCGCTGCATCCGGAAAACCAGCCGAAGGTGGTCATCACCGTCGCGCCCTACGCGCCGGAATGGATGCCGTCGGACTTCCCCGAAGACATTCCGGTGACCATGGAGGAGCAGATCCAGAAGGCGGTCGACTGCTATGAAGCCGGCGCCCGTGTGCTTCACCTGCACGTGCGCGAACTTGATGGCAAGGGCTCGAAGCGCCTGTCGAAGTTCAATGAGCTGATTGCCGGCGTGCGCGCCGCGGTGCCCGACATGATCATCCAGGTGGGCGGCTCCATTTCGTTCGCGCCGGAAGACGAAGGCCAGGCCGCCAAATGGCTGTCCGACGACACGCGCCACATGCTGGCCGAACTCGATCCGAAGCCGGACCAGGTCACCATCGCCATCAACACCACGCAGATGAACATCATGGAGTTGATGACGCCGGATGCCGTGAAAGGCACGACGCTGGCCGATCCCGCCCTGGCGCAAGCCTATCGCGAAATGACGGTCCCCGCGGGTCCTGGCTGGGTCGAAGAGCATCTGCGCCGCCTTCAGGCCGCGGGCATCCAGCCGCATTTCCAGCTCGCGGGCATCCACTCCTACGACACCATCGAGCGCATGATCCGCCGCGGCATCTACAAAGGCCCGATCAACCTGACCTGGATCGGTATCGCCGGCGGTGCCGACGGCCCGAACCCCTTTAACTTCATGAATCTCGTGCAGCGTGCCGCCGATGGCGTCTGCATTACCTCCGAGTCTCTCCTGCGCAACGTGCTGCCGCTGAACATGATGTCGCTGGCGATGGGTTTCCATCCCCGGCTCGGCACGGAAGACACCTTGACCGACCAGCACGGCAACCGCATGACGTCCGTCCAGCAGATTCAGCAGTGCGTGCGTATCGCCAAGGAACTCGGCCGCGAAATTGCCTCCGGCAAGGAAGCCCGCGAAATCTACCGTATTGGCACCTGGTACGACAGCGTTGACGAGACCCTGGCCGCAAACGGCATGGCGCCCAACCGCAGTCCGGGAGTCCGGGGCGTGCCGCTGCGTGCCGCAGCCTGACGGCGTGCCGCCTGGCCCGCCATCAAGGTGGGCCAGGCACCGACCGCACGACCGCACCGACCGGATAAACAGGGGGCCTTCAAAGAAAAAGCCCCCGACTCGGAGACCGCATCATGAACTTCCATTCCGCCGCCCCGGGCAACAATGACCGCGACGGCTACCTCGTCAGCAAGCCGAAGGCCTGGTTCGCCTTTGCCATGACCTTCGCGCTGATGCTGTTCGACTACATCGACCGGCAGGTCATCGTCTCGCTGTTCCCGCACCTGAAAGCTGCCTGGGGCCTGTCCGATATGCAACTCGGCGCCCTGGTGTCGATCATCTCGATCGTCGTCGCCGCGGGCGGCCTTCCCGTGGCGCTGCTCGCCGACCGCTTCGGCCGGGTCAAGAGCATCTTCGTGATGGCAACGGTGTGGAGCCTTGCCACGATCGCCTGCATGTTCACGCGCAACTACAGCCAGCTCTTCCTGGCCCGCGCCATCGTCGGTGCGGGCGAGACTGGCTATGGCTCCGTCGGGGGCGCCCTGATCGCAACCTTGTTTCCCAAACGGCTGCGCGCCACGCTGCTGGGCGCCTTTTTCGCTGCTGTCTCGATTGGTTCCGTGCTTGGGGTGATGCTCGGCGGCGTCGTCGCGGCGCGCTGGGGCTGGGAAGCCGCGTTCGGCGTGGTGGGGATTCCGGGTCTGGTCCTTGCCGTGCTGTATCTGCTGGTGCCGGACTACAAGACCGTGGAGATAGCGCCGCGTACCGAGCGCAAGCAATCGGCCATGGCCTTTGTCAGGGAAACCGCCGCTGCGCTGTTCAGCTCGCGTAGCGTCTTGTGGACCTGTGTGGGCGCGGCTTGCCAACTCGTTGTCGTCTCGACGATCTGGTCGTGGCTGCCCAGCTACTTCAATCGTTACCACGGCGCAACGGCCGACAAGGCCGCCATGCTCGCTGCGGTGATCGTGCTTTGTGGCGCGGTCGGCTCGTTCTTCTGGGGCGTGGTTGCGGATGCCGTCGCCGTGCGCCGTCCGCGCAACAAGCTGGTGCTGATGGTTTCCCTGTCCACGGCGACGCTACTGGTCTTCATGACCGCCTTCGGCGTCCCGATGGGTGCCAATGCGCAGTTTCTGCTGATCGCCTTCGGCGGCCTGATGATGATGTGCACGGTTGCGCCTGCTGCCAGCGTGGTGCTCAACGTGATTCATCCTGGCGTGCGCTCCACGGGCGCGGCGGTGCTGTCCCTGTTCCAGAATCTCTTCGGTCTCGCTGTCGGCCCCTTCGTGGGTGGCCTGTTGTCGGACGCATGGGGCTTGCAGACAGCAATGGCTGTCATGCCCGCCTTTGGCCTGCTTGCCGCACTGTGTTTCCTGCGCGCCATGCGTACTTACGAATCGGACCTTGCCATGGCTTCCGACGTCCGCATGGACGCCGCGACGCCCGCAGTGTCCCCGGTCGCGGTATCCGCCTGAAACCACGCTGACTTTCACCTTCCGGCTGCGTCGTGACACGGCGCAGCCATCTTGAGTATCCAGCAATGAGCAATTCCACCACATCGGCTTCCGTAGTCCGCTTGCCTGAAGCCGAAGCGCCCGCCTGGGCGCCATCGCCGGACGTCGTCGGCCGCGCACGCATCACGGCGTTCCAGCGCTGGCTAAAGCAGGAGCGCGGCCTGGACTTTGCCGACTATGGCGCCCTGTGGCAGTGGTCGGTGGAAGAGATCGACGCCTTCTGGCTGGCACTGTGGCAATGGGCTGACATTCCGACACCCAAGGCGCCCCGCGTGGCGCTTGCTGATGCCAGCATGCCGGGCGCGACCTGGTTTCCCGGCGTGCAGATGAACTACGTCCAGCAGGTGTTTCGCCACGCCACCACGGAACACCCCGCCATCGTTCATCGCAACGAGTCTGGCGAGACAGGCGAGATGAGCTGGGCCGAACTCGAACGGCAGGTGGCGTCGGTGGCCGCGACACTGCGCGGAATGGGCGTGGATCGGGGCGACCGTGTGGCGGCGTTCCTGCCCAATACCCCCCAGACCATTGTTGCGTTCCTGGCGGTCGCAAGCATTGGTGCGGTGTGGTCAGCCTGTGCCCCCGACATGGGCGAGTTGGCGGTGATGGATCGCTTCCGCCAGATCGAGCCCAAGGTGCTGATCGCGGTCGACGGCTATCGCTATGGTGGCAAGGCATTCGACCGTCGGCCGCTCTTGCATACCCTGCAGGCCCAGTTGCCGAGCGTAGAGCGCGTCATCCTGGTGCCCGGCCTGACGGAAGAGACGTCATGCTACGACTTCCGCGGCGGCATGACATGGGCCGAAGCCACGGCCATGACGGCCGCGCTCGACCCCGAGTTCGTGCCCTTCGACCATCCGCTGTGGATCGTCTACTCGTCGGGCACGACCGGGCTGCCCAAGCCGATCGTGCACTCCCAGGGCGGCATCGTGCTCGAGCACGTCAAGCTCACTACGTTGCATCTGGACCTGAATCCGGGCGACCGCTTCTACTGGCAGGCCAGCACCGGCTGGATCATGTGGAACCTCCAGGTCGGCGGACTGCTCGCTGGCGCCACCATATGCCTGTTCGATGGCAATCCGGGCTACCCGAACATGGAGACGCTCTGGCGTTTTATCGGCGAGGAGAAGATCGAGGTCTTCGGCGCCGGCGCCGCCTACTTCCAGTCGTGCCTGAAGTCCGGCGTCGAGCCGCGCGCGGTGGCCGACCTGTCGCACTTGCGCGTGGTTGGCTCGACCGGATCTCCGCTGTCGCCGGAAGGCTACCGCTGGATCCTGGACCACGTTGGCCCGGTCTGGATCAACGCGCTGTCCGGCGGCACCGACTTCGCAGGCTGCTTCGTCGCCGGCGTCCCGACGCTGCCTGTCTACCTTGGCGAAATGCAGTGCCGCTGTCTGGGGGCGCGGGTCGAAGCCTTCGACGAGACCGGCCAGCCGCTGATCGACGAAGTCGGGGAACTGGTCTGTACCGCCCCCATGCCGTCCATGCCGCTCTACTTTTGGAACGACAAGGACAACCTGCGGTATCGCGACAGCTACTTCGACACCTATCCGGGCATCTGGCGCCACGGCGACTGGGTCCGCATCACGCCGCGTGGCGGCGCCGTGATCTACGGACGGTCGGATGCCACCATCAACCGGCACGGCATCCGCATGGGCACGAGCGAGCTGTACCGAGCCGTGGAGGAATTGCCGGAAGTGCTGGACAGCATGGTCGTGGACCTCGAATACCTTGGGCGCGAGTCGTACATGCCGCTGTTTGTCGTCCTGCGGCCCGATATCGCGCTGACGCCGGCACTGACGGAAACCATCCGCAACCGCATCAAGGTGGCGCTGTCTGCACGGCACGTGCCCAACGACGTCTTCCAGGTGACGGCCATTCCGCGCACGTTGTCCGGAAAGAAGATGGAACTGCCGATCAAGAAACTGCTGCTCGGTCAGCCGCTGGAGAAGGTGGCGAACCCCGACACCATGGCGAATCCCGAAAGCCTGGCCTGGTATGCCGGCTTCGCCCACGACCGCACTACCTTTCTCAGCTGAGGATGATTCGTGCGCCCACTGGGCGCACGCATTTTGCCAATGGGTTGGGGCGAATCTGCCGCGGGAAATACTGCGGCGATATCCCGACACGTCTAGCACCCTGCAGATGGCGCGCAAGGCCCCCGCTCGGCCCGACACCTGAATGTTTGGCCAACGCACGGCACTTCCTGCGGGGTGGCGCACAAACGAAAAACTATGGCGCCTCAAATGAAAAGGCCCATGCACCGGCCCCCTATAGTGGAGCCCATGGCGAACAGCCTGGAATGCCGGCTTTACGCGAGCGTGCCGCGGTCGCCCGGTAACACCAACCAATCACAGAAGGAATCAGGAGACAAAGATGGCTAAAGCTGTCCGCTTTTATGAAACCGGTGGTCCCGAGGTCCTCCGTTATGAAGATGTCGAAGTCGGCGAACCGGGACCGGGTCAGGTCCGGCTGCGCCATGAGGCTGTCGGCCTGAACTTTGCCGATATCTATTTCCGTACCGGCCTGTATCCGGCGCCGCTGCCATCGGGTATCGGCACCGAGGGCGCCGGTGTAGTGGAGGCCGTGGGCCCCGGAGTGACCAATGTGTCGGTCGGCGACCGCGTGACTTACACCGGCGCCTTCAATACGTTGGGTGCCTACTGCACCGACCGTCTGATTCCCGCCGCCCCGCTGATCCGCCTGCCAGACGGCATTGCCTGCGAGACTGCCGCAGCCATGACCATGCGCGGTCTCACGTCGGCCTACCTGATGCGCCGCATCTATGACTACAAGCGAGGCGACACCATCCTGCTGCACGCCGCCGCGGGCGGGGTCGGGCTGATCGTGTCGCAATGGGCCAAGCTGCTCGGGCTGACGGTGATCGGCACAGTCTCCAGCGAAGCCAAGGCCGAGGTGGCGCGCGCCCACGGCTGCGACCACACCATCAACTACAGCACCGAGGACATCGCCAAGCGCGTGCGCGAGCTGACCGATGGCGTGGGGGTCAACGTGGTGCTCGATAGTGTCGGCAAAGACACCTTCGAAGCCAGCCTCGACTCCGTCAAGCGCCGGGGCCTCATTGTTTGCGTCGGCACCTCGTCGGGCCCGATCCCGCCGTTCAATCCGCACATCCTGGGCCTCAAGGGATCGCCGTACCTGACGCGGCCGGCGCTGGCCGACTACATTGCCGACCCGGCCGAAAAGGCGGCACTGGCCGGAGAGTTGTTCGACCACGTGGCTTCCGGCCGCATCCGCATTGAAATCAACCAGCGCTACACGCTGCAGGATGCGGCGCAGGCGCATCGCGACCTGGAGTCGCGCAAGACGACCGGCTCGTCGGTCTTCGTGCTCTGACTAGCGAAGGAGAACCCTATCATGCGTATCGAGCAACTCACCTGTGCGCTTGGCGCCGAAATCACCGGCGTGAAGCTGTCCGACGCGGTTCATGACGACGGGCTGTTCGCCGAACTCCGTGCCGCGCTGCTGAAGCACCGCGTCATCTTCCTGCGCGACCAGGACATCAGCCGCGCCGACCATGTGGCATTCGCCCGCCGTTTCGGCGACCTGGGAGACCACCCGGTCGCCGGCAGCGACCCGGAGAATCCCGGTCTGGTGCGGATCTACCGCACGCCAGAGCAGCCGAACGATCGCTACGAAAATGCGTGGCATTCCGATTCCACCTGGCGCGAAGCCCCGCCGTGGGGTGCAGTACTGCGCTGCGTCGAATGTCCGCCCGTCGGCGGCGACACCATGTGGGCCAACATGGTGTTGGCGTATGAACGCTTGCCCGAGCACGTCAAGACCGAAATCGCGGACCTGCGTGCCCGCCACAGCATCGAAGCGACTTTTGGCGCCGTGATGCCCATCGAAAAGCGGTTGGCCCTCCACGCTCAATACCCTGATGCCGAGCATCCGGTTGTCCGCACGCATCCCGAGACCGGCGAAAAGGTCCTCTATGTGAACGTCTTCACGACCCACTTCACGAACTTCCATACACCGGCCCGCGTCCGCTATGGCGCCGATGCCAACCCCGGCGCCGCCGACCTGCTGCGCTACCTGATCAGCCAGGCTGCCATCCCCGAATACCAGGTGCGTTGGCGCTGGCAGCCCAACAGCGTGGCGATCTGGGACAACAGCGCGACGCAGCACTACGCCGTCATGGACTATCCGCCGTGTCATCGAAAGATGGAGCGCGCCGGCATCATCGGAAGCAAGCCTTTCTGAGCACAGACATGCAAGAGAACCTGATCACGCCGACGCCGTCGGCCTATACCTTTCCGCTGCTCATCAAGCAGTTGCTGCTCAATGCGCTGAGCATCCACGGCGACCAGCAGATTACATACCGAGGCGAGCGGCGCTACAGCTTCCGGCAGTTCCGCGAGCGCATCGGCCAGCTTGCATCGGTCCTGGATGGTCTGGACGTACGTCATGGCACCACCGTCGCGGTCATGGACTGGGACAGCCACCGCTACCTCGAAAGCTATTTCGCCATCCCGATGATGGGCGCCACGCTCTTCACGGTCAATGTGCGGCTGTCGGCGCAGCAGATCCTCTATACGCTGAACGACTCGAAGGCAGAAGTCGTCCTCGTGCATGCGGATTTCGTCCCCATGCTGGAGGAGATCCAGGCAGACCTGAAGTCGCTACGCCATGTGATCGTCATCGCTGACGGGGAAGCGGTCCCCGCCAATACCCTCCCGGTGGACGGCGAGTACGAAGCGCTGATGGTCCAAGCGTCGGCGGAGTTCGACTTCCCCGACTTCGACGAGCGTACCAAAGCCGCGACGTTCTACACGACCGGCACAACCGGCGATCCCAAGGGCGTGGCCTACAGCCACCGCGACATCGTCATGCACGCCATGTCCACCGCCATGAGCCTGTGCTCGCCGCGCGAGGGGCAGCGCCTGCATCGCGAGGATGTCTACATGCCAATCACGCCGATGTTCCACGTGCTCGCCTGGGGTATGCCGTACATCGCGATCATGCTGGGGCTCAAGACCGTGCTGCCGGGACGCTACGTTCCCGAGCGGCTGGTTGGCCTGCGCGAATCCGAAGGCGTCACGTTCTCCCATTGTGTGCCGACCATCCTCCAGATGCTGCTGCAAGCCGCGGATGCGCAGGGAATGGACCTGTCCGGCTGGAAGCTGATGATCGGTGGCTCCGCCATGTCCCCCGCCTTGTGCGAGGCGGCGCTCGAGCACGGCATGGACGTCTTTACTGCCTATGGCATGTCGGAGACCGGACCCATTGTTTCGCTTGCGCAACTGCCGCCGGGATACCGGCCAAAGGATCGCCAGGAAGAAGTGCGGATGCGCTGCGCCACGGGTCGCCCGGTCCCGTTCGTCGACTTCCGCATCGTCGACGGCAACATGAACGATGTTCCCCATGATGGGAAACAGCAGGGAGAAATCGTCCTGCGCTCACCATTCCTGACGAAAGCCTATGTTGGGAAGCCACAGGCATCGGAAGAGTTGTGGGCCGGCGGCTATCTGCATACGCAGGACATCGCAGTCAGGGGCCAGGACGGGTTCGTACGGATCGTGGATCGCATCAAGGACGTGATCAAGACGGGTGGTGAGTGGGTGTCTTCCATCGAGGTAGAAAGCCTGATTGCCAGCGTGCCCGGGGTCCAGGAGTGCGCGGTGGTCGGCGTGCCCGACGAGAAGTGGGGCGAACGACCGATGGCCTTCGTCGTGCAAAAGCCCGATGCGAGCATGGGCGCAGAGGGGATTCGTCACGCACTGATGGCGCATGTCGAATCGAACCGGATCAGCAAGTACGCTGTTCCCGCCCCAGACCGCATTGCGTTCGTTGCCGAAATCCCGAAGACGAGCGTCGGGAAGATCAACAAGAAGCTGCTGCGCGAGCGTGCCGTCCAATAACCTATCCCTGGAGACCCGCATGAAGGCTGCACCCGAGCGAACCGCCACTCCCGTCTGCGATGAATTGCGGGTCAATGGCTACTGGAATCCCGACTGGGATGCCGCTGCAGAACTCGATCCGGTCTGGACGGAACGGTTCGTGGCGATGGGTATGCATCCGCTGAAGGCGGGCGTGCTGGATCCGAGGGTGATCGAGTTGATCTGCATCGCCGTGGACGCATCCTGTACGCACCTGTACGCGTCCGGTACCCAGCGCCATATCCGCAAGGCGCTCGAACTCGGAGCCACCCAGGAACAGATCACCTCTGTACTGCAACTCGTCAGCGTGCTCGGCATCCACACAATGAGTCTCGGTGGACCGCTCCTGCTCGAAGAGCTGGAGCGCGCGCGCCAGGACTCTGACACCGGGGACGCCGACGAGCGTGCGGTGGCCTGACGGAGGAAACACAAATGGACGCCATACAAAAGCCAGTTACGGTCGCCCGGACGGACGAACTCCCACCCGGCCAGCGCAAGCTCGTCTTCATTGATGGCAGGAGCATCGTGCTACTCAACATCGATGGGACGTTCCACGCCATCGACAACTCGTGTCCGCACAATGGGGCTTCCCTGGCTGGCGGAAAGCTGGAGGGGAGTGTCCTGCAATGCCCCGCCCACGGCCTGCGGTTCGACCTGTCCAGGCCCTGCGAGCCCGGCTCGGCCAGCCTGTGCTTGCGCAAGTTTGCAGTCGAGGCGACCGGGGACAGTGTGACATTGCTGGTGGATGCTGCCGGCACGCCGTGATCCGGGGGCAAGTGAAAGCCCCCCAGAGGGAGAACTAGCGGAATTTGCAATGCGGGCTCGGATTCATCCGACGTGATAACGGAAAAATGCCGGACAACTGTCATGCCAAACCAGACCAAATCGAGCCGAGGACTATTTTCCACCTTGTCCAAATTGCACAAGGAGGTCCGCGAAATGACCAGGCAAGTGTCGGGTCTGGCCATGGAGTGGGCTCGCCATGGCGATGCTGACTATGTAGCGTATGCCGCTACGCTCATTGATGAGCGGATCAACCGAGCCAATGCTCGTGAACGGGTCATCTGCTTTGCGTCGGCGGCAGAATTCGGTCTGTCCCTACGCCACCAAGGTGAACGTTGCAGGGTGGCAGCCTTGGACACCGGTTGCGATGCGATAAGAATTCTGTACTGGGCTGCCATTCGTCGCATGCAGAATCACAGGACCTGCGTGTCACCGAAAGCAGAAACAGCCGATGTACCGACAAACGGACCACTCACCCCGATGAGATCACGCATGTTCCATGGCTGCGTCACTGAGGGTGGCTGGGCCGGTGCAGCTTTGCCGGAGCCTGCACTTTGCAAGCGTTGCGAAGAGCTACATGCCGATTCGCACTGCGCCAGCGGCCATGAGTCAATGCGCCCGGTCTCCGGGAAATACTTTCGTCGCATTGGCGGTAGCGTACTTTCGGAAGCGCAGGAGCATCAATGCAGGCTGTGCGAGACAACCTGGACACGGCACAGAAATGGAGCAAATCTCTTCGCAACATGGTCCATAAAAAAAAACAAAAAATCGAGGGACACTGGCGGCATTTGAGTTCCTGATTGAATAGCACCGTCCTACGCCCTCACCCTCCAGTTGGCCACCCGCACATGAGCAATATCGTCGCCCGGCTAGCGGTCACGCAGTCCGAACTCTTTGCCCAGTGGCCCGCGACTGCGATCGCACGGCTTATAGACGCTGCCGACGTCGTAACGATGGAGGCGAACGCCTGCGTCAAGCGGTCAGGCGAGACCGCTGATTACCTTTACCTTGTTGCAGCGGGTCCGTTCACCTGTCCCGCGTGTCGACATCAGGGCGCGTGTATACCTCCTGGTTGTATTTCGCCGGGGACTTCCATGGAATCGGGCCGGCACTGACGAACTCCCCACTCATCTATACAGCAACCTGCAAGCAGCCGACGACGCTGGTGAGGATTCCGGCCAACGTACTGCGCGAACTTGTCTACAGAGATGGGCGGCTGGCGATCGGCCTGTTCGCCGCCCTGGATCGTCGGTACCGCGAGGCTCTTTGGCGCCACGAAAGCGCAACCATGCTTCCCACACACGAGCGGGTTGCCGATCTTCTGCGCTCATTCATGGCCCGCAATATCCCTTCCTGCACCGCTGGCGACGTCAAACTGTCGCAAGATGAGATCGCAACGCTGCTCGGCGTGCGCCGGCAAGTAGTGAACCGTGCGCTACGCAAGTTGGAAGCCGATGGCATCGTACGGATCCAGTATGGCGGCCTGACTGTGCTAGATGTGGCAAAACTGTCAGCCCTGGCGCCGACGTTCGAGGGGCCAGACTAGTCGGCTTCACGTAATGGAAAGCTGTGGCGAGGTGAAGAGATAGCGATCGCTGCGCCGGTCCGCCGGGATTGTCCAAAGTGCCCATGCCCTTGGGCGGGTTCACCTGCCTCGTCGACAGAGCGCCGACGAAAGTACCAAACGATACAGTTCGCCGCTTGCTCGAGTCGACTGTGGCGCCGCTCCGCACCAGAATTCAATCAACCGTATTGACGGAACTGGAGGCAGGAGAATGCGCGAAGACTACATCAGGCTTGGAAGGTTTCAGACCGGCGACCGGATCGTGACGGGTTGCTTGGACGGAGATGAAATCATTGTGGTGCATGAGAGCGACGCGTTGCCGAAGGTGCTCGCGTCCGGGATTCCAGTCGGCGTGTCCCGCATACCAATGCGTGAAGCGGTAATGCTGCCCCCTGTTGATCCCTCCGCGCGGATCTTTGCGGTTGCGATCAACTACCGGGCGCATGGTGTCGAGTCGGCGGCGAAGCCGCCGGAACGCCCTCTCATCTTCTACAAGGCTCCCTCAAACTTCGTGGCGCACGGCGGTGTGCTGAATCCAAATCGGGACGTCACTGCAAAACTCGATTACGAAGGCGAGATTGCGGTCGTCATCGGTCGTCAGTGCAAGAATGTGAGGCCGGAGGACGCGCTAGGTTACGTCGCCGGCATCTGCGCGCTCAATGATGGGTCGGCTCGTGACCTGGTAAAGCTTCCTGCCGGCGACAGCTTCTGGCCGGACTGGACGGCGGCCAAGGGGCTCGATGGTGCGTCTGCGCTCGGACCGACCATCGCCTGCGGCAAAGCACTGATTGATGCCCTGCAACGCCGGACCTTGAAGATCACTACCCGCCTTAACGGCGACGTCGTGCAAGAAGGTTCCATGGTCGACATGATCTTCTCGACCGAGCAGATCATCGCCACGCTCTCGTCGTACATGACTCTGCTGCCTGGAGACGTCATTGCGACAGGGACACCTGCCGGTGTCGGCGCCACAAGCAATCGCTTCCTGAAAAAGGGTGATGTCCTGGACATTGAGGTTACCGGTATTGACACATTGCGTGTGAAGGTGGGCTAACCATGACTGCAAGCAACACGAGTCCCGCGGAGTACAGAATGAATCGCGAAACCAAGCTCACTCAACTGGCGCAGACTGGCGCAGGCACGCCTATGGGCCGACTGTTGCGTCGCTTCTGGCATCCTGTGGCGCTGTCGCGCGACGTCGCTCGGGGTAGCGCCAAGGCAGTTCGCCTGCTGAGCGAGGATCTCACACTCTATCGCGGCGAGAGCGGAGACCCGCACCTCGTGGCGGGGCGCTGCGCACACCGCCTGACGATGCTACATACCGGATGGATCGAAGGCGAAGAGATTCGCTGTATGTACCATGGCTGGAAGTTCGACGGCGGCGGTCGCTGTGTCGAGCGGCCCGCCGAACGTCATGGTCGAGAGGCAAATATCCGCATCGATGCCTATCCGGTGCGCGAGTATTCCGGAGTGATTTTCGCGTACCTCGGGGAAGGCGAGGCTCCGGAGTTCGACTTGCCTCGTAAGGCAGTATTCGAAACGCCTGGCATGATGCTCTTCCAGCGCAAGGAAATCTGGCCGTGCAACTGGGTTCAGCACGTCGAAAATTCACTGGATGCTGTGCATGTAAGCTTCGCACACCAGATGGGGAAGGTCGGTGTCTTTGGCGAAGTCATCACTACCGACGTGCCGGAATTGAGCTACCGCGAGACAGAGGCTGGCATCTGCCAGACAGCCGTGCGCGCCAATTCGCAAGTGCGGGTGAGCGACTGGACGTTTCCCTACTGCAACCACGTCACTATGCCCGGCGTCAATCCCGGGGATCCGTGGACCGAGGTTTCCCACTGGATGGTACCGATCGACGATTCGCATACGATGCGTCTTGCGCTCTTCGCGGCCCCTTGCACCGTGCCGGAGATCGACCACAAGCTTACCGGCTACTTTCGTGAATGCGAGAACTACAACGCCGCGGACTATCACGATGACCTTTTCGCCGGGCATTACCCTACCGATCCGTTGGTCCGGCTCACGAGCGCGCAGGACTATGTGGCACTCATCGGGCAGGGAGTCATTGCGGACCGCATAAACGAGTGTCTGGGTGCGTCGGATGTCGGCGTTGCCATGCTGCGACGAATCCTGTTGCGCGAGATGGACGCGATCGAAGCTGACTCTCCTGCCAAGGCGTGGCGCCGCCTTGATCGTCCTTCGGTACTGTTCAAGCAGCGGAATGAGGAATCCGACAAGAAGGTCACATTGTAGATGCGCAGCGAATTCATGAGCGCAGCCGATGATGCAAAAGGAGACAAGATGTCAAGCAGAAGAAGCGTGGTGAAGGCGGCGTGTGCGCTACTGCTTTGCGCCGGTGGCTGGTGGCAGGGCGCATCCTGCGCCCCGCTGTATCCTGCCAAGCCGATTACCGTGGTACTGCCGGTGGGCGCCGGCAATGGCTCGGATCTCGTGACTCGCTTGCTCGCGCAACGGTTGAGCACGCAAATGGGGCAGGCCGTGGTCGTGGATAACCGACCTGGAGCTGGTGGTGTTTCCGCCATCAAGTACGCGGCAAATGCCAACCCGAATGGCTATACCCTGGTCATTGTCGGCAGCCTCAACGCCCTGAGCCAGTCTCTCTACAAGACCCCACCCTACGATGTGCTTCGGGACTTGGTGCCGGTGTCGGATATTGCCCGAACCGATCTTGCAATCCTGGCCGCCAAGGGGTCGAAGTTCGCTGGCTTCAAGGATTTCATCCGGGCGGCGCGCGAGCGGCCGGGCCGGCTCACCTTGGGAGTCACCTTGCTGGGCACGACGGGGCATCTGATGGCCGAGCTCATCAAGGCCAGGGAGAATCTCGATGTCTCGATCGTGCCATTCAAGACTTCATCCAATCTCCTTTCCGCGCTGATTAACGGCGATGTGGACGTGGGGTTCGACCTGGTCGCGCCGACACTGGGACAACTGCGCGCCGGCCAGTTGCGCGCTTTGGCCGTCGGGTCAACTACACGATCGGCCAGCCTGCCTGACGTCCCTACGTTGAAGGAGCTCGGCTTTCAAAGCTACGAGATCGCATCAACCATGCAGATTGCCGCGCCTTCCGGCACGCCGGCTCCGATCATCGAAAGACTGAACCGTGAGATCCAGATCGCGTTGAGCCAGCCGGATTTGCAAAGGCAACTAAGGGAGCAGGGATTCACCGCCAGCGGCGGCACGCCCGACCAGGCGCGTCAGAATTTGGCCGGAGAAGTGGCGAAGTGGCGCAGCATTATTCGCACGACACGCATCGAGCAGCAATAGGCTAAACCCTGCGAGGGTCGTCACCATGGGGTTCATTGTGACCGATCTGGTGTGACCTCTCCCCCCGTCCCACTGTTGCAGCAAGCTACACCCTCAATAATCTCCAGACACCACAAACATTCTTGCAAACGAACCCGGCGCGCGAACAACCACGAAGAAGGGAACATGAACTCGATTGGCTCATGCCTGCAAGGCAAAGTCGCAGTCATCACCGGTGCGGGCAGAGGCATAGGTCGCGCAATCGCTATGGCCTATGCATCGGCTGGCGCCACGATCGTCTGTGGTGCCCGATCGACGAAGGAAATCGCTGAAACGGTGGAGTTGATCGTCAAACATGGCGGGCGCGCCATCGCCGTCACGATGGATGTTGCCGACTATGGCTCTGTGGAGGCTATGTATGGCGAGGCCGCTGCGGAGTATGGCGGCGTGGACATCGTGGTGATCAACGCCGGCGCTGCTATGGAGCGAAGTTCCATCGAGCAGGCGGATCCGGCGTTGTGGCGACAGACTATAGAAGTGAACCTGATCGGCGCCTTCAATACGGCGCATGCGGCCATTCCCTATCTGCGTCAGCGCGGGGCAGGAAAGATGATCGTGATTGGATCCGGCATGCGTGCCCGGCCGAACAAGGGTATGTCCGCATATGCCTGTTCCAAGGCAGGTGCCTGGATGTTGACGCAGAGTCTCGCGCTGGAACTGAACGAAGTCGGGATCTCGGTAAACGAGTTGATTCCTGGCCCGGTTCGTACAGCCATTACGGGCTTTGGTGAAAAATTCATATCCTCCGAAGAGGAATGGCTGAAAGATCCAGAGGACGTGGTGCCGATGGCCCTGTTCATCGCGAGTCAACCAGACCTCGGCCCCTCTGGTCAAAGCTATAGCTTGATGCGCCGAGTAGCCTAGGAACACGGGAATCTTGACCCTACCCCCAAATAAGCACTGACGGATTCAACCGGTCACAGCAACACCTCAAAAACATAAAATCGGAGGTGTTGTTATGGTTACGAGAGTCGCACCCGGACTCTCGTTCGCAGAATCTTCGATAGGGTGATTTGCCAGAGCCCGCTGGCATGGCGCGCTCTCCCTTTCGGTCGCTCGGCGTCGCGGCCCTACTAATCAGCCCCAGCTAGAGTTTCGCCTCGCGACTGCCATTCCCTCAGGCACGCCTCATCAGGCTGTAACTCTGGGCACTTGGCCCCCGATCCGGCAGACTGGCCAGGAACAGCGCAAGCGGGGTCACGTCTCCTGGCTCCTTGTACCACTCCTCCGGCATCATGGCACGGCCGCTCGTCATGTCCGTCCTGACTGGCCCCGGAATCAGTTCATTGACGCTGATGTTGTCCTCCTGCAACTCAACCGCCAGGGACTCGACCAGGGTCCAGAGTCCGCTCTTGGAGCAAGCGTACGCCGAAGTTCCGCCCGTGGCCCGCTTGCGGTGGCCCGATCCGATCATGAGGATCTTTCCCCCGCCACGTCGCCGCAAATAAGGAATTGCGGCGTGAGCCGTGTGGTATGCGCCGATCAGATTGACCTCGATGGACTTCCGCCAATGCGCAGGGTCGGTGTCGGTGACCTTGCCCATTGCCGATGCGACGCCCGCACAGCCGACGACGATATCGATGCCCCCAAAGGCTTCATCACTTCGCTGGAAGAGGTCGCTGACCGACGCGTAGTCCGCCACGTCCGCAACATGCGCCAGAGCGCGTCCGCCCGCAGCCTGGATCAAATCCACAGTCTCCCTTATGTCCGCCTCGCGACGAGCGCAGCACACCACGGCTGTCCCGGCGCTGGCAAAGGCCAGTGCAATGGCGCGCCCGATGCCCCGACCTGCTCCCGTGACTACGGCGACTTTTCCCTTAAGAAGTTCGGGATCTACATGGCTCATCTTGACTCCCCTGACGTTGGAACCAGCGTGTACTGAAATCGCGACTGACTGCCTATTTTCCTGAGGCAACCGGTCGCTTGCCGGCAAGCTTCGAATGCTATGGCTCCGCATCCAATCGTTCTGTCAGAAAGACGACATGTCCGGTACTGAGCTTAAAGAGCAGTGCTTCGGACTCCTCCTTGTTTGAGCGCATTTTGCCCCTTCCAAGTTATGTCACAAATCTGACAGACCAGGTTCCGGAGCGGACCTATTCTCCGCTCACGACGACTAGAGCGCCTCCGATCTTTGCAAGAGCAGCACTCTTCGAACTGAATTCGCTCACATTGCGATATCCGCATGGCCTGGCTAACAGGCACGCGGTACTGCAGATGTCGGCCAGATGAACAAACGTAGGAATCCTCCTTAGACCATGCAGAAACTCAACGCAATCCTGCACGCCGCTGAATGGCTTGCCGACGGCATCATGGGCTTCGATTTTCGACCGACGGATGACGCTGTGTGGCCCACCCCAACGGCCGGCGCGCACATCGACGTGCATCTGCCGAATGGCCTGATGCGGAGCTATTCCCTTACAAACCGGCCTGGCGAATCGAAGCGCTACCTAGTGGCAGTCCACCGAGACGGCTCGGGCGGTGGTGGTTCGAAGTTCATGCACGACTGTCTCCGGGTCGGCCAGAAGCTGCAGCTATCCGCCCCCCGCAACAACTTTCCGTTGGCGGAATCCGGTGCCACTTCCATCCTGATCGCCGGCGGCATTGGCATCACCCCGATCTGGAGCATGGTGCAACGCCTTGCCGAGATCGACGCACCATGGACCGTGCATTACGCCTCACGATCGCGGGAAACTGCCGCCTTCGTAGATGAACTCGAGGAACTCGCCTGCCGGTCGCGTGGCACCGTTCACCTGAATTTCGATGGCGGGGTAAAGGAACGGAGGCTGGATCTGGATGCAATCGTCGCGGCCGGCGCAACCGATGCGGAGTTCTATTGCTGCGGACCGTCGCCCATGCTTCGCGCTTTCGCCCAGGCCTGCAAAAGCAGGCCGGCGGAAAAGGTCCACCTCGAGTACTTCGCTGCCCCGACGCAGCCGGCCCAGGAAGGCAGTGCCGATGGCCCGTTCAGCGTCGTGCTTTCGAAATCCAACCTCGTGCTGGACGTTGGGCCGCAAAGCACCATTCTCGAAACCTTGCTGAGCGCTGGCGTGGAGGCGCCCTACTCGTGCATGGCCGGCATCTGCCGCGCTTGTGAAGTCAGCGTCCTTGCCGGCACGCCTGACCACCGCGATTTCGTCCTTTCGGACGCTGAGAAGACTGCTGGCGACAAGATCATCATCTGCTGCTCCCGGGCGAAATCGCAGGAATTGGTTCTCGATCTGTGAACCGTCGCGCGGCAGCCAGCCATTCCTGGCGGCGGAATCACCCCATACATCCTCTGGCTCCAACACCCGTGGGTGTCTGGATATTTGCGCCATTGAGGTCGACTGCTTGCTGGCGTCGGCACTACCAGAGCAGCGCGGCCCCACCGGGAGACAACGAAGCCTCGACGCGAGGAGCGAGGCAAAACTCAACTGAATTTTGAGAACCACTAGAGGGAAAAGGAGAAGCTTGGAAATGAAGGTCAAACAGGTCACCGCTGCTGCGCTGCTGGCGTGCGCAGGAGCTGCGTCGGCACAAACGAGTGTCACCCTCTACGGGGTGGTGGACGTGCCAGTCGAGTTCGTCAACCATCTGGCGAACGCCGCTCCGACGATCAACCCCGTAACCGGTTCAGTCACGCAAAAACCAGGCGGCAACCGGCTCGGCCTCGCGAGCAACGGCCTGTCTGGGTCCCGCTTCGGCCTGCGAGGTACCGAGGACCTTGGCGGAGGCCTCAAGGCGCTGTTCGTCCTGGAAAGTGGAGTCAGCGTCGATACCGGAAACCTGCAACAAGCCGGCCGTCTCTTTGGCCGTCAGGCATTCGTGGGCCTGCAAAGTAATACTTTGGGCAAACTGACCCTTGGCCGCCAGTATACGGCGTTGTTCGACGCGTTCGCCAATGCGTCGCCGATGCGTTACGCGACACTGTATGAGCCGCTGTTCCTTCAGCTTGGAACCAACGCGCGTGAAGACAATGTCGTCAAGTACACCGGGGTATTCGGTGGACTGACTACAATCGCGCACTACAGCTTTGGCGTGGGTGTGCCGACGCTGGGCGTCACGCCGATTTCCAACGGCGGAAACGGCGAGGTGCCGGGTAACTTCCGCGACAACACAGCCTTTGGCGGCGCGCTGATCTACAACGCGGGAAATCTCGGCTTGTCGGCGGCTTATGACCAGTGGAATGCCGCGGTCGTCGCGGGCAGCCCCGGCGTGGCGAAGAAGGCTGGCGTTTCGGCCAACTACACCTTTGGCCCCGCGAAGCTCGTGGGAGGCTATCGGTGGGGAGACACCAAGGACGGCAACGGCGTCAGCCTGCTGCGCGATGACTACTATTGGGTGGGCGTCAACTATCAGGCCACCACCGCGCTGGGTCTCACGCTCGCCTACTACTACGACAACGTGAAAACACTGCGGGTCGCCTCAACGGCTCCAGGCACCAATCCGGCCAATCCGTGGCAGATCAGCTTCATGACGAACTACGCCTTCTCCAAGCGCACCGACGTCTACGTGACCGCCGCCTATGCCAAGAACTCCGGCCTCAACGTGGACACGTCGGCAAATGGCTTCGGCAGTGCCTACTTTCTCTCGCAGGGAAATACGAACCAGCTTGGCGTAGCGGCCGGCATCCGGCACATCTTCTGATCGGAGGCTAATCGCCCACGCCCTCGCAGCGGTCCTTACCATAGCGAGGCGTTCAGAGCCATCGTTCGACGGCGGTCGCGACTAGCGTGGCCGCCGTTTTAGCATCGCGGCATCTGCGTGCAGCTTAAATCGTGCCGCGCGGCGGGCCTGCGCCGATCAGCCGGTGGCGAGTTGCGACAGACGGTGCGAATCGAGGATTGTCACGCTGGACCGTCCGAGGCAGATCACGCCCTCTTTCTCGAGTTGTTTCAGATAAGGATTCAGGTGCTGCCGGCTCACCCCCAGCCAATCGGCAATGTCTTCTTGCGACAGCTTCGTGTCCAGAATTATCTTGTCGCCGCGCGGAAGTCCGTACTGATTGGCCATCGTCTGCAGCGCCCAGGCGAGCCGTGTTGGCAATGGCACGCTGGCGTCCTGCGTGACGCGAGTGTATTTAATCTGCGCACGGAGAGCCAATTGCCGCAACAAACCCAGGCACAGCCTTGGTTGCTCCTGCATTTCCTTCAGGATGACTCCATTGGGAATGGCCAGGAGCGTCGTGGGAACGCGCGCAATGTAGTCGAACAGGTGATCGCCTTCGTGCATCAAATACATAATGCCCGTGCAATCGCCTTGCCGCAGGAAGTGGAACAGATGCCGGCGCCCTGACCCGGTGGTGACGCTGATCTCGATCTCTCCGCTCACCACTACCAGGAAGTACAGGCAGGGCGTGCCGCGATGCACAACGTAATCTCCCGTCGCGTAGTGTCTGAGCGTGCCGGCTTCATGGATCCGATCCAGTACTTCCGCCGGGCAATCGCCGAATACTCTTACCAGGAGAGCACGCGCAAGCAGCCTGCTCGCCTGCTCAGCACCACTACCGGCAGCTTTGTGGGTCATTGAAATGTGTTCCGGGGCACTGCGGATCTTCGTCCGCATTTTCGACGTGATACATCCGTCGCACTTCGAGCGATCGCTCAATTCGGTATTAATGCTAGCACGCTAGGCCAATTCTCACGCTACGGAGAATCCAGGTGCTCCCGAAACACGTCTGGCGCCAAAACGAAAAACTCTGACGCGTAATCCGAAATGTCCGCCAGATGGGCGGCATACAGTGGAGTCCCCCTAACCGGACGGCATTGAGCGCCGTTCGCGGTTGACGATAGAAGTGCAGATCAAGGAGGCATCAACGTGCTCATCACCAGAAGAAGGCTGCTGGGCCTGGTGTCCGCGACGACGCTGTCAGCCATCACGCGAATCGCCCAGGCGGATGAGTTCCCCAGCCGGCCCATCACACTCATCGTCCAGGCGGCGCCTGGCGGGGCATCCGATCTGGTTGCCCGCCTGATGGCCGAGAAGCTCACCGCGAACCTCGGCGCCCCGATCGTTATCGAGAATGTGCCAGCTGCCGGGGGTAACGTTGCGGTACAGCGCGTGATTCATTCCAGACCAGATGGCTACACCCTGCTTGTCTGCGGAAGCAAGTCGGCAATTGCAGAGTCATTGTTCAAGTCGCACCCGTTCAACCTGAGCAAGGATCTGGCACAGGTCTCGCCAATCGGGGGGGCGGACCTCGCGCTCGTGGTGAATATCGAGTCGCACCTGAAGAACGTCCAGGACCTCGTCCGCGAGATCAAGTCCCGCCCTGGCAAGGTGACGGTGGGCGTAGGCGACACCATAGGCGGTATCCAGCACCTGGGGGCGGAACTACTGAAGTCCTCCATACAGGGTGATTTCCTGATCGTCCCTTATGGCACCCTGTCGAAGCTCGCGGTCGCCGTTCGGGGGGGTGAAGTCGACGCCGCCTTTGAACTGATGCCGGGTATCGTTCCGCTGGTGCAGCAAGGTGTATTCCGGGCGCTTGCAACGACGGGAAGCCAGAGAGTCGCTGATTTCCCCCATGTTCCGACTATCGCGGAAGCCGGCTTTCCAAAGGCAGAGCTGACGACGATCAGCTTGCTTGCCGCTCCGGCGGGCACCCCCATGGACGTAATCGCCAGACTCAATGGCGCCATGGCCCAGGTACTGGCGCAGCCAGATTTCCAAAAGGCGCTGAGGGTAAGAGGCGCCAAGGCTGCCGTGGCCATGAAGCCGGCGCAGACTCAGCGAATGATGGATGCCGACATCGAGAAATGGCGGAGCATCGTCAGGCTGGCGAACGTATCGCTCTGATGGCCCTCCCGAGAGACCGCATCTCGAACCGAACCTGATGTGGGGCCCCTCGAGCAGGCTGACCTGATCGGTACCGGAACAATCTCCGGCTCGGAGGCCCTGCTCTCCCTCCTCGCAAGCCATTTCCTGTCGTTCGCGAACAGGACTCGTCCGCTGCCATTTCAATGACGCTGTGGACCAGGGAAATGACAGCCTCCCAATGGAGAACTGCCACTTCTCTGTCACTGACGGGATTTCGCCAGGCTGGGTTCGAGCTCGTCCCAGCGCTTGGACGCAACATGCATCGCCCGCGCCTTCACGTGACCAAATCCGCGGACGTCTGCAGGCAGGCTCGCGATTTGTTCGGCCACCGACATGTCAAAGCTGCCAGGCGAACCAGAGAGCGACTCAACGAAGGCGACATACCGATCACGCCACGCCCGCTCCTGGAGGCGCTCTTCGGCGCGGCCGAAGGGGTCAAGACGCGTCTCCCGGATCCACTGCATCCGTGCGAGAACAGCCATCGGCCAGCGCATCCAGTGACCGAAAGTCCGCTTCCGAACTTCCTGGCCGGTGCCCAGCGACGGGGGGGCCAGATGGTACTTCAGCGACACGCCTTGCCCGAACTCGCGCTCAAGAGACTCTCGGAAACTTGCCGACACGAGAAGGCGCGCGACTTCGTACTCGTCCTTGTAGGCCATCATGCGGTAGAGCTGGCTGGCCAGCGTGGTAACCAGGCTCTCGGGCAGCGTACCGCTCGCCTTCTCCAGCAGCGTGCGATATCGCTTTGCATACTTTGCGCTCCAATAGACTTCCAGACGTTTCGCACGGTCATCAATGAGCGCTGCCAGTGATTTCGGGGTGTCGGGAGTCCCCGTTCCCGCGAGCAGTGCGTCGACAAGCCTTGAGTCATCGGCCAGATGGCACCCTACCCGAAATGCCTCCAGATTCTTTGCTACGGCGGTACCGTTCAGTTCGATGGCGCGTTCGATGCTCTCGCGTTGCAACGCGATGCGGCCACACTGCCACGCCATACCCAGCAACATCAGGTTAGCGAAGATCGCATCGCCCAGAACACGCGTTGCTATCTTGGCGGCAGGCATCGCAATGACGCGTCCCTGGTCCGTCTTCCCACGCAGGCGGGCAATCAGCTCGCTGATGGGCGCCGTCCAGTCGCGGGACTTGATAAACGCGGAAGTCGGGGCGGTGTCCAGGCTGACGATCGCGAGCGCGTTCTTGCGCAGCCGCGAGAGGGTTGCGCTGCTTCCGGCCACGACGGTATCCGCCCCAATCAGCAAATCGCACTGGTCGGCCGCAATCTTCGTTGCCGAGATCTCGTCGTCGCTCGCAGCAAGCTGCACGTACGAATAGACTGCGCCCCCCTTTTGCGCCATGCCGGCCATGTCCATCACGCGAACTGCCTTCTCTTCCAGATGTGCAGCCATGCCGAGCAATGCGCCAATGGTCACCACACCCGTGCCACCCACGCCGCTTACAACGATACGCAGCGGCGATGTCAGTGCCGGTACCGTTGGCGTTACCGGCCATCCTTCCGGAATCTCGCCGGATCTGACGGGTTGCTTGATGTCACGCGCGTTGACGGTGACAAAGCTGGGACAAAAGCCATCCACGCATGACATGTCCTTGTTGCAGCTACTCTGGTTGATGCGACGCTTGATACCCAGTGGTGTCTCCACGGGTTCAACGGACAGGCAATTGGACTTCCTGGAGCAGTCGCCGCAGCCTTCACAGATTTCGTGGTTGATGAATGCTCTTTTCGCAGGGTCCGGATATTCCTTGCGCTTGCGCCGACGGCGTTTTTCGCTGGCGCACGTCTGCGCGTAGATCAGCGCGGTCACGCCGGGCACCACACGCAGTTCGCGCTGCACGGCATCCAGCTCGCTGCGGTGCCGCACCGTAACGCCGCTCGCGATGCCCTCGGCTTCGCTGATCAATTCAGGTTCGTCGCTCACGATGACCTGCCTTCCGACGCCCTCCGCGGCAAGCTGCCGCGTCAACTTCGCAACGCTGAGCTGGCCATCAACGTGCTGACCGCCAGTCATGCCAACGGCATCGTTGTAAAGGATCTTGTAGGTGATATTGACCTTCGCGGCGACGGCCTGGCGGATGGCCATGTACCCCGAGTGAAAGTAGGTGCCGTCACCAAGGTTCGTGAAGACGTGAGATTCTTTCGTAAACGGTGCCGTACCCACCCAGTTCGCACCTTCGCCACCCATGTGCGTGAACGTCGCCGTTTCCCGATCCATGTTCAGTGCCAGGTAATGGCAGCCAATCCCCGCCAGCGCGCGGCTGCCCTCGGGAACAACGGTCGACGAATTATGGGGACACCCGCTGCAGAAATAGGGCTTGCGCTCCGCAATATCGATGACGCTGCGAGCTTCCCGCTCCGCGTACTCCATCGCCTGAATGCGGGCTTCGATCAGTCGCCTGATATCTTCCGGAAGCGCGAACGCGAGCAATCGCGCGGCCAGCATCTTTGCGATGGGCTCCGGCTGAAGCTCGTAATGCCCGATCAATGGCGCTTCGGCACGCGGCGTACTCCATTCCCCGTGGTGCTCCGAGGACTTGCCAACCACCTGCGGCCGCATGTGATCCGGAAGGGAATACAGTTCGTCCTTGATCTGGGTTTCAAGGATCGGGCGCTTTTCCTCGACGACGATAAGTTCCTGAAGTCCCGCAGCGAAGGCTCGAAGCCCGGAGGGCTCGAGCGGCCAGATCATGCCCACCCGGAAAAGGCGCAGGCCAATCCGCTGCGCCGGTTCGCCTTCCAGACCGAGCAGTCGCAGAGCCTCCACTGTATCGAGATAGGCCTTGCCGCTTGCGGCGATACCGATACGTGCATCGGCACAGGGCCATGTCACCTCGTTGATGGCATTGGCCCTTGCGTACGCAATCGCGGCCGGCAGCTTGTATCTGTATAGCCGCTCCTCCTGGGCGAGCGCCTGGTCCGGCCACCGAATATTCAACCCGCCGGGAGGCATCGGCGCACCGATATCCGTAACGGGACGCACGCGATGGAGGCCCACGTCGACAGACGCCGACGTTTCCGCTATCTCGCTCACCAGCTTCATGGAGGCCCAGAGGCCCGTGATCCGCGACATGGCAACGGCATGGACGCCGAAATCCAGCGTCTCCTGAAGCGACGTCGGATAGAAGATGGGCAATCCACACCCCATCATGACGAACTCTGACTGATGCGGAATGCTTGAAGACTTGCAGGAGTGGTCGTCGCCAAACAGGGCCAGGGCACCGCCATGCGCCGCGGTGCCGGCCAGGTTGGCGTGCCGGAACACATCGCCCGACCGGTCGGCCCCTGGTCCTTTGCCATACCAGTAACCTACGACACCGTCGAACTTGCCCTGACCCGCCAGGTGGGCTTGCTGCGTACCCCAGCATGCGGTGGCGGCCAGGTCTTCGTTGACACCCGGCTGGAATACCACGTCATGGGCCTTCAGGTGCTTCCCGGCCTGCCAGAGGGACGTGTCGAAGGAGCCAAGCGGCGAGCCTCGATAGCCGGAAATGAAGCCAGCGGTCCGAAGGCCCTGCATGCCATCGCGACGCTGCTGGGCGAGTGCCAGGCGTACCAATGCCTGCATCCCGTTCATGTAGGCTTGCCCTTCGTCGCGAAGGTACTTGTCATCGAGCGAAGCCGGCTTCGATGCGACCGGCTTTACCGGGATAACGGCGGGGATAACTGCGGTGTGTGTCATATCATTCTGTCATTTATGGGCGCTGCCACTGCATCGCCAGTCAGCCGAGCCGCCACTCCATCGCGCCCGAGTGCGTAGCAGCACCCCGGTTCGAAGGGCCAACCCCAGTCGCGCATATTTCTCGCTGACGTCTGCCAGGCGAACGGGCCGTTCGCGCTGCCACTCAGCTTTGCGCCGTTGCAGTTCGCTGTCCGCGACCAGCAAGTCGATCGTGCCCTCGTTGGCATCGATGCGGGGATTGAAGGCCGAAGGGCTTAGCCCCCTTCCCAGGGAGAGAGAGCACGCCAGGTCCCGCTCAATTGTTTGGCAGCACCGTCGATCCAGCCTCGCCGAACCCGATCCTTCGGAAGCCGTCCGCTTCGCAGTACGCCCGCACGGTCACCGTATCGCCGTCCTCGACGAAGCCCCGGCGTTCGCCAGTGGGCATATCCACCGCGGCCTGGCCGCCCAGCGTTAGCTCGAACATGCAGCCACACTCGTCTGCGCCCGGACCGGAAATCGTCCCCGTGCCGATCATGTCGCCCTGCTCGAGGCTGCAACCAGTCGACGTGAAATGAGCCACGAGCTGCGCGACCGACCAGTACAAGTCGCGGGTGTTGCTCAGACCGAGCGAGACCGGGCCAAAGCCGCTTGCCTCGCCCTTCTCGGTCTGGAGCAGGATCTCGACTTTGACGTCGAGTGCTCCCCGCGTCCTATCCTGTGCCGAGTCCAGGTTGGGCAGGGGGTCGGGATACGGCGCGGAGCGCTCCCACGACCGACGGAAAGGCTCCAATGCGTCCCTGGTCACCACCCACGGCGAGATCGTCGTGGCGAAGTTTTTCGACAGGAACGGCCCCAGCGGCAAGCGTTCCCAGAACATGATGTCGCGCGACGTCCAGTCGTTGAGCACGCAAAACCCAAAGATGACGTCGTCGGCCTCGTCGACGCTCAAGGGGCGCCCCAGCTCGGTGTTCCTGGCGATAAAGATGCCCAGCTCGGCTTCGTAGTCCAGCTTCTGCGACGGGCCGAAGACCGGGGCGCCATCCTTGAACACGCCGGTTTGCCCCCTGGGGCGAAGAAAGCGCTGGCCGTTCGTCCTGATCGAAGAGGCCCGGCTGTGGAAGCCAACAGGATTCCAGATCATGTTCGGCTCGAGATGAGGATTCTCGGGGAGAGCAATCTTCGTGACCTTGTGAACGTGATGCACCGATGCGCCGTAGTCGGTAAAGTTGGCGATCTTGAACGGCAGGCCGAATTCCGCGTCGCGGATCGGCAGCAGGCACTCCCTGACAGCGCCGATCGCCTTGCTGTTATGCCGCAGGAGTCGCGACAGGCCGAGACGCAACGCCGACCAGTGTCCCTGCCCCAAATCCATCAGTGCAGTCATGGACGAGGCCCGGCACGCTTGTGCGGCCTGCCGCGCACTGCCGTCGAGCAGGCTCGTCACGGCCCCGATGTCCAGCACCTGGTTGCCGATGGCGGTGCCGACGCGAAACGTCTGCATCGATCCGGCACGGCGGAATACCGCGAGTGGAAGGTTCTGGATCGGAAAGTCCGTCGCGGGATCATTGGCCGACTCCACGAAGGATTTGAGCTCGGGATCATGCGTTTCGTTCAGGCGCAAAGCGCCTTCCGTATTGCCTGCATTGAAGATGTTTTTCACGATTGAATTCCAGTATGAGGGGATGGCACCAAGCCGCATCGCGTCATGCGCAAGGGCGGAATCTATTGGAGCGGCACGTTCGCCAATTTGACGATGCCCCGCCATTTTTCGATGTCTGCATCCATCATCCGCTGCGCGTCGGCCGAACTCTCCGCCGAGACGGGCCGAAGGCCGCGCGACGTCATCGCCTTCTGGAATTCGGGCTCGGCCAGTACCTTCTTCAGGGCAGCGTTGAGCCTGGCGATCACCGCCGCTGGCGTGCCCGCCGGCGCGGCAACGAAGCTGAGCGGGGTCAATTCGGCTTTTGGAAGACCTGCTTCCGCGATGGTCGGCACGTTGGGGAGGTCACCCTGCCGTTCCTTTCCGGTCGTGGCCAACGCACGGAGTCCGCCTTGCTGCAGCAGGGAGATCAGCCCCGGTACCAGTTCGACGGCCGCATCGACTTCCCCCCCTCGGACGGCGACCTCGAGCTTCGACAACGAGCCGTAGGGAACGATCAGGAAGTTCCCCTGTACCGAGGATTTCAGGAGTTCCGCCGCCAGATGCTGGATACCACCGATCGTGTCACCCACGCCGATCGTGACCTTGCCGGGACGGGTCTTGATTTCCCGGACGAGGTCGCCGACATTCTTCAGCTTCGAGTTGCCATCCACCACCAGCGCGAGGTCCGTCGACACGATTGGGGCAACCTGGATCAGATCCTTGCTCAGGTTGTACGGGTGCGACTTGAACAGCGATTCGGCAATGGCCGACTTGGTCCCGCAGATCATCAGCGTGTAGCCGTCGGGACTGGCACGAACCAGGCGCTTCACCGCGACTACGCCACCGGCTGCCGGAGCATTGTCAACGACGACGGGCACACCCAGGTTCGCGGTGAGCCTCTGGGCCACCAGGCGGGCGACCAGATCAGATGCACCGCCCGCGGCCGCCTGGACCACGAGGGTGATGGGGCGGCTGGGGAACTGGTCCGCGTGAGCTGTGCCTGCGACGAGGACAGACATCGCAACGGCGGAAGCCAGGCGCAGCATTTGTCTTCTGAACAGAAGCATGACTTGTCTCCTTGAATTTTTTATCGTGTGCGCGGGAACCGATTCACTCTCCCGCAGGGCGTAACTACGTTGGCGACTGCATCATCCGGCGCAGGACCACAGGCGCCCCGCCGAAGCGCTCCTTGACGATCCAATGGGCAAGCGCGGAGTCGAGGTAGTCCGCATGGGCCGGAAACCAGCGTGCAAGTTCGGCCGCGAGCCGGCGGGCGACAAGGAGGGAACCTCCGTCAGCCAGCAGCGCCTGCACCTCCCTGACCGACTGCATCACGGCCTCGTGTTCCCTGACGTGGCAATCCATGCTGGGGAAGGCCGTGGTTTGCATCCATAGCAGCTCCTGCGAGAAGTGCGTCTCCGCGTGTATCGCGAACTCCGCAAGGTGATGCTTCAGCTCGTCGTCGGAACAGTTCAGCATGGCATTGACGATGGCGACGAACTCTTCATGCGTCTCGTCCATGGGCGGGTGGCCAAGCTTGAGCCTGTCGCACCATTCCAGGCTCGCCTGGTCAACTGCGCTATCTGTCATAGCAATCTCCGATGCGGATGCCGGCCCTGCCACGGTTTCTTTCCCATTGCACGGGCCGTGCTGGCGCTCTGGAGGATCCGGAGGACCCCGACTACCTGGTTTATTGGGACGCCTTGGCCGCGAGGAATGCCTCGCGTGCCGCGACACGTTCCTCGCGAAGGACACGATTGTGGTAGTCATGCATGTCCGTGCCCACGGGGATCATTTCCGCCGTGCCTCGCATGCCGGAATAAGGAATTCCGGTGCCATCGCCGTTCGGCCCGAGACCCATCACCACGCCTTCGGTCTCGAAGGACTTCAATCCACGAAGGAATAGCTGACGCATCCTTGCGATCACGAGGTCGCTGGCACCAAGATGCTCTTTGGTCCTGTCAACAATCGGGATGCTGTCCGATACCGCCGCATCCTCTGCGCGCAGATCCTTGAAGCCGGACCAGTGCCCATTCGCCATGGCATCGCGATCCTGGCCAAAATTCTCGCTGTTGCGATCCACACTGTTCGAAAGGAAATCGTCGGGATCGACGAAGAACAGGCCATCGCGGTCGTTCGTCTTCGCCAACTCCTCCCACCATTCCTGGGGATGGTTCAGGTCCCATTCCATACGCCAGAATGCAGCGCGCGTATTGTTGATCGGAACCATGTACAGAAGGCGCCCTTCCTCTTCCCGGGTCGCACCATTGAGGATTGTGAACGGCGCAACATACTCCGTGACCCGAAGCGAAATGGAGCCGTCACCGCGATCACGCTGTGCGTATGCCTGCAGACCATAGGGCGTCTCGACGACACTCAGCTTGGGCGCGTTGTTGCCTTTCACTTGTATGGCGGTGGGTAGCGTGTTGGCCACACCGCTCGAGTGGAGCAGGCCGATGTGAGACGAGTCAAGCAAGGTTTCGAGATTCTGCGCCCAGCTTGACTGGCAATACCCGACGCGCGGGCGACGGTATTCCGCCGGAGCACTGAAGTATTCGTAGTCGGGAAATACCGGGGGCTCGCCATCCCCGAGATAGACCCAGCACACGCCGCCCGCTTCGTGGACACGATAGGACTTGACCTTGACGGTATTGCAGAAATTCGGATTGGCCTCGGACGGCGTATCGATGCATTTTCCCGTGACATCGAATTTCCAGCCGTGGAAGATGCAGGTCAGCGCATTGTCGCCACTGCGGCCCAGTACAAGCGAGGCGCCGCGATGCGGACATTGCTCATCAAGGAAGCCAAGCCTGCCGTCGGCGGCGCGAAACGAGATATAGGTTTCGCCCAGCAATTCAACCTTGCGCGGAGCACCATTTGCCACCAGCGCCTCGGAGCGCAGATATGGCAACCAATGACGCTTGCCCAATGCATTGATAACGGATCCTGGTCCGACTTCCGTGTAGCGGGTATTTTCTTCCTTGGAAAGCATCTTTGTCTCCTCAATTCAATCGGATTAGCCGGATATCCGAGGGTTGCAATGAATGGCGGTTCAGCATTTCACGTCAAGGCAGGCGGCCGGGACAAAAGGCCGGAAGCGCTGCCGTGAAGGTGACGATGCAGGTCTACCGTGGTGAGGCAAGGATAAGTCGAGCCCGCGTGAGAGTCCGTCAGATTTCCGACAGAACAGAGACTTCCAGCGTGAGGAGCCGTCATTCCTGAAAGGGGTCCTGATGCGGCACATCGGATCGCTCCGGGTCGGCAGGATCGTCGGTCTGTCATAAATCTGACAGAGGCGGCCAGGGATCCAAATTACCCTGATCGAAAAGGAGGAATCATGGATCTCAAACTGACAGGCAAGCGCGCCATCGTCACCGGCGGTAGCCGCGGGATTGGCAAGGCCATCGCACATCAACTCGCGCTGGAGGGCGTGGACCTCGTGCTCGCCGCACGCGGGCAGGAAGCGCTGGACGCGAGCGCTGCCGAACTGACCGCCGCGACCGGGCGTCACATCGTGGCGCTGACGGTAGACACCGCCCGCCAGGACTCCGTCGACGCCATGGTGGCACAAGCCATTGACGCGTTAGGTGGCATCGACATCCTGGTCAATGCGGCAGCCCTGCCTGGCGGCATCTCGCCAGCGACGGCGCTGGATCAGATCGTGGATGCAGAGGCGCTGGAAGACATCAACATCAAGGTCATCGGCTACCTTCGCACTGCACGCGCCCTCGCGCCACACCTGATCGCAAATGGCTGGGGCCGGATCATCAACGTCGGCGGCCTCAACATCTATCGCACCGGCCGACCGGTGGCAACCCTGCGCAATGTGGGCGTCGCGGCCATCACCAAGAACATGGCGGATGAACTTGGTCCGAAAGGAATCAATGTCACGGCTATCCATCCAGGCGCCACGCGCACGGAGAAGACCGATGCCGCGACCGAAGCGCGGGTCGCATCATGGAGCTCACTCGGGCGCATGGTCGATGCCAGCGAAGTCGCCAATGTCGTGACCTTCCTCGCCTCGCCCCTGAGTGTCGCGATCAATGGCGACGCCATTCCGGTCGGCGGCGGGCTACCGGGGGAGATCCACTACTGACGCTATCGCGCGGCGCCAGCGGCTCCGCCAGGAAGCAGGCCGTGATGCCCAGAACCAGCTTTTGTCATCAGATGGCTTCTGACCTCCCATAGCACCTGAAGTCCAGATCTGTTGAATGCCTTGAGGTCTTTCCGCTGAATGTCGTGCTCCTCGCAATATGCGAGGTAGCGTTGTAGCGCAGTCTTCCAGTTCTCCATCACAACAACGTTGTTGTTATCGTCGAGGAACACGAGATCGCCGGTCATCTGAACCATCGGCGCTGATCAGGAGGTTCGGGATCATCGAACGCTTTGGCGGGGTATTTTCGCGAGCCGCAGCATCCGAAAGGGATCCAGGCCGAGTTCGCGGGCAAGGTGTTCATAGTCGGTAAGAGGGGCGCCCGGGATTCGAGAAAAATCCGCCACATCTTTCGGCAAGTCTCTGATTTGGCTGAAATCTTCGGCACACCAGTCCCGGTGCTTGAACGCTCTTATCCCACCCGGAAAAACTCGACGCTCTGCCCCGCATTGACCGCGCGCTTGAGCCACGAGGGCATCTCGCCCTGCCCGTCCCAGGTCAGCCCTTCCGCGTTGCGGTAGCAGACCACCGGCGGCGGCGGTGCGGCCGGTGGCGGGGGTGGTGGGGGCGGCGGTGCGAAGCACCCCGCCGCGTCGAGCTCTTCGAGGGTG
>NZ_CAJPVI010000052.1 GCF_905397435.1 Cupriavidus numazuensis
GGAATCTGGATGCCGTGGTCTACCTGAACCCCGAACGGGCCGAGCCGCAAACCACGGAGTACAGGAAAGCAGCATAGCGGCGGACGCGACAACTACCTTGACACACGCCGCTCGGACAAAAAGTGACTCGCCGGCTACGCCGGCGAAACAGCGCCGCCAGCCAAGAACGACACCCCCCAACTCAGCCCCAAAACAAAAAAATCCTTGACCATTTCCCCATACCAATCATAATTGCAAACGTTTGCTGCAAACGTTTGCAAAGGAGACCAACAATGCAGACCACCCAACACAAAGACAACGACCTACTCCTGATCGAAGACGAACACTCCGTCACCCAGATCGTCCAGGCCGCCATGGCTCAAACCACCAGCCCGCGCCTGCGCTTCGTCATGGGCCTGCTTGTCCAGCACCTGCACGACTTCCTCCGTGAGGTCCGTCCAACGGACGAGGAATTCGAAAAAGCGCTGGAGTTCATCGCCGCGCTGGGCCACGCCACCCATGCCACCAACAACGAAGTAGTACTCGCCGCCGACGTGCTGGGCCTTTCCACGCTGGTCACCGTAATGAACAACAGCACGAAGGACGGCCGCACCCCTGGCGCGCTGCTGGGCCCGTTCTACCGTGCCAACGCCCCCCGTTACGACTGCGGCGACTGCGTGGTACAGGACGACGCACCCGGCCTGCCATTGTTCGTGCGCGGCACCGTGCGCGCGACGGACGGTACGCCGTTGTCCAACGCCCTTGTGGAAATCTGGCAGGCATCGCCCGTCGGCCTGTACGACAACCAGGACCCGCGCCAGCCCGACCGCAACCTCCGCGGCTGTTTCCAGACCGATGCAGAAGGCGCCTACCACTTCCGCACGGTGCGCCCCGCCGGCTACCCGGTGCCGACCAATGGCCCGATCGGCACGCTGCTCGACGCACAGCAACGCCATCCGTACCGCCCCGCACATATCCACTTCATCGTCGCCACACCGGGCTACCGCACGCTCGTGACACAGGTATTCGTCGATGAACCGCAGGCCCTCGAATCCGACGTGACATTCGGCGTCCATCGCCAGCTCGTCGGGCAGCTCGAACTCGTCAACCATGGCCGCAGCCCGTGGGGCGACCTCCCTGCCCCGTTCTACACGATGGACTTCGACTTCACGCTCGAACCCGGCGAACAGACTTTCCCGAAGCCGCCGATCGACTGACGGCCCTGCTTTTCAAATTTCCACGCAGCACAACTGACACCATGAGCCTCTCATCTCTCTCCGGCAAGGTCGCCGTGATCCTCGGCGGTACCGGCGGCATCGGTTTGGCCACCGGTTATGCGCTGGCACAGCTTGGCGCCAGCGTTGTCCTGACCGGACGCAACCGCGACAGTGCGGCCAGTGCAGCGGCATCGCTGCCGGCCGGCAACCATATGGGCGCCGCGGCCGAGATCGGCGACACCGCGTCGCTGAACGACCTGGCCGACGAGGTCAGCCACCACTACGGTCGCGTCGACATCCTGGTCAATACCGCTGGCTTCACGCAGGCCATTCCGCATGCCGATCTCGATGCGCTCAACGATGCGCTGATCGACGAGCTGTTCGCGATTAACTGGCGCGGCCAGTTCGCGGCGATCCGCGCGTTTGCACCGCACTTGCGCGCTAATGGCGACGGCCTCGTGGTCAACGTCGGCTCCATCGCAGGGCGCACGGGCCAGGGCAGCAACGTGGCGTACTGTGCGGCCAAGGCCGGGCTCGATGTCATGGCCGTGTCGCTGGGCCGCGCGCTGGCGCCGGCCATTCGCGTGCTGAACGTGTCGCCAGGCGTGGTCGATACCGGCTTCGTGCCCGGCCGCGACGACACCTTCAACGAACGCGCGGCCAAGACCACGCCGCTGCGCCGCATCGGCCAGGCGCAGGACGTGGCCGACGCCATCGTCGCCTGCGCGACGTCACTGCGCTTTGCCACCGGCACCACCATCGTCGTCGATGGCGGACGCCAGCTCGGCTGATCGATTTCCATACTTACGCCAACACAACCATGCACGCACGCAAGACCATCATCACCTGCGCGGTGACCGGCAATATCGTCACGCCCGAGCAGTACCCGAACCTGCCAGTCACGCCCGAGCAGATCGCCAATGCCGCGCTCGAAGCCGCCGAAGCCGGCGCCGCTGCCGCGCATATCCACGTGCGCGATCCCGAGACCGGCCGCCCATCGATGTCGCTCGACTACTACGCCGATGTCATCGACCGCATCCGCAAGCGCAACCGCGCGCTGATCATCAACCTGACCACCGGTCCCGGCGGCCGCTTCGTGCCGAGCGAAGACGAACCGCGCGTGGCCGCGCCGGGCACCACGCTGCTGCATCCGTCCAAGCGCGTGGAGCACATTGCGGCGCTGCGCCCCGACGTGTGTTCGCTCGACCTGAACACCATGAACTCGGGCGGCGACGTGGTCATCAACACGCCCGCCAATGTGCGCAAGATGGCCGGCGTGATCCGTGCGGCCGGCGTCATGCCGGAGCTCGAGATCTTCGATTCGGGCGACCTCAACATGGCGCTCGATTTCATCCGCGAAGGCGTGCTCGATGGCCCCGGCCTCTGGACCTTTGTGCTGGGCGTGAAGTACGGCTTCGCGCCGACGCCGGAAACCATCTTCTACGCGCGCAGCATGCTGCCGCCCGGCGCGCACTGGTCGGCGTTCGGCATCGGCCGCGCGGAGTTCCCGATCGTCGCGCAGGCATGGCTCGCGGGCGGGCATGTGCGCGTCGGCCTGGAAGACAACATCTACCTGGAAAAAGGCGTGCTGGCGCCGAGCAATGCCGCCCTGGTCGCCAAGGCGAGCGACATCGTGCGTTCGCTCGGCGGCGAGATCGCCTCGCCGCACGAAGCGCGCCGCGCACTTGGCCTGCGCGAAGCCTGAACACACATTCACAACATCAGACACTGAACGAGGAAGACACCATGAACACGATTCGCGTCAGCGAGAAAGCCGCGGGCATCGACACCCTGAAACTGGAACTGGTGGGCGCGCCGCGCCCCGACGCCACTGATGGCCAGTGCGTGATCGAAGTGGCCAGCGCCGGGGTCAACCCCAGCGACGTCAAGGCCACGCTCGGCCTGATGCCGCATGCAGTCTGGCCGCGCACGCCGGGCCGCGACTATGCGGGCGTCGTGGTCGACGGCCCGACTGGCCTGATCGGCCTGAAGGTATGGGGCAGCGGCGGCGAACTCGGCATCCGCCGTGACGGCACGCATGGCAAGTACCTGCGCGTCAATGCGCAGTCGGTGCGCGAAAAGCCGGCCACGCTGTCGCTGCTCGAAGCCGGCGCGGTCGGCGTGCCGTTCATCACCGCCTATGAAGGCCTGCGCCGCGCAGGCATGCCGAAGCCGGGCAGCGTCGTGCTGGTGTGCGGCGGCAACGGCAAGGTTGGCCAGGCCACCATCCAGATCGCCACCGCGCTGGGCGCGCGCGTGTTCGCCGTGGAGCGCACCGCCGAGCCCTACCGTGGCCACGCGAACGCACCGGTGCGCATGATCGACGCGAGCCGCGAATCGATTTCCGCCGTGGTGCGCGACGAGACCGACGGCCATGGCGCCGACATCGTCTACAACACCGTGGGCAGCCCGTACTTCGAGCAGGCCAACCAGGCCATGGCGATCGGCGCCGCGCAGATCTTCATCTCGACCATCGAGCGCCCGGTGCCGTTCGACATCTTCACGTTCTACCGCGGCCAGCACACCTACGTGGGCGTCGACACGCTGGCGCTGGACAGCAGCGCGGGCGCGAACATCCTGGACCAGCTCGCGCCGATGTTCGCCTCTGGCGCGCTGAAGCCGTTCCCGGTGCTGCCCGAGTACACGTATGCGCTGGCCGACGCCGCCGAGGCCTATCGCGCCGTGCTGCAGGGCGCGACCGAACGCGTGGTGCTCAAGCCATGAACACGACCCGCTTCGCCCAGGCGCCGGCGTACTTTCCGCCGAACCACGACGGCATGCACTGCCTGCGCCTGCAGGGCCATGAGGCCGGGCCGTCCGAGTCGCTGTGGATGGGGGTGTCGGTGCTGCTGCCCGGTGGGCATACCAGCATGGATGCGTCCGGCGTCGAGAAGCACTATGTCGTGCTCGAAGGCGAGGTCTGCATCCGCACGCCCGACGAAGCCGTGACGCTGCAGCAGTTCGATTCGGTGCGGCTGGCACCGGGCGAAGCGCGGCAGGTGTCGAACCCGGGCAACCGCCCGGCCATGCTGCTGCTGGCCATGCCTTATCCGAAGGCCTGACCGGCAGCCGTAGCAGCAAGCAGTATCCGGCGCCCCGGCATGGCGCCGTGCCCGCGCATCGGCGCGGGCGCCACTTCGACAAAAAACATCACAGAAGCGGGAGACTACCCATGAAACGCGTTCCCATACGAAGCGCGGCCCTGACCCTGGCCGCATGCTGTCTTGCCGGCGAGGCCGCGGCACAGTCGTCGGTCACGGTCTACGGCCGCATCAATACAGCGCTGGAGTATTCCAGCGCCAGCACGGCAACGGACGGCACGCATCTTGGCGGCACCGGCCGGCTGACCAACAACCGCTCGGTGTTCGGCCTGCGCGGCGAAGAGGACCTTGGCGGATCGCTCAAGGCCATCTGGCAGATCGAGAGCAACTTCTCGCTCGATACCGGGCAGGGCCAGATCGCCGGGCGCAATGACCGCATCGGGCTGCAGGGCAAGGCCGGTACCTTCTTCATGGGCCACTGGCAGACACCGTACACCGTGTCGACGATGGGCTATGACCCGTACTACCCGACCACCGCGGGCTATATGGCGCTGATCGGCAACGGGTCGACGTCCAGCTCCGACAACGTGCAGGACACCAGCTCGTTCGACCGCCGGCAGAAGAACATCATCGTCTACCAGACGCCATCGTTTGCGGGCTTCAGCGGCTCGGCGGCTTGGGGCATCAACGAGGAAAAGCTGACGGTGCCGCGCAACCCGGGCCTGTACTCGTTCTCCGCCGCGTACGACAACGGCCCGCTCAACGTGGCGCTGGCCTATGAAATCCACCAGAACTACCAGGTCCAGGGCCGCAACGACGACGCCATGAAGGCCGGCGTGTCGTACCGGTTCCCGACCACCACGGTCGCCCTGCTGTACGAGCGCCTGCATTACCGCACCGCGACCGGCGATCTCACGCGCAACGGGTACTACGCATCGCTCGTGCAGAAGCTTGGGCCGGGCAGCGTGAAGCTGGGCTTTGCGCTGGCCAGCAACGGCGCCGGCAGCGCGACCGAGACCGTCGGCTTCTTCCGCAGCGGCGCAGATACCGGCGCCACGCAGGTGACCATCGGCTATGACTATCCGCTGTCCAAGCGCACGACGCTGTTCGCGTACTACAGCCGCATCGATAACAAGAAAAACGCGATCTACGACTTCGCCATCAACGAACTTGGCGTGAGCGCCGGCGCCGACCCGCAGACCTTTGCGCTCGGCATGCGCCACTTCTTCTGAATCCGTGGTTGTGAGGAGACAAACGATGTACCGCCCCCTTCGTCGCAAGACTCTGTTCACCCTGTCCGCTGCCGCACTTGCTGTGCTGGCCGCGGTTCCGCCCGTCATGGCGCAACCGCAATACCCGGCCAAGCCGATCCGTCTCGTGGTGCCGTTCTCTGCAGGCAGCGCGACCGATATCCTGGCCCGCATTGTCGGCACCAAGATGGGCCAGAACGCCGGCTACCAGGTCATCGTCGACAACCGGCCGGGCGCCGGCGGCACGCTGGGTGCCACCGGCGTGGCCAAGGCCGCGCCCGACGGCTACACGCTGATCCTGGTGTCGGTGGGCCATGCCATCAACGCCACGCTGTACCCGAAGCTCGCCTATGACACGGTCAAGGACTTTGCGCCCGTGTCGCTGGTGGCGAGCGTGCCGAACGTGCTCGTGGTGAATTCAGCGAGCAAGTACAACTCCGTGCGCGACATCGTCGCCGCAGCCAAGGCAAACCCGGGCGCGATGAATTTCGACTCGGCCGGCTCGGGCAGCTCCACGCACCTGAGCGGCGAGATGTTCAAGATGCAGGCCGGCGTCGATGTCGTCCATATTCCGTACAAGGGCACCGGCGAAGCGCTGACCGATGTCATGGCCGGCCGCGGCGACATGATGTTCGCGCCGACCGTCTCGGCCATGCCGTTCGTGCGGCAGGGCAAGCTCAAGGCGCTGGCCGTGACCACGGCGAAGCGCGCCGGCTCGCTGCCCGACATCCCGACCGTGGCGGAATCGGGTCTGCCCGGCTATGCGTTCGATTCGTGGTTCGGCATCCTGGCGCCGGCCGGCACGCCGAAGGAGATCGTCAATACGCTCAATGCCGAGATCGGCAAGGCGCTGGCCTCGCCCGATGTCAGGGAGAAGCTCGCGGTACAGGGCGCCGAGCCCCGGACGTCCACGCCGCAGGAGTTCTCCAGCTACATCAAGGCGGAAATCGCCAAGCTGGCGCCGGTGGTGAAGCAGTCGGGCGTTCAGGGCGGCCAGTAACGGCGCGGACAGCGGCGCACGGGGCCCGGGTGGCGGCCGCCCGGGCCCCGTGCCTTAGAATGGCGTATTCCCGATTCCGATCAGCGCCCAGCGCCCACGGCGCCGCCGCACCGCTTCCCGCCGACATGTCCGAGCGCAAACGCCTGACCCTCAAAGACCTCGCCGCCGAGATCAATGTGCATTACTCGACCGTGTCGCGCGTGATGAACCCGGCAACGCGGCATCTCGTGGCGGACGACGTGGCGGCGCGCGTACTCGCCCTGGCCGACGAACGCGGCTTCCGCCCGAACCGCATTGCGGCGGGGCTGCGCACGCAGCGCTCGGGCCTGGTCGGCGTGGTGCTGCCCGATATCGCGAACCCGGTGTTCCCGCCGATCCTGGCCGGCATTGAATCGGTGCTGTGCCAGCAAGGCTATGTGCCGATCGTGGTCAATGCCGGCACCGACAAGGAACGCCAGCGCTTCGTGATCGACCAGATGGTCGGACGCCAGGTCGAAGGCTTGCTGCTCGCCACGGCCGAGCGCGACGACCCCATCCTCGACTATTGCCTGGCCCAGCGCATTCCGGTGGTCATGGTGAACCGCGGCGAAGACACTGGCCGCGCGTCGTGCGTCGTCAGCGACAGCCTGCTCGCCATGCGCCTGACCGTGGACCATCTGGTCGGGCTCGGCCACCGCCGCATCGGCCATATCGCGGGACCCGCCACGTTGTCGACCGGCTTCCTGCGCCGCGAGGGCTTCCTGCGCGCCGTGCGGCACCATCGCCTGCGGCGCGAGCAATGGCAGGTCATCGAAGCCCCGAGCTATTCGCGCGAAGCGGGCCGAGAAGCGTGTGAGAAGCTGCTGGCCGAGTTTCCCGGCATGACAGCCATCGCCGCCGGCAACGACCTGATCGCCATGGGCTGCTATGACTGCCTGCGCGCAAGCGGCCTGCGCTGCCCCGAGGACATCTCGGTGATCGGCCACAACGACATGCCGTTCGTCGATGCGCTGACACCGCCGCTGACCACGGTGCGCATTGCCGTGCACGAGATGGGCGAAGAAGCCGCCCGGCTGCTGCTCAGGAAGATCAGCGAGCCCGACGCCGATGCCGTCACGGTCGAGCTGAAACCGGAGCTGATCGTGCGCGGATCGACAGCGGCGCCGGCGGCCTGATACCGCCGGGGGCGGCGTCCGGTGCCGCCTCTTACAGATACTCGAGGTTGCCGTCCACGCTGATGGCCTGGCCCGAGATATTGGCGCCAGCCGGCGACGCCAGGAACAGCGCCATGGCAGCCACATCGTCCATGGTGACCATGCGCCGCAGCGAGATCTTGCGCAGGTATTCCTCTTTCATCGCGTCGAAGCTGATGCCGAGTGCCTGTGCGCGCGCGGCGATCACGCGGTCCATGCGCTCGCCCTGCACCACGCCCGGCAGGATCGCGTTCACACGCACATTGGACGGGCCGAGCTCGATCGCGAGCGACTTCACGAGCCCGACGATGGCCCACTTCGTCGCCGCATACGGCGTGCGGAACGGGTAGCCAAGGCGCCCCGCCACCGACGACATGGCGATGATCGCGGGGCTGTCCGAGGTCTGCCTGAGCAGCGGCACTGCCTTGCGCAGAAAGTAATACTGGCTGTTCAGATTCGTGGAGACGGTCTGTTCCCACTGTTCGGGGCTGATCTCGTCGACGGGACCGGTCGGTCCGGCAATGCCCGCGTTGTTGATCAGGATGTCGAGGCCGCCCAGCGCATCGCGGGCCTCGTCGATCACGCGGTCCACCTGTTCGCGAACAGACACGTCAGCCACACCCGCATGCAGACGCGGATGCCGGCCATTCGCCTGGGCAACCGCGGCCGGGTCGATGTCGCAGACATAGACCGACGCGTCGGCCTGCAGGAATGCCTCCGCAATCGTCGCGCCAATGCCGGCGGCTCCGCCCGATACCAGTACGCGCAGGCCGGGTCTTGGCTTCAATAGATCCAGGGTATTCATCTTGGGTCCTTTCCGTTCAGAGCGTCATGCCGCCAGAGGCTTCGATGACCGCGCCATTGATATAGCTGGCCTCGTCGCTGGCCAGGAACGCGTAGACGTTGGCGATTTCCTCGGGCTGGCCGAGCCGGCGCAGCGGCACCTGTTCGCGCATCTTGTCCAGTACGTCATCCGGCACGGTCGACAGGATCGGCGTGTCGACAAAGCCCGGTGCCACCGCGTTGACGCGGATGCCCTTCGGGCCCAGTTCGCGGCTCCAGGTCTTGGTGAAGCCGATCACGCCGAACTTGGCCGCAGCATAGTTGGTCTGGCCGTAGTTGCCATAGATTCCGACGACCGAACTGGCGTTCAGGATCACGCCGTTCCCCTGCTCCAGCATCCGCGCCGCCACCGCCTGCGTAGCATGGAAGACGCCGCGCAGGTTCACGTCGATCACATCGTCGAACTGCTTCACCGTCATCTTCTGCAGGCGCGCATCACGCGTGATGCCGGCATTGTTGACCAGCACGTCAACGCGGCCCCAGCGCGTGCAGACCTTTTCGACCAGATCATCGACCGCTTCACGGTTTGCCACGTCGATGCAGAAGCCCTCGGCATCGGCACCGGCCTGCCGGCACGCGTCGACGACAGCCGATACGGCATCGCGATTGAGGTCGCACGCCACCACCGTCGCGCCTTCACACGCGAACTTGAGTGCCGTCGCCGCGCCGATGCCCTGGCCCGCTCCCGTCACGATTGCCACCTTGCTGCGTAGTCTCATGAACCATCATCCTTCTTGTAAAAGCCGATCTCACCGGCGCCGGGCCAGGCCAGGCGCCGGTGCCCTCATGCGCCCTGGGCCAATGCGCCCGCCGCCTCGGCAGGCTGCTGCGTCTCGGTGCGGATGGCGCGCGCCAGCAGCGGCACCAGCAGCAGGCCCAGCACGGCGGCACCGAAGACCACGATGAATCCCGACGCGCTCTTGCCCGTCGTCGTCTCGGCCATGCCGAACAGGTAGGGACCGATAAAGCCGCCCATCAGGCCGATGGTGTTGATGAATGCGAGCCCCGCCGCGGCGTGGATGCCCTGCAGGCGCTTCATGGCGATGGCCCAGTACGAGGGCAGCACACCGCCGCCGAAGAACGCGGTCGCCGCGAACAGCACGATCTGCAGCGTGGGATCGGACGTAGCCAGGACCGCCCCGGCACATACGGCCGGTCCCGCCGTCAGCACGCCGAGGTACGCGCAGTCAGCCTTCACGCGGCGATGAATGCGCGGCAGCACCAGCACGCCGAGCAGGAAGCCGACGCCGACGCAGCTTGCAAGCAGCCCGATCACCAGCGGCGACGTGATGTGCATCTGCTGGATCATGGCGGGCGTGAAGAACACGAGTCCGACGAACGCCACCTGGTTCAGGAAATAGATCAGGCCGATCAGCACGGTGGACGGACGCTTGAGCGCGGCGACCCAGTGCGCGGACGTAAGCCCCGCGTGGTCCTCGATGACCGCCCGGCTTTCCAGCGCCTTGGCCTCGGCGCGCGACAGCCAGCGCGCATCGGAAGGCCGCTCGGGCAGCTTGAAGTAGAGCAGGATGCCAACGAACACGCTCGGCAGGCCTTCCAGCAGGAACATCCATTGCCAGCCATGCAGTCCGCCCGCGCCGTTGAGCTGCATCAGCGCGCCGCCGAGCGGATTGCCGATGACCAGCGCGATGGCCGGCGCGGTGTAGATCCAGCCGATCGCCACCGCGCGGTCCTTGGGCGCGAACCACAGCGTGACCATATACATCAGCGCCGGGAACAGGCCCGCCTCGGCAATGCCGAGCAGCACGCGCAGCGTATAGAACGACCATTCGCCCTGCACGAACATCATTGACGCCGACAACGCGCCCCATGTCACCGCGATGCGCGCAATCCAGCGGCGCGGACCCACGCGGTGGGCGATCAGGTTGCTGGGCACCTCGAGCAAGGCATAGCCGATAAAGAAGATGCCGGCACCGAGCCCATACATTGCCGCGCTGATGCCGAGGTCCGCCGCAAGCTGCGCCTTGGCCAGCGCCACGTTGGTGCGGTCGAGATAAGACATGAAGTAGATCGCGCACATAAGCGGGATCAGCTTCAGCATGGCCTTGCGCGTGGCAAGGCCATGTACTGCGTCACTATCGGAATCGTGGAACGTCGTCACGGTGATGTCTCCATGTTGGATGCTGCTTTGTCAGTTGCCGGTGCGAACGCTGCGCGACCGGGGCGCCGAAGCGCGGGAAAGGCTAGAAATTCACGCCGGAAGGGCCTTTCAGGCCCAGCATGTCGCGGGCTTCATCGGGGGTGGCGATCTCAAACGAGAGTTCTTCGAGGATGCGGCGGACCTTGCGTACCTGCTCCGCATTGGTCCGCGCCTTCACGCCGCGCGACAGGTACACGCTGTCTTCCAGCCCCACGCGCACATTGCCGCCGAGGATCGCGCCCATGGTGACCAGCGGCATCTGGTGACGCCCTGCACCGAGGACCGAGAAGTGATAGTTCTCGCGCCCGAACAGCCGGTCGGCCGTCGCGCGCATGGTCACCAGGTTCTCGGGGTCCGGACCGAGGCCGCCCAGGATGCCGAGCACGGACTGGATGAAGAACGGCCCCTTGACCAGCCCCAGGTCGGCGAAATGCGCCAGGTTGTAGAGATGGCCAACGTCGTAGCACTCGAACTCGAACCGCGTGCCGTGCGCCTGGAACTCGGTGAGGATCTCCCGGATGTCCTTGAAGGTGTTGCGGAAGATCATGTCCTCCATCGACTCGAGGTAGGGCTTCTCCCAGTCGAAGCGCCACTCGTCGATACGACCGGCCAGCGGATGCAGCGAAAAATTCATCGAGCCCATGTTCAGCGAACACATCTCGGGCCGTGCGGCACGCGGGTAGGCCAGGCGCTCCTGCAGCGTCATGCGCGTGCTGCCGCCGGTCGTGATGTTGATGACGGCATTCGTAGCGCGCGCGATCGTCGGCACGAATTCGCGGTACACCTCGGGACTTGGCGTGGGCCGGCCGTCGCGCGGGTCGCGCGCATGCAGGTGCAGAATCGCGGCGCCGGCCTCGGCGGCCTCGATGGCCTGGGCCGCGATGTCCGCGGGAGACAGGGGCAGGTATTCCGACATCGACGGCACGTGTGCGGAACCTGTCACGGCGCAGGAAATGATGACTTTGCGGCTGGCGTTGCTCATGGGATGGGATCGTCTCGGTCATGGCCGGTCACGCAATGCGCCGGCGTCTTGTCGGATCGATGATAGTTCGATAGCATCCGCCAGGTAAGGTCATTTCCGGACACCATCATGTCCTAATGGGACAATCTGAGGCGAGTCCTTCGGAGGCGCTGTGGCAACGAGACTTCCCCTGCATAACGAGCGCATCTATGCGCCCTACAAGATCGCGGCACTGGTCGAGGTACTGGCCGAACAAGGCATTGCGCCGGCCGACAGCCTCAAGGGCACGGGCATCGACCCCGACGCGCTCGGCGACACGTCGCTGATGACGTCCGTGCGCCAGTACACGGCGGTCTGCAAGAATGCGCTGACGCTGTCCTGCCATCCCGCCACGCCGTTCGAAGTGGGCTCGCGGCTGCACCTTGCCGCGTATGGCATGTACGGCTACGCGCTGATGTCATGCCTGTCATTGCGCGATTACTTCCGGCTGGGCGTGAAGTACCATCGCCTGGCCACGCCGACGCTGACCATCGCGTGGACCGAGTATCCCGACAAGGCGGTCTGGACCTTTCCGGACGCCTTCGTTGCGATGCCGTCCGCCGAGCTGCGCCAGTTCCTGATGGAGCAGCAGTTCGCCCAGCACGTCACGCACCTGCAGGATGTGGCAGGCCATAGCTGCCCGCCGATGCTCGCGCGCTTTCCCTACCCGGCGCCTGCGCACGCCGATCTCTATGCGCAATACCTCGGTTGCCCGTGCGAATTCGGCCAGGAGCAGTATGAGCTGATCTACGACAGCGCGATCCTCGGCCAGAAGCCGCAACTGGCGCACCGGCATTCCGCCGCGCTGATCCAGGAAACCTGTGATCGCCTCGTTGGGCAGGCGAAGATGTCGGTCGGCGTGTCGGGCGAGGTCTACCAGATTCTCATGCGCGAGCCCGGCGTGTTTCCGGGCATGGAAGCGGTTGGCGAAGCGCTCGGCATGACGAGCCGCACGCTGCGCCGGCACCTCGGGGCCGAGGGCACGTCGTTCGGCGCGATCCTCGACGACGTGCGCTTCAGCCTCGCAAACGAATATCTCAAGACCACGCGGATGAGCACGGATGACATCGCGTTGCTGCTCGGCTTCAGCGACGGCGCGAATTTCCGGCGGGCGCTGAAGCGGTGGAACGGGAATGAGGGCGGGGTATCACGCGGCGAACGGTGACCCCCGGGGCAGATCAGCCCTGCGCAGGCGTACGCTTGCGCAGCAAATACTTCTGCCACCCCTCCATCACGCACACATCGTTCTGGTTGCGCACCTCGGTACGCATCACCAGTACGCCCGTGGTGCGGCCGGGAATCAGCTCGCTCACGGTCAAGCTGCTGTAGAGGGTATCGCCGACGTAGACCGGCGCCAGGAAGCGGCTGCCCTGTTCGATGAAGGCCTTCAGCGACTCCTCGACCATATGCGGGAACAGCCCCGCGCCGGCGGCCGTCTGGATCAGCACCTGATAGCCATGCGCGAGCATGTGCGGCATGCCGTGTGCGCGGCAATACTCGACGTCATAGTGCACGGGATGGTTGTCGCCGCTGGCCAACTGGAACGCGGCAAACAGCGCGTCGGTCATGGTGCGCGACGGCAGGTTCATGCGCTCGCCAAGTTCGAAGTCCTCGAAGTAGCGCTGCGGGCAAAGCTGGTATTTGTTCATCGTTGATCGCTCCTGGGTGTTCGTGTTGTCGTTGCGGTCTCAGTCCGCCTTCATGTTGGCCGCGGCAGCGACCGGTGTCCATTTCGCGATTTCCGCGCGCAGGAACTGCGTCAGCGCATCCGGCGTCGGCTTTGGTTCGAGGAGCAGCCCCAGTTCATTGGCCTTGGCCTGCAACGCCGGCTCATGCAGGGTCTGGCCCAGTGTGTCGGACAGCTTGCGGATGATCTCCGGCGGCGTCTTTGCCGGCGCGAACACGGCGTTCCAGGTATAGGCCTCGTAGCCCGGCACGGCTTCGGCAATGGCGGGCGTGTCCGGCGTCTGCGGCAGCCGCTTTGACATCGATGTCGCAAGCAGCCGCACCGTCCCCGCGCGAACCTGCGCAAGACCCGTAGGCGCGCTGTCCATCATGAACTCCACGTGGCCGCCGATCAGGTCCGCCATGGCTGGCGCGCTGCCGCGATACGGCACGTGGATGGCCTTGGTGCCCGCCTTGTAGTTCAGCAGCTCCGCGCCAAGGTGCGGCGCACTGCCGACGCCGGCCGAGCTGTAGTTGACCTTGCCAGGGTGCGCCTTCAGGTAGGCAATGAATTCGCCGAGCGTCTGCGCGGGGACCGACTTGTTGACCACCAGCACCAGCGGCGCGCGCGCCGCCAGGCCCACGGGCGCGAAGTCCTCGATCGTCCGGTACGGCAGCGATGCGTGAATGCTCGGGTTGACCGCATGGGCCACGGTGGTCAGCAGCAGCGTGTAGCCGTCCGGCGCGGCCTTGGACGCATACTCGGTGCCGACGATCGTGCCGGCGCCGGTGCGGTTTTCCACCACCACCTGCGCCTTGAGCTGCCGGCTCCAGCTTGCCGCGAGCGAGCGCGCAAAGGTATCCGTGGGGCCGCCGGCCGCGTACGGCACGACCAGCCGGATCGGCCGTGCGGGATAGTCCGATTGCGCGGCGGCGCTCGCGGCAAGCATCGCGAGTCCGACGCCAAGCGCAGTAGCGAAGCGGGAAATAGGGAAAACCATGTCGATGTCTCCGTCTTGTGATCTGGCGATCGCGCGGCCGCTGCAGAGAGGCATCGGCGTGCGGTGCGAGCGGAAAATATAGAATCGGGAGCATCGGACAGGCCAGTCGAAAGGTACTGGGGGTTCCTTAGAAGATTTCTAAAAGCACGGTGTGGCAAGGCTTTGCGGGCAGCAAGCCCGCTGCAAGCCACCGCCGACGGAGACGGATTTGCGATTCGAACTGACAGACCTGCGCGTATTCCTGGCGATCGCGGAGGCCAAGAGCCTGACCGCAGGTGCATCCGATGTGCACCTGACGGCGCCATCGGCCAGCTACCGGCTGAAGAACCTGGAGCAGGCCGTCGGCGTGCCCTTGTTCCGGCGCACGCAGAAGGGCATGGCGCTCACCGCGGCCGGCGAAACCATGCTGCGCCACGCGCGCACCATTCTCGACAACGTCGAACGGTTGCAGGCCGACATGCGGCGCCACACCGACGGCATCGAAGGTCATCTGCGCGTGCATGCGAACAGCAGCACCATGAGCAGCCTGCCCGCCGCGCTCAGCCGCTTCCTCGCGGCCTATCCCAACGTCAACGTCGATCTCGAAGAGCACCTGAGCGAGGAAAGCGTGCGCGCAGTGCTCGAGCAGCGCGCCGATATCGGGCTGGTGGCCGGCGACATCGACCTGCGCGGGCTCGAATCCATCCGCTATGGCGAGGATGAACTGCTGTTTGTGGTGCCACCACGGCATCCGCTCGGCATGCGCGAACGCGTGTCGCTGGCGCAAGCGCTGCAGTACGACCTGGTGTCGATCGGCAGCCGCAGCAGCAATTTCCTGTTCCTGAAGGACATGGCCGTTCGTGCGGGCATGGAGCCGCGCGTACGCGTGCACGCGGCGAACTTTCCGGCGGTGATCCGTTGCGTGCAGGAAGGTGCGGGCATTTCGCTGGTACCGCGCTCGGTCGCGGACCCGGCCATTGCGCAAGGGCTGGTGGAAGGCGTGGTGCTCGATGAGCCATGGGCCCGGCGCGAGCAGCGGATCGTGATGCGCAGCCAGGAAGAGCTGCCGGGGTATGCGCGGGCGTTTATACGGTTTGTGGCGGAGTCGGGGGAAGTGAGCTAGATCGCTGATTCCAACGCCGACTGTTCGCTCCCCTCTCCCGCCTGCGGGAGAGGGGTCGGGGGAGAGGGCCGAAGTGTCCACGAAGTGAAGCGCCTCGCCCTTGCTGATGCCTGCCCTCTCCCCCAGCCCCTCTCCCGCAAGCGGGAGAGGGGAGAAACCGGGCCCACTTGCTGGCGTCTCACAGCACCCGTTAGAAACCCTCAAACCCCGCTTAGGAAATCTCGACTGGCCCCAAAGCAGGCACGGTTCCTATACTCGGCCGACCCGATTTCCCGGAGCCTGCCATGCCCCCTACCCCTGCGCCGCTCGACGGCATCACCGTCCTGGCCCTCGAACACGCCGTTGCCGCCCCGTTTGCGAGCCGCCAGCTGGCCGATCTCGGTGCGCGCGTCATCAAGATCGAACGTCCCGGTGTCGGCGACTTCGCGCGCGGCTATGACCAGACCGTGCACGGCATGTCGTCGTTCTTCGTGTGGGCCAACCGCGGCAAGGAAAGCCTGACGCTGGACCTCAAGCATCCGCGCGCGGCAGAGATCGTGCGGCAGTTGCTGGGACAGGCCGATGTCCTCATCCAGAACCTCGCACCGGGCGCGGCCCAACGCATGGGGCTGGATTTCGATGCACTGCATGCCGACTTTCCCGGCCTGATCGTCTGCGACATCTCCGGCTATGGCGACCAGGGCCCTTACCGCGACAAGAAGGCCTACGACCTGCTGATCCAGGCCGCCGCGGGGCTGATCTCCGTGACCGGCACCGACGCCGAGCCGTCGCGCGCGGGCATCTCGATTGCCGATATTGCGGCGGGGATGTATGCGTACTCGGGCATCCTGTCCGCGTTGCTCGCGCGTGCGCGCACCGGCAAGGGCCAGCGCGTCGAGGTCACCATGCTTGAAGCGCTCAGCGAATGGATGTCCTACCCGCTGAACTTCGCGCACTACGGCGGCACGCCGCCGGCACGCACCGGCCTTGCCCATCCGGCCATTGCCCCCTATGGCCAGTATCGCGCCGGCGATGGCGGCAGCGTGATCTTCGGCCTGCAGAACGACCGCGAGTGGCAGTGCTTCTGCCGCGAGGTGCTCGACAACGCGGCGCTCGCCAGCGACGACCGTTTTGCGACCAATCTGCAGCGCGTGGCCAACCGCGGTGCGCTCGATGCGGAGATCAACGAGCGTCTCGCGCACATGACGCGCGACGAACTGATCGGCCGCCTGGACCGCGGCGGCATCGCCAATGCGCCGTTGAACGATATGCACGAGGTGTGGGCGCATCCGCAGTTCACCGCACGGGACCGCTGGCGCGAGGTCGCCACGCCTGCGGGTGCCGTGCAAGCCCTGCTGCCACCGGCCACGCTGTCGCACGCGCCGGCGTGCATGGGCAGCGTGCCGGCACTTGGCGAACACTCGACGGAGATTCTCGCCGCATTGGGTCTCAGCCCTGCGCAGATCGACGTGATGCGCGCTGAAAACGCGATCTGAGCAAACAGGGCGGCGCTGGCAGCCGCCGCAAGAAAACTGCGCGGATTCGAAGTCCTTCTATAGTTTCCGTGGCTGCGGAACCCTAGTCTACGACTCGTAGATCCGCAGCATTCCACGTCGCTCGACATATTCACGACTGAAGCCAATCTCCCGGACAGCCTGGCTGGCCGAGGGCAGGTGTTTGCCGCGGATCGAAGTCCTTCGATCCACCTGAGGCATCACCATGAGATTGACTATCGCTTCGCTGGCGGCTGCCGTGGCCCTGACGGCCACTGTCGTTACCGGATGTTCCACCACCTCCAGCCACCCCACGGACCAGGGCACATCCGCCAACGTCGTATTCCCCGACAAGGCGAGCGCCTGGCCTGAACAGGGCACATTCCCGAACCTCGACAACCTGCGGCTGCTGCGGCCGGGCATGACCAAGGACCAGCACTACGCGCTGATCGGCCGGCCACACTTCAACGAAGGCATGGCCGATGTGCGCGAGTGGGACTACCTGTTCAACTTCCGCACGGGCAAGCCGGCCCCGAACGACATCGTGCAATGCCAGATGAAGGTCCTGTTCGACACGGCGATGGTGTCGCGCTCGTACTACTGGGCGCCCGAATCGTGCGCGGCATTCCTGCGACGTCCCGAAGCGCCGGTCGCAATGCCCGCCATCGTGGAGACCACCGCCACGCTCGGCACCGACGCGCTGTTCACGTTCAATGGCTCGACTGCCTCGGACATGTTGTCCGACGGTCGCGCCAGAATCGAGGCGCTCGGCCAGCAGCTGGCCGGCATGAAGGCGCTCACGCATGTGGACGTGTACGCGTACACCGATCGTCTTGGCTCCGATGCCTACAACATGCGGCTGTCACAGCAGCGCGCCGACACGGTGAAGTCGTTGCTCGTGGCACAAGGCGTCGACAGGCGCGTGGTGACGTCACAGGGCATGGGCAAGGCCGACCCGGTCAGCCATTGCGGCGCGATGCCGCGTCCGCAGCTGATCCGCTGCCTGGCGCCTGACCGGCGCGTGGAGATCCGCTCCGCCGGCGTGAAGTAGTACGCCGCCAGGCCGGCGTGAACACGCCCGGCTGACCCCATCCACTCACGAAGCTTTTCGAGATATGCCGCGCGTGCGGCAGGGGCGGACTCGTGCCGGATTTCCGCAGGGGCCTCCGATGAGGCGTCGGCCTCCGCACACCATCGCTTACGCAAGAAAACAGGAATTTCATCATGAAGAAGACATACCGCAGCATCAGGTCCAATTGCCGCATGCTTGCCTGCACAGCGCTTGCGGTCACCGCCGGATTGGGAATGCGAACCGCCTTCGCCTTCACGCCCATTGGCAACGACGCAACCGGCAGCTCCACCGACCTGGTCATTGGCGACAACGCAAAAGGCGACGCCACGCCAACCTATTTCTGGATCGTCCCCGATACGGATCCGGCGGGGAAGCCGGTGCCCGCCGTCGGCTCGACGATCGTCGGCAACTATGCCAACGCGAATGAGTACGCCGGCGTGACCTTGTTCGGCGACCATACCTACGCTACGGGCAACGGTGCCGTCGCGTTCGGCCCCAATGCATCGGCTGGTACGGTCGGGACGGCGGTCGGCAATGATTCCATGGCCGGAGGCAAATGGAGTCTGGCTTTTGGCGCGCGTTCGTACGCACCGGGGTATGGCTCGATGGCCCTGGGCGGCCTGTCGAGCGCGTCGGGTGATTATTCGAATGCCGTCGGCGTGCTTGCCAATGCCTCTGGCTATGGCTCGTTTGCCGGCGGTTATGCCTCGGCCTCGGGCTGGGGTGGCATTGCCATCGGCCTGGGTGCCACGCAAGCCGACGACAACGGCATCGCGCTCGGGGCTCTGGCCAATGCAGGCGGCACGTCGTCGGTTGCCATCGGCAACGGGGCCCATACGAGCAGTGCCGACGCCATTGCGCTGGGCAGGAATGCCTCGGCGCTAGGCGACCGTTCCATCAGCATCGGCACCGGCAGCACCGTGACAGGCGCGAGGTCCGGCGCAATCGGGGATCCGAACACCGTCACCGGCTCCGGCAGCTACGCGCTGGGCAACGACAACAACATCGGCGCCGACAACGCGTTCGTGGTGGGCAACAACGTGACGGTGGCGGCCGGGCTGAACGGCGCTGTCGTACTGGGCAACGGATCGACCGTCTCGGCGGCCACGCCCGTGTCTGGCATCACCATCAACGGCGTCACGTACACGTTCGCCGGCGCATCCCCGGCAGCGGGCGATGTGGTGAGCGTCGGTTCTGAAACAGCGCCGCGCCAGATCCAGAATGTGGCGGCCGGGCAGATCAGTGCCACCAGCACCGACGCCATCAACGGGTCACAACTGTACGCAACCAACCAGGCCATTGAACAGATGGAATCCAGCATCACCGTACTGGACCAGGGCTCGGTGAAGTACGACACGAATGCCGACGGCACGATCAACTACAACAGCGTGACGATGGGCGGCGACACCTACAACGCGGTCACGAAGACAGGCGGCACGCGCATCACCAATGTCGCGCGCGGCGTCAATGACAGCGATGCGGTGAACATGTCGCAGCTGAACGAGACCAATGCGGTAATCAACAACTTCGCGGGCGATCAGTCGGACACGTACACCGAGCAGAACGGTCGCGGCATTCGCTATGTGCGCACCAACGACATGGGCCTGGCGCAAGCCGACGCCTACGCGCAGGCCCAGGGCGCCACGGCCGTGGGCTATGCGGCGCAGGCCAGCGGCGACAACGCGCTGGCGCTCGGCCGCAATGCCGTGGCATCGGAGGCCAATAGCGTGGCGCTTGGCGCCGGCTCGGTGACGGCCGCGGCCGTGGCGACGGCCAGCGGCGTGGTGGGCGGCACCACCTACCAGTTCGCCGGTGCCGCGCCTGCCAGCACGGTCAGCGTAGGCTCGGCCGGCAACGAGCGCACCGTGACCAACGTGGCAGCCGGGCGGATCAGCGGCGACAGCACCGACGCCATCAACGGCTCGCAACTGTACGCGACCAACCAGAAGGTGAACGAGAACACGCAGGACATTGCCAACCTCAACCAGCAAGTGGGCGGCAACACCCAGGCGATCACCAACCTGAACAACCGGATCGACGGGGTACAGCGCGATGCCAATGCGGGCACGGCGTCGGCCATGGCCCTGGCGGGCCTGCCGCAGTCGGTGCTGCCGGGCAAGGGCATGGTTGCGCTGGCGGGCAGCACCTACAGCGGGCAGTCAGCGCTGGCGCTGGGCGTGTCGACACTCTCGGATTCCGGCAGGTGGGTCTTCAAGGGGGGCGTGACGAGCAATACGCGCGGGAACGTCGGGGCCACCATCGGGGCCGGCTTCCACTGGTGAGCGCCAGGACCACTGCAGTGCTGCTCGCTCCCACCGGCGTGGGAGCGAGCAGCTGGGTCGCAAGCACGGACAACGGACACGGCGCCGCTCGCCGAAGGCTCAGGACTTCAACCCGTGCGCCTGCGCATAGTCGAACAGTTCGGCATCGTTCGATACCCCGAGCTTGCGCATGGCATTGGTCTTCTGGGTGCTGATCGTGTTGATGCTGCGATGCAGGTGCCGCGCCATCTCCGAGGTCGACATGCCATTCACGTACATGCGCACGACCTCCGTTTCACGCGGGCTCAGCTGGCGTGCGGCATGCTTCTGCGACATCTGGTGTTCCCATTGCCTCAGGTCCTCTCGCACGGACGTGCTCAGCAGCCTTCTGCGCCGGTAGGCTGCCGCGATCACCGCGGGCAACTCCGACAGGTCATCGCGCTTGTTCACGATGCCGAGCACGCCGACATCCTGCATGCTGACCATCAGGCCGGGATTCTCGAGCATGGTCAGCACGACCACCCTGACATGGGGAAACCGGGTCCGGATGCCGGTCAGCATGGCCAGGCCATCGGGCGTTGTTCCGCACGGCATGGAGAAATCCGTGACCAGCACATCGCATGGCACATTGCGCAGCAGCTCGGTCAGCGCGCCGGGATCCGGGGCGTCCGCCACCACGCGGATGCCCGTGGCCGAAGCGAGCGCCTGCCGTACGCCAAAGATGATCAGCGGATGGTCATCCGCAAGTATTACCCTGATTGCCATTGCTTTTCCCCTCTCCAGATTCATGGCCGCCATGGGGGTTGCCCGCTGCGCATTCCGCACGCGGCAGGGTGCAATCCCGGCAATTCACTGGCGCCCGCGCAAGCTCGCCCGCATCGCGGGAGTCCGGCGCCAGCGCCTTCATCAGGTAGGCAATCACATCCAGCACCGGCCGGGCGGCCGCACGGACGCTGTCACCGTTACCGCTTTCCACGGCCCGCTGAAGGCTGTCGATGATGTCGTCGAGATGAGGTTGTCCAAATACGGACAGCGCGCCCCGCATGCGGTGGCACCATGCGCGCAGCGCCGCCGTCGCCCTCGTGGCAAGACCATCGAGCAAGGCGTCGCGGTCTGCCTGCAATGCGGCGATGCACGCTTGCAGGCCAGCATCGCCCGAGCCCGAGCCCTCGACCAGCACCGCGAGCAGGTCTTCGCGCCGTGCGAGCGTTGCGTCAAAGCGCAGTGCGCCCGCTGCGCCGGACTGTGGCCGGCACGCCCCGATTGGTACGGTAGCGGCGCCGTCCGCCCGCATCGCACTCTCCAGTCCTTGCTGCAGCGACGCGAGCGTGACCGGCTTCAGTACGCACGCGTTCATGCCAGCCTCGAAGCCGCGCCGGTGTTCTTCCGGCACGGTGGTCGCGGTGATCCCCACCACAGGCAGCACCCGCAGCGTGGCGTCCGCGCTGGTGCGGAGCGCCTGCGTCAGCGCGAAGCCATCCATGCGCGGCAGGTGGAAGTCCGTCAGCAGCAGGTCGAATGCGCCGGCACTCAACGCATCCAGCGCGGCCTGGCCGTTGTCGACCACCGTGGGCGTGTGGCCCAGCAGCACAAGCTGCTGCCGGATGACTTCCTGGTTGATGCAATGGTCTTCGGCCACGAGGATGCGCCAGCGTGCCGGCGCCGGCGGGACATCGGGTTCGACTGCGCATGTCGCCTGTTGCTGCCGCTTGTGCATCGGCGGTTCGGATGCCTGGCGCATGACCGAACACGGCACGCGCAAGGCCGCCGTGGTGCCCATGCCTTCCTCGCTGCTCAGCACGAGGCTTCCGCCCATCATCGCCGCCAGGTTGCGCGAGATGGCAAGCCCGAGCCCGGTGCCGCCGATACGGCGTGCCGAACTGCGTGCGCCCTGCACAAACGGCGTAAAGAGCCGGGGCATGTCCGCACTGGCGATGCCGATGCCGGTGTCCTGCACTTCCAGCAGCACGGTGGCCGTTTCCTGCGTGAACGCCTCGACCGTGGCGCGCAGCGTGACGCTGCCGCGGTCGGTGAACTTGATGGCATTGCCAAGCAGGTTGAACAGGATCTGCCGCATCCGGATGCTGTCCGCGCGCACGATCGCGGGAACCTCCGCGCTGACCTGCACGCGCAGCTGCAGGCCCTTCTGCTGCGCCTGTGGCAGCAACAGCGACGAGACGCTGTCCAGCAGGTCGCGCAGGTCCACCGGCGCCGGCACGATTGCGAGGCGGCCGGCTTCGATCCTCGCGTAGTCGAGGATATCGTCGAGGATCTGAGCAAGCGCATGGCCGGACTCTTGCGCGAGCGTCAGCATGCGATGCTGCGCGGGCGTCAGCGCCGTGTTCTGCAGCAGTTCGACGAGCCCGAGGATGCCGTTCATCGGCGTGCGGATCTCATGGCTCATCATGGCGAGGAAGCCTTCCTTGGCACGCAAGTCTGCCTCGGCCGCATCCTTCGCCTCATGCAGCGCCTCGGCCTGCCGATGCACGTCGGTGACATCGATGACCACGCCGTTCCACACCGTGCAGTTGCCCTCCCGCCTCGGCATGGCACGCGCGCGGATCCATCTCGGCTCCGGCCCGCAATTCAGGCGCCCTTCGACATCCAGCGGCTGGCATGTGCGCGCGCTCTCGAGGATGGCCGCGCGCAGGCGCTGGCGATCCTGCGGACAGAAGCCCGTGCTTTCGGATGGCCCGGCACCGAGTGCGGTTACCGTATCGACGCCGCGCCCGACACCATCTCCGGCGGCATACGTGACCTCCCAGCCTAGGTCGCATGCATCTGACGGCAGACGGCTCTGGAACACCGTGACGGGGAGGCTGTCGACCACGTCCTTGAGCCGGCGCTCGAACGCCTGCGCGCGCTCGCGCGACTCATCGATATCCGTCACGTCGAAATGCACGGTCACGATACCGCCGGGCATGCCATCGGGATTGCGGAACGGCAACGCCCAGAAGTTCACCCGCCGCAACTGGCCCGCTGCGTTCCGCATATGCAGCCGTGTCTGGCGTGGCGCCATGGTGCGGATGGCTTCGTCCTGCAAGGCCAGCAGGTCGCCGGTCATTCGCTCCCGCAGGCGTTCGACTTCCAGCGCGTGCCTGCCCACGGCATCCGCTTTCGCGATGCCAAAGAAGTGCTCGAATGCCGGATTCAGTTCGATGTAGCGCAGGCTCGGGTCTTTTGCTGCCACGGGTTCCGGCAGGCAGGCCAGCAGTGCTTTCCTGAGCGCGAGCTCATGGCCGAGCTTCGCTTCGGCCTTCGTGCGCTGCACGATCAGCCGGCGCATGCGCAGGTAGCCGATGGCCAGTACACCGCTGGCGGACATGAATGGCAGCAGCAGCGGCCATGCGGCGCGAAGCATGCCGCCCTGCTCCGTCATGGCCTGCGCCGCTTCGTCGAGCAGGAACAGGCACAGCCCTCCCGCGAACAGCGCACGACTGATATGCAGCCCCAAGGTGCTCCCCTTCTGTCTCCATGGCGTTCCGCGTTCGCCGCATTGTTGCTCTCGTCTGCACGAAAGCATTTATTGCTGTCGTCCGCGGGTATTGGCGACAGCGTGGAAAAGTCTAGGCTCGGCACATCGTGCGCGGCTATAGAAGGAATTCGATTCTTCAGACAATCCTGATGCAGTCCGGACGAACGGGTGCGCCTGCAGCTCCAACGGCATGCGAATGATGAAGTGGGGAACAGGACGGCTCATGATGCTTTGGCGTTGAACCATGCCGGCGCGCGAAACGCGAAGCGGGTGTCGAAGCTGACCGGCGACGTGGCGTCACACCGGGTTCGAAGAAAAGCCGGGAGCCATTCTAGGACTGCAAGTTGGGGACGCCTTGCGGTGTGTCAGCGTTCCATGCAGGGTATCGCCGCGGCATTGCACCGCTGGCATTCGGGCTGCGCGCTTCGCCGACAAGCGCGACGCTGCGAGGGGATGGGAAGGGAATGCATGAGGTCGGAAGGAACCGAGGGTTGCCCACAGCCATTCCGACCCTGAAGTACGCCAGCGCTATCCGGCATTTGCCGAATTCTCGAAGCTGGCGAATACGCGAGCCTGCACCGCGTCCATGATCGCAAGCACCTGCGCATCGGTCTGGCCGCTGGCCGCCACGCCTGTCGCATGTTTCGGCTTGGCGCCAGGGGGATAGAACACAAAGGCGGCGTCGCTGGTTCCGGCCAGCTCCTTCTTCAGTTGCTGGTTGAGCGCCTTCAGGTACTGCTTCTTGATCGTCTTCGACATGAGTGACCTGGCTCCGTTTGCAGTGCTGTTTCCAATGATGGGCCGCCATCCGTTGCAGGCGCCGCGGCGGTCATGGAACCCCGCTGCTTGTTGCGGCTCATTCGTCACAAACGTGATTGACAAACAACCCGCCGATGGGATGGCATTCCGAGTGTACGCCGCAGCGCGAGGATGGCTCGGTTTGGCGCCGCACGACACGCGCCCGTCGCGCCATCTGTTCAGGTCAGGTTTGCCAGCAGGACGCTCTGTGCCGATTCCCCCTGGCGCGAGCGCTTGCGCCGGTAGCTGCCGGCAGGTTCCATTTCCCAGGCTTCGCGCTTGTCATGCAGGTACGGCTTAAGGCCTTCGCCGATCACGCGCTTCTTCAGGCGCGCATCCAGCACCGGGAAACAGACTTCGATACGCCGGAACAGGTTTCGGCCCATCCAGTCCGCGCTGGACAGCATGACGTCTTCGGCCTTGTCGTTGTAGAAGTAGAAGATGCGCGAATGCTCCAGAAAGCGGCCGATGACGGAGCGCACGCTGATGTTCTCGGACAGACCCGGCACTCCCGGCCGCAAGGCACACGCGCCGCGCACGATCAGGTCGACGCGCACGCCATCGCGCGAGGCGTCATAGAGCGCCTGGATCAGACCCGGTTCCAGCAACGCGTTCATCTTGGCAATGATCCAGCCTTTGCGCCCTGCCTTCGCATGCTCGGCCTCGCGGCGGATCGCATTGAGCAGCGACTTGTGCATGGTGAAAGGCGACTGCCAGACATGCGCCATCTTGCTGGTCTGCCCGAGCCCGGTCAGCTGGGCGAAGACGTTGGCGATGTCCTGGGTAATTTCAGGATTGCAGGTCATCAGGCCAAAGTCCGTATAAAAGCGCGTCGTCAGGCTGTGATAGTTGCCGGTGCCAAGGTGCGCATAGTGGCACAGACGTCCGCCTTCTCGCCTGACCACGAGCACCATCTTGGCGTGCGCCTTGTAGCCAACCACGCCATAGACCACGTGCGCGCCCGCCTCTTCCAGCTGCGCGGCCCAGCCGATATTGGCCTCCTCGTCAAAGCGCGCGAGCAGTTCCACGACTGCCGTGACTTCCTTGCCCTTGCGCGCGGCTTCGATCAGCGCCGACAGCAGCACCGAATCATGGCCGGCCCGATAAACGGTCTGGCGGATGGCCACGACGTCCGGATCCTGCGCAGCCTGCCGGACAAAGTCGACCACTGGCGAAAACGACTGGAACGGGTGGTGCAGCAGGATGTCCGCGTCGCGGATCGCGCGGAACATGTCGTTCTGCTGCTGCAGTGACTTGGGCAGGCCCGGCCGGAAAGGCGGGTACTTGAGATCGGGCCGGTCGACCTGGTCCGGCACTTTCAGCAAGCGCACCAGGTTGACAGGCCCATTGACAGAAAACACCTCCGTCGCGGACAAGCCGAACTGCTGCTGCAGGAACAAGGTCACGGCGGGCGGGCAGTTGTCCGCCACTTCAAGCCGCAACGCATCGCCGAAATGCCGCTGGGGCAATTCACCCTGCAACGCTTCACGCAGGTTCTTGATTTCTTCATCGTCGACAAACAGTTCGCTGTTGCGCGTCACCCGGAACTGGTAGCAGCCGCGCACCGTCATGCCGCTGAACAGCTCGCCGACATGCGCATGCAGGATGGAAGACAGGAAGACGAAACCATGACGGCACCCGGCCACATCCGGCGGCAAGGCAATGACACGCGGCAATGCACGCGGCGCCTGGACGATGGCGTTGCCCGAGCGGCGCCCGAATGCATCCTTGCCTTCCAGCTCCACCGCGAAATTCAGGCTCTTGTTCAGCACGCGCGGGAACGGGTGCGCGGGATCTAGCCCGATCGGCGTGAGCACGGGCATCAGTTCATTGAAGAAATACTCGCGGATCCACTCCGCCTGTACCGGGTTCCACGATGGCCGCCGCAGGAAGCGCACCTCTTCGGCGGCCAGCGCGGGGATCAGGACATCGTTGAACATCTGGTACTGCAGCGCGACGAGTTCGCGGACTCTCGCGTTCACCAGGTCATAGAGTATCTGGGGGGAAAGTCCATCGGGGCCGGTGACCGGAGACTGCACCAGGCATTGCTCCTTCAGGCCCGCGACCCGGATCTCGTAGAACTCGTCGAGGTTGCTGCTGAAGATGCACAGGAATTTCAGCCGCTCCAGCAATGGCGTGTCGGCGTCGGCGGCCTGCATCAGCACGCGACGGTTGAATTCAAGCTGGCTCAGCTCGCGATTGACGAACAAGGCATTGCCGTTCGGCCATGTGGATGAGACGGCCGATGCCGGCAATCCATCGATACCGGCCCCTACAGGCAGCGCGCTCTGCGAGGAGATCGAGTCGTCTTCCATCTGGCATCCGATCAGGAGTGGTTCTGCCGCAGGCACGCCGCTCGCGGCCGACACCGGCACCAGGGTTGTCAAAAATCTGTCACTCCACACGGGAGGAATGCCGGCGCGGGCCCGTTTGGATTCTAGTTCACGGCTTTGGGGAAATCGCGTTCTGTGCCTTTTGATGCATGGGCGGATGGTCATTAAATTTTTTTGATTAATTTATATGGCGGGCCGCTGGGTATCGTCGCAACGAGGCGGCTGTTCTTCCGTCATCGATGGGATACGTAATCTTCAACGAATTTCACGTTAGGCTGGGAAATCTGGGGATTCGCAGGTGTCCTTGCGTAGAGTTGGGTTGTCGCTCTTGGTCTGCGCCGCTGTTTCGCCGGCGTAGCCGGCGGGGGTTTTATGGTCGGGAATGGGGTTTCGTTCTTGGCTAGCGCCTCCGTTTCGCCGGCGTAGCCGGCGAGTCACTTTTTGTCCGAGCGACAAAAAGTAACCAAAAAGCGCGTCGTTGCCGCTGGCCATCAATTCCACGGTGGCAGTAGCTCAAACGGCTTTGGACGCCTGCGATGGTGGTCAGTGGTTCGACCCTGCTACGCCATGTGAGTCAGAACCCGTGCCTGACGCGGCACGACTTTTGGACGATCCCCAAGACGGACTCGGGTACAGCGTTTCAATCAGATCTGTGGTGGGACGCCTTCGGCTGCGCTGCGCGCGCGTCGTCGTCTGAGGGCATGCGCATCAACGTCGCTGGCGCCCAAGGTCCGTTTCCTTTCTCTACGTGCATGCAAGCGCGGGCATCTTCACCTAGGCGTGGTTTGCCTTGGGCCCACGCGCTCAGACTTGAGCTCTGCGCGTAGCGCAGCCGAAGGCGATTACACGATGTGGGTAGTAGCAGGGGCCACAGACGCTTGCAGGGCTCGTCCAATCAGCGTTGTATTCCCACTCACGGTGGTGCCCCACGCGGCAGGCAGTGTGACTGACTCTGAAGCCCATACCCGTACAACACCCCTGGCACACTACGATAAAAATTCGCCCCTTTGGGGCAACCAAAACGCGTTTTTGGTTACTTTTGTCGCTCGGACAAAAGTGACTCGCCGGCTACGCCGGCGAAACAGCAGCGCATGCCAAGCCCGATACACCCCCCAATTCGGTGAAGAGCCGAATGAAAAAACCCGCGATCCATAACAGATCGCGGGTTTTCCCATGAAGCAGAAGCTTCCGCTTACGCAGCCGCCCGATGAGCACCCTGCCGATACTGCGCAAGCAATCCCTCACGCCGTGCCTGCGCCGCATGCAAGCTAGCCTCCTTCACATGCCCGAAGCCACGGATGTCATCCGGCAACGTCGCCAGTGCCATAGCGGTATCGATCCGCTCGACGCTCAGCGACTGCGCGAACTCATCCACCATGGCGAGGTAGTCAGCGACCAACTGCCGTTCCGCGCGGCGCTCGGCGGTCTTGCCGAACACGTCAAGCGCGGTGCCGCGCAACCCCTTCAAACGCGCCAGCAAGCGGAATGCCGTCATGGTGCGCGGACCAAAGCGCCGCTTGAGCATGCGACCCTTGTCATCAGTCTTGGCAAACATCGGCGGCGCCAGCCAGAAGTTGAGCTGGTAGTCGCGGCCCGGTTCGCCTTCGAACTGCGTGCGCAGCTTGTCGAGGAACGCGGGATCGGTGTAAAGACGGGCAACTTCGTACTCGTCCTTGTAGGCCATCAGCTTGGCAAGATTGCGCGCCACCGCCTCGGTCAGCGCGAGCTTGCGGCCCGCGCCGAGCTTTTGCTCGGCGGCGCGCACACGCTCGACCGCGTCGCGATAGCGGCCTGCATAAGCGGCATTCTGGTAATCCGTCAGCATCGCTTCACGCTTGCGGATCAGGTTGTCGAGCGTCTGCGGCATGGCCACCACCTGCTCGCGCCGCGGGGTCGGCAGCAGCGCCTTCACTGCCGCCTCGCCATGATGCGCAAGATAGCGGCCCCATTCGAACGCCAGGCGGTTCTTCTCCACCGACACGCCATTGAGTTCGATTGCACGCACCAGGCTGTCGCGCAGCAGCGGAATCCAGCCCTTCTGCCAGGCAAAGCCCAGCAGCAGCGGGTTCGAGTAGATGGCGTCGGCCAGCAGCGTGACCGCCCATGCGCTCGCATCGACGAAGGCGCAGGCATCGCCGGCGCTCGCGCGCAGGTCCTGCTCCGCACTCGCACCCGGGAACTTCCACTTCGGGTTCTTGATGAAGTCGGCGGTCGGCGTGTTGGCGCTGTTGACGACAGCGGCGGTCACGCCGTGGCGTACCTTGGACAGTACCTCGGCTGAGGCCGAGACGATCGCGTCGCCGCCGATCACCAGCCGCGCATCACCCGTGGCAATGCGCGTGGCATGCAGCCCGGCGGGGCTCGGCGCGATCTGCACATGGCTGATCACCGCGCCGCCCTTCTGCGCCAGGCCCGCCATGTCCAGCACGGTCACGCCCTTGCGCTCGAGATGCGCGGCCATGCCGAGCAGGCCGCCGATCGTCACCACGCCGGTGCCGCCCACGCCAGTCACCAGCACGCCATAGGGACGCTCGAGCGCTGGCAGCAGAGGCAGCGGCAGCGCGTCGAAATCCGCGCCCACGCCCTTGCCGCCCGCGGCCGCCGGCTTGCGCACCTGCGCGCCCTCAGCCGTGATGAAGCTCGGGCAGAAGCCGTTGACGCAGGAGAAGTCCTTGTTGCAAGACGACTGGTTGATCTTGCGCTTGGTGCCGAGCTCGGTTTCCAGCGGCTCCACCGACAGGCAGTTCGACTTGGCCGAGCAATCGCCGCAGCCTTCGCAGACTGCGTCGTTGATGAACGCGCGGCGCGCCGGATCCGGGTACGTGCCGCGCTTGCGGCGGCGGCGCTTTTCCGTGGCGCAGGTCTGGTCGTAGATCAGGATGGTGACGCCCGCGGTGTCGCGCAGGTCGGTCTGTACCTGGTCGAGCTGGTCGCGGTGGAACACCGTTACGCCGGACGGCAGCATGCCGCCATCGCCGTACTTCTCGGGCTCGTCAGTGACCACCACGAGCTTCTTCGCGCCTTCGGCAAGAACTTGATGCGCGATCTGCGGCACGGTCAGCACGCCGTCGATCGGCTGCCCGCCCGTCATCGCAACGGCGTCGTTGAACAGGATCTTGTAGGTGATATTCGCATTGGCCGCGATCGACGCGCGGATCGCCAGCAGCCCCGAGTGGAAATAGGTCCCGTCGCCGAGGTTCGCGAACACGTGCTTGTCGTTCGTGAAATGCATCTGGCCGGTCCACGCCACGCCTTCGCCGCCCATCTGGCTGAAGGTGTCGGTATTGCGGTCCATCCACAACGTCATGTAGTGGCAGCCAATGCCCGCGAGCGCGCGCGAGCCTTCGGGCACGCGCGTCGACGTGTTGTGCGGGCAGCCCGAGCAGAACCACGGCTTGCGTTCCACGGCGATACGCGGCTGCGCCGCCTCGCGCTCCTTCGCTTCGATCAGCGCGACCCGCGCGGCAACACGCGCGCGGACCTCTTCGGGCAGGTCGAAGTGCTCCAGACGCCGTGCGATGGCCTTGGCAATCAGCGCCGGCGACAGCTCGTAGTGCGCGGGCAGCAGCCAGTTGCCGCGCGGCACCGACCATTCGCCGCCGTCGTTGCCGCGCTGGTCGAACTTGCCGTAGACCTTTGGCCGCACGTCCTCGCGCCAGTTGTACAGCTCTTCCTTGAGCGCGTATTCCAGGATCTGGCGCTTCTCTTCGACGACAAGGATCTCTTCAAGGCCGGTCGCGAATTCGCGCGCGCCGTGTGCCTCGAGCGGCCACACGCAGCCAACCTTGTAGACGCGAATGCCGATGCGCTGGCAGGTGTCGTCGTCGAGCCCCAGGTCGGCCAGCGCCTGGCGTACATCCAGGTAGGCCTTGCCGGCGGTCATGATGCCGAAGCGCGCATTGGGCGAATCGAGCACGACGCGGTTGAGCTTGTTCGCGCGCACATAGGCGAGCGCCGCGTACCACTTGTGGTCGAGCAGGCGGGCTTCCTGCTGCAATGGGGTATCCGGCCAGCGGATATTCAGGCCGCCCTCGGGCATGGCGAAATCTTCGGGAAGCACGACCTGCACGCGGTCCGGATCGATATCAACCGAAGCCGTCGATTCCACCACGTCCGTCACGCACTTCATCGATACCCACAGGCCCGAGTAGCGGCTCATGGCCCAGCCATGGAGCCCGTAGTCGAGGTATTCCTGCACGTTGGACGGATACAGCACCGGAATGCCGGCGGACAGCAGCACGTGCTCCGACTGGTGCGCCACCGTGGACGACTTGGCCGCATGGTCATCACCAGCCAGCAGCAGCACACCGCCGTGGCGGGACGAGCCGGCCGAATTGGCGTGCTTGAGCACGTCCATGGAACGGTCAACACCCGGTCCCTTGCCGTACCACATCGCGAATACGCCGTCGCGCGTGCCATTGGGGAACAGGTTGACCTGCTGGCTGCCCCAGACGGACGTGGCAGCGAGATCCTCGTTGACGCCCGGCTGGAACACCACATCGCTCGCGGCCAGGTGCTGTTTTGCCTTCCACAGCGCCTGGTCGACGCCGCCCAGCGGCGAACCCCGGTAGCCGGAGATGAACCCCGCCGTATTGAGGCCAGCGGCGCGGTCGCGCGCCTTCTGCAGCATGGGCAGGCGCACCAGCGCCTGCGTGCCGCTCATATAGACGCGGCCCTTCTCCAGGGTGTACTTGTCGTCCAGGCTGGCATTGGCCAGCGCCTCGCGCAACGCGTTGGGTAGCGGGGCATTCATGGTGTCTCTCTCCGGGGGATATCGGGGATATATCGGGCTTATCGGGGCAGTGTAGAAAGCACCGGGGCTATCGTAAAATCATGAAATACGAGAGCTGATATCCGACAAACGAATACCGGAGGGGACCACCATGGCAAAGACTCGCGAGACGCCCGAACGGCTGGCCAAGGAAATCACATTGCGGCAGTTCCGCTACTTCGTCGCCGCGGCGGAAACCGGCCAGTTCTCGATGGCCGCGACGACTGAACATGTGTCCCAGTCGGCCATCACCAATGCCGTGCTGACGCTGGAACAGCGCCTCGCGGTGCGCCTGTTCGACCGCCTGCCCCACGGCGTGGCGCTGACGGCCGAGGGCCACCTGTTCCACCAGCACGCGCGGCAGATCCTCGATTCCGTCGAAGATGCGCTGCGCGAGCCGCGCTTTCAGGTGCACGGGTTGAAGGGCAGCGTGCGGCTGGCCGCGTCGTACACCGTGCTCGGCTACTTCCTGCCCGGCCTGCTGGCGCGCTTTCGCACCAACTACCCCGATATCGAACTCGACCTGCTGGACATGGACCGCCCCGAGATCGAAAAGGCCGTGCTGTCCGGCGACATCGAACTCGGTATCGCGCTGCTTTCCAACCTGGAGCGGCCGCAGCGCTTTTCACGTCACACGCTGGTCCGTTCGCGGCGGCAGCTATGGACATCGGCCACGCACCCGCTGCTCGCCGTCGATCGCCCTTCGTTGCGCGATATCGCGGCTCATCCGTACATCCTCATCACCGTGGATGAGGCGGAAACGTCGACCATGCGCTACTGGCGCAGCCGCAAGCTCGCGCCCAATGTTGCGTTCCGCACCAGTTCGATGGAAGCGTTGCGCGGACTGGTCGCGCATGGCTTTGGCGTCACAGTGCTGTCCGATATCGTGTACCGGCCCTGGTCGCTGGAGGGCAAGGAGATTGCCGCCAGGCCGATTGCCGATGCGGTGCCGGACATGGAGGTCGGGATGCTGTGGCAGCCTGGGCGCAAGCTGGAGAAGCCGGCGGATGCGCTGCGGGAATTCCTGATCCATGCGTGTGGGAGCTGACGCCGACGGTTCCCTCCTCCCTTTGGCCGGGTTCCATCCTTTGGTCTCATACCGCACCAAGAGCCTAAGCCCTTCAGCCAATGTTCGTCCACGCACAGAACGCGCCTAATGTGCTCACGGTGAGCACCGGATCGACAAGAACTCTTCGAAACTTGCTAAACGGGGGCGGGGATGGAAACTTCACTCGGATCGAGCAGCAACAACCTTCTGCTGCGTCAGCTTCCAGAATCGGAATGGGCGGCACTGCGGCCGTATCTGGAAACCGTGGCATTGCGTGGCGGCCAATTGCTCTGCGATGCCGGCCAGCGCGTGCGGCACGTCTACTTTCCCAAGGACGGCGTGGTCTCGCTGCTGTCGCTCCACGCAGATGGCTCCAGCGTGGAACTGGCGGCGGTCGGGAAAGAAGGCCTGGTCGGCCTGCCGGCGCTGACGGGCGCGGAATCCATGCCGCAACGCTGCGAGGTCAGCCAGGCAGGCATGAGCTGGCGCATTGCCGCCGCCGACCTGCGCGACCTGTATCCGCGCTTGCCGCACATGCAACGGCTGGTCATGCGCTATATGCAGCTGCTGCTGACGCAGGTCGGCCAGACGGCGGCATGCATCTGTCATCGCACGCTGATGGAACAGCTCTGCCGGTGGATCCTGCAGACGTTGGACCGGCTTCAGAGCAACGAGCTGAGGATCACGCAGCAGCGGATTGCCGAGATGCTCGGCGTGCGCCGCGAAGGCGTCACCGAAGCCATGGGCAAGCTGCAGAACCTGCGCCTGATCGAGCACACGCGCGGCAAGATCGTCGTGATCGACAGGAACGGCCTGGAGTCCATGTCGGGCGAGGCCTATACGATCGTCTCGGCGGAAGTGCGGCGGCTGGTCGGGGATGCCAGCGCGATGGCACGCTGACAAGGATGAAGCTGGCGAGGTCGAACCGCGAGGGATTGACGCACCGGATCGTTTCGGATGAGCACTAGGATTTCCGCTCTCCCCAACAGGCATTTGGCCGCGCAATAGCGCCTTATTGCGCCGGCCCGGCCCTCGCTATCCTCAGCCAGCTCACTTTAAAGTCTACGGCCGGTGCGTCAGGCCGGGATCATTTTGCAGCGAGGCGACGACGCTTGCCTTGTACGACGGCACCGTCAGCACGCAGGCGATCCAGCACCCACTGCGCCCCGTCCGAGCAATCCATTTCCGCCGGCCGCTCCTCGATATTCCTGAGGGCGGCGAGCAGATGCGCCTTGTTCTCCTTCAGGCGCTTTTGCATGTCTTCGATCTCGGCAATCTTGCGCTTGAGAGCATCCAGAAGTTCGTCGTGCTGCCAGTTCCCGGCGCCGAGCGGCAGCAGGTGACGGATCTGTTCGAGCGAGAAACCCGCGCCCTGTGCGCCGGCAATAATCTCCAGAATCCACACAGCATCCGGCGAGTAATCGCGATAACCGTTGGCCGAGCGCTCGACAGCCGTGATCAATCCGGCTGCCTCGTAAAAGCGGATGCGTGAGGCTGTCAGGCCGCTGCGCTTTGCCAGTTCCCCAATTCTCATAGCGAAGAAAGATTGCCCGTAAGGTGAGCTTCAATCCTACAGCGGTTTTTGGCCCGTGCGGACACCGCATCCTGGCGGTACTCGCCGCACGCCGGCGCAGCACGTAGAAAACCCTTGACCTTAAAGTTCACTTTAATCTTAAAGTCGAACCACGATCCAACGAGGTGACCTCATGAACGTGTTCGACACACTGCTCCTGCGCAACGGTTCAAGCGTTCCGAACCGCATCGCCAAAGCGGCGATGGAAGAAAATTTGGCGGATGCCGATCACACCCCTTCCGACGCGCTGATTCGCCTGTACAGCGCCTGGGCGCAAGGCGGTGCAGGCTTGCTGCTGACAGGCAATGTCATGGTGGACGGCCGCGCCATGACCGGGCCCGGCGGCGTCGTGCTGGAAGACGCCCGCCGCCTGGACAGGTTCAAACAATGGGCGAGCGCAGGCCGCGCCAATGGAGCGCAATTCTGGCTGCAGATCAACCATCCCGGTCGTCAGATGCCGGCCAGCCTGGGACAGCCAACCTGGGCACCCTCCGCCGTTCCCATGGACCTGGGCAACATGTCCAGGCACTTCAATACGCCGAAGGCGATGACGCAGGAAGTGATTGCCGACGTCATTGCACGCTTCGCCCGTACGGCTCGCCTTGGCGAGCAGGCAGGCTTCACGGGCGTCGAGATCCACGCGGCGCATGGCTATCTGTTGAGCCAATTTCTGTCTCCATTGACCAACCAGAGAACAGACGCCTGGGGCGGCCCGCTCGAAAATCGCGCCCGCCTGCTTGTCGAGATCGTCAAGTCGGTCCGTGCCGCGGTGTCACCCACGTTCGCGGTTGCGGTCAAGCTGAACTCGGCCGACTTCCAGCGTGGCGGGTTCAGCGTCGATGACGCACGCGAAGTGGTAAAGATGCTCAACGGACTGGCCGTCGATCTGGTCGAGCTGTCGGGGGGCAGCTATGAAGCGCCGGCCATGCAAGGTCAGGCCCGCGATGGCCGCACGCTGGCCCGGGAAGCCTACTTCCTGGAATTCGCCAGGCATATTCGCGAGGTGGCAAAGATGCCAGTGATGGTCACCGGCGGCATCCGTCGTCTTCCTGTGGCCGAACAGGTGATCCTGAGCGGCGTGGACATGGTCGGCATCGGTACCGCGCTGGCCATCGACCCCAATCTGCCGCGCGCCTGGCATGCCGGCAAGGACAGTGCGCCGGCGCTGCCGCCAATCACGTGGAAGAACAAGGCATTGGCGTCGCTGGCCAACATGGCGACGGTCAAGTATCAGCTCCGCAAGCTCAGCCGAGGCAAGCCGACGGATATTCGCGTGTCGCCGCTGCGCGCGCTGATCCTCCAGCAAGCCTCCGACGCATGGCGTGCGCGCAAATACCGGCGATGGGTGACCGCACGCATCCATGGCTGACAGACCAGACAGGAACCGCTTTCAACCCGCCCTATCCGTACCGCCAAATGACGATCCGCAATCTTGCTTTCACCGGTGCCATCCTGAGTGCCGCCCTGAATCCCGCATGGGCCGATGGCACGCCCGATGCCACGCCATCCCCGACCACGACTATCGATATCGCTGGCCATCAGGTGCCCGTCGTAAAGGGCGGACTGTATGACCGCTATCGCTCGAACCCTCCGCTGGCCGTTATTGAGGCCGAAGCGCCGGACGTGGACCTGAGCTGGTTCAAGGCGCTAAAGAAGGAGAAGGTCGATATTGGCTTCGAATCCTATTCGCCAAATTTCTACTACAAGAACAGCAGGGTAACGGCCATCTTTACTGCCGACCTGGACCGGCTGCGAGAACTGATGCCTGCGCAGATACTGCAAAAGGTGCAGCCACTTCAGGTGTGGCCGGGCAGAGGCCTTGTCGCACTGACGGCCTACGCCTATCACTACTGCGACAACGACAGCTACAACGAGATTGGGCTATCGATCATCACGACTCGGCCGGACGGCGCCAGTTTCGGACCGTTGACTCTAATGAGCCAGGCGATGTCGAACGATTTCTGGGGGTATGTACTAAAACTGCCGGTGAACACCGAACTTGCCCGGGTGCGGGGTGTCGTCGGCTATAACCTACCGAAATGGGTGACCGGCATCCAATACCGGGAGACCGACAGTTCGGTCATCGTCGAGATCCTGGACGCTGAGACCGGCAATGTCGATGTCACGCTGGAGACCAGGAAGCTGGACAAGCTATCGAGCAAGGTTTCCATGGTGACCAACAGCTTCACGAATATCGATCAACAGGGACAGTTGACCACCGGCCACGCGACGTCGCGCCAGCTTGCTCATGCCTCCAGCTCAAGTGCGGAAGCCGTCAACCTCAGCCTGACGGACGGCAGCCTGTCGACGTTTATCAAAACGCTGAAGCTCGGCAAGATGCTCAAGTACGAATACGTTCCGGAGTTCCAGAGCGCACTGTACGCCCCTGGTCCGCTTTGATCATTGGGTTTTCGTCGCCTACGCGACGCCGGTCGGCCCCTCAGGCAGTTCTTGGGCCGCCGTTTCTATACTCGTGGCGCGAGCCCGATCACGGGCTTCGCACTACATCATCAACCCACGACATAGCACCGACACGCCGCTGGCCGCCAGAAACAGCAGCAGCGCACGCCGCACCGCATCGGCCGAGAATCGCTTGCGCAGACGTGATCCCGCTGCCAGCCCAATAAGGCTGAACGGCACTGCGAACGCGGCACTCCGCAGCAGGTCCGCCTGCTGCAGCAGGCCGCTACTGGCAAATGCCGCCAGTCGCATCAGGGCACTGACCAGAATCACGGCCGCGATCGTGGCCCGGAATTCGTCGGCTTGCGGCAGGCGCCTGGACAGGTACATGGTGTAAATCGGCCCGCCGGTCCCGAACAGCGCGCTGAATACACCGCCCACGACGCCCGCCGGCGCCGACCAGCCGCTGCCGGCCGCCTGCATCCCCGCAGAAGGCCGGGCCAGCGCGCGCGCCGTCATGGCAAGCACGAACACGCCAAGGGCAACGAGCAGCCACCGCGACTCGACCTTCGCCAGCACAGTGGTGCCAAGTGCGACCCCGGCAACCATGAATGGCACCAGCCGCAACAACTCGGATCTCGCAATGGAAGTGCGGTTGCGCAGGCCCACCATGGTGGTCGTGACGAGGTCCAGCAACAGCAGCATCGGCACGACGAACTGCAGAGGAATGAACTGGACCAGCACGGGTACCGCCACCATCGCCGCGCCAAAGCCGGTCAAGCCGAATACCGTGTAAGCGGCGGCGATGGTCGCCCCCAGGACCGCGTAGTGCTCAGTTCCCATTCCCTCAACTCATTTTTTCTTGTCGTGCCGCACTACTGCACCTTGATGCCGACGCTGCGGGCCAGGGACTGATAGGTCGCGAAGCTCTCCGACACATACTTCGTCGTCTCTTCGGGCGTCAGGATGCGCGGTATGCCGCCATAGGTTGCGTTGGCGGAAATCCATCGCGCATCGGTCGCAGCCGCCTTCAGGATGCCGGCCCACTTCCCGACGATCTCTGCAGGCAGCTTCGGCGGGCCATACAACGCGCTCCATCCTACTACCGCCTCGAGCTTCGCAAAGCCAGCCTCGCGCGCAGTCGGCACATCGGGAAGCTGCTTCAGCCGTTCCGGCGTCGTGGTCACCAGCGCGCGCAGTTTGCCTCCCGAGAGTTGGCCTGCCACCGAACTCAGGTTGGGGCAACTGAAATCGACTTCCTTCGAGATCACGGCGAGCGCTGCCTCGTTACCGCCTTTGTAGTTCACGCTGACGGCATCGGCCGGCTTGAGGTTCAGGCTCTGGAGCAGCAGCTGCGGTGCCAGATTCAGCACCGTAGCCGGGCCCGACGCACTGTAGTTCAGCTTGCCGGGGTGCGCCTTCAGCTCCTCAGCGAGATCCGCGATGCTCTTGTACTTCGACTCCGGATGCACGACGCAAACCACAGGGTTCAGTTCGAGCAGGCCGATAAACGTGAAGTCGTTCCACTTGTACTGAAGCCCCGATTCCTGGATGGCGGGAAGCAGCACTTGCGAGCCAACCCGGGCCAGCAGCAGCGTATAGCCGTCCGGCGCGGCATCCTTCGCCACCTGCGAGCCGATGGCTCCGTTGGCGCCTGGCCGGTTCATCACCACAACCGGTTGCCCGAGCATGGCGGATGCCGTCACGGACAGGTTGCGCGCGGACTGGTCCGCGTCGCCGCCTGCGCTGAACGGCACGACGATCGTGACCGGCCGGCTCGGATAGGTCTGTGCCGCGGCGGGCAGCGCCGCCGCAGCGCTGGCCGCCGCCATGCCGATGGCCGCTGCCCTTAGGGTCCTGCGAAGCATTCGTTCCATGGTACGTGTCTCCGCTCTTGACCCGGCTAGTTGGCCGAGATCTTGCGCCGGGCCACCAGCATCTTCCAGCGGCCCGATTCCTGCGCGATCTCCTCGACCAGGCGGCCATTCGGCGACAGCGTCTTGGTCATGCCCTGCCCTGCCAGATACTGCTGCATGCGCGGCTCCGACACGGCATGCTCGAGATCGGCATACATCTTCGCGGTCAGGTCCTTGGGCGTTCCCGCCGGCGCCATCAGCGCAAACCAGCCGTAGAAACTGAAGCCCGGCAGGCCGGCTTCCGCCACCGTCGGCACGTCGGGCAGCAGCGGCGAACGCTCCTTGCCCGTCACCGCCAGCGCACGCAGGCGGCCACCCTTGAGCAGCGGCGAGATGCCATTGATATTGCCCACCGTCATGTCGATCACGCCCGCCATCAGGTCCGCATACGCCGGTCCATCGCCCTTGTACGGCACATGGACAACCTCCATGCCCGCGGCTTCGGCAAACGCCTCGCTCGCGATATGGACCTGGCTGCCATTACCGGCCGAACCGAACGTCAGCTTGCCGGGATTGGCCTTCGCATAGCTGATCAGTTCCGCCATGGTCTTGGCGGGCACCTTGGTGTTGACCGTGACGACCATCGGGCCGCTGGCAACCTTGCTGATCATCTCGAAGCTCTGCGCCGAATACGGCAGCTTCTGATAGATAAAGGGATTCACCGTAAACATGCTGCCCGAGGCCAGCAGCAGCGTGTAGCCATCTGGCGCCGACTTGGCGACGACCTCCGCCCCGACCGCACCGCCTGCACCGGGACGGTTGTCCACCACCACGGGCTGCTTCCATTGCTTGCCCAGTTCCAGCGCCAGTGCGCGTGCGAGCAGGTCGGTCGCACCGCCTGACGCGAATGGCACCACCAGGCGGATCGGCTTGCCCGGCCACTCCTCCGCATGCGCCGGCGTCATGTACAACGGCGCGATCGCGAACGCGAACATGGCCACCGCAGTCGAACCTGCATGGCGCCTGGCGTCCGCATCGCCGCACAGCTCCTTTACGACGGGATTCGCCCGCACCCGGCGCAGCCAATGCAGGGTCTGTCTCTTGCAACGTGTGAGCGCCTTTCCAATGCCAAATGATGTCATTGCTGTCTCCTGTGTAGTGCCGCTGTTTCGCGGCTATCGTGCGCAGTGTTTCTGCTTCAATGAATGCTAGTGATGGATTTCCTTAAATAAAAACCTGATCTTTCAGTTACTGTCACCAGTTAAACTGGTTAATATAAATTCAGGTAAAAGCGGTCCGTCTTGCATTTAAATAAAATGCAAGTTCTCAATCCGACTGGAGGCCTTCCTCGTCGAACTAACGCTTCCGAACAAGCCTGGGCCGGTTGTCATCGGGCGCGCTGTCCGGCGCGCTCGTCGGCGCGGAAACCGCCGTCAGGGCATCGAGCAGCAGCCGCGACAGGTGCGCGCGCGGGTTGTCACGCGGCACCAGGATGCCGAGCCTGCGCATCAGCGGCGGCGATCCGAACGGGATGGTACGGATCGACGCCGGAAACTCGTTCTCTACACCTCGCGCAGGCACCACCGAAGATCCCAGGCCGTTCGCGACCATGCAGATGACACCCTCCAGCGTGTCGATTTCCATCGTCGAGCGGACCGCAATCTGCCGGCGCACCATTTCTTCCTGGACCAGAAAGCCGACGCGCGCCGTGCGGTTGAAGCGGACATACGGCGTTGTCTCCAACACCCCCTTGTCCGAGTCGCCACGCGTCGTGACATGCGTGATGACCACGAACTCCTCATTGAAGAACGGCGTGAACTCCAGATCCAGGCGCGGCACCTCGGGCTCCGTCACCACGGCGACATCGAGCTGGCGCCGCTGCACGGCGCGCTCCAGATCGTGGGTCAGCCCCGTCGTCAGATGGATGTCGAGACGATGCCCCTGCTGCTGGAGCCGCTTCAGCGCGAGCGGCAGCAGGCCGGACACGCACGTATGCACAGACCCGAGCTTGAGCACGCCGCCTGCGGCTTCGCGCTTGAGTGCCGCACTCATGCTTTCCCAATGTGTCAGCAGGTCGCGGGCGCGGTTGGTGAACGCGAGCCCGGCATCCGTCAGGATCGGCGGCCTGCGGCTGCGGTCGAAGATGGTCATGCCCAATTCTTCCTCGAGCGCGCGCATTTGCATGCTCACGGCGGACAGCGAGAGGCCGATGGCGTTGCCCGCTTCGGCGAAGCTGCCGCGATCCGCGATGGCGACCAGGGTGTAGAGCGTCTTGACGTCCATATTCGACTCGGTATCAGGGGTTCAGTGCGCCGTCATTGTGCCGCACAGGCGCATCGAGCGTGCCCTATAGCCCCAGCAGCCGGCGTGCGTTCCCGCCCATGACCTTCTCCATGTTCTCCGGGCGGATCGGCAGGGTTTCAAACCACTGCTTGTAGTCGCGCACCGGGCAGAACGGGAACGAACTCGCGTAAAGCATGCGGCCCGCAAGGAAGGTATCGGCCGCCTTCACGTACTCCTCCCAGCCCGGCATCCGCGAGAAGTACATATCCGGCGACAGGTACAGATTCGGCCGGCGGAACGCGATGTGCAGGATCTCCGTGACCCATGGCCAGCCACCGTGCACCACCACGACCTTCAGATTCGGGAAATCGGTAAGCACACGGTCCGTGCGTATCGGGTCGGAATAGCTGAGATCCGGGCCCGCCGTGCCGCCGACCATCAGGATCACCGGCACGCCCAGGTCTTCGCAGTGCGCGTAGATCGGGTACAGGCGACGATCGTCCGCGTACATCGGTATGGGATACGAACCTGGCTCGATATTGATGGCCTTGAAGCCGTTCGCAACAGCATCAGAGATGGTCTTGCAGGCAGCCACTCGGTTAGTCGGATCGATGGACGCCGCGCCAATGAACCGCCCCGGATAGTCGCGCACGATGCGCGCCACATCGTCATTCGATACGCTGCCCAGCGTGCCAGCAAGGCGCCCCACGACAACACCCTCGTCGACGCCGGCCTCGTCCATCTCCTGCATCAGCAGATCCATCGATTGCTGCTGCGCGGCCGGCGACGGCTCGAAGCCGACCGTGCGCGTGAAGCCGTCGCGGCGTTCGCCGGCCGAGTACATCAGGGTGTTCAGGAAGCCGCCGAGCGGCGGCCGCAGTCGGAAATCGATGATCATGTCCGTTCCTTTAGGGGCGCTACATCACTTCATTCTTGCGGTCGTCGGTCTCGCCGTAGCGGTGCAGCGCGGGCGGCTTGAGGCCGGCGTAAAGCTTCTCGATGCCGGCGTTGATGACCTCTGCATGCTGCGCAAACAGCGAATTGCCATCGAGATCGCTCTCGACGATGAACGGGCCGAAGTTCTCGACTTCGAACATCCACATCGCCTGGGCAATACCAAGCTCGTCGAGCCAGAACACATCGCGCACGCGCTTGATGCCGCGACCCAGCAGTGCGCCCGTGCCGTATCCCACTGTAGTCAGGTAGACCGCGCCGCCGGGCGCCAGCACGCGCTTGTAGTCGTCGGCGGGCATGCCCCCCTTGCCGATAAAGATCCGGCAGTCGGTCTTTTCCATCCACCGCGGAATCCACTTCGAAAAGCGGAAGCTTGCGGTGGCCGTCACCGCGCCGACGTTGTAGCCGCCGTCGCCATCGGGCGCGGCTGCCGGCGAGCAGTGGAAGTTCACGTTGCTGAGCCCGCGCAGCTCGACCGGCGGCTCGAAGCCTTCATCGAGCACCTTCTTGTAGACGCCCTCGCGCGCGGTGTAGATCACGCCGTTCAGGTAGACGGCCGAGCCCAGTTCGAGCTTGGCAATGTCTTCCGTCTTGGCAGGCAGGTTGATGTGGAAGACCTTCAGGTCATCGTCTTGCGGGCTTACCATTCGACTGTCTCCCTGCGCAGGTAAGGGGTGAACCACTGCGGGTCGGTGCGGTACTCGATCTCGCCACTCGCATGGATGCGTGCCGTGGCGCGCCGCGACGACAGGCAGAACGTATGGAGGCTGATCGGCATGCCGCCCGTGTGGGTATGGCCGACCTCGATGTGGCAGTCGACCACCATCGACGAACCGACAAAGCCCATCGCCCCCATGCCGATCGAGTTGCCGAGCTTCATCAGCTCAAGCTCCAGTTCAGCAATCTTCGGATCGGGGTTGCGGTCGCCAACCACGCGCAGGCAGGCCGCCTGCTTGCCAAGCTGCATGCACGTATCCTTGGAGCCGCCCAATCCAATGCCGACAATGGCCGGTTGGCACGCAAGGCCGCGTTTGCCAAATGCGATCAGCGTGTCGAGCACGAAGCGCTTGATCCCGTCGATGCCATCACCGGGGAACAGCATGCGGTAGTCAGTGCCGAACAGGCCGCCCTTGTGCACCGTGGTGATCTCCACCCAGTCTGAGTCCGGCTCGAACGACCATTCGATCTCGGGCGCGTTGATGCCGACGTTGTTGTTGTTGTCGGTGCGCCAGAGCGGATGCACGCGGTTCGGGCGCAGCGGCACGGCCAGCGTCGCATCGGCGGTCGCCTTGCGCAGCGCACGCTCGACGGCGACAAAGCCGCGCTGGATCGCCGCTTCATTGCCGACCTTCACGTAGTAGCGTGGCAGGCCCGTGTCCGCGCACATCGGGCGCCGGTCCTGGTCGGCGGCTTCCCAGTTGTCCTGCATTGCGTGGATGACGAAGCGCGGCAGCTTGCCCGTCTCCGTCTTCTGCAATGCCTTGATACCTTCCTTGTAGTCCTTGGGGATCTCGATCGCGGCGCGTTTCATGATCTCGAACGCGGCTTCCTCGACCCGGTCGATGGAAATGGTCATCGTAGCGGTCCTTTATGCGGCAACTTTCGGGGGTTGGCCGGCTTCGCCAGTGATCAGCGACGTTCCGGGCCGGACAATATCGAACTTCACGGGGACCATTTCCAGGCGAAGGTCATCGCCGTCGGCGCTCACACGGGTGTAGCGGCTGCCGTGCAGGTCGCCCGTCTCGGGGAAGTCTTCGCGGAAATGCGCACCGCGGCTGTCCTCGCGCGCCAGTGCGGAGACCGTGATCACGCGCGAGATGTCGACCAGGCTTTGCAGGTTCAGCCAGTCGTGCCATGTCACGTTGTAGCGACGGTCACCGTCGGGCACGCCCATGCCCATCAACGCGCGCTGGTGCGAAGCGACCGATTCCAGGCCGCGGCGCATCGCCGCCTTGTGGCGCAACACGCCGACGTCGTCCCACATGGTCTGTGCCAGTGCATCGCGCAGGTCGTGAATCGCGCCGGCCGGTTTCGAGAACGGATACTCCGCACGCTCGATGCCGCGCTCGATCACACGGCGGTCGGGCTCCTTCCATTGCCGCACGCCCGAGACATAGTCGGCCATCGCATCGCCTGCGATGCCGCCGAACACGGTCGAGTTCGCCACGCCGTTGCCGCCGAGGCGGTTCGCGCCGTGGACGCCACCGCAGTCCTCGCCAGCCGCGAACAGTCCCGGCGATGCCGTGCTGCAGTCGACGTTGAACTCGACGCCACCCATGAGGTAGTGCGCCGTCGGCACGACCTCGACTCGTCCGCCTGCGAGGTCGAAACCGCAATCGCTGCAGCGGTTGACCATGCCCGGGAACGTCTTGGCGACCTTCTCCGGCCCGAGGTGGCTCATCTGGATGTAGACGCCGCCCATCGGCCCGGTCCGGCCGGCACGCATCTCGGCATAGATGCCACGGCTGACCACATCGCGTGTCGCGCGCTCGCCGCGTGCGTCGTAATTGGTCATGAAGCGGTTGCCATCGCCATTGAGCAGCCAGCCGCCCGCGCCGCGCAGGCCTTCTTCAAGCACCGTTCCCGTCATGCGCGTATCGGGACCACCGAGCAGGCCGGTCGGATGGAACTGCACCATCTCCATGTCGCGCAGGCTCAGGCCGTAGCGCATCGCCATGGCCAGGCCATCGCAGGTCTTGTCGCCGGACGGCGTGTGATAGCGATACATGGTCGGCCCTGCTCCCGTGGCCAGCAGCACGGCCTTGGCCTGCACGAAGCGGTAGGTGCCACGGCGCATGTCGATGAACAGCACGCCCGCGATGCCCGAGCCGTCCGCCGCGGGAATCAGCTCGATCGCGCGGTGCTCCTCCATCTCTTCCACATCGAGCGCGCGCACCTGCTCCATCAGCCGGTTGATGATCTCGATGCCGGTCAGGTCGGCCTTGTGCACGGTGCGGTCGAAGCTCTGCCCCGCAAACGCCTTCTGGTGCAGCGTGCCGTCCGGATTGCGGTCGAAGAAGCAGCCGATCTCGTTCTCGAGTTCGCGCACGCGCTCGACCGCGCCTTCCACGAGCCGCCAAGCCAGGTCTTGCCGTGGCAGCCACTTGCCGCCTTCGATCGTGTCCATGAAGTGGCGCTCGACCGAATCGCCGGCAGACAGCGCCACGTTGTAGCCGCCCTGCACCATGCGCGTACAGCCGCACTTGCCGAGCAGGCCCTTGACCGTCACGGAGACCTTCAGCGCAGGATTCGCTTTCTTCGCGTGCAGCGCCGCGAACAGGCCGGCCCCGCCAGTCCCGAGGATCAGGATGTCCGTCTTGTGGTTCTCGATTTGCATTCAGATGACTCCCAGGGCAAAGACCACGCCAACGAGCAGCGACAGCGCACCGCCCCAGCCGATCCACGACAGCCGTGCGTCACGTGTGGAACTCCACGGCAACAGCTCCAGCGCCAGCAACCGCAGGCCGAAGCACATGTGGATGGAGAGCAGCAGCACGAGGCCCCACTCCCCGAACTTGACCGCGCCCATGTCGGCAAACTTCAGGAACGCGTCCATGCGGGCGCGCTGGTCCAGCGCAAGGCCGAGGACATAGAAATGCGCGGGCAGAAAGAGACCGAGCGCCAGCCCCGAGAGCCGATGCCCCAGGAACGCCCAGTACGCGCGATGGTTGCGTGGTGACTTCATGACCAGAGCCCTCCGACCGCCGCTACCGCGCGCAGTCCCATCGCCAGCAGCACCAGCCCGAACAGCAGGCAAACCACCGATGCGCCGCTGCGGCTCAGTCGCGCCCATTCGATGAGGATGTTGCGCAGGCCAATCGGCACGTGCACCGCCACACTGATGACGAACAGCGAATAGAACGGAATCCAGATCCAGCTGCCCTGCGTGCGCGACAGGATCTCGGCAGCCGTCAGCCCGCCGCGCACCGCATAGAGGATGACGCCCAGGTGGACCAGCACGAACGGCGCCATGATCATCGCCGTCAGGCGCTGCAGGGCGAAAAGACGCTGCTCCATGTTCAACCTCCCTTCAGGAACTGCAGCAGCGCGTTCTTCTTCAAACCCGCGATGCTGCCCGTCGGGCTCAGGCTGACCGGGCAATGCGTCATACAGTTGCCCTGCGTGTGACAGGCATTGCAGCCGCTGCCGGAGGTCGCCTTGCGCAGCACGTCCTTCGGGTCGGCGTGGCGCTCGTCGTTGAACAGCGTCCACGCGCGGTTCAGCGCCGCCGGGCCCAGGTATTCCTTGTCCCACGACACGACATCGCAGGCGGCATAGCAGACACCGCAGTTGATGCATTCGATCGCGGCGTCGGCCATCTTGCGCTTGCGGCTGGTCGGCGACACGGCTGCCGGCGGGTCATCACGCGTGGCCGTGCCGACGAAGGTGTTGCCCGCCTTCTTCCACTTGTCGAAGAACTCCGACATGTCGACCACGAGATCCTTGATGCGCGGCATATTGCGCAGCGGCTCGATCACGATCACGCCGTCTTCTTCCACGCGGCTCACGTGCGTGCGGCACGTCCAGCGCGGCCGGCCGTTGACGGTCATCGCGCAGGAACCACACACGCCTACGCGGCACGCGAAGCGGTAGGACAGCGTCGGGTCGAGGCGACGCTGCACTTCGGTGACCACGTCGAGCACGGTCTGGTTCTCGCGCCACGGTACTTCGTAGGTCGTGAAACTGCCCTCTTCTGTCCCGCGTGCAATGCGCACCGTGAGCATGCGCTGCGCGGTCTTTGTCGCCTCCATCACTGTCTCCCCCGTGTCGTTCAATGTGCCGAAGCGCCGCTCTGGTTCCGCGCAAACACCGGCGCGGGCTCGCCTTCCATCCGTACGTTGATGCAGGCCGGCTGGCGGCTGTCGAGCGCGGCCTGCAGCGCCGGCGCCAGTGCATCGAGGCGCTCGACGAAGGCGCCGAAACCGCCCAGCCCGGCGACCGCGGCGTCGTAGCGCGCCTTGGCGCTGAGCCCGCAGCCGATCAGGCGGTCCTCGCCGTAGGTGCGTTGCTGGATCACGTGTTCGGCGTTCCAGCGCAGGTCGTTGCCGATCACGGCGATGACGCCGGCCTGCTCGCGCACGGCGGTGTCGAACTCGGACAGGTGGAAGCCGGCGGTGCCATCGCCCATCAGCAGGACGACCGTGGCATCGGGCCGGGCGATCTTCGCGGCAATGGCATAGCAGATGCCGCCGCCGATCGCACCGGACACGCCGTTGATGATTCGCGTCGGCGCAGTGCAGAACGCCTGCGCCCACTGGCCGAACTCGCCGCCATCGCACACAAGGATCGGTTCCGGAACACCGCTGAGAAACTGATTGACGGACTCGCACAACGCGCGCGGGTGGATACCCGGTTTCGTTCCGGCCTGTGCGGTGCCGCGTTCCAGCCGCGCGGCACCCACACGCTCCATCCATGCGGCGCGATCGTGTTCGGACGGGCGGGACGCTTGTTCAATCCGCTCGAGCGCCGTGGATACGTCCGCGACGCAGCGGGCGGCGAGGCGGTCGCCGAGCAGTCGTTCCGCCCGGCGCAGCATGTCCACATCCGGGTCGATTGCCACGACGCGCGCCGTCTTGCCGAAGACGCTCTCGCGGCCAAACCCCACCGTGAAGTCGAGACGCTTGCCGAGCAGCACGATCAGGTCGGATTCCGCGACGACTTCCGCGATCGCGCCCAGCGACGGATCGCGCAATCCGCGGGGGCTTTCCATGGGGATGATCGGGGCATTCAAGGCCTGGCTATGTCCCGGCAGTGCCCGGCGATTCCGCTCCCGGCACAGCGAGGGTCCTGCGAGGATCAGCGGCCGGCGCGCCTGGCTCAGCAGTTGCGCGATGGTCGAGATGGTGTTCGCGGCGGGCTCCACCGGCTTCGCGTCGGGTATCTGCGCAGGCAAGGCATCGAGCCCGGATTCCCGCGTCATCAGGTCGAACGGCAGCGCAAGGTGCACGGGGCCGCGGCGGTCTGCCATGGCCGTCGACATGGCAGTGTCCAGCGTGGAAACGAGCGACCTGGCATCGGTCACGCGTTTGGACCATTTGGTCAGCGGTGCCGTCATGGCGACCTGGTCCAGCTCCTGGAACGCGCCCATGCCGTCTTCGGCCACCGACGAATCGCCGGACAACACGAGCACAGCGCTTTCCGCCTGCGATGCGGAGAACAGCGGCGCAATACCGTTGGCAATGCCCGGCGCAGCGGTCAGCAGCGCCACGCCGAGTTGGCCCGTCACCTGCGACCACGCATCGGCCATGAAGACCGCCGCGGCTTCATGGCGGACGTGGACGATGCGGATCCCGGCATCGATGCACGCATCGTAGAGCGGCATGATCTGGTTGCCGGACAGGCTGAAGATGGTGGTGACACCCCGGCGCGCGAGCGCACGAATGACGAGTTCCGAACCGAGCATTTGTCTCCGTACCCGGCCGTTCTTTTCCGGCCGTGGTCTTTTGTGGTTGGGTTGAATAAAGTTTAAGTAATCGATATTTCTGAATCAATTAGATATAACTTGATATTTTTTGAATTTAAGGACGCAATGTGACGTTTATGCATCTCATTGCGACCGACTGTCAGATCTGGGCCGGCGGGCGGAACGTGAAGCCCTGCGAGAACGACTCCCTCAGGTACTCGACAAAGACCTGCGAGACGCGCGATGCATGCGCGGAATACGGCCGGATGGCATAGAGCCACTCCCCGAACGCGCCGGTCGCGCGCCATTGCGGCAGCAGCTCGACCAGTCTTCCGCTTTCCAGCGCCGACTGCGCACTGAAGTCAGGCAGCAGCGCGATGCCGAGGCCTTCGATGGCGGCGTCACGCAATGCCTCGCTGTTATTGACCGCGAGCGGGCCGGCCACCGGGACCGTAACCGGATCGGCATGCGTTGCGCCTGCATCCGGCGCCTCCGGTACGAAGGTCCATGTAGCGGTGCCCTGGCGCCGCGGATAGTGCAGGCAGGCGTGATCGGCCAGCGCCTCGGGCGATTCGGGCGCGCTTCGGGTCCTGAGGTAGGACCGGCTTGCCACCAGCACCGTACGCGTGGCCGCAAGCGTCCAGGCGACATGGGTTTCGGGCGGCGCGGACGTGTGCCGCACGGCAATGTCGAAGCCCTCCTGCGCGAGCGGGCGCAAGCGGTCCGACATATCCAGCTCGACCTGGATCTGCGGATAGCGGCGCAGGAATTCTGGCAGCCGCGGCACCAGTTGCTGCCGGGAGAACGCCACCGGCGCGGTGACACGCAAGAATCCGCGCGGCGCACCCGCGAGATCGCGGACATTGGCATAGCCCGAGGCGATCTGCTCAAAGGCGCCGCGCATCGAATCGACCAGTTGGCGGCCGGCATCCGTCAGCGTAGCGCTGCGCGTGGTGCGCTGGACGAGCGTGATGCCAGCCGCCTTTTCCAAATCGGCAATGTGCTGGCTCATCGACGCCTTGCTCACGCCCAGCCGTGCGGCGGCCTTGCTAAAGCTGCCCTGCTGATGCAGCACGACGAGCCAGTGCAGGTGCTCCCAAAGGTCCTCTACGTTGGTTTTCGTCATCTCCGGACTCCTTTTGCGTCACTTTCAGCGTCTATAGTTCGAATCCATAGCATGCCAGTATCTAAAAATCCTGAACAGTGAGTTCGGCGCCAGATGGCTACCCGCGCCTCGCCGGTCTCCCTACACTCGCCTCATTCCCAGACACGACGGGCGAAGCAGGCCCGCCAGACCAGCACAGGAGATCCCCATGACGGCGCCCTACAACGATTCCGCTGACGTGATCCACTTCGTTTCCGGCGAGCTTTATGCCGGCTCGGGCACGCGTTCACAGGCCGTGTTCAACCCGGCGACCGGCGCCGTGGCGCGGCAGCTTCGGCTCGGCACGGTCGAGGATGTCGATGCCGCAGTGGCCAGCGCACTGGCGGCATTCCCGAAGTGGGCCGACACGCCGCCGATCCGCCGCGCGCGCGTCATGCTGAAGTTCCTGGAGCTGATGAACCAGCACAAGGACGAGCTGGCCGCCATCATCACGGCCGAGCACGGCAAGGTACTGAGCGATGCGGCGGGCGAAGTCAGCCGCGGCATCGACATCATCGAATTCGCCTGCGGTATTCCGCAGCTGCTCAAGGGCGATTTCACGGACCAGGTCTCCACCGGCATGGACAACTGGACGCTGCGCCAGCCGCTTGGCGTGGTGGCCGGCATCACGCCGTTCAACTTCCCGTGCATGGTGCCGTGCTGGATGTTCCCGGTCGCGATTGCCGCCGGCAACTGCTTCGTGCTGAAGCCGAGCGAGCGCGACCCGTCGGCATCGCTGTTCATGGCCAGGCTGCTCAAGCAGGCCGGTTTGCCCGACGGCGTCTTCAACGTCGTGCAAGGTGACAAGACCGTGGTGGACGCATTGCTCCATCATGCCGACGTCAAGGCAGTGAGCTTTGTGGGCTCCACGCCGATCGCCAACTACATCTACGAGACCGGTGCGCGGCTGGGCAAGCGCGTGCAGGCGCTGGGCGGCGCAAAGAACCACATGGTGGTGATGCCGGACGCCGACATCGACCAGGCCGTGGACGGGCTGATTGGTGCGGCCTACGGCTCCGCGGGCGAGCGCTGCATGGCGATCTCCGTCGCGGTGCTGGTCGGCGACGTGGCCGACAAGATCATGCCGAAGCTGGAGGCCCGTGCGCGCGAACTGGTAATCCGCAATGGCATGGACCCTGCGGCCGAAATGGGCCCGGTCGTCACCGGGCAGGCGCTCGAACGCATCGAGAACTACATCGCACTCGGCGTGGATGAAGGCGCGAAGCTGGTGGTCGACGGCCGCAACTACAAGGTGCCGGGGCATGAGCAAGGCTTCTTCACCGGTGGCACGCTGTTCGACAACGTCACCCCAGACATGCGCATCTACAAGGAAGAGATCTTTGGCCCTGTGCTGTCATGCGTGCGCGTGGATGACTTCGCGCAGGCCGTAAAGCTGGTGAACGACCACGAGTTCGGCAACGGCGTGGCTTGCTACACGCGCGACGGCCAGGTGGCCCGCGAGTTCTCGCGCCGCATCGAAGTTGGCATGGTCGGCATCAACGTGCCGATCCCCGTGCCGATGGCCTGGCACGGCTTCGGCGGCTGGAAGCGCTCGCTGTTCGGCGACATGCATGCCTATGGAGAGGAAGGGGTGCGGTTTTACACGCGGCAGAAGAGTGTTATGCAGCGTTGGCCGGGGGATGTTACGCGGGGGGCGGAGTTTGCTATGCCTACGGCGAAGTAAGGGAGGTCTCGGGCGGGTTTTGTGGTTGGGATTGGGGTGGCGTTCTTGGCGGGCGCCGCTGTTTTGCCGGCGTAGCCGGCGGGTTTTGGTTGAGACCGGGGTGTCGCTCTTGGCAGGCGCCGCGGTTTCGCCGGCGTAGCCGGCGAGTCACTTTTTGTCCGAGCGACAAAAAGTAACCAAAAAGCGCGTCGTTGCCGCTGGCCATCAATTCCACGGCGGCAGCGGTTCAAACGGCTTTGGACGCCTGCGATGGTGGTCGGCCGTTCGACCCTGCTACGCCATGTGAGTCAGAACCTGTGCCTCACGCGGCACGGCTTTTGGACGATCCCCAAGACGGACTCGGGTACAGCGTTCCAACACGGTCAGTGGTGGGACGCCTTCGGCTGCGCTGCGCGCACGTCGTCGTCTGGACGCAAGCTCATCAGCGTCGCCGGCGCCCGAGTCCCAATTTCCTATCTCTGCGCGCATGCAAGCGCGGCATCTTCACCCGGGTCTGCTTTGCCTTGGGCCTGCGTGCTCAGACTAGGGCTCTGCGCGCAGCGCAGCCGAAGGCGATCACCCGATGCCGCTCGCAGCAGGGTCCACAGACTCTTGCAGGGCTCGTTCAATCAGCGCTGTAATTCTGACACGGTCGTGCCCCACGCGGCAGGCAGCGGAAATCCCCTCTGAAGCCCATACCCGTACAACACCCCTGGCACACTACGATAAAAATTCGCCCCTTTGGGGCAACCAAAACGCGTTTTTGGTTACTTTTGTCGCTCGGACAAAAGTGACTCGCCGGCTACGCCGGCGAAACAGCAGCGCCCGCCAAGAACGACACCCCCGCAGGCTCGTCAGCTAGCCCCGATCCTCCATCCGGCCCCATTCACTGTATATTCATACAGTCCAGAAATCCCCCGCCCGTTAGCGCCTTGTCCGCCACCCCACCCGCCTCACCCCGCTACACCGTCGCCGTCCGCACCTTATGCGAATTCACCGCCAAGGCCGGCGACCTCGACCTGCGCTTCACGCCTTCCCCCACCGGGCAGGAAGGCGTAGCGGGCCATGGCGTGGTCACGAGCCGCCGCGGGCCGGGCTACGAGTCCGAGGTAGCGCTGTCGGGTGAATTCGAAGGCCTGCGCGTGCGCGGCCGTGCCGATGGCTACGATCCCGTAGCCAACCGCGTCGAGGAAATCAAGACCGTACGCGGCGACAAGGCCGAGATCCCGCAGAACCATCAGGCGCTGCACTGGGCGCAGGCAAAGATCTACGGGTGGCTGCTGTGCGAGGCCCGCAACCTGCAGAAGATCGACGTGACGCTCGTGTATTTCGACATCCTGAGCCAGCGTGAACGCGTACTGAAGGAACGCTACGACGCCGCGACGCTGCGTGCCTTCTTTGAAGACAGCTGCCGCCGCTTCATGCATTGGGCCGAGCGCGAAATCGCACATCGCAGCGATCGCGATGCAGGCTTGCAGGCGCTGGCCTTTCCGCACGGCACGTTCCGTGACGGGCAGCGCCTGCTGGCGGAGTCGGTCTACAAAGCCAATGCCTCGGCACGTACGCTGCTGGCGCAGGCACCTACCGGCATCGGCAAGTCGATCGGCACGGTGTTTCCAGCGCTGAAGGCCATGCCCGCGCAGCGCATCGACAAGATCTTCTTCCTGTCCGCACGGTCGACGGGCCGCGCCGTCGCGCTGCAGGCCACTGCGCAACTGCGCAGCAGTCCCGACGATGCGCCGCTGCGCGTGCTGGAGCTGACCGCGCGCGACAAGGCCTGCGAGCATCCGGATCTGGCCTGTCACGGGGAATCCTGCCCGCTGGCGCAAGGCTTCTATGACCGGCTGCCAGCGGCGCGCGAAGCCGCAAGCCGTGCACCGCTGCTGGATCGCCACGCAGTGCGCGAGATCGCCCGTACGCATGCGGTGTGCCCGTATTACCTCACGCAGGAGATGATCCGCTGGAGCGATCTGGTGGTGGCCGACTACAACTACTATTTCGACCGCAGCGCGATGCTGTATGCGCTGACCGCGCTGAACGAATGGCGCGTGAGCGTGCTGGTCGATGAGGCGCACAACCTGGTCGAACGCGGCCGCACCATGTACACGGCTACGCTGGACCACGCGGCATTCCGCGGCGTGCGCCTGTCCGCGCCAGGCGCGCTGAAGTCGAAGATGAACAAGGTCTATCGGCAGTGGAACACGCTTGCCAAATCGAGCGAAGCTGAGTACGAAACGCACGATGAAGAACCCGCGGCATTCGTTGAAGCGTTGACCCAGCTCTGCACCGCCATCATCGACGACATGAGCGAGCATCCGCAGCGGCACGACGCCACGCTGGAACGCTTCTACTTCGATGCGATGCACTTCCTGCGCCTGGCGGAGCAGATGACGGAGTACGGCGGCAAGCATTCGCTGTTCGATATCACACGCACGGCGCGCGGCCGTTCCGGCGTGGATGCCGCGCTGTGCGTGCGCAATCTGTTGCCTGCGCCATATCTTGCGCCGCGCTTTGCCGGGGCGCATTCGACCACGCTGTTTTCCGCCACGCTGCAGCCAGCCGACTACTACCGCAACTTGCTCGGCATGCCGGCCAGTGCGGTGTGGGTGGAAGTGCCCTCGCCGTTCCAGCCCGAACAGCTCGACGTGCATGTCGCGCGCCATATCTCCACGCGCTATTCCCACCGGCAACGCTCGCTGCCGGCGATCGTGGAACTGATGGCCGACCAGTACGCGCAGCGTCCCGGCAACTACCTGGCCTTCTTCAGCAGTCATGACTATCTGCAGCAGGCCGCCGCGCTGCTGGCCGAATGCCATCCCGATATCCCGACCTGGTCGCAGGCGCGCGGCATGACCGAGGCTGGCCAGGCAGCGTTTCTCGATGCGTTCGCGGCGGGCGGACGGGGTATCGGTTTCGCCGTGCTGGGCGGCGTGTTTTCCGAAGGTGTGGATCTTCCCGGTGACCGCCTGATCGGCGCGTTCGTGGCCACGCTCGGGCTGCCCCAGGTGAACCCCGTCAACGAACAACTGCGCGAACGGATGGATGCCGCCTTCGGCCGCGGCTATGACTACGCCTACCTGTATCCGGGCCTGCGCAAGGTCGTGCAGGCGGCCGGCCGCGTGATCCGCACCCGCGAGGATCGTGGCGTGGTGTGGCTGATCGACGATCGTTTTGCGCGGCCGGAGGTGCGTGAGATGCTGCCTGCATGGTGGGAGATATCGGCGATGGATAATCGGCAGCGCAACGTTCACGAACGAAAGCCCGCCCCCTGAATTGCCAACGATCGCCATGCCCCTACTGCCACCGCCCGCCTTGCTTCAGCAGACGCTGCGCGCCGTTGCTCGCCGGTATCGCTTGCCTGCACTGTCCGAGGTGCGAGAAGCAGGCCCCTCTACCACGCTGGCGACCGTGATCGAACAGGCACGCCTGGCGTTGGTCCGCGGCGAAACGCCGGACGCGGCGCTCGAACGCCTGTTCGTCGAAGCGCTCGCCCGGCTGATCCACGACGCCATGCGCGCGGATGCCGGCGATCCCGTCTTTCAGGCCATGCTGCTTCGGCATCGGGTGACGCATGTTCGCGAATATGCATCGCTGTCCGCGCGTGCCGAGCAGGATCGGCGTCCGGTCCTCGCAAGCGTCAATGCGTTGGCCCATCCGCGCAAGCCGCAAAGTGAGGGGATGGTGAAGCTGCATGCGTTGGCATCATCGTCATCGTGGTCAGCATTACACGACGCAGTGCAACAGCTGCTGGATCTGCCGGCGATAGCAGACGACACACCGACCCGGCATCGTTTGTCGCGGCTCGCTGACAGTCCCGAGCTGGAACGCTTGCGGCGCCTCGAGACGCTGGGGTCCGATGCGCTCGTGCGCCAGTACCGGACGCTGTGGGACCGACAGGGTCCACGCTCCGGCACTGCGGCGGCTGCGGCCCAGGGTGTTGATGCGCAGCGGCGTGGCACTGCCGTCGAAGCACTCACGGCACAGGCACTTCAGGCCCTGGCGCGCCGACTCAATGAGGCAGATGGCACCGGGACTCCATACCGTGTTGTCACGTCGATGCGCGTACCCGCATCCATTCCCGCAAAGCACGAGCGCGCCAAGACCGAATGGGATGCGGTACTGCTGAGGCAGGCGGAAACGATCGACGATGCACCGGCCTGGGACATTTGCCTGCTCGCGGAGGCCAAGGCCTCCGCCGATGCGGCCACCACCGACTTCCCGCGGTTGCTGCGCGGCATGCGCCTGCTCGCGCAAGCGGACGCTGCCGTGACCTATGACTTTGAAACGCATGAAGGCGTGGTCAGGCTGCGCGGCGCCTCGTTAAGCGCACTGCCCACTGACGAGACCGCGCTCGCCGAGACGGTGCTCTACTGCAGCAATGCCCCTGCCGAGACCGCACCGCGTTTGCTCAGTGCGGCCAGCCGGATGCAACTGTTGTCCGCGCAGGACAGCCTTGACTTCGCGGCGCACGTCGCCGAAACACGGCACGCGGATGCGCGGGACCTCGAACCGGTGTGGCAGCAATTGCTGGAATCGCCGCGCTGGGCCGCGGTGTTGAACCAATACGCGGTGATGCGCGAGGTCCGCGACCTGATGGTCCATCCGGACGACCTGCTCGCAGCGAGCGACAGCCAGGCTTAGCGTTCGCGGCAAGGCTGGGTGAAACCTGCATCCGCCTCACGGCACGGCTAGTGTGGCGTAGGCCTTGGACGCGGCGTCGGATAAGGAGGATGCGCGCCACCGCCGGGCACCTCGATATACGGCGCGACGATGATCGGATACTGCGCCGCCCCATTGGACTGCGACGCTTCGGGTGCCATGTACGGCTGGGCTCCCGCGGCGCCACGACGCGAAGGCGGGGCGGTCTGAAGCCCGGTGCCGCCGCTCTTTCCGTCGCTGATGCCGCCCTGCGTATCGAGGACCAGCGGCTGGCTGGTCGACTGTGGAGCCGCAAATGCCAGCGACGCCGCGGTCAGCAGCATGGCAGTTGCCGTGGATTTCAGTAGGAGGGACACAGCTGAAGGCATGAATGCTCCGTTTGACCTGGAAGAAGGTGCCTGCCGGCTTGATTTGGCGGGCGAGCAAGGCGGCTCGTTGCCAGCGTTCCTATGGTAGCCCAGAGACTTTCTGACAACACGGAATCTCCAAGCGCCGCATACCGCCCTCGAAAAGTACGATGAAAATCTCTTTTTGGCCTTTATTTTCTTAACATATGAGATTAAATCTCGTATGTTGATAAGTTCGTTGAGACGGAGTAATCTTCGTTCACGGGCGCGGCCACCGAATCCCGCAAGACCGCCCCCGCTGCCCATCCCCGAAACAACAGAGGGCCGGCAGCAACGCGCCACCCAAGGAGGCTCAATTGGTGACAAGGAAACTCAAGGCCGCGATCATCGGATCCGGCAATATCGGCACGGACCTGATGATCAAGATCCTGCGCCATGGCAAGCACCTCGAAATGGGCGCCATGGTCGGTATCGACCCGGAATCGGATGGCCTGGCGCGTGCTGCCCGCATGGGTGTGGCGACCACGCATGAGGGCGTGGAAGGGCTGATCAACCTGCCGAATTTCGCTGACATCGACGTCGTCTTCGACGCCACCAGCGCCGGCGCCCACGTGAAGAACGACGCCCGCCTGCGTGAAGTCAAGCCGGGCATCCGCATGATCGACCTGACCCCGGCGGCCATCGGCCCGTACTGCGTGCCGGTGGTCAACCTGGACGACCGCCTCGACGCGCTGAACGTCAACATGGTCACCTGCGGCGGCCAGGCGACGATCCCCATGGTCGCGGCCGTGTCGCGCGTCGCAAAGGTCCACTACGCCGAAATCGTTGCGTCGATCTCCAGCAAGTCGGCCGGCCCGGGCACGCGTGCCAACATCGACGAGTTCACCGAGACAACCTCGAAGGCGATTGAAGTGATCGGCGGCGCTGCGAAGGGCAAGGCCATCATCGTGCTGAACCCGGCCGAGCCGCCGCTGATCATGCGCGACACGGTCTACGTGCTGAGCGCCGCCGCCAACCGCGCAGAGGTGGAAGCCTCCATCGAGGAAATGGCCGCCGCCGTGCAGCAGTACGTGCCCGGCTACCGCCTCAAGCAGAAGGTGCAGTTCGACGAAATTCCGGCCAGCGCCCCGCTCAACATCCCGGGCCTCGGCAAGTTCAGCGGCCTGAAAACGTCGGTGTTCCTGGAGGTCGAGGGCGCCGCCCACTACCTGCCCGCCTACGCCGGCAATCTGGACATCATGACCTCCGCCGCCCTGGCCACCGCCGAGCGCATGGCGCAGGCCGCACTGACCGCTTGAGGAGACACCCCGCCATGCCTTTCAACCCCGGCAAGAAGCTCTACATTTCCGACGTGACGCTGCGTGACGGCAGCCACGCCATCCGCCACCAGTACTCGATCCAGAACGTCAAGGACATCGCCCGCGCGCTCGACAAGGCCCGCGTCGATTCCATCGAGGTCGCCCACGGAGACGGCCTGCAGGGTTCCAGCTTCAACTACGGCTTCGGCGCCCACACCGACCTGGAGTGGATCGAGGCCGTGGCCGGCGAGATCTCGCACGCGCAGATCGCCACGCTGCTGCTGCCCGGCATCGGCACCATCCATGACCTGGACAACGCCTACAAGGCCGGCGCGCGCATCGTGCGCGTGGCCACGCACTGCACCGAGGCCGACGTCTCGCGCCAGCATATCGAGCGTGCGCGCGAACTGGGCATGGATACGGTCGGCTTCCTGATGATGAGCCACATGACCACGCCGGAGAACCTGGCGGTCGAGGCGAAGAAAATGGAAAGCTACGGCGCGACCACGATCTACGTGGTCGATTCCGGCGGCGCGCTCGGCATGGATGACGTCCGGGCTCGCTTCCGCGCGCTGAAGGCCGTGCTCGATCCGTCGACCACGACGGGTATGCACGCCCACCACAACCTGTCGCTCGGCGTGGCCAATTCGATCGTCGCCGTCGAGGAAGGCTGCGACCGCATCGACGCCAGCCTGGCCGGCATGGGCGCCGGTGCGGGCAACGCGCCGCTGGAAGTCTTCATCGCCGCCGCCGACCGCATGGGCTGGGACCACGGCACCGACCTGTACGCGCTGATGGACGCCGCCGATGACCTCGTCCGTCCGCTGCAGGACCGCCCGGTGCGCGTCGACCGCGAGACCCTGGCCCTGGGCTACGCCGGCGTGTATTCGAGCTTCCTGCGCCACTCCGAAGTCGCCGCCAACAAGTACGGCATCAAGACCGTCGACATCCTGGTCGAGCTTGGCAAGCGCCGCATGGTCGGCGGCCAGGAAGACATGATCGTCGACGTGGCGCTGGACCTGCTCAACAAGGCATAAAGCGACAGGGCCTGCGTTCGGACTACGCGCGCGCAAAGTGCCGCCGGACCCCTCCGGCGGCGTTACACTTGCCGGCATGACCGACACCACCAACCCCACCCGCACCCTCGCCAGCCAGACGCTTTTCCGCGGCCTGGACGTGGTCGATGCCGTCGCGGCCGGTTCGCAGACCGTGCAGGACATTGCGGACCGCACCGGCCTGCCGTTCAGCACGACGCACCGGCTGGCGTCGGCCCTGGTGCAGGCCCGCTACCTCCATTTCGAGCCGCGACGCGGCTACCGGCTGGGCCCGCGCCTGCTGGAACTCGGCTTCGCCGCCTACCGGGACTCCGACATCACGCGCAGCGCGCGCGCCGGCATGGAAGAACTGGCCGAGCAAACCCGGGACACCATTCACCTCGCCCAACTCGACGGCGACGAGATCATCTACCTCGACAAGATCGGCGGGCAGCGCCCGATCAGCGTCAACTCCCGCATAGGCGGCCGCAAGCCGGTCTGCTCGACCGGCGTGGGCAAGGCACTGATCCTCGACGAGAGCGAGGACAAGTGGACAGCTCGCTACGAATACGATGCGAAGCGGGGCAATGTGCACCTCCCCCTCGATCGCTGGCTCTCAGGCATGCGCGCGTACGCGCAGGGCGGTTATGCCTTTGATCTGGAAGAAGACGCGCCGAGCATCTGCTGCGTGGCGGTGCCGATCAGGGATGCCAGCGGCCACACGGTTGCAGCCATCAGCGTCACGGGAACGACCGATTACACCGACGAAGCGCAACTGCGCGCGCTCATTCCGGTGGTGCGGCGGGTGGCGCAATCCATCAGCGAAAAGATCGGCGGCAGGCTGGGGTAAGTACCTGCCTGGAATCAATCAGGCGGACGCCACGGCCCAGTACGTACGGGCGTTGGTGAATTCGCGGATGCCTGCGGCCGCAAGCTCGCGGCCGTAGCCCGACTTCTTCGTACCACCGAACGGCACGCGTGCGTCGGAAGCGGTGATCGCATTGATGAATGCGGCGCCGCTGGTAATGCCCCTGGCCACCGCCAGCGCGCGCTCAGTCGATCCGGCCCAGACGCTCACCGACAGGCCGAACGGCGTCGCGTTGGCCAGGCGCACCGCATCAGCGTCGTCCCTGGCCACGGCGATGGCGGCCAGCGGGCCGAACGTCTCTTCATCGAAGGCAGCCATCCCCGGCTGCATATTGCCGAGCACCGTCGGCGCGTAGAAGTTGCCTGGCCCCTCCACGGCCTTGCCTCCGGCCAGCAGCACGGCGCCGGCTTCGACCGATCGGCGCACCTGCTGGTCCAATGCGTCGCGCAGGTCCGGGCGAGCCAGCGGCCCCATCTGCGTGGCAGAGTCGTTCGGATTGCCGACGACAAGGGCTTGCGTCGCCTGTACGAACCGTTCGGTGAATGCCTTGGCAATCCCTTCCGAGACGATAAAGCGCTTGGCACAGACACAGCTCTGCCCGGCGTTGTGGAAGCGCGCCTTCACGGCCGCGGCCACGGCCTGGTCGAGGCCCGCATCGTCCAGCACGATGAAGGCATCGGAACCGCCCAGTTCCAGCACGGACTTCTTCGATGCCCGGCCCGCCGCCGCGCCGACGGCGGCACCGGCGCGATTGGATCCCGTGAGCGTCACGGCCGCGATGCGGTCGTCGTGGATCAGGCCATCGATCACCTGCGGTACGTCCGGTTCGGCGACGACCAGCGTGGTCACGAGATGCTTCGGCAGCCCGGCGTCGAGGAACAGCTTTTCCAGCGCCAGCGCACATCCCGTGACGTTGGGCGAATGCTTCAGCAGCACGCCGTTGCCCGCGGTAATCGCCGGAATCGCGAAACGCATGACCTGCCACACCGGGAAGTTCCACGGCATCACGGCGAGCACCAGGCCGATCGGTTCATAGCTGACCCATGCGTCCACGCCTTCGATGTCAGCCTTCTCGTCAGCGAGGATGCGCGCGGCGTTGTCGGCATAGTAGAGCGCGGTGACCGCGGACTTTTCCATTTCGCCGGCGGCCTCGGGCAGCACCTTGCCCATCTCGGCAGTAATCAGCTCCGCAAATGGCCTGGCCTGGCGGCGCAGTTCCTCAGCCAGGCGGCGCACGGCTGCAACACGGTCCGCCAGTGGTTGCTGGCCCCATGCCTTCGCTGCGGCATGGCCGGCGCTGACGGCCGTCTCGATCTGCCCGGCGGTCCAGCCTTCGTAGGTCTGCAGCGCGGCACCCGTGCTGGGGTTATAGGTAGTAATGGTTTGGGTCATGGCTATCCTTCGGAAGACCAGTCAAAGGGTTGAGTAACGAGCTAGTCCGCTGCGACGTTCGCGGTCTTCACGACGGCCGACCATCGGGCCGATTCGTTGCGCATGAAGCGGGCAAGATCCTCGGGAGATCCGCCTGCGGGTTCCGCGCCCAGCTGTGCCAGCCGCTGCTTCGT
>NZ_CAJPVI010000053.1 GCF_905397435.1 Cupriavidus numazuensis
TGCATCGCCGGCAGAAGCAGCCTCACGTCATTCGCAACCTGTTTCAGGAAAAGCATGTTCGCTACGCAGCCTGATCAAACGTACGCACTATTTAGTGCGCCGGTCAGTAACTTCGTGCGTCGGCCGAGGCGCACCTTCCAGCGATCGATCAGGTAGTGAACGACCGCGTCGAAGATTCCTAGCCAGAGCCAGTGGGTCATACCGAAGCCGACGAGCAGCACCGCGGTACACAGGCCATGCAAGCCCGCGTGGGCATAACCACCTGGGCTGCGGAAATCGCCCTTGCCGGCCAGTATCCAGCTCGGCTGCCACAGGTAGTCGCAGATCAGATGCTTGGTGAACAGCGCGAACAGCAGCGGCAACGCCATGGCCAGCCCTCCGCCCCAAGTCATGCCGGACCGTGCGCCTCAACGACTGTGCTCCACACAGAGTGTGGGCGACGGACGCCAGCTGGCCCTTACTCCGCCGCAATGGCGAATGGCTGTCAACTAGTTTTGCACGCCCATGGCCGAGGTCCACCTGGCGGTCGCTTGTGTGCGAGCGGCCATGGGCTCCCACCATGCCCGACTATTTCCTGGATGAACCCATGCCGGGCCCGCCGGACAAGGTCTATTCCTGGTCGACGACCGGCGCAGGACCACCGGTCGATCTCCCTCGCTGCCGTGGCCGCAGCCCGGGCGCGCGCGGCAGCGGGCCAGTTTGGCGATCGTTCGCCGGTGCGATCAAGCGGCGGGGCTGGTCGCGCTTGCCGATGCCTTCAGCCGCCCGTATTCATCCCGCCAAGGATCGGCCAGCATCACGCCGCCGCCGCGAGCCGGCGGCTGGCTGAGCGCGCGCCGCAAGATCTCGCGCACCTCCGCCTCCTCGACAGTGCGCGACAACTTTGGCCATGCTCGATTGCAACCACGAGTGCGTACCTGCACGGCGAGGAAGGTGCGCGTCACGCGGCGACGTAGGAGCCACATCATACTGGGTGGAGCCGACAAGACATAATGAAGTCACGTATCTACTTGTTGAAACAATTGATGGAAACGTTTAAACTTGTATCAACATGGCTAGGAGTACCCATCATGCGCAAAAGTGCAACCCTGACGATTCAAAAGTGGGGCAACAGCCTCGCCGTCCGCATCCCCACTGCGGTGGCTCGTTCCGCGCACTTTGCTGAAGGACAGCAAGTCGAGGTATCGGCCGACGAGATCGGTGTCACAGTCAGGCCTGTCGGCCGCCGTGCTCTCACGCTCGCGGAGAAGCTGGCGCTATTCGACCCGAATCAGCACGGTGGGGAAGCCATGGTCACGCAGCGTGTCGGTGCGGAGGCCATGTAATGGCGGGTAAGCTGTGGGTGCCTGAGCGACGTGACATTATTTGGATCGACTGCAATCCGCAAGCTGGCCGGGAGATGAAGGACATGCATCCGATGCTGGTGCTCTCACCGCGTCCGTTTAATGAGCGGACCAGTATCGTCATTGGCTTGCCGATGACAACGGCAGCCTATAACGAGACCAATCCATTTGCCATCAAGTTTCAGGGGCCGAAGGGAAAGAACAGCTACGTGTTGGCTCACCAACCGAAGTCGTTCGACTGGCGAGCCCGCCATGCCAAGGCCCACCCTTGGAAGCAGGCTCCCTTGGACGTCTTTGCCGCTGCTTGTGAGCAACTGAACCAGATCATCGCCATTGCAGAGTAAGGGCGTGCCTGACGGTACAAGCTCCTGTGAGCCAAGCACGACACGCTGATTTTAAGCATCGGCGCTTGTCGACGGTCCCATGTCTCATAGGATCTCAAGCGCCAAATGTATGTCCGCGCGAATATCGAATTTCTGCGGCTGCGCGTGTTGAAGCCGAACTAAATGGCCGGCCTGCTCGTACTGCTGCACCCGCTAATCCAGTCGCCATCGCAGGCCGTGAGTTCGTGCGTCCAGGAAGAGGCTGGCGGGCTTGCCTACGTTAATCAAAAAGAGGAATGGTTGGTAGTGGGGCGGGAAAAACGACGACAAGGTCTCCACGCGAGTTTGCCGTCGTCACGCAAATTGCGGAAGACCCTACTTCACTTCAACCGCGCTTTGGCTCCGCCAAGGCAAGCACAGCGCTGCTGGACCAGTTGTCGTAAGCGACCGCGCGGTCCAAGCTCGCCGCGCGGCTTTAAGAATTGCCTGGCCGGTCGCGCATCCCGGCTAGCTTGACGTAAAGCGTGCTCCTCGAAATTCCCAGCGTCCGAGCAGCCATGGATATATTTCCGTGGGAATCCGCGATCGCGCTAAGAATTGCTTGTCGTTCCAGTTCCTCAAGCCTCCCGGCCGAGGAGGCCATCGACGAGGGCGGGATGGAAAGAGGGTTCTTCGCCATCGATGCGATGGCCGGGGGCAGTTGCGAAATGTCGATCGTGTCGCCTTCACAGAGCGCAAACATAACTTCGAAGGTATTCTGGAGTTCGCGAATGTTCCCCGGCCAACGATAGCTCAAAAGAGCCTGATGCACAGCCGAATTCAGCTGCTTGGGTCCACAGCCATACTTTTGCGCAAGCTTGTTGTTGAGATGCTCGACGATCGCATCGATGTCGCCAGGCCGGTCGCGCAGCGCGGGCAGTTCCAACGTGACCGCACAGAGGCGGTGGTACAGGTCTTCGCGGAAACGTCTGGCTGTGATTTCGCCCTGCATATCACGGTTGGTGGCCGCAATGACACGCACCGAGACGCGCCGCTCGCGGGTATCGCCAAGGCGCACCACAATGCCATCCTGCAACACGCGTAGCAAGTGCGGCTGCATATCTAATGGCATCTCGCCAATTTCATCCAGAAACAGTGTGCCGCCTTCCGCTTGCTCGAACTTGCCGGGAAGGCCGCCACGACGCGCCCCAGTAAAGGCGCCATCGACATACCCAAAAAGTTCGCTGGCCAGGAGTTCGCGGCTCAGGGCGCCGCAATTGACGGCAACAAATGGCCCCCGACTGCGGTGACTGGCCTGATGTAGCGCTCGGGCGAAGAGTTCCTTACCGGCACCGGTCTCGCCCAGAAGCAGCACAGGCAGATCGAGCGGCGCGAGGCGGCGAGCGCGGGCCTTGGTGGCTTCCAATATCTCACTTTGACCAATGATCTCGCCGAACGCATCGCTCTCAGCCGGTGGTGTCCGAGCCGGCGGCAAGGATATGGTGGGTCGGTTCTGGCGTGCCGCGAGCGGGATCACAAGCATTGTACCCAGCGTACTTTCATGATCCTTTACTGGATGTAGCCATGCGGGGCATAGCCACTGTGGGCGTTGGCAGGACCGATCGATATCCGGGAGTGCCAGATTGAGGCCTGGTAGCTGAGTGCCGATTCCCTGCGGCAAGTTCACGCCATGCATCTCGAGCGCGAGAGGCGCATTCCCGTTGGCGCGAATAACCCGTCCCCGGGCATCGACGAGCACAACGTAGTCGTTGGCGTAACGGATAAAACTGTCGATGGCTTTCGTTAGCAGGCGCTCATGCAGAGCACCGTCGCGGCGAGCCAGTTCCCCCTCTATCTGCTTGGCCGCTGCCAGCACCAGACCCAGCGTGTGGCCATGAAGCGTTTCCTTGACACCAGAGACGTCCACAACGCCCAGCAAGGCGCCACTGAGAGGATCAATGATGGGGGCCGCTGCGCAGGTCCAGCGCTTAACGTCCATGCAGAAATGCTCGTTGGCATGGATCTGAACCGGAGTTCGGGTCGCGATCGCGGTGCCTATGGCATTGGTGCCGATGACTTCCTCATTCCAGCAGCCACCAGCGGCCAGGTTGATCCCTTCACCTGCGTTGCGGACTCCGCTCCCTCCGTCAATGCGGAGAATGGTACCGCCTGCGTCACAAAGCATGATCAGAGTCCCGCATTCCTGCAGGACATCGCGCAGGCCCTCGAGAGCCGGACGCGCGGCATCGCAAAAGTCCCGATTCTGACGCTGCAGCTGGCCAATGCGATCGGACGCCGCCCCCGGTGCGGAGTGCCTGGCAGGGTCGACGGCCTCAGAACGACTCCGCTGCCACGACGCCAGGACGACGCTGCGCACGCCCGCCACATCTAGAGACGGGTCTTGCACAAAACGCTCCCAGGCCGAGGCGACGAGAGGTTCATCGCCGATGCGGGGAATCAAGGTGCCGCAACGAGAAAACGGCATGGGATGGTCAGGGTTAATTGGCTCGAGTAACCGTAGCCCCATGCCACAGCCAAGTCAACAAATCTCTTTTAAATCAATAATTTGTGCTCTGCAGCAAAGGCGGGCTGGGGTGTCCGGAAACCGGACACCCTAGTTTGACTGACCGGAATCCGGACAGGCAAACCGCGGGTGTCGGCCGTGCAGGATCAAAGAAGGCGCAGTCCTTGGGGGATGCCTCTCGCTTGAGCTGGTGGCACGCCGTATGCGGTCCAGCTGTACGAGGGACCGCGGAACGTGGTGATGGCCATGAAAGATTCAACGAGGTCAGGGCGCCAGGTTGGCGAATCAGTCGCGAAAGTGAGCATGACGATCGGTAGCCATCTCGTTACCGAGCGATTTGGCTATACGCATCACGGTGTTTATGCGGGAGACGGGAGGGTAGTGCATTACGCAGGGCTGTCGCGGTTGCTGCATCGAGGCCCAGTGCAGGAGGTCACGCTCGCCGAGTTTGCACATGGGCACGCCGTCTGGGTCAGGAAAAGCCCGGACGCCAGGTTCGATGGCCCCGAAGCTGTTCGCCGCGCCTACTCGCGCCTGGGCGAGGACCGATACCAGTTGGTCTCCAATAATTGCGAGCACTTCTGTATGTGGTGCCTGTATGGCGAAAGCCGCAGCGATCAGATCGATGGTTGGAAGTTCCTGATTGATGTAGTCGGCGCCGCGGTCAAAGCCATCAGGTGGCTTATGGTCACGCCTTTGATGGGACCATCCATCAGGCGAAAAATTTCCCAACACCAGTTTCACCTACGGTGACCACCGTTCGTTCGCCTCGTAGTGAAAGGCGATTGTGAACGGCATGCCCTACGGATTGCCGGATCACGTCGTTGACAGCTAAGGCCAGAGCCTTGGCGTGGTCGCGGAGCACCGCTCGGGCATCGACGCGTTCTTCGCCAGCCCACCAATACCGCATCGATAGCGCAAGCCCGCCAGTAGGCGTCCGATTCCCAGACACCCGCGTGCGCAGTCGTCGAATATCCGGACACCGAGTCCGGACACCATGCGACTAGCGGCGCAACCGAACAGTGCTTTCAACTCATTGATTTTCTTCACATAGCCAGCCTTTCTGGCTGGATCTGGGCCACCTTGGCATGAGCCTTGCCATGCATTGGGCGTGGGGAGATCCCACTACGACGACACCAATGACAGGAGGCAATATGCAACCGCAGTCCACCGTACAGGTGATGGGCATCGATGCTGGTGGCACGATGACCGACACATTCTTCGTGCGCTCGGATGGCCGTTTCGTGGTCGGCAAGGCGCAAAGCAATCCCGGCGATGAATCCCTTGCCATCTATAACTCGTCCGAAGATGCGCTCGCACACTGGGACCGGACAGTGGATGACGTTTATCCGGAACTGGTGACCTGCGTCTATTCCGGTACGGCCATGCTCAATCGCATCCTCATGCGCAAGGGCCTTGATGTTGGCCTGATTTGCAATCGAGGCTTCGAGCAGATCCATTCGATGGGGCGCGCGCTGCAGAGCTACTTGGGTTATGCGCTGGAAGATCGCATCCACCTGAACACGCACCGCTATGACGAACCGCTGGTACCTGTCTCGCGCACCCGTGGCGTCACAGAGCGTACCGACGTACAAGGACAGGTGGTGATCCCGCTGCGCGAAGAGGAAGTCCGCCAGGCCACCCGGGAGCTGGTGGAGGCTGGCTCGCAGGCCATCGTCATTTGCCTGTTGCAATCCCACAAGAACGAATCCAGCGAGCAACGCGCCCGCGACATCGTGCGCGAAGAGCTGAAGAAACTGAAAGCCGATATCCCGGTCTTCGCCTCGGTGGACTATTACCCGTCGCGCAAGGAGAGCCACCGGATGAACACCACCATCCTGGAGGCCTACGGCGCGGAGCCGTCGCGCCAGACCCTGAAGAAGGTCAGCGACCGTTTCCGCAAGCACGGGGCCAAGTTCGATCTGCGCGTCATGGCCACGCACGGTGGCACCATCAGCTGGAAGGCCAAGGAACTCGCACGAACGATCGTCTCCGGCCCGATTGGCGGCGTGATCGGCTCCAAGCTGCTCGGTGAGGCACTGGGCGACGAGAACATCGCCTGCTCCGATATCGGCGGCACCAGCTTCGACGTGGCCTTGATCACCAAGGGCAACTTCGCCATCAAGTCTGATCCGGACATGGCTCGCCTCGTGCTCTCTCTACCGCTGGTCGCCATGGACTCGGTCGGCGCCGGTGCCGGCAGCTTCGTGCGCCTGGACCCCTACAGCAAGTCGATCAAGCTCGGCCCGGACTCAGCAGGCTATCGCGTCGGCACCTGCTGGCCGGAAAGCGGCCTCGACACTGTTTCAGTTTCCGACTGCCACGTGGTGCTGGGCTACCTGAATCCGGACAACTTTCTCGGCGGTGCCATCAAGCTCGATGTGGAACGCGCCCGCCAGCATATCAAGGCGCAGATTGCCGATCCGCTCGGCCTGTCGGTGGAAGATGCTGCCGCCGGCGTGATCGAGTTGCTCGACCTCACCCTGTCCGAGTACCTGCGCGCCAACATAAGCGCGAAGGGCTACAACCCGGCGGAGTTCACCTGCTTCTCCTACGGCGGCGCGGGTCCGGTGCACACCTACGGCTACACCGAAGGCGTCGGCTTCAAGGATGTCGTCGTTCCCGCCTGGGCGGCCGGCTTTTCGGCGTTCGGCTGCGCCTGCGCCGACTTCGAATATCGCTACGACAAGTCGGTGGACGTCGGTGTCGCACAACTCGCACCGGACGGCGACAAGGCTGCCGCCTGCAAGACCTTGCAGGAAGCCTGGTCCGAATTGGCCATCAAGGTTATCGACGAGTTCGTCCTCAACGGCTACAAGCCCGAAGACGTGCTGCTGATCCCCGGCTACAAGATGCAGTACATGGGCCAACTGAACGACCTCGAAATCGTATCGCCGGTCACCAGTGCTGCCACCGCTGCCGACTGGGACAAGATCGTCGAGGCCTTCGAGACCACCTATGGCCGTGTGTACGCCAGTTCCGCGCGCTCGCCAGAACTGGGCTTCTCGATCACCGGCGCGATCCTGCGCGGCACCGTCGTGACCCAGAAGCCAGTGCTGCCGGAAGACCCGGATGCGGGCCCAACGCCGCCCAGGGAAGCCTATCTCGGCCCCCGCCCCTTCTATCGCCACAAGAAGTGGGTGGATGCCGCACTCTGGAAGATGGAAGCGCTCAAGGCCGGCAACCACATCGTGGGCCCCGCCATCATCGAATCGGACGCCACAACCTTTGTTGTACCGGATGGCTTCGAGACGACGGTCGACAAGCACCGCCTGTTCCACCTCAAGGAAGTGAAGTAAGGAGACACGCCATGAACATGATGAGCAACAAGGAAGTGGGCCTGGGCAATCTGCTGCAGGACGGCAAGACCCTCAAGGAGTGCCGCGACGCGATCATTGCCCGCACTCAGGCCACCGGCCACTATAACGGCCTCGACAAGCTGGAGTTCCGCGACAGCGACCCGATCGGCTATGAGAAGCTGTTCTCCAAGCTGCGCGGCGGCCTGGTGCATGCCCGCGAAACCGCGAAGAAGATTGCCGCCAGTCCCATTGTCGAGCAGGAAGGCGAACTCTGCTTCACGCTCTACAACGCTGTGGGTGACTGCGTGCTGACCTCGACCGGCATCATCATCCACGTTGGCACCATGGGCGCGGCGATCAAGTACATGATCGAGAATAACTGGGAGGCCAACCCCGGAATCAATCCAGGTGACATGTTCACCAACAACGACTGCTCCATCGGCAACGTGCACCCCTGCGACATCGCCACCATCGTGCCGATCTTCTGGGAGGGCAAGCTGATCGGCTGGGTGGGCGGCGTGACCCACGTCATCGACACCGGCTCGGTGACGCCGGGCTCGATGTCCACCGGGCAGACCCAGCGCTTCGGCGACGGCTACATGATCACTTGCCGCAAGACCGGCGTGAACGACGAGCCGCTGCGCGACTGGCTGCACGAGTCGCAGCGCTCGGTGCGTACGCCGAAATACTGGATCCTCGACGAGAAAACCCGGATCGCCGGCTGCCACATGATCCGCGAACTGGTCGAAGAAGTGATCCGTGCCGACGGCCTCGAGGCCTACGAGAAGTTCGCCTACGAGGTCATCGAAGAAGGCCGCCGCGGACTGCAGAGCCGCATCAAGGCGATGACCCTGCCTGGCAAGTACCGCAAGGTCTCCTTTGTCGACGTGCCCTACAAGCATGACGACGTGCAGGTCTCAAACGCCTTCGCCAAGCTCGACTCCATCATGCACTCGCCGGTGGAGATGACCATCAAGCCGGACGGCAAGTGGCGCCTCGACTTCGAAGGCGCGAGCCGCTGGGGCTGGCATACCTTCAACGCGCACCAGGTGGCATTCACTTCCGGAATCTGGGTGATGATGTGCCAGACCCTTGTACCCACCCAGCGCATCAACGACGGTGCCTACTTCGCCACCGAATTCCGCTTGCCCAAGGGCACGTGGTGCAACCCGGATGACCGCCGCACCGGCCACGCCTATGCCTGGCACTTCCTGGTCTCGGGCTGGGCGGCGCTGTGGCGCGGCCTGTCGCAGTCCTACTTCAGCCGCGGCTATCTGGAAGAGGTCAACGCCGGCAACGCCAACACTTCCAACTGGCTGCAGGGCGGCGGCATCAACCAGGACGGCGAGATCCACGCGGTTAACAGCTTCGAGGCCAGCTCCTGCGGCACCGGCGCCTGTGCCGTCAAGGATGGCCTCAACCACGCCGCCGCGATCTGGAACCCCGAAGGCGACATGGGCGACATCGAGATCTGGGAGATGGCGGAGCCATTGCTCTACCTAGGGCGCAACGTCAAGGCCAATTCCGGCGGATACGGCAAGTACCGAGGCGGTTGCGGGTTCGAGACGCTGCGCATGGTGTGGAACGCCCAGGACTGGACCATGTTCTTCATGGGCAACGGCTTCATGAACAGCGACTGGGGCATGATGGGCGGCTACCCGTCCGCGACCGGCTATCGCTTTGAGGCGCACAAGACCGGCCTGGACCAGCGCATCGCCATCGGCGATTCCCTGCCGCTCGGCGGCGACATCGACCCGGGCAACCCCGACTTCGAGCGCCACATCGATGCCACCGCCGAGGTCAAGCGCGACAAGCAGTGCATCACGACGGAGGACTGCTACGCCAACCATGACCTGTACCTGAACTACCTGCGCGGTGGGCCGGGCTTTGGCGACCCCCTCGATCGGGACCCGGAAGCCATCGAAGCGGACCTCAACCAGAAGTTCCTGCTGCCGGCCTACGCGCAGAAGGTATATGGGGCTGTCTTCACCCAGGACGACAAGGGCGTCTTTACCGTGAATGCTGCCAAGACCCAAGCACGCCGTGCAGAAGTTCGCAAGGAACGCTTGGCCCGGGCGTTGCCGACGCGCGAATGGATGAAGGAAGAGCGCGAACGCATTCTCAACAAGCACGGGTCCGTCCAGGTGCAGCACATGTTCGCCACCAGCTTTGCCCTGTCTGAGAAGTTCACGCGGGAGTTCAAGGAATTCTGGAACCTGCCCGCCGACTGGCAGGTGCGTGAAGAAGAGCTGGGCGTGCCATCCTACGGCGCCAAGCACCGCATGGACCTCTCCCTGCTGCCCGACGTCACCACTGTCGTCCAGGTCGAAGAGTAATCACCGCATCCAGGAGCTGAAACATGTCAACCTACACCAATGAACAGGTCGCCCACCTCGTCGAAGGCTCCCTTGACTGGGAAACCACCTTCCGCATGCTCTCGATGCCCAAGGACGATAGCCGGTTCGCGCAGTACCTGGCGGCCCTGCAGGCCAAGGTGAACTTTCCTGACCGTATCGTGCTACCGCTCAGCCCGCACATGTTTATCGTGCAGTCGGCCAAGAGCAAAAAGTGGGTAGTCAAGTGCGACTGCGGTCACGAATTCTGCGATTACCGCGAGAACTGGAAGCTCCATGCTTCGATCTACGTGCGGGACACGGAGGAGGCGATGACCGAGGTGTATCCGAAGCTGATGGCCCCCGACACGCAGTGGCAGGTGTATCGCGAATACTACTGCCCATCGTGCGGCACCATGCACGACGTCGAGGCGCCTACTCCGTGGTATCCCGTGATCCACGACTTCGAGCCCGACATCGAGGCCTTCTACAAGGAGTGGGTGAATCTCCCGGTGCCGGAGCGCGCGTCGGATTAAGCGTCGCCTGAATCGGAGGGCAGGCGAGCCTGCCCTCCGAGAACGGGCGAGCTGGGACTCAGTAAGGCGTATGAAGAAGTGGGCGCCCTATGAGGCAGCGCGAGCAAAGGCGAGCTGTATCGCCGTGCTTGCTTCCCCGGCTCACCAACCAGTCCGAAATCGAATCACTAACGACGGCAACGGAAGGCAGCATGAACACGAACCTCGCGCATATGCTGGTCCGCACAGCCCGCGCATACCCCGCTCAGGCCGCGCTTTTTCTCGGCACTGAGCAGCTCTCGACCTTTGCTCAGCTTGCCGACCGCGTCGCTCGGTGCGCTGGGGGATTGCGCGACTGGCTCGGTCTGCATGCCGGTGACCGAGTGGTGCTCATCATGAAGAACTGTCCTCAGTATGTCGAGTTGTTATACGCAATCTGGCATGCAGGACTGTGTGCGGTACCAATCAACGCCAAGTTGCATCCGCGCGAGATCGACGACATCGTACGAGACAGTGGTGCGTCCGTTTGCTTTGTCAGCGATGTGAATGCAGTGACAAACGCAAGGACCATCGTTGTCGACTCCACCGACTATCACGCCCTCTTTGCGGCGCCCGGTGTACCGGTTGCCGATGTCGTCGGGGATACCCTTGCCTGGCTGTTCTACACCAGCGGAACGACGGGCAAGCCAAAGGGCGTCATGCTCTCGCACGGGAATCTGAGCGCGATGTCCGGAGCGTATTGCGGCGCTGTCACGCGCATCGTCCCAGGCGACGTCTCATTCACGCTGCGCCAATGTCCCACGGCTCGGGGCTTTACATCGTCCCGCACATCGCCGAAGGTGCCAGTCAAGTCATTCCATCCTCGGGCGGTTTCAATGCCGCCGAGCTGGTCGAACTCGTTGCGGCGTACCCGCGAACAAGTCTGTTTGCGGCGCCGACCATGCTCAACCGCCTGGTCGAGTACGTGCGCCGAAGCTGTGCCGATCTCTCGAATCTCAAGGTCATCGTTTGCGGCGGCGCCCCCCTCTATCTGGAGGATGAAGTCGCCGCGCTTGACTGTCTGGGCGCGAAAATTGCGCAGATCTATGGCCAGGGCGAAAGTCCGATGACGATTACCGCCCAGACGTCAGCGGAGCCATGCTGCAGGCGACCGCGACGTGCTGGCTTCCGTTGGCCGTGCCTTTCCAGGCGTGGAGATTCGCATCGCCGATACCCACGACGACCCTCTCCCTGAGGGTGAAATTGGTGAAGTGCTGGTGCGCGGCGCTGCCGTGATGCAAGGCTATTGGAATAATCCGGAGGCCAGTGCGGGGACGTTGCGCAATGGTTGGTTGCATACCGGCGATGTCGGCTGCATGGACCAACACGGCCGGCTTATCCTGAAGGACCGCAGCAAGGAGACGATCATCAGCGGTGGTTCTAACGTCTACCCGCGCGAGGTGGAGGATGCGCTGCTCACGCATCCTGCCGTGGCGGAAGTCTCCGTGCTCGGGCGCAGCCACGCCGACTGGGGAGAGGAAGTGGTGGCCGTTGTCGTTCGCAAGGCCCGGACGCAGGTGACCATGTCCGAGTTGGACCAATGGTGTTTGCGCCGGATTGCCCGATTCAAGCGGCCCAAGGCGTATCTGTTCGTGGAAGCGTTGCCGAGGAACGCCAACGGCAAGGTGCTCAAGGCTGCGCTGCGTGACTTGGTGGCCAAACGTGGCGAGGAGTCGAATGCCAGAACCTGGCGCTGGAAGCTTGCATAGCAGGAACGACTGCGTGGTCCCGTGAGAGGCGCAACCCGTTGTCATAGTCAGGCGGCGAAGATCCGTGGTGTCTCTGTCGGCATGCCGTTCACGCTTCGAGAGCGGCAAGGGCTGCAATCTCGACCGGCCGGCGCGCTCGCCTAAAACTCACAAATCAGTTCGGCATCCCAGCTAGCCAGACAATGGCAAGGTAGGTCAGCACGTGCGCGTACTGGTCCAGGCCAAATGCCCACCAGAACTGCGGCTGATTCGGTGTCAACTTGGCGCGTCGGCCGAGGCGCACCTTCCAGCGATCGATCATGTAGTGGATGACAGTGTCAGAGATGCCCAGCCAAAGCCAGTAGGTGACACCGAATCCCCCGAGCAGGGCAGCCGTGCACAGGCCATGCAGACCCGCGTGGGCGTAGCCACCTAGCTTCCGGAAATCGTCCTTGCCGGCGAGCATCCAGCTCGGCTGCCACAGGTAGTCACATACGAGATGCTTGGTCACCAGCGCGAGCAGCAGCAGCAACGCCATGATCAACCCTCCCCAAGTCTATGCTGTGCTGTAAGGCTGCCCCCTTCCGCCCTTCGCAGTGAAGGCAGCCGCCTCCGGTATTCCTCCATCGTAGGCGAAGACGGTCGCCGCTTCGTCGCATAGTCAGCCCTGGCGTTGGTGCGAGACCGCCTGATGCGCTTGCTGGTCAGCGTGTCGATATCGTGCGAGCGTGTCTCGCACAAGGCCCGGTCCCGACCGATGACCAGGCAACAACATCTCATCATCCTCAGCGCAGATTGCGCGCACATTGCGTCAGCCATTGACGAAGCAAATCCACGTGTTGCGGATCGATGCCTTCCAGCATTTCCGCTTCGAGCTTCTTCACGGTCTCGTCGCAACGCGCCAGCAGCGCCCGTGCATTCTCTGTCAGGCTCAGCTTGACGACGCGTCCGTGCGTCGGATCTGCCTCACGCACGATCCAGCCCTTGGTCTCCATCATCTTGACGATTTCGTTGGCCGACTGCGGTGACATGAACGACCGTTCGGCCAGCTGCGCATTGGACAGGCTGCCTCTCGCCTGCAATACGGACATGGCCGTGAAGAACGGCAGCGTAATGCCATGCGGCGCGAGTGCCTCGGTCAGCCGGCGCTTGACGATGCGATCGGTGCGACCGATGAGGTAGGGAATACGGATCGGCGCGGAATTCACTACTTCCGGCGTGGCGGCCTGATCGACGTCCTTCGTTGTCTTTTTCGTTCTTGACGTTGCCATGGTGGTATGCGGTGCTTTCTGTGTCGCGTCTTGAGAGTCGTTAGGGGTTTACTCGCAACGATGATAATCTACTTGATGTATCAGGAAGCCTGATATTATATTGATACGGCGTTGACGTGCCGTAGAGGCACCCGCGCACCACGCGATACGGCATTTGACCTCCGAGCACCCGGGGGCGGCAGTGATCATTGCCGCACCACCGGCCACGATCTGACAATAAGGGAGACATCCATGCAGCAAATCCTTGCCGGCGGCGCCTTGGCGGCCGCCGCGATGGCGCTCGTCTCGTTGACGGGATGCGGTAGTGGGGACGATACCGGCAACACCACAGCCGGGGCGTCCACTCCGGCTTCCTCCACCGCGTTGCCTTCAGTCTCGCCAGCGACCGGCACTACGATGGGCGCCACGTGCGAAAGCCTTGCCGGTCGCCTGGCGTTCCAGAACACATCGGTCACGGCGGTCAGCACGGTGGCGGCCGGCGCCGTCAAGATCGGCGGCAGAGACGTCGCCGAGCATTGCCTGATCACGGGCAACATGAACACGCGCGTGAGCCAGGTGGATGGCAACACCTACGCCATCGGCTTCGAGATCCGCATGCCGAAATCCTGGAATGGCCGGTTCTTCTACCAGGCCAACGGAGGACTGGATGGAAGCGTCGCCACTGCGTTCGGCACGTTCGGCGGCGGCCCGGTGACTGGGGCGTTGGCCATGGGCTTTGCTGTCATCAGCTCGGACGCGGGCCACAGCGGCAGCCAGAACCCGCTGTTCGGTTTTGATCCGCAAGCGCGCATCGACTATGGCTACAACGCCGCGGCGACCCTGACGCCAATGGCCAAGGCGTTGATCGGGCAGGCCTACGGCAAAGGGCCCGATCGCAGCTACTTCGGCGGCTGCTCTAACGGCGGACGCCACGCGATGGTGGCGGCAGCGCGGCTGGCTTCGCAGTACGACGGCATCCTCGCGGGCGACCCCGGTTTCCACTTGCCCAAGGCGGCCGTTGCGCAAGTGTATGGCGCGCAGCAGCTCGCCACGGTCTCCAGTCTGGGCACTGATGGCCTGCCGGACATTTCGACGGCGCTGACGCCGACGGAGGCATCATTGATCGCAACTCGCGTGCTCGCAAAGTGCGACGCGCTTGACGGTGCCACGGACGGCATGGTCCACGACCTCAAGGCGTGCCAGGCGCAGTTCAGCCTGGCCAACGATGTGCGCAGCTGCTCCGGCGCGCGCGATGGCACGTGCCTCACGGACGCGCAGAAGACCGCCCTTGGCAATATTTTCACTGGGGCACGCAACAGTGCCGGGCAATCGCTCTATGCCAGCTTCCCGTTCGACGCGGGGATCAGCGGGGCCAACTGGGCGCAATGGAAGCAGACGATGTCGGTCACGCGCGATCCGGCGGCGCTGGCCTTCGTCTTCACCGTGCCCCCCGCACCGGCATCCACCAATAGTGCCTTGAAGGCTTATGCGTTCAACTTCAGCATGGACGTCGATGCGCCGAAGATCTTTGCAACCAACGGCATCTATGCCGAATCGCCCTGGTCGTTCATGACGCCACCCGACGAAACCAATCTGTCGGTGCTGAAAAGCCGTGGCGCGAAGCTGATCGTGTATCACGGCACCAGCGATCCGGTGTTTTCCTCCAACGACACCACGGACTGGTACGAGCGCCTCACGGCAGCGAACGGGGGCGATGCCAGCAACTTCGCGCGGTTCTTCCCGATCGCGGGAATGAACCACTGCTCGGGCGGGCCGACCGCGGACCAGTTCGACATGATCACCCCGCTGGTGGCATGGGTGGAGCAGGGCAAGGTGCCCGACAGTGTCGTGGCCACGGCGCGCGGCGCGGGCAACGCGGTGCCGAATGCCGAAGTATCGACCGCCTGGAACACGGGAAGCACTGACCGCACGCGGCCGCTGTGCGCGTATCCGAAGACGGCCCGCTACGCCGGCTCCGGCGACATCAACGATGCGGCGAACTTCCGCTGTCTCTGACCTCTGCACCACGCAAGGAACCACCATGCAAACTTCAACCGTAGTACGCGCCGAGGCAACCTCGGGCGCGGCGCTGACGCTCGGCCTCTGCTTTGTCGTCGCGCTGCTGGAAGGGCTCGATTTGCAGTCGATTGGCGTCGCCGCGCCCCGCATGGCGCGGGAGTTCGGACTGTCGGTCAGCGAGATGGGACTGGCGTTCAGCGCCGGAACGTTCGGCCTGCTGCCTGGCGCCATGCTGGGCGGACGGTTGGCCGACCGCATCGGACGCAAGCGTGTGTTGATCGTGGCCACCGCGCTGTTTGGCATCTTTTCCATCGCGACGGCGCACACGGTCGACTTCTGGAGCCTGCTGGCCATCCGTGTCGCCACGGGCATGGGTCTGGGCGGTGCCATGCCGAACCTGATTGCGATCTGCTCGGAATCGGTGCCGGCCAGGCTGCGCAATACCGCTGTCAGCATCATGTACTGCGGCATCCCGTTCGGCGGTGCCGTGGCGGCGGTGATCGGAATTCTCTCTGCCGGAGATACCGGATGGCGCCACATCTTCTATGTGGGCGGATTTGGGCCGCTGCTCGTCGTGCCGTTGTTGCTGATGCTCCAGGACTCGCGGCGTTTCGACCAGCGGCACGGTGAGTCGGTGAAGCCACCACCGGTGGCCTGGGCACTCTTTGGGGAGCGTCGCGCGGTGGCCACCGCCTGTATCTGGATCAGCTACTTCTTCACGCTGATCGTGCTGTATTTCCTGCTGAACTGGCTGCCGTCGCTGATGGTGGCGAATGGCCTGAGCCCGGCGCAGGCGGGCGTGGTGCAGATCGTGTTCAACATCGGTGGCGGTGCCGGCGCGCTGGGCATCGGCATGCTGATGGACAGGGGTCGCCCGCGCGCGGTGGTGTCGGGCATGTATGCCGGGATCATCGTCGCGCTCGCCACGCTGGCGGCCGCTTCGGGCATGACGTGGATGGCATTCGGCGCCTTCCTGGCGGGCCTGTTCGTCATCGGTGCGCAGTCGGTGCTCTATGCGCTGGCAGCCGCGTATTACCCGATGGCCGTGCGCGGCACCGGCGTGGGCACCGCCGTCGCGGTGGGGCGCCTCGGCTCCATCGCCGGACCGATGCTGGCGGGGCAACTGCTGGCCATGGGCAAGAACGCGAGCACGATCATCGGCGCGAGTATTCCGATCACCATCATCTCCGCTATTGCCGCATTGCTGCTGTTGCAGCGGCCCGCGGCAAAAGACTGAGCACGACAACAAGAGATCACAACAGAAGGAAGGAGCAAGCGAGACAATGGAACGCAAGAACATTCACCGTGTCCGGCAAGGGCTGCTGGCCCTGGCGGCGCTGACGTCGTTGCCAGGGGGCGCAAACGCGCAATCCGTGACGCTGTACGGCGTCGTGGACACCGGTGTCGAGTACGTGAGTTCGATCGGCGCGAACAAGGACAGCGTGGTGCGCGTGCCGAACGTGACGGGTACCGTGCCTTCGCGCTGGGGGCTGCGTGGCACGGAGGATCTGGGCGGCGGCCTGAAGAGCCTGTTCGTGCTGGAATCGGGGTTTGCTCCGGACTCCGGCACATCGGGGCAGGGCGGTCGGCTGTTCGGCCGGCAGGCACTGGTCGGCTTGTCCGGCAACTGGGGGCAGGTCGCGCTGGGTCGCCAATACACGATGCTGTTCTGGGCCATGCTTGACGCGGATATCCTCGGGCCGCAGGTGTATGGCACGGGCTCACTGGACAGCTACATCCCGAATGCGCGGGCCGACAACGCGATTTCGTACAAGGGCACCTTCGGCGGCCTGACACTTGGTGCCACCTACAGCTTCGGACGCGACACCGTCAACGCGGGCCCCAGCCCGGTCGGCACGAACTGCGCGGGCGAGAATCCGGCGGACAAGTCCGCCTGCCGCGAATGGTCTGCGCTGATCCAGTATGCAACCGCATCGTGGGGCGTGTCGGCGGCATACGATTCGCTGCGCGGCGGGCCGGGCGCGTTCGCGGGACTGACCAGCAGCGGACTGAAGGATGACCGCCTCTCCGTCAGCGGCTACGCCTTGTTCGATCGCACGAAGATCGGTGTCGGCGTGCTCAGCCGCAACAATGAAGGAAGTCCGACCGCGCGCAGCGAACTGTATTACGCCGGCGCAGCGTACGACGTGACGCCGGCCTTCACGATCGCGGGCCAGGTCAACTACCTGAAGTACCGCCACAGCGACAACAAGGCGCTGCTCTACGCCTTGCGCGGGACATATGCGTTGTCGAAGCGGACTTCGGTCTACAGCACGGTGGGCTATATCAACAACGATGATCAGCTCGCGTTGTCCGTGAGCAGCGGTGCAGCAGGTGGCAATCCTACGGCAGGCGGGTCGCAATTCGGCGTCATGGCGGGCGTGAAGCACGTCTTCTAGACGTGCTGGCACGTTGATCGAGTATCAGTACTAAGGGTTTTCACGTGGTCGGCCGGATTTCGCTTGCAATATCAGGTAGCCTGATATTAAATTGATTCCACGACGAACCGCCGACCAGTCATTAAGGAGACGAACATGGCCAATTACGAAGGACGCTGGAAGACCGTGGAGGTCAGCGTGGAAGAGGGCATCGCATGGGTGATGTTCAACCGCCCCGAAAAGCGCAACGCGATGAGCCCGACGCTGAACAGCGAGATGATCCAGGTACTCGAAGCGCTCGAACTTGACGCCGATGCCAGGGTGCTGGTGCTGACCGGCGCCGGCGACGCGTGGACCGCCGGCATGGATCTCAAGGAGTACTTCCGCGAAGTCGACGCCGGCCCCGAGATCCTGCAGGAGAAAATTCGCCGCGACGCCTGCCAGTGGCAGTGGAAGCTGCTGCGCATGTACGCCAAGCCGACCATCGCGATGGTCAACGGCTGGTGCTTCGGCGGTGGCTTCTCGCCGCTGGTGGCGTGCGACCTCGCGATTGCCGCCGATGAGGCCGTGTTCGGCCTGTCGGAAATCAACTGGGGCATCCCTCCGGGCAACCTGGTCAGCAAGGCGATGGCCGATACGGTCGGACATCGCCAGGCGCTGCACTACATCATGACCGGCGACACCTTCACGGGCCAGCAGGCGGCCGCGATGGGTCTGGTCAACAAGAGCGTGCCGCGCTCGCAACTGCGCGAGCACGTGCTGGAACTGGCCGGCAAGCTGCTCGAGAAGAACCCCGTCGTGCTGCGCGCCGCCAAGCACGGATTCAAGCGCAGCCGCGAACTGACCTGGGAGCAGAACGAGGACTACCTGTACGCCAAGCTCGACCAGGCGCAACTGCGCGACCCCGAGCACGGGCGCGAGCAGGGCCTCAAGCAGTTCCTCGACGACAAGTCGATCAAGCCGGGCCTGCAAGCCTATAAGCGCGCCTGAGGCCGCGAGCGCCGTAGAGCGCCCCCGACAAGCATCCCGACAGGGAGCGGGCTTCGCCGCGTGCGGGCCCGCCTGGAGACTTCACTTCATGAACGCGTTGACCATGCTGATAGGCGGCCAGGACCGGCCCGCCGCCAATGGTGCCACTTTCGAGCGCCGCAACCCCGTCACCGACGCGGTGGTTTCCCGGGCGCCCGCCGCGACACCGGGGGACGCCATCGCCGCGGTCGAAGCGGCAGCAGCCGCCTTTCCGGCATGGGCGGCCCTCGGACCGGGTGAGCGCCGCAAACGCCTGCTCAGGGCGGCCGACATGATGGACCGCCGCACCGACGAATTCATCTCCGCCGGAGCCGCCGAAACCGGTGCCATGCCAAACTGGATCGGCTTCAATGTGATGCTGGCGGCAAACATGCTGCGCGAGGCCGCCGCGATGACCACGCAGATCGACGGCAGCGTCATTCCGTCGGACGTCCCGGGCAGCCTGGCGCTCGCGGTGCGCCAGCCGTGCGGCGTTGTGCTCGGCATCGCGCCGTGGAACGCACCGGTGATTCTCGCCACACGCGCCATCGCGATGCCGCTTGCCTGCGGCAATACGGTCGTGCTCAAGGCATCGGAGGCCTGCCCGGCCCTGCACCGGATGATCGGTACCGTGCTGGAGGAAGCCGGCCTCGGCAGCGGCGTGGTGAACGTGGTGACCAACGCGCCGGAGGACGCGGCGGCCATTGTCGAAACGCTGATCGCGCATCCGGCTGTACGGCGGGTGAATTTCACCGGCTCAACCCATGTCGGACGCATCATCGCGCAGCATGCGGCCAGGCACCTGAAGCCGGCATTGCTGGAACTCGGCGGCAAGGCGCCCGTTATCGTGCTGGACGATGCCGACCTCGACGCCGCGGTCGAGGCCGTGGCATTCGGTGCGTTCTTCAACCAGGGGCAGATCTGCATGTCCACCGAGCGCGTGATCGCCCAGCGCGCCGTGGCCGACCTCTTTGTCGAGAAGCTCGCGGCCAAGGCGCGCACCCTCCGGGCCGGCGATCCGTCCGATCCGTCTTCGGTGCTGGGCGCACTGGTCAGCCCGCAAGCGGCGCAGCGCATCCGCGCGCTCGTGGACGATGCGCGCGCAAATGGCGCCCGGCTGCCGGTGGGCCTGCATGGCGACGGCGCCATCCTGCAACCGGCGATTGTCGACGGCGTTACGCCGGAGATGGCGCTGTACCGCGAGGAGTCGTTCGGACCGGTCGTGACGGTGGCGCGCGTCGACAGCGATGAGGAGGCGATCCAGATGGCCAACGACAGCGAGTTCGGCTTGTCGGCCGCCGTATTCAGCCGGGATGTGCCGCGTGCCTTGGCCATGGCAAAGCGGATCGAATCCGGCATCTGCCACATCAACGGACCGACGGTCCATGACGAAGCGCAGATGCCGTTCGGCGGGGTGAAAGGCAGCGGCTATGGCCGCTTCGGCAGCAAGGCGTCGGTCGATGCCTTCACGGAGTTGCGATGGATTACGATCCAGAGTGGGCCGCGGCATTATCCGATCTGAATAGCCGGCAGCGCGACCGGCGGTTACACCCGGCCGCGCACGGCCAGGGATACAAGCATGGCAGGAGACATGACGTGAGCGACGTCGAGACAAGAGCAGCCCCATCCACCGGCATCCCCATTGATGCCGCCGCCTCGCCCGTTCCGCGATATCGGGCCGTCCATGTGGCCGACGCCGCTGCGCTGGTCAGCCGAGACGGCGATATCTGGCACATCCGGTCCAGCGAGGCGCTGCAGCCATATCCGCAGCGCATGACGGACTGTCTCGTGCGGGGCGCGGAGCGTCACCCCGACCGCGTGCTGGTGGCCGAGCGGGGGCTGGATGGTGGCTGGATGACCATCACCTTCGGGCAGATGCTGGAGCGCGCACGGGCGATTGGTCAGGCGCTGCTGGACCGCGGGCTTTCCACAGAGCGGCCACTTGCCATTCTTTCGGACAATGACCTCGAGCATCTGCAGCTTTCGCTCGGCGCCATGTGGGCTGGCGTTCCCTTTTCGTCGGTGTCTGCCCCTTACTCGCTGGTCTCGACGGATTTCGGCAAGCTGCGCCATGTGTTTTCGGTACTGACGCCTGGGCTCGTGTATGCGGCGGACGGGGACGCGTTTGCGCGCGCCATTGCGGCGGTGGTGCCGGCCGATGTCGAGGTGGTCACCCGCGATGGCCGGCTTCCGGGCCGCACGGCCACGGCGTTCGATGTGTTGTTGCGTACGACGCCGGCAAGCGTGGATGCGGCCCACGCCGCGACCGGGCCGGACACGATCGCTAAATTCATGTTCACGTCCGGCTCCACCCGCCAGCCGAAGGCAGTGCCGACGACGCAGCGGATGCTGTGCAGCAACCAGCAGATGCTGCGCCAGACCATCCCGGAGTTCGCCAGCACCCCGCCGGTGCTGGTTGACTGGCTGCCCTGGAACCATACCTTCGGCAGCAGCCACAATTTCGGCATCGTGCTATACAACGGCGGCACGATGTATATCGACCACGGCAAGCCCGTAGCCGGGCGGTTCGAGGAAACGCTGCGCAACCTGCGCGAGATCGCGCCGACCGCTTACCTGACTGTTCCCAAGGGCTGGGAGGAGCTGGGTCTCGCGCTGGAGCGCGATGCGGCCTTGCGGGAGAAATTCTTCTCGCGCGTCAACATCTACTTCTTCGGCGGCGCCGGCTTGTCGCAGGAAGCATGGGACCGGCTGGAGCGCGTCACCGAAGCGCACTGCGGCGAGCGCATCCGCATCATGGCGGGCCTGGGCATGACCGAAACATCGCCATGCTGCCTGTTCACCACGGCACCCATCACACGCGCTGGCTACGTGGGCACGCCGGCGCCGGGCTGCGAACTCAAGCTGGTGCCGGTGGACGGCAAGCTGGAGGCGCGCTTTCGCGGGCCGCACGTCATGGCGGGCTACTGGCGTCACCCGGACGCCGGCGTGCGGGCCGCGTTCGACGAGGACGGCTACTACTGCAGCGGCGACGCGCTGCGCTTCTACGACCCCGAGCGGCCGGAACTGGGCCTCATGTTCGACGGACGGATCGCGGAGGACTTCAAGCTCAGCTCGGGCACCTTCGTCAGTGTCGGGCCATTGCGGGCGCGCGTGATCGCTGCCGGGGCGCCTTATGTGCAGGACGTGGTCGTCGCCGGGTCGAATCGTGACGCCATTGGGCTGCTGCTATTTCCGCGCATGGACGACTGCCGCCGGCTGGCAGGCCTGCCAGCCGGCGCGGCGCCAAGCGAGGTACTGGCCTCGCCGCCAGTGCGTGCCGCATTTGCGGCGCTGCTGCACACGCTGAATCAGTCGGCCACCGGCAGCGCGACCCGCGTGGCAAGCCTGCTGCCTGTGGCGGAGCCACCCTCGATCGATCGCGGCGAGATCACCGACAAGGGCACGCTGAACCAGCGGGCCGTACTCTCCAACCGCGAGGCGCTCGTAGAGGCCCTGTACCAGCGCGAGTCGCCTGCCGGTGTCATCCGGTCCTAGCCTCAGTGCTGTTTGCGCCGCCCGGGACAGTCACCGCGGCGGCACGTCTTTCCCCTGACCTTGCAGAGACCCCGCGAGGCATGCGCTAACCGTTCATGCCTGCGCGGCGACTGGCTTGCGCCGTTGACCCTTCCTGAAGTCATTCCCCAGCTCATGCGAACTTACACCGCCCCACTGCGCGACATGTCGTTTGTTATCGACGAATGGCTGGGCGCGCCATCCGATTGGGCATCGATGCCGAAATTCTCCGAACTGGATGCCGGCACCGCGGCGCAAGTGCTGGAGGAAGCCGCACGCTTTGCCAGGGGGCGGCTTGCACCGCTGAACGCGAGCGGCGATCTGGAGGGCGCACGATTCAGCGACGGCGCGGTACGCATGCCCGAAGGCTTCGCCGCGGCATATCGGGACTATGCGGCGGGCGGCTGGCCCGGGTTGGCGGCTGAACCGGAGGAGGGCGGGCAGGGCCTGCCGCAACTCCTCAACGTGGCATGGATCGAGATGCTGGCGGCAGCCAATCATGCGTGGCTGATGTCGCCAGGCCTTTCGCATGGTGCTGCCGAATGCCTGCGCGAACACGGATCGCCCTGGCTCAAGGCGCAGTACCTGGACAAGCTCGTCAGCGGCGAGTGCCTGAGTTCCATGTGCCTGACGGAAGCACAGGCCGGCAGCGACCTGGGTCTGATCGCGGCCAAGGCGGTGCCGGCGGACACCAGGCAAGAGGCCGAGCCCGCGTATCGAATCACCGGTACCAAGATCTTCATTACCGGCGGTGACCACGATCTCACGCCCAATATCGTTCACCTCGTGCTCGCACGCCTGCCCGACGCGCCCGCCGGATCGCGGGGCCTGTCCCTGTTCCTGGTACCCAAACGCCGGGAATCCGCAGCGCAGCCCGAGATGAACGCCGTGACCTGCCAGGGCATCGAAAAGAAGATGGGACCGAAGGCGAGTCCCACCTGCACCATGCAGTTTGACGGCGCCCTCGGCTGGATGGTGGGACAACCCCATCGCGGTCTGCAAGCGATGTTCGTCATGATGAACGCCGCTCGCCTGCAAGTGGCCATGCAAGGGCTCGGGCATGCCGAGTCGGCCACGCAATGCGCGATCGCCTACGCGGCCGACCGCCGACAGTCGCGAGCGGTCGGCTCCGCGGCGCATGCCGGCCAGCCGAGCCGCGCGGACGCGATCATCCTGCTGCCGGCGATTCGTCGCGCACTGCTGGATTTGCATTGCGTAGCAGAAGGGGCCCGGATGGTCGGTTACTGGCTTGCGCATTGCCTTGACCTGGCTGCGGCTGCGCCGGAATCGGGAAGGCGCGAAGAGGCCGCATTGCTAGCCTCTCTGCTGACGCCCGTCGCCAAGGCCAGCTTCACCGAGGCGGGTTTCCAATCTGCTTCGAAGGCGATGCAGGTCCTGGGCGGCTATGGCTATATGCACGAGTTCGGCGTCGAGCAGACCTTGCGCGACAGCCGGGTTTCGATGATCTACGAAGGGACCAACGAGGTCCAGGCGGTCGATTTCGTCGTGCGCAAGACGATCGCAGACAGCGGGAAAGGACTGAACCGCCTGCTCGATGTCGTGCGCAAGGAAGCGGAAGCCGCCACGTGCGACGAAACCCGCCGCGTGGCGCAGCAGCTTTTGCGGCTTTGCGACCAGACGGCCGCGGCTGCCGCGGCCTTGATTGCGGAAAGCGAGCCTGATCCGGAATTGTCCTATCGCGTGGCGGGCGATTTTCTCGCAATGGTCGACATCCTGCTCCACACCTTCGCTTGGGCCAGAGCGTTCCGTATCGCCCGGCCCCTCGCGGACTCGCCCTTTTATGCGCGCAAGTGCGAGACCGCCCGGTATTTCTTCGCATACCGCCTTGGCGATTTCGATTACCGGCGCAGCCTGGTCGAGCGCGGCCGCGCCAACGTCCTGCCGCATGTGAATCCTGCCTGAACCGAGGCGGACAACGCATGCTGCAGGCCATCCCTTAAGAGGCAAACCAATGAACCATGACAGCCTGGTGGCGATCGACTTCCACACCCACGCCGAGGTCAGTTGCCGGAATCCGTTCGACAACTATGGCGAGGAGTATGACCGTGCCGCTGACAAGTACTTCGGCAGCGACCGGCGGCCGACCATCGCCGAGACGGTCGCCTACTATCGCGAACGAAACATCGGATTGGTGATGTTCACGGTGGATTGCGAGGCGCAACAGGGGCGTCGGCGCATTCCGAACGAGGAAATCGCGCAGGCCGCACGTGAGAACAGCGACATGATGGTCGCCTTTGCCAGCGTCGATCCACACAAGGGAAAGATGGGGGCCGGGGAGGCGGAGCGCCTGATCCGCGAGGAGGGTGTCAGGGGCTTCAAGTTCCATCCAACCGTGCAGGGCTATCATCCATACGACAGGATGGCCTGGCCGATCTATGAGGTCATCAACGATTACAAGCTGCCGGCGATCTTCCACACCGGGCACAGCGGGATAGGGTCGGGCATGCGATGCGGCGGGGGGCTGAGGCTCGCGTATTCGAATCCGATGCACCTGGATGATGTTGCCATCGACTTCCCCGACATGCAGATCGTCATGGCGCATCCCAGCTTTCCGTGGCAGGACGAGGCACTGAGCGTGGCCACGCACAAGCCGAACGTTTGGATCGACCTGAGCGGCTGGAGCCCGAAATACTTCCCGAAGCAACTCGTGCAATACGCCAACACCTTGCTGAGGGATCGGGTCCTGTTCGGAAGCGACTATCCGCTGATTACCCCTGAGCGGTGGATGCGGGATTTCGAGCAGGCGGGCTTCAAGCCTGAAGTCATGCCAGGGATCTTGAAGGGTAATGCAGTCAGGCTGCTTGGCCTCGCTGAGTGATTGCGCCATTGCAAGTGCATACTGGCAGCGTCAAACGTGGCAGACTGGTCCTGCGGTTCGCCAGGCAGAAACTCCGGTGGAGAATGCAATTCATCGCCAAGACTGACTGCCCCCCCCCCGCAGTCCACGCCGGCAGAGGAGGGGCTTCCAGTTCGGGGAATTCTGGTTGCTACCGAACTCACAGTGCATCCCTTTTGGCGATTGAGATTGATTCCTTGCCGGCCCAAGCTTTACGATCGTGAAAACATACGGCGAGCGATGGGCATGCTGGGGACTCCCGGCGCGGGCGTTGGCGGGTCATGCTATCTGGCCATTCCCTCGTACATGCTGGTGACACCATCCATTACCTGGAGAATCCGCTCGCTTGTCGTGGCGATGTTTCGCAACTGCTCCACTCGACTGCCTCCGGTCTGTTGGAGCGCCTCTTGAAAGAATAGCCACTGAGAGCCGGCAAGCTGCAATTCGCCACGGATGGCCGGCGTGTTCTGCGGCGCTGCGGTGAGAAGTTCCTGCGCGGCCGCGAACTCCCTGGCAGCACTGTCCAGTTCTTGTGCCATCTGCGGGGATGTAATACCCCAGGCGCGGAACATGCTGGCCTTGGCGATTCTCTGCGAAAGCATGCGCTGTCGGCCGGCAACGTTGATCAGTTTGCCCGCCGCGGTGCCGGAATGCTTTTCGAGTTGTACGGTTCCTTGCTGCGCAAGCTTCAGTACATCTTCGCTGACCATTGCGATCTTCTTCGCGCTCTCAGGATTCGGCTCGCTGCCGGTTAGCAACTGCTTATAGACGATCCACGTCTGCCCAAGCCTGTCATAGGTGTCCTTGATTTCTGGCGTGGGCGCAAACGCCTTCAGGTCGACGAGTTGCCTGTCGAAGAGGGCCACGGATTCGTCGAGGATCCTCTTCGAACGTTCGACCTCGACGCCAAGCCCGGCCTGGCAATAGGCCTTGGCCATGCGCTGAGACAGCATCCGCTGGCGACCCGCCTTGTTGATCGCGGAGTGGATGGTCAACGTTTCGGCGCACGCGGTCCCGGACGAAGCCAGCCCCAGGACGCAGCAGAGCATCAAGCAGAAGGAGCAGAGGTAACGTTTCAAGGTCGTCTCCCTATCCGTGTCGGGGTGAGCCGTTGGAGGCGTTGCTTGAGCCGACGAGATGGCGGACCAGTTGATCCATCTCCTTGATGATGTCTGCCAGCACCTGCGTGATCACGGAGAACTCCCGGCCGTACTCTCCCGCCCGTGCCGCGGAGACGCGCGCATTCATGGCAACGAGGTTTGCCTGCATTGAAATACTGCTGAGGCGATCGACGAGGTCGGCCTGGCGTTTGCGCACGGCCATCTCGCAGCTATGCATTTCCTCCTGGTAGGCATGTGTGACGGCCTGCAGCAGTTCCAGGATCGGCGTGGCCTGCGTCACGAGCGCATCGAGAGATGAGGCTCGTCGGGCAGTGTCGGCGGGTGGCGCGTCGATTGCGGTCCGGGCCTGGGCGATGAACTCACGGATCCGTGCATCGGCACGCGAATGGCCAAAGTAGAGTTGTTGCAAGGCTACGGAGAATGCGCCCGGCATACGCGCATTGCCAGTCACGAGATCCGAATGCGCGGATTCGAACGTCGACAGGCACTGGCGAGCGCTTTCGCGGGCAGTTGGATCGCCTCGCGAGGCGAGCAACATCTGAAGTACGATCCGTTGCGACAACATGCGCTGACGTCCGGAAAGGTTGATCAACGCACCGATGGTCTCAGCCGACACTTCGGCCGGAGGTGACTGAGTCGTGGGGGCATGCATTTGTGACATGGGGGCGCGTGTGGATGGGCAATAAAAAAGCGCCCCGAAGCAAGAGGCCCGCAAACCGTGTTCCTGGTTCGCTGTCACCTTGCTTCGAAGCGCCATTGCCCCGGTCTAAAGGCCAACGTTGGCCTGTGTTCCTTCTTGCAATATGTGTGCCATACCTCACGTCAGTCGCGGCGAGCCGCAGGGCGGGCAATATTAGAAGATGGGCTGGATCGCTGCACTGATTGCACGGGATGGCGGTTGGCACTCTGCGCCAGTGGCCGAGACCGTTCTCAATGCTTTCTCCCTGCAGCAATTGGCGCGCTCACTTCAGGCGGTGACCAGGCGGTGTAGTGACTGTAGTTTGGTGATCGTGAAACTATGTCGAACGTCATTTGGCGGCCGAGAGTGTGGGGTGCTTTATCGAGAACGTCGACTCTTTCGCAAGCCGTAGGTAGCCGGACACTGGCCCCTTGGCGAGACCAACATAAGCGATTTGCCGCTCTTTCTCGCGCCGTTCCTTGATGTGCCACGAAATTGCTTCCATGCGCCCGCGACATTTGGTGGTGCATTTGTTGCCCGATTCTGGTGCGGGCAGCCATGGCAGTTCATTCGTCGTGCGGAGAGTCCTGGGCCAGCAGGGCGAGGTCGGTCAGTGAAAGCGTGGCTTCGGCAATGTCGACTAGGCGGCGATTGTTGTCCATCGAAGCCTTTTGCAAGGCGCGGAATGCCTCGTCCTCGCTGAACCCCATGCGGGCCATCAGCGCGCTCTTGGCGCGCTCGATCAGCTTGCGCTCTTGCAGGGCGCGCCGTGCGGCATCAAGCTCAATCTCAGTCTGGGCCAGGCGTGTCGACTGCTTCTCCAGCAGGCTTTTGAGCGATGCCACGGTAGCGGCGTCCACGCTGGCCGGGGTCCGCGAGGCGTCGGGCATTCCCGGTAGTAGCGGTGCGCTCTCCGAATACGGCGCCTCCGCATCGAAGAAGCGTTCGACGGCATGTGTGTGCGGGGGCGGATTGTCGAGGAGTCGGCGCAACAGGCCCGCAGAATCCTGCAGGTCGGCCTGCGACGACCGGATCTGCGCCTGGCACGCTGCCCGCAGGCCGTGCACCACCTGCACCTCAAGCGTCCACATGCCGGCAATTACCTCGCTGCAGACTTCGAACCACTTTTCACTGGCATCGCTGTCGAGCGGTGCGCCGGGCGGTGTGGTCAAGAGCGTGCCGCGCATCTGTTCCAGGCCAGCTATCGCCGAACTGATCTGCTGGCGCCGCCACGCAGCAAGCAACGCGGGATCGGCGAACTTCTCCAGCACCTGGAAGCTGCGCTGCTGTGCCGCGATCAGATGCAGCACGCGCTGTTGCTGGATCTCGGTGCAGGTGCCCGATGCAAACATCTGGGCCCCCACCGCGCGCTCCTGGCCAGCAGACTCCTTGCCTTGCACCAGGTACACAAAGGCCACCAGCGGCCGGGAGATTCCCGGATACATGGCAACGTCGGCCAGATGGAAGATGAGTTCGAGCAGCGCCGCGACCAGCCGGCTGAATGCCGCCACGGCTTCAAGAGCCGTCACCTGGCATTGATCAATGCTCACGCGCAACGCAGGAAGCGTTGCCAGATCGAGTTGCACCCATGCCATCAACGACACCATCGGGGCACTTCCCTTGTGTCCGGATCCGAGCTGGCCGGCAAAGCGCTCGTCAAGCCGTACTTCAAGGGAAAGGGCTTCCCCCTTGGCGGCCTCGCGCTCCGCAGCCAGGCGCTGTCCGCCCGAGGCCAGAAAGATGCTGCTCGCGCCCCGTTCACGTTGCAGCGCATGGATCAGCTGGCCAATCAGGTCCGCCAGCTCCACACGGCTCGCCATTAGCTGAACGGCCTCGATCTCAAGCTGCTTCGCCTGAAGGACAAGTTGTGAGGCGGTTAGAGGCATTGGCAAAGAGAGAACAACGGTAAAGGCGCCGAATAAGCAGGAAGCATGCCATCAATTGACCGTGGTCGCGGCAACGGGGGTGACCCCCGCGGGTGCACGATCGTGAAGTGTAGTAAGAGTAGTACGTGACGAGTTGCGCACACAGGTAATAAAATCAATAGGTTAGACCTTCACGTCCGGACACGCGTACTAACATTGCGACGATTCTGCGAGTAGTAATGTTGGGTCTTCCGCAATTTGTGTGACGACGGAAAACTCGCGATTACTACAGTTCACGCCTGTCATGAGGGCGTGGCGACTTACGGGGCAGGGGCCGCAATGCGCTGCACCCATTGCCGGGCGGAGAACCCCGCAGGCATGCAGGGCGCATTGACGTTGGGGGGGGCAGGTGAGCCTGCCCATGCATCGGCCATGGAAGCAGCAGCGCAGGCGTTTCGACAAAGCGATCGGCCTCGCCCGTGAGCAAGCGGCCCCCTCGCTTGCCTGGCAAAGCGCCCTCTGCCTCGCACGGCTTTGGCACCGCCAAGGCCAGGACGGCGCGGCCAAGGACATGCTGGGCGAGATCGCGGGCGCAATGTCGGAAGGGGCGGATACCGCGGACCTGCGTCACGCCAACGCGCTGCTGGACGACCTGTCGTAACGGATGGGGCATGGGAAATGGCCGCATCGTGTGCGCGCTGCCGCCAGGCCTCCCACGGCGTGATGGACTGGGATGGGCCGGTGCGGGCCCGTGCCAGGCACTTGCGGTTGTCGTGCAAAAACGTATGATTTCACGATCATGAAGTTTCGATAAAGACGGGCTGTCCCGCTGCCCCGCTTCATCGCAACCCACGCACATGCCGCGATCCCTCCCTGATCCGACGCCGCCTTCCCGGGCCACCATTCGCACGATTCAGCAACTGGGCGATCGCATTCGCGCGACCCGCGCCGAGGCGGCAATGCCCATTGACCAGGCGGCCAGGCATTGTTCGGTCTCGGTGGGCATGCTGTCCAAATTGGAGAACGGCAAGGGCGTCAATCTCGAGCATGCCCTGCGGGCGTTGGACGGACTCGATTTAGTGATGCTGGTGGTCCCGAAAACGCGTGCGCCTTGGCTCGAACAGGCAGCGGCCCATGCGGCCAAAATGGGCGAGGAGGCTTCGTGGGAACCTCATGCATAGGGCGAGCGCAGCGCCGCGCCCCGTCGCGATGTCGACAGACATGGAGGTTGGCCATGGGGGCACGGCCAACGTTCTCGCGCCACGGTTCACATCGTCTGCGACGTGGGCGAGATGGCAACGCAAAGCAACCCGCCTGCTCTCCAGCCAGAAACCTCGGCCACCATGTGTTGGTGTATTGAAGCCAAACTGAACCACCAGGCTGCCTTGTCCTGCGCCACCGCATCTTGACTGCGGCAGCCGCACCCAGTTCCGCCGACTGATCCTACGCCAATGAACAACTCCTATTCACACCCTGTCAGCCAGCTTCTTACCCTAGGCCAATCGTTCGAGGAGGTCGACGGGAGACCTGAAACGTGGAAGGGGTATGCAAAGCTCGGCATTGACCACCGCCACATCCCCGAGTTGATTGCGGTCGTCGCTGACGAAGCGCTACACACCGGATACGGGCTTGTGCCATTCGCCCCCGTGCATGCCTGGAGAATACTCGCGGCACTCAAAGCGACCGAAGCCTTGCCTGCCTTGGCTTCGCTGTTGCGCCGTATTGACGATGACTGGGACGATTGGATCTCCACCGAATTGCCGTGCGTCTTCGGCCAGATGGGCGGCAAGTCAGTGGATGTGCTCGCGCCATTCGCAGCGGACCGTCATAACGGGAGTTATGCCAGAGGTGGTGCATGCCGGGCAATGGGGGAGGTCGCGACCGCCCATCCCGATCAGCGTGGGCGTTGCCTGCAGATACTGATGACCCTTCTCCGGTCCTTCGAGGACAACGAGCAGACGCTCAACACGGAGATTGTGTCCGTGCTCCTCGATTTGCATGCGGTGGAGTCCATCGACCTGATCCGCGAGGCCTATGCCAAGGATTGTGTCGATCTCGACTGTGTTGGCGATGTGGAAGACGTCGAAATCGCACTTGGCTTGCGCACCGAACGCGATACGGCACCCAAGAGAGGAAAGCTCTTTCAGCGGCTGCTCGAGCTGTCCCAGCTTCAGGAGGCGACGCGCCCCCGTACCGCTGGGCCAAAGACCGGAAGAAATGACCCCTGCCCGTGCGGAAGCGGGAAGAAGTACAAGAAATGCTGCCTCGAGGTGTGACCGGGAGTCAGGATGCCCCCGGCGTTGGGAAGCTTCATTAAGACCCGGCGGTCGAGGTGATGGAGCACCGCGGCCGCATTTTTGATGTGCCATGGGTCGCGCGCGGCTTGCGTCCAACGTTATCCCGTTATCCCCATACACTGCCACCACCTGCGGTGGGATTGCCGATCGTCACGTGCTACGGCTAACCTTGCCGTGAAGAGTAGTAAGAGTGGGTCTTCCGCAATCTGTGTGACGACGGCGAATTCGCGTGTAGGACCTTGCCGTCGTCTTTCCCGCCCCATTACCACCATTTCACTTAGTCCGCCAACCTCGTCCTGGCCGCACGAACTCACGCGCCAGCGATGGCGCGCCGTTCAACGCATCCGCAAGGCTAAGCGTGCTCGAGCATCTGAGTCACGAGTTGCTGCGGAAAGTTTCACCGCGCATGCTGGTTGTCGATGAAGTTCACCACCTCTTGTCGGGAAATTATCGCGAGCAGCGGGCCTCACTGAACCTGCTCAAGTTTCTGGCGAACGATCTCCAGATGACGATTGTCCTTGTAGGGACGCACGATGCTGAGATTGCACTTCAGACCGATTCTCAAATGAGCAGTCGCTTTGCGCGCTTCGAAATGCCGCGATGGCAGGAGTCGGAAGCCTTCCGGGGGCTCCTGGCGGCATTCGAACGCGTTCTTCCTTTGCGACGGCCGTCAAACCTGTCGCGGCGAGAAGCTGTCACGGCGATCTTGGCGGCGAGTGGAGGTCTGACCGGCGAAGTCTCGCCGCTATTGAATTCTGCCACCGAGCTTGCGATCCGCGATGGCCGGGAGATGATCGATGTCTCTCACATCGAACACGCCCGCAACAGCGTGCTTTAATCAGACGAGGCCGTGGCCCGTTGCCCGACGACCGTTTGACGGAGAGGCATTCGGAGACTGGCTCGGACGACTCGCTGGCAAGTATTCCATGACGGTGGAGCAGCTTTGGATGCACGCCGACATCGGTCCGATGCCAGCCCTAAGCCGGTGGGAATGGCTACTGTTTCCGCCAGTGCCGCTCGAGACCTTGGAGCGTCTCTCACAGACTAACCCACGTAAGCGTGGATCGCCTGATAACCATGCAGACTCCAATCGGTTGAGTCTATGAACGACCTCGCTTACGGTATTGCTATCCGTGTTTGATCCTGAATCGTGCCGATGTCTGCTCGCCATTCTGGAAACACGAGTGGCTGGATCCGAGCTTTTTAACGTGTGCGCAACATCCCGGCAGGCTCGAAACGACGACCTGGCACTGGCGCTACCATCAGCTCGACAACTTTAATCAGCTGCTCCGAAGAGCGCACGCAACGCCCCACCGGGACATTGTTTCGCATGGAAAGGCCACAGTCGCATGAATGATGAGCGGAAAGATGCAATGCTCGTATCAATGATGAGCTTGGCTCACATCAACGGCGATCTGCAACAGCAGCGGCACGTCTTGCCCTACCTTGCAGCGACGCCGCGGTTGCCGTGGTCGAGCGCAATGACGCTGTGCCTTGGCGCGCCGGGCTGGGCTTGGTTGCGTAGCGAATCTTGTCGATGAACAGAACTGTCTTCAAGTTGCGTCGCAAAAGTCGCTCACCGTCGATCTTCGGGCGCGCTGGCTCCAAGCCCTTCAAGCAGCGGTCTCATCGCATCGAGTTCCGAGCCGAAGCCGCTCCAGTCTCCCGCCTTCAAACGCTCGATGGCGCGGTCATAGTGGGCGAGTGCGTCGCGCGCGCGCGTATCTGCAGTGCCCCGGGATACCGGCGGCGCTTCGGGGCCGGTATCCTTGAAGAGTGCAGCGAGCGCTCCGCCCAATGTCTCTTCCATGACGACACGGTCACCGTAGGCGGCGATTACCCGCTTTAACTCCGGCAGCTGGCCGGACGCCGCGCGCAGGTAGAGTGGAGAGATGTACAGGATCGAGTTCTCGATCGGCACCACCAGAAGATGGCCCCGGATGACGCGCGATCCCATCTGGTTCCACAGCGAGATCTGCTGCGAGATATCGGTGTTCTGCTGGATACGTGCCTCGATCTGGAAGGGTCCGTAGACCAGTTTTTCCTTGGGGAAGGCGTAGACGATGAGCTTGCCGTACTCGGGTGGATCACAGCGCGCCGCCAGCCAGGCGATCATATTGTCGCGCCGGCTGGGCACCATCGGCAGCATGAGGACATACTCGGTGCGGGGTTCCCCGGGGAGCCGCATGATCATGTAGTACGGCGCCATGGGTGCCGCAGGCGTGTCGGGAGCATTTCCACCGTCGATGCCGGCCAATCCCCGAGGGAATTGCCAGAGGTCCTCACGGTTGTAGAAGACTTCCGGCGCTTCCATATGGTAGACGCGATAGAGCTGCGCCTGAATCCGGAACAGGTCTTCGGGGTAGCGGATATGCCGTTGCAGGTCCTGCGGCATTGCCGCCAGCGGCTTGAACAGCGTCGGGAAGATGCGCTCGTATGTTCGCACGATCGGGTCGGACGGATCGCTGACGTAGAAGCCGACGGTACCATCGTAGGCATCGATGACCACCTTGACCGCGTTGCGGATGTAGTTGGAGCCGTCGCCGAAGCCCGGCTGAGAATAGGGGAACCAGCGACTGACGGTATAAGCGTCCTGCATCCAAAAAAGACGTCCGCCGCTCGCGACGATATAGGGATCCTGATCGAGGCTAAGAAATGGGGCGATCGTTCGCACCCGGTCCTGAATATTGCGGTGGAGCAGGATCCGGCTTTCATCCGTGACGTAGCCGGTAAGCAGGATGTTGGGATCATCAAACTGCCAGGCGAAGAGCGTGCGCAGCGCGATGCCGCCGATGGCGATACCGTCGCGCCCGCTGTAGGTCGTGTAGGCGTTGTCCTTTCCCTTGGGGTAGTCGAACTCGGGCACGCTGCCTTTCACGATCACGTACTCCAGATGACCTTCACCGAAGTAGAGGCGCGGTTCACGGATGCTCGGACCGCCACTGGCGACTGGTGGAATATCCTGCAGATAAAGGGAAGGTAAGCCTTCCGTTGATTTTTCGGTGACCGGCGACATCACGATGCCGCTGCCGTGGGTAAACAGGAGGTGCAGGTTCACCCAGGTCTGGGCATTCGCCGGAAGCATCGCTGGCTCCAGTTCACGCGCGGACAGCATGACCTGTCGATAGCCGGTGTCGAGCCCGTAGCGGTCGATGTCCACGGCGAGGAACTTGTAGTAAGTCCTGATCTCCTGCAATTGCGCGTAGGTATCCATCAGTGGCTGCACGTCCCACAGGCGGATATTGTCGATGGTCGCGTGATTGGCCTGGATCGCGGCAAGACTTAGCCTCTGCTCGGCCGCGAACGGCTTTACCGCGATTTGCTCAAGGCCGTAGGCATGCCGGGTCAGCGCGATAGTGTGCTGGATAAAGGGCGCTTCCAACTGCAGTTCGTTCGGCTTGACATAGAAGCGCTGGAACAGCGCCGGGAAGATCAGGGCAAACACGAACGAACTGCCGAACACCAGCAGGGTCGCGACGGCAGGAATTCGATAGCCACGCCAGCGCATATTGGCCCACGAGCCGATGGACGCGATCACCGAGAGCCCCATGAGCAGCCACAGGGCCGGCAACTCGACGTGGACGTCGGTATAGCCCGCGCCAACCACGACGCCGTTATCGCCGTAAAGCAGCAGAAAGCGGTCGAGACCATAGGACCAGGTCTTTAGCAAGAAGAACAGGGCGAGCAGTGCCGAACCATGCGCAGCAGCGGCGGGAGAAAGTCCCGGGGCCGATGGCCCGAGCGCGATATCGCCGCGCACCCCGTAGATCACGCCTGCAACGGCCGCGCTGCAGAACAGCAGCCGCAGCAGCCAGTTCTTGAGCGCTACGTAGACCGGCAGCGAGAAGAGGTAGAAGCCGATATCCTTGCCGAAGATCGGGTCCCGCTCGCCAACGGGCACCTGATGCAGGAAGCGAAGCGCGATGTCCCAGCTCGGGATTTCACTGGCAGCGATAATCAGCCCGATAACGACGGCAGCGCCGGCAATGCTGACGAGCCAGGGAATGCGCGGTGCGATGTCGGCAAGCTCGGCAATGAATTGCGGTCTCCCCGACCCTTCTGACGAAGAGCCAGAGGCACGCCCCGCCGGCAGGATGAACGGGCTGCGCGCGTAGCGGTGCGCCACGAAGCCCGACAACCAGATGGCACCCGCAGAGACCGCGAATACGGCAAAAAATAAGAGCGTCTGGGCGGAAAGGACCACCCAGAAGACGTCAACGTAGCCGATCGTGGAAAACCACAGCCAGTCGACCAGGGCGTCTGCGATGAATCCGATAACGATGAGGCCGACGATGACGACTGCAATGGCGCTTGCATAGCGTCTCAGGCGCACCCCTGACCTCCCTTGCGACCGCATCGCCTCTCCTTCGCCTTGCTACAGCGTCTCTCTCTCAGCACTTGGGTTATAGGACAGCTGGCGAGCAGGTCAACCCGAACCCGGGCCCCCGTCATGTGATATCGGCAAGCGCCCGCGGCCGGGAGATTTGACCGGCGGTTCCTCGAGGTCGAAAGAGGAATAGCAGGAAGGAAATGCAGTGGACTAACGGCCTCGAGTAGCGGCTGCTCTTTGAGCCTTGGCTGCGACGGCTCCTCTCGGGACGCCGCCGCTCGTCTTGGCAGTTGCCGACTGGGTGCGTGACGCTGCTGCTTGCCTCATAGGCGTGCCGGGGTGGAGGACTTTGTCGGTGCCGTCGAGTGGCGCATGGAACTCTTCATGTCGGCCTCCATGGTTTCAGTGCTGGCCGCATCGGCTGGTGCAGCCGTTGATGCAAGGGGCAAGAGCCCCCAGCCACGGGTTATCTGGCGGAAAGCGTGGCGCGTTGAAGGTGAAGGCATGGAAGACAAAGACAAGGATGAAACAAACGAGCTTTGCCGAAGTTGAGTTTGCGAAGAAGAAGCGCGTGACTCGGCGCGAGAAGTTTCTCGGGGAGATGGATCGGATCGTGCCGTGGGCACGTTGGACCGCGTTGATTGAGCCGCTGTATCCGACGAGCGGCCGTGTTGGGCGCCAGCCGATTGGCGTGGAGAGGACGTTGCGGTTGTACTGTTTGCAACAGTGGTTGGCGGAATATGGCATGCGTTGCTCGATGAGCCGCAATGGCAATTGCTGGGACGCGCCCACGGAGGGCTTCTTCAGCAGCCTGAAGAATGGGCGGGTACACGCCAAGCGCTTCCGGACGCACCAGGACGCCACGGCCGACCGGTTGACTACATCGAGTGTTCTATAACCGCAGTCATCGTCATTCGTCGCTCGCCTTCGTATCACCGGTTCAGTTCTTGCAGGACGGGATCAAGGCTCAGCAGACCAAGGATGCGGCTGCATAACCAGCGACCTCTGGAAGGCGAAAAACAGAGGGAAGCTCAGTTTCCTGGCTCGCTCGCCCACTTCCTTGATCCATGACAAGTACCGCCCAAGGTCGCAACCTAGATTGAAATCGTTGCTGACTTTTGGTGGAAGGGTGCCCATCATGGACTACGCGACGATCATGGTTCACCTGGATGCTAGCCGGCACATGCACCAGCGACTGCACCTTGCGGCGCAACTGGCGCTGGCGTACCAGGCAAGGCTTGTGGGCCTGCTTGCTGTCGGCAAGCCGGACCCCAGAGCGATTCGCTACCTGGTGGATGGCGATCGTTACCTGGCATCCTACAACGAATGGCAGCGTCGGGTGGGCGAGGCAGCACGCCAGGCATTCGAAGGGGAAACACGTGAATTGGCGATCAGGACGGAGTGGCGTGCGCCTGACTGGGCCACGGCCCAGACGGTACAGGCCGAAGCACACCTTGCAGATCTGCTAGTCGTTGGACAGCTTGATCCGTCTGATAGCGACGCGTTCTCCGAAGACAATTTCGTCGAGTCGGTGGTCCTGCGATGCGGACGGCCTGTTCTCGTTGTGCCCTATGCAGGCCGCTTTCCGGGTGTCGGCAAGAACGTAATGGTGGCTTGGAATGGCAGCCGCGAGGCGGCCCGTGCCATGCGCGACGCCCTGCCAGTACTGCTGCGCGCTGATTCGGTCGATATCGTCTCATTCGTGCGGCCTGATCTCATGCGCGATCCGTGGCTTTCACCGGTGCAGTTTGCGGCTACCTGGCTGGCCGGTCACGGCGTGCAGGCAAATCTGAAGGAGCCGGTCATCGGCAGTGGCGACGATGTCGGGGAGTTATTGTTGTCACTTGCCGCTGACAGGAATACCGACCTCATCGTGATGGGTGCCTACGGTCATACCAGGACTTGGGAATTTGTCCTGGGCGGCGTGACGCGTACGCTCCTGGAATCAATGACGGTTCCGGTGCTGATGTCGCACTGACCACGCAGCGGGATCCCCAGGTGTTCGCCCCCTCCACTATGATTTCGTCCCGCTTTCGGATCCAGGTCGGGCTTGGCTGTAAGGTCGTCGCCTTCGCGGCTCTGAAACCCAGTGCACACAGTTCGGCGTGGATCTGCTTGAGCGTGCGCCGTTGCTTGCGCGGCTTGTTCGCCTCGGTCTTGAGCTAGGCGGCGAGCTTGGCGGCATGGCCGTCGAGCTTGCTCGGGCTCTGCCGTGCGGGATAGGTGGGGGCGGTGACGTCAGTGCGCAGATAGCGCCTGACCGTATTCCTGGAGATGCCCAGGCGTCTGCCGATCTCGCGCAGCGGGATCTGGTCGCGAAGATGCCAGCGTCGAATGATGCTCAGTATGGCCACGTCGATCACTCCGAACTCCCGCTCGTTCCCAAGCGGGCAAGTGTTCTATACGTGGGTCAACATTCGATGCAAAAACCTGCCGTGGGTTGGTCAGGATTCGGTGCAAATCAACTGCATAGGATACCCCGGAACTACGCAGGATGCTCGAAGACATGTTGCTGCCTCCGAAGACCGAGGACGGTGGCAGGGAAGATGTTCTTCTGGGGCCGTCGGCTGCCGCGGAACGTGCGGCATCGTTTGTCGACGACGCCATGGAACCGATTGCGGCATACGAGGCATTGGAATGCCGCCATGGAAATCGAGGGGATGAAAGGCGAAGCGCGCTAATGCCGGTTACCAGGTGGAGATGGCGCTTGTCGTTGCGAGCGGCAGGTCGATCCCGGCAGCCGGGTCGGATATTGGGTGGATTTCGATAAAGGGCCGCTTCGACTCGACCTTGCCGAATATGGCGGCAAACGGAATGTCGGCAGCATCCCGACCGGTGCCAATGCGCAGCAGGCCAGTGGGAATGGACACCCCCGAAGGATCGAGGAGGTACCACCCGCCTGACAGGAACACCTCGACCACCGCGTGAAAGTCCGGCGCGCCCAAGCCGGGATCCGCGCCATAGTCCACGCTGCTGGACATACGGGCGGGAATACTCAGGGCGCGGCAGATCGCGATCATCAGGTGGGAAAAATCCCGGCATACGCCGGTGCGCTCGACAATCGTATCGATCGCCGAGGTGCGCTCATTGGTGGATCGCGAAAGAAAGCGCACATGGTTGCGTACCCACTCTCGAATTGCGTACACCCGCGAATAGCCGGGATGCATGCCGCCAAACTCGCGCATCGCGAACTCCATCATGCGATCGGATTCGCAATACCGGCTCGGCGCCAAGTACGACAGTACATCGAAGGGGAGTTCGGCGACCGGTACCTCCGTTAGCGACATGCCATCGTCCAGACGATGATCGATGTCCACTACAGCTTCATAGCGGATGGCCAAGGGGCCCTTGTACGCACGTATCCTGAGCAGGCGGTTGCAGAGTGGATCCGTGTAACGAGCGGCGGGAACCGATGGCGTGAGTGCCAGACGCTCGGAGACAACAGACTGTCTTGCGGTCTTCGCTGCTTCGACAATCAACAGAAAGTCTCCTGTGGGATCCAGGATCTCATAAGACAGGTTCACCGAGTACCGAAGGCGGTTCATTTCTGACCTTGTGCGACACGGAGGCGGAGACGGTGTCGGCCGCGAGAACGGCTCTGGCCATCCGATTCAGTTTAGCGCCAGAAGCGGGCGAGCGGTCCGTGCTAGCGGGCACCGCAGATGCGTGGTGTACCGCCTGCCTGACCAATTTGTAAGCGGGGTAGGATGGGGTGCATCGCCCCCCTATACTGGTAGTTGCAGCGTTTCAGAAGCTATGCTTCTGTTCCGGCTATCACTCGTTTCCGGGCCTTCCCCCCTCGATGACGTCTTAGGACTGGTGACTCCTGAAGTCACTCACGGGGATCCCTGGAACGTTCATGCAAGATGCCACGCGGCGACCGCCGTTCGCCCAGTCCCCCAGTAGCCAAGCAAGCCAGTCCTCGTCCTCGCCAGGCATCTTTCAGGCGGGCGCAGCCGTGCTCTCATCGTGATGACGATAACGTAACGATCCTGAGGAATGCGATATGGGTGGGAATGATCACCCGCTACCAATGGAAGCTCGGTGCGCACAATGGCGACAATTTTTCAACCCTGCCGTCACTACGCCAGCCTGGCAAGCGATGAAGGAAGATATCGTGCCGAAAGAATCTGCAGAGACCACTTACCGGGCCATACATGTCACGCGCCTTCTCAGCGACCGCCAGGCCGGGAGGCCGCCGAAGGGAAACACCCAGCGATTCGGAGTCATGCGATTGGCGGCGCCCCGCTGGCGTCAGTCAATCACGCTGCTGATTGACTGGGATCGTGCTGTCAACGAAGGCTGGCCAGACCTGCGGTCACCGTTCTGCACCCGAGCCCGGGCCATCAGGAGCATTGGCCGCGGTCATCAGGCAAGCATCCGCCGGCTAGCCTGAAATGAAGACTGAAATTTCGTGAGGTAGCTCCATGCGTACGTTGCTGTATTTCAGTCTGAGAGACACCGCCACCGCGCGACTGGCACAAGCGCGATTGGGCGATTTGGCCGGCACCCCGGCACTCGTCGCAGGGCCGTGGTTTGTCCAGCGCGACAATCAACCCGTCGACGGATTGCCGACGATCGACGTCAGTCAGACAACGTACCGCGAAGAGGCTGCGATCACAGGAATGTTCGTCGGCGCGATCGTCGGCGCGCTTGTCATCTTCAGATACGGCGTTTCCGCCGGCGCCGGCGCCACGGCTGTTGCGTATGTTGGTGCCGTCATGCTTGGGGCGATGATCGGATGGTGGCTCTGCGGATTGGTCGGCGGCAAGATCGGTCGCCTTGCACTGTGGCGGCAGAATGCGCATCTCACATCGAGCCAATTGCTGATGATCGTCAGCTGCGACTCGCGATCGAAGGAAGCCCTGAAACAGCTCATCAATGAACTGGGAGGCGTCGGGGTCGACGAGCATAGTGACCTGATGCCGAATTTCAGATGGCTATGATTGCCGCTTCGGATCGGCCGTGCCGATGCGGCCCCGGAAACGTATGTTGCGCAGCCTGAGCGAGAAGGAAGTCTGGCGGCCGAATCCCCAGGTACCGATGGTTGGATCCTACTGCTCCGGACTCACATCAACTTCAATCCCTACTGGTCGTGGTATTACGTTGAAAAACTCACTCCTGGAAGGTTGAAGATGGCTATGGATCGCGTGACGGAGTACCGTGGGTTCGATATCCATGTCGATCTCAATCTGGCATCCAGGGACATGTTCGACGTCTGGTTCCAGGTTGAGGGACCCATGAGTCCGCCAGGCGTTGCAGCGATTGGCAAGCGAATCAAAGTCTTTGGCGGGCCGTACTCCAGACGTTGGGCTTACCTGGTGGCGGAGCTGGCAGGACGGGCCGCCGTGGACGTTATTCTTGGGCCGGATGAATGAGCGGAGCCGAGAGCGGAGGTCAGATATGCAAAGACGCGCCACGATTGGTGAATATGAAGTGTTGATCGAAGCGGAGCAACACCACGGTCCCACCCAGTTGGCCGGAGCGGTTGGCTACGTAGTGCGCTACTCGCTTGCTCGTACGGATTGCCAGCCCATCAGAGGCGATCTTCCCAGCGTACATTCCTACGATCTCATCGACGGCACCGACTACTTTCGCAGCGTCGATGCGGCGCTTGACTATGGAGAGGCAAAGGCTCGCGATGACATTGCTACATTGTCGCCAAAAGTAAATCGGACACATCCCGGCATATCCGCCTATGCTCGGTCCTTGTCGTAATAGAGCTCCGGTCCGATGGAGCCTTGCGACAGCGAAGAAAGCGGCAACATCGGGGAAGTGCATGCATCAACTATCACAAGATTTAAGGGAATGCGGCGTTTCCGCGTTCCCCGAAACAGCGATCACTGTTGACGCTATCTTGGAATAGGCCATCTTCGTCCAGATCCGGACGAGAATATAATTTCGGATCCACGTAGCATTCCAATCCACGAAGCAAGCAGCAATACACGGCGTAAGCCAATAAGATCCGAGGTGCAAGATGCAGCGAGACAAGTCTTTGTTGGATAGAATCCTCTTGGCGCTGCGGGCCGAGATCCAGGCATCGATGACCGATCTTCAGCTTGGCAAAGCCATTGGCAATGTCGATCCTTCCAAGTTGGCCCATCATCTCCTGCTCCTGCAGGACCATGGACTGGTGGAAAAAACCCCTGGTATGGCGTGGCGCCTGACGTGGAGCGGCCACGATCGAGCAGACGCCAGTCTGACATCTTAGCCTGCTAGCGCCAGGCAGCTAACGCGTTCGAGAACGCACACATTACTAGACTTTTATTGAGTTTTCAGACGCCAAGTCGGCAATTTCAGACCGGCCGCGAGCAGGCACCAGCGATTCAAGCTTGGCGACAACATCCGGCGGTGTTGCAGTGGATTTTGGTGTGTGTGCGTAGATATGCGGACGCCGCTCCTTGCGATCGAACCAGATCGCCTCGGGGCGTACCTGTACGGGCCGGCGGCTGGCCAACCACACAATGGTGTCGGCGCCCTTTTGATGATCGCGCAGCACGGATTTGAGGATGGCGACGAAGCGAGGCATCGAGCGGTTGACACTGGCGGTATCAACCCATCCGGGGTGCATCGCATAGAAGGACTTTTGTGTGCCGGCGAAGACCGCACGCCAATGCGCCATCAGCATCATCTGCGCCCGCTTGGCAAGGCCGTAGGCGCGCACGCCAAGATAGCCCGGGCCGGTGATATTAAGATCGTCGACCACCATCGCGTGGTTGTACATACCCCCCGAAGCTACCTCGATGACGGTGGCGTTGTCGCGCAGCATGTTGCGTCCCAGCAGTTCACGCAACAACAGATAGTGGCTGAGGACGTTGGTCGCAAACGAGGTCTCTATGCCCTCCTGGGTGATGATCTGGTCCCGCTTCTGAATGCCCACGTTGTTGACCACCACATCGATGCGCACGCCTTGCTGCTCTAGGCGGGCAACCAGCGCCCAGACGTCAGCCTGCAGTGAGAAGTCGGCTGTCTCGGTTTGTACCGCTTCCGGCCGCGTCACAGAGGCGGCGAACGCCTTCAGCTTGGCGGCATTTCGCGCAACGCAAATGACAGTAGCGCCCGCCGCTACGGCTTGTCGGGCCGCGGAAGCGCCAATCCCTTCCGAGCCACCAGTGACCAGCCAGGTTTGCCCGCGGAAATCCGGATCGATCCGGCGCCAGAACAATCTGCGGGCGTGATAGCCGATCGCACTGTAGCTCGGCGTGAAGCGGCAGTAGAACGCGATGATTTTCTTGAGTGGGGTCTTGGCCATGATGCTGGAACTAATAGGTGAGCTGGGATGCGATGTGCGGCGCGGGCGGATCAGCCTTACGCGTGAGGATCCGCGCTCAGGCCGAGCGCCTTCAGCAACGTAGGACGGTCGTAGTATTCCCTCCACAGCGAAATCAGCTCGCCGTCGAACTCGAGGATGCCGACCGTCGGAACCGAACGACCAACGCCATCAATGATGATTTCGTCGATTCGCTCCACGATGAGCGCCTCGTCGGCCGTACCCATGCGCTGGATATGCAGCTTGACATGCTTGTTAGGTTTTGCCGCTTTCTCGATGCGCTCAAGGAATGCTTGCCGCCCCACGCAAGGGTCCAGCATCACCGAATGCAGCACGCCGTCCGGGGCGAACAGGCTGGCGCACCTTTGCCAATCCCTTGCTTCCCAGGCTTGGGCCATTTCCCTAAAGACCTTCTTCTTTTGTTCGCTCGAAAGTTTGGATGCGATCATCTGGATTCCTCTTTTCGTTATCGGTTGAACTGTCGGCTGTCGTCCCTGACTGGCCGCTTGTTCTGCATGGTCTCGTGCCACCGTACTGTGCTGCTATCGAATACGGCGAGCCCCGAGGGCCCAGAATCGCTTCGGTTGAATTACAGTGCTTGCTGTGCTTTCTATCCAGAGCAATCGGGTGAATTTCTCGTATGTCGAGAAATCGGCACCACTACACGGCGTCTCATTCCCGAAGCAACTCCCGTAAAGCACTGGCAACTGATGAGGGTTGTTCGAGCGGCATCATATGTCCTGCCTGCTCTATCCAGGTCAGGCTGGCATTCGGTACCTGCGCGGCGATTTCCGCAGACAACGCAGGTGGTACGACGCGATCTTCGCGTCCGCAGATGACGGCGACTGGCATCTGCGCGGCAAGCAAGCCAGCACGTGTATCGCGCCGGGACATGATGGCCCGGATCTGGCGAGCGAAGACGTCGGGCCCAAGCGCTTCGAACATCGTGCGCATCGCTTGGGCCGGGACGCTGTCCCCGGCCCGCGCCGGATGGAGATTAAGCATCAGTAGTTTGTCTGTCAGCGCTGAGAAATCCGTATGGACTGCGTCGAGCAGTGTCTTGCGGCCGCCCGCTTGTTCAGGGCTCTCGGGCCGCATTGACGTACCAAGCAGCGCCAGGTGGGACACGCGCGACGGCGCTTGCGCCACGATTTCCTGAGCCACGTAGCCTCCCATCGAAAAGCCGGCAAGCGCGAAGCGCCCTTGCTGCTGCGCCAGCACGCTCTTGGCCATCTCGGCTATGCTGGTCTGCCAGCTCAGATCCGCGATACTGATATCCGCCACGTCGGTGAGCTGGGCCGCGACCGGGTTCCACACGCTAGCGGTGTTCATCATGCCCGGCAGCAACCATAGTCTGATGCGATTCAATGCCGTCTCCGTTTGACTAGAGTGGGGCGTGGCACGGTGTTACCTAATTGCCATGACAACGCGGTCAGCGAATCACCTTCATCGTGATGGTACGTGCCAGCGCCCCCGTTTGTCGCGATTAAACGGGACGGACTTTCGGCTTACAAGCGGAATTGCTATATTTGCTCAATGGATGAGAAAAAGACTACTTTGGCCCCGGTGGCCGGCACGCAGAGCGCCGCCAGAGCCCTGTCGCTGCTGCGGCATGTTGGCGCTAATCATGGTTCCGGCATCCGGCTTCGCGATCTGATCGCGGTGTCGGGGCTCGATCGCTCCACCACACATCGGCTGCTGACGTGTTTGATCGAAGAGGGCTTCGTCGAGCGCATCGGCTCTACTAAGTTCTACCGGCTCGGAATTGAAGCTTTGCAATGGGGTTTCTCGTCCGCCGGGCTGTCCAGCGTAAGCGATCGTTTTCGTCCGGTGATGCAGCGGCTGGCACGCCAAACAGGTGACACGGTATTCCTGCTCGTGCGCAGCGGCGATTTCGCCGTGTGCCTGTGCCGAGAGGAAGGCGATTATCCGGTCAAGGCCTTCATCGTGCAGGTCGGCGTGCGACGACTACTCGCCACCAGCGCAGTCGGTGTATCAATCATGGCAATGCTGCCCGATGAAGAGCTTGCGCAAATGCGTGCAAGAAATGGCAAGGAGTACAGCCGGCTCGGAATCAGCGCAAGCCGGCTGCACCAGCTGATTGCTCGCGCACGAAAGCTCGGCTACTCGGAGTCGGCGGATCCAGATGTCGAAATGAGTGGTGTCGGATGCGCGTTTGCGCTGACCCGCAACAGCTACGCAGGGATCAGTATCGCGGCGATCAATTCAAGAATGTCGGCAAAGCGGCGCGCGGAACTGGGCGAGTTGCTGGTACGAGAAGTTAGCCCGTTCGTATGGGGCGGCGAAGGATAATAGTCTTCAGACGGTAAATCTGGGTTGGACCCGCCCAAATCACATCAACTGTCGGGCTAAGGCTTGCAACTTAGGTCCAATCTCTTCCAGCAGCCAAGACCGGTTCAGTGGACGTCCCTGGAATGCGCAGTTAAGCGCCGCTGGCTCTCCGCGATCAATTCTGCCGAGGGGCACGGCCACTGCCTGTACATCGGGAAAGATTTCGCCAACCGACACGCAAGCACCCCAGCGCGAATATTCGGCCATGTTGCGGCGTAACTCCGTCTTGTGTCGCTCCCACTCCTCCGGCGCGCGGACCCGCAACTGATTCATCAAGGCTTCGCGCTCCGATGGCGTGCAGGACATCAGGTAGGCTCGCCCAATCGCGGTCCCGGCGAGCGACTGCCGTGTGCCTACATCCAACGGATAGACGTTGTGGTGATGCGAGCGGATTGCCTCGATATAGACGACGCTAAGGCGGTCCCGGATACCGATTGACACCGAGCCTCCCGTGCTTTCGGCAAGCTCGAGCAGGTAGGGGCGTGCGCGCCTGCGGACCGTGAACAATTCCAGCAATGGATAGCTCAGAGCGAGCACAGCACTTCCAAGCCGGTATTTGCCGTGTGGCTCATCTTGGGCCAGATAGCCCATTGCCACCAGCGTATAGGTCAAGCGCGAGATGGTTGCCACCGGCAACTCCAATCGGCGCGAGAGCTCCTTGTTACCCAGGACCGGCTCTTCCGGTGTAAAGGACCGCATAAGCGCGATCCCCCGCGCCAAGGTCGTGGCGAACTGGCGGTCTCCCTCGTATTCGAGCTGGTCGAGTGGTACGCGGCGCGTGATGGACATAGGCCAATTATGACATATCGAAATAACGATCAATATATCAAAAATGCTTGGGCTTTACTCGCCGTCCCTCCCTAGACTGGCGCCATCGATCTTGATCGCGCAACGGAGGCACTCAGTATGCAAGGCGGCGATATGCCCATCCTCGACAATCCCGCACTAAGCGGCAACAACGCGGGCATTCAGTGCGAAGACTCTTTTGAGGAGTTGCCAGTAATCGGCAGCGTGCCGGTGGATCTGAATGGCCTGTATGTGCGCAACGGACCAAACAACTTCTTTCCACCTGACTGGCGCTACCATGCCTACGACGGCGACGGCATGCTGCATGCGGTGCGCTTCCGTAACGGCAAGGTGAGCTACCGTAACCGATGGATCGCCACCATCGCGCTGCAGGAAGAAAAGGCCGAGGGGCGCGCGCTGTGGAAGGGACTGAAAGAACCGCTGCGCGCGGACCGGCCCGACGAGCCGCTCAAGAACACCTCCAACACCGATGTGAAGTACCACGCGGGCCGGCTAATCACCATGTGGTACCGCTCCGGTATGCCATACGCGGTGGATCCCGACAGTCTGGAGACCATTGGCCAAGCCGATTTCGGAGGCGCCATTTCACGGATCTCGGCGCATTCCAAACCGGACGAGCACACCGGCGAGTTGCTGTTCTTCGACTATGGCTTGACGCGGCCGTTCATGGAATACGGCGTGATCGGACCGGATCGCAAGGTCGTCCATCGCACAGAGATCCCGCTTGATGCGCCTGCTCTTCCGCACGACATGGCGATCACTGAGCACTACAGTATTCTGCACGACTTCCCGTTGCGGCCAGATGCCGAGGCGCTGCGCGCGGGACGCTACAAGCTTCGCTTCGATGTCAGCCAGCCGTCGCGCTTTGCAGTGATCCCGCGCTATGGCCGCGCAGACGAGATCCGCTGGTTCAGTGCCAAGCCAACGTACATGCTGCACGTTGTCAATGCATGGGAAGAAGGCGACGAGATCGTGATGATCGGCACGCCGTACCGCATCCACGCAGGCCCCGATGGTCAGCCGGACGCGAGCAGGTTGGAGCGAACCATCCATTTGCGGCAGCGCGACTTCCTGCTCTATCAGTGGCGCTTCAATCTGCAGACAGGCGAGACGCAAGAAGGGCCGATCGATGACGTGCTCAACACGGAATTCCCCGTCATCAATAGCCTGTATCAGGGGCGCAAGAACCGCTGGTCCTACAACGTGGTGTTTCCGCATGGCGGACACGAAGAGCCACGTTTCCCGGGGCTGGTCAAGTATGACCTCGAGACTGGAGGCTACGTTGCCTACAGCGCCGGACCGCGCCATTTCTACAACGAGCCCGGGTTCGCGCCGCGCGACGACAGCGTGGCCGAAGACGACGGCTACTTGGTCTGCTTTGTCTGGAACCCCGTTGATGCCCGCTCCGAAATTCAGGTGTTTGATTGCAGGGGAGCGAGCCTCGCTCAAGGACCAGTTGCGCGCGTGCTGTTGCCCCGCCGCGTACCCAACGGTTTTCACGCCACCTTTGTCAGTCAAGCAACGCTCAATCGTTGGAAGTAAATCATGATCTTGGTACCCAGGGACAAAATCGAAGACTATGTCGCGCGCGGTTGGTGGGGCGAGCGGACGCTTGGCGCAATCTTCGTCGAGACCGCGGTGCGGCAGCCTACCGCCTTCGCAGTCGCCGACCCACCTAACCGGTCTGAGCTGTGGGGCAACGCGGCGCAACGGTGGACGTGGGGCGAACTGCTCGAGCAAGTCGGCCGCTACACCGTGTGGCTGCACCGGCAAGGGTTGCGCAAGGACGACATCATTGTGCTGCAGCTGCCGAATTCCGTTGAGCTGCACGCGCTATACATGGCTTGTGCCATCTCGGGCGTCATCGTGTCGCCTGTGCCGATGCAGTACCGCCAGCATGAGTTGTCCCATGTGTTGAGCACCACCAGCGCCAAGGTCGCCATCACGACGCAGCGCGTCGGGTCCTTCCAAGCGGCCGAGCAGTGGGCCGCCTACATGACGCAATGCGTCGCGCTGGAGCAGGTCTGGTCCTATCGGGACGGGTCGGGCGACGCCTTGCCGCCCGCCATCGGCGACCTTGACGCCGCGCTAACGGCCACCACTGGATGGAACGCGGCCGCGCTCTGCGCGCACATGGAGGCGATTGGCCTGACGGCGCATGACGTCTTCACCATCTGCTGGACCTCTGGCACCGAAGCAAGCTCCAAGGGCGTGCCGCGCAACCACAATGAGTGGTTGGTAGTCGGTCAGTCGGTAGTGGAGGCCGGCCGCCTCCAGCCCGGCAACCAACTGCTGATTCCTTTTCCCTTCGTCAACATGGCGGGAGTCTCGACCAGCCTCGTGGCGTGGCTGCTGATCGGCGGCGGCTTGCATCATCATCACCCGTTCGACATCGAGGTATTCCTCGCGCAGTTGCGAACCAGCCCAATTGACTATACGGTGGCGGCGCCGGCCGTGCTGAGCCGACTGCTCAAGGAGCCGGAGCGGCTCAGGGAAGTCGACCTGCAGCGCCTGAAACGCATTGGTTCGGGCGGCGGCCCGCTGGCGGACTGGCTGGTCGCACAGTTCGCACAGCGCTTCAATATCGAGATCGTCAATTATTTTGGTTCGAACGAAGGCGCGGCACTGTCGTCGACTCCGGAGGACATCCCCGATCGCAGCCAGCGCGCATTGTACTTTCCGCGGATGGGAGTGCCCGGTTACACCTGGTCGCATTCCAATGCCAAGCGAATCCGCACGCGCCTCGTCGATCCCGATACCGGCGCGGAGGTCAATGAGCCAGGTCACATAGGCGAACTCCGCTTCCAGGGACCGGCGATCTTTAGCGGCTATTTCAATGCGCCGGAGCTGTCGGCGCGCGCCTTCGACGAGCAAGGCTTTTACCGCACCGGAGACCTGTTCGAAATCGCTGGGGATGGTAATCAGTTCTATCGCTTCGCGGGGCGCCACAAGGACATCGTGATCCGCGGTGGCATGAATATTTCGTCGGAGGAAGTGGAGAACCTGCTGCTCGGCCATCCAGATGTCAGGGAGGTGGCGGTAATCGGCACCCCCGATCCGACACTGGGCGAACGGGTCTGCGCGGTAGTGGTGCAGCAACCGGGGGCTACCGTCACGTTACCTTCCCTGGTGGCGCATTTGCGCGCGGAAGGTGTCGCAGCCTTCAAACTGCCAGAGCAACTGCTGATCACGGCCGAGCTTCCACGCAACCCGGTCGGCAAGGTTCTCAAGCGGGAGTTGCGCCAGTTGCTGGCGGGCGTAAGTCAGAACATGAGTGCGACAGTGCAGATGTAGCGCTAATTTGCCCCGCATCGATCCCATTCATACAGCGAGTCAACCCATGCACGTCGAAATCGTCGGAGAGGTCCACCCTACGCTAGCGCTTGAAGGGCACCCCTATACTTCCGGGCCGTTCACGCCTAACTATCGCGAGGTCAATGCCACTGACCTTGAGGTCGAGGGAACAATCCCGGAACGCCTCAATGGCGTCTATCTACGCAACACGCAGAATCCGGTGCACCAGCCGCTCGGAAAGTTCCATCCTTTCGATGGTGACGGGATGTTGCACCTGATGAGTTTTCAAAACGGTCGCTGCGAATACCGTAACCGGTTCGTCCGCACCGAGGCGTTCGAGCAGGAGCAACAAGCCGGGCGGGCGCTGTATGCCGGCCTGATCGACAAGCCGAGCTTGTCGGAGCTGCCGGGCTGGGGCGCGCGCGGCGGGCTGCGCGACAGTGCCGCGACCGACGTCATTGTCCATGCGGGCAAAGCCCTCGCGATGTTTTATCAATGCGGCGAACCATACCGGCTGGATGCACGCACACTGGAATTCGAGGGGGTCGATGCCTGGGGGGGCGAAGTGCTGCGCGACTGCGGCCTCTCCGCCCATGCCAAAGTCGATCCGCGCACCGGCGATCTGCTCTTCTTCAACTACAGCAAGGACGCTCCTTACATGCATTACGGCGAAGTCGACCGGCAAAACCGGCTGGTGCACTACGTGCCGGTGCCGCTGCCGGGCCCACGGCTTCCGCACGACATGGCGTTCACGGAACATTTCGCCATCCTGAATGACTTTCCGCTGCATTGGGACGAGAATCTGCTTCCGGAAGGGAAGCACAAGCTCAGCTACTACCCTGACAAGCCGTCGCGCTTTGCCATCGTACCGCGCCGCGGGGCCGCATCGGCGCAGATCCGATGGTTCGAGGCAAGGCCGACCTACGTGCTGCATTGGCTCAATGCTTGGGAAGACGGCGACGAGGTGGTGCTGCACGGCTATCACCAGAAGACGCCAATGCCGAAGGCCGGCTACGACAACACCGGCAACACCATGGGCCCGGACCGGTATGGCCCAACGCTCTATGAATGGCGCTTCAACCTGTGCACAGGCGCTACGCGAGAACGCCGCCTGGAAGAGCGTCATCTCGAGTTCGGCATGGTCAACATGGAGTACTGGGGCAAGCCGTACCGCTACTCGTACAACATGATTGCGCACCCCGGGTCCTTCCTGTTTGACGGCATCCTCCGCTATGACCATACCAGCGGCGAATCGCAACAGTACCTGTTTGGCGAAGGCCGCTTTGGCAGCGAGTCGCCGATGGCGCCGTGTCATGACGCGCAGGGCGAGGACGATGGCTATGTGATTACCTTTGTCACCGACATGAACACCGACCGTTCCGAATGCGTGGTGCTGGACGCCCGTGATCTCACTGCCGGCCCGGTCGCACGCATTTTCCTACCACATCGCATCAGCAGCGGCACGCATGCGTGCTGGGCCGACGCGAAGGACATCCAGTCCGATTGGGCTGGCTTGCTGTGAACCCCAACTGAGCCATTGACATGAGCCAATCCGCATACATCCTCGGCGGCTATCAAACCGACTTCGCCAAGGCCTGGTCCCGCCACGGACAGGACATCTCCGACATCATCCGCGAAACCACGCTCGGCACCCTCGACGCCTGCGCGCTCGATGTCGCGCAGATCGAGAGCATCCACGTCGGCAATGCGTTCGGGGAGCTGCAACGTCAGCAGGCGCACCTCGGTGCGATGGTGGCGCAAGTCGTGCCAGAACTGTGGGGCGTACCTGCCATGCGCCATGAGGGAGCCTGCGCGTCGTCGTCGCTGGCAGTGCTGACGGCGATGGCGGAGCTCGAAGCCGGACGCTATGACTGCGTGCTGGTGCTGGGCGTCGAGGAGTTCAAGAACATGTCGGGCCACGAGGCCTCGAAGAATCAGAACTCCGCCGCGTGGCAAGGCCGGGAAGATATCGACTGCACCTTCATGTGGCCTGCGGCATTCGGGCGCATCGCGCAGGAATATGAGCGCCGTTTCGGCCTGGATCGCAAATACCTGAACCGGATCGCCGAGATCAACTACAGCAATGCCCGTCGCAATCCGTTGGCGCAGACCCGCAACTGGCAGTTCAATGCGGACAGCTTCACGGACAACGACGAAGCCAACCCGCTGATTGAGCCGGGCACGCGCCGCCAGGACTGCGGCCAGGTGACCGACGGCGGCTGCGGCATCGTGCTGGCCTCGCCGCGCTTCGCGCAGGAGTATGCGCGCCGACGCGGCACGTCGATCGAGCAGCTGCCGCGCATCGCCGGCTGGGGGCATCGCACCGCGGGCCTGCGCTTGCAGGACAAGTTGGAGCGCAGCCGTGACCAGGCCTATGTATTCCCGCACCTGCGCCACGCCATCGAGGATGCCTGGCGACGGGCCAATGTGACGGGTATTGAGGCGATCGACGGGGTAGAGACCCATGATTGCTTCACCACCACCGAGTATGTGGCGCTGGACCACCTCGGCCTTACGCCGCCGGGGCAGAGCTGGCAAGCCGTGGAAGACGGCAGCATCGAACCGGGCGGACGGTGCCCGGTCAATATGAGCGGCGGCCTGATTGGATGTGGGCACCCGGTGGGCGCCACCGGCGCGCGCATGTTGTGGGATGCCGCGCGCCAAGTGACCGGCGCGGCGGGTGAGTCGCAAATCGAAGGCGCCAAACGGCTCCAGACGCTGAATATCGGCGGATCGTGCGCCACCGTGGCCAGCTTTGTGGTCGAGCGGGAGGGGAAAGCGTGATGCCGCTTGCTGATCTGCGTGCCGATACGACCGACGCCATGCCGGTGCTGGCATGGCGGGAAGGAAGCTTGGCGCATATTCGCTTCAACCGGCCGGGGGCGCGCAACGCCGTCGACCTTGCGATGGCACGGGCCTTCCGCGTAGCCTGCGAAGACCTCGCTGTCGCCACCGATGTGCGCGCACTGATCCTGAGCGGTGAAGGCCGGGCTTTCCTGTCCGGCGGCGATCTGCAGGCGATGACCTCGGCGATTGACAGCGCCGCCGAGATCGTCGACGAGATGCACAGCGCGCTTGCCGTGCTGGAGCGTCTCGAATTCCCGAAGGTGGCCGCCGTGCACGGCGCGGTAGCGGGCGGGGCCATTGGCGTGATGCTGGCCGCGGATCTGATCGTCGCCGCGCAGGATACGCGTTTCAATGTCGCCGCCGCGCTGGTCGGTGCGAGTCCCGAGTGCGGCACGACGTGGCGCCTGCCGCGCGCCGTGGGGCTGCGCCGAGCGCTGGAACTTGCGCTGTTGTGCGAGCCGCTTTCCGCGCCAGACGCATTCGCTGCCGGCCTGATCAACCGCGTGGTGGCGCCGGCGGAGCTTATGGCGGAGGCCGAGGCGATCGCGCGTCGCCTGGCGGCCGGCCCGCCGCTGGCCCTGGCGCTGACGCGACGCTTGCTGATCGATGCCAGCGAGCGCGATTTGATGGCCCACCTACGCGCCGAGGCCGAAAGCTTCGCGCTATGCGCAGCTAGCGCGGACTTCGCTGAGGGTGTGACTGCGATGCTGCAGAAGAGGCAGGCACACTTTGGATGACACCAATCGGAGCGAGCGGACTGCGGCTCCGCTCGCTCAAAGAGTCTGGCGAAAACATGGACAATGAATTGCAGGACACACACAGTAGTGCGGCCGTCGCGCCATCGCAGCGCTTTCGGCTAGATGGGCGCGTGGTGCTCGTCACCGGCGCATCGAGCGGACTCGGCAAGCACTTTGCCTCTGTGCTGGCGGAGGCCGGCGCGCGTGTCGCGCTCGCCGCGCGTCGCGTGGACAAGCTGCAGCCGATCGTCGAAGCGATCTCCCAAGCGGGCGGAACTGCGTGCGCATTCGCGCTTGATGTGACCGACGCGAAAAGCATCCAGGCATGCTTCGACGCGATACCGTGGGGTACGCCGCAGGTGGTTGTCAACAATGCCGGGGTCGCGCAGACGAGGCCGGCGCTAGAGCAGACCAAGGCAGACTTCAATGGGGTGATTGACACCAATCTGAAAGGGTCCTGGCTGGTCGCCTGCGAAGCCGGCCGGCGCATGGCGAACGCCGGCGGCGGCAGCATTGTCAATATCGCCTCGATTCTTGGCGCCAGGGTGACGGCAGGCGTTGCACCGTATGCCATCTCGAAGGCTGGCGTAATCCAGGCGACCAAGGCATTGGCGCTCGAACTGGCGCGGCACCGGATCCGGGTCAATGCGCTACTACCTGGCTACGTGAAAACCGAGATGAATGAAGATTTCCTGCGCAGCGAGGCCGGCGAGAAGTTGCGACTGCGTATTCCCAGTCGGCGCTTCTGCCAGCTGACTGACCTGGACGGGCCGCTTCTGCTGCTGGCATCGGATGCTGGCGCGGCAATGACCGGGACGACGCTGGCGGTGGATGGCGGACATCTGGTGAGTCCGCTATGAATGCCGATCTGCCGGCCCGTGCCGAAGCCACGATTCTAACGCGAGCACAGCGGGATGGCGCGGAAGGCCCTTGAGGTCCGCTGCTTGCTACGCCGACGAGGAAAATCCCACGATGTGAGCTGTTCTTTCGAAGCTATTTTCCACCGCCTGCGTTGTGCGCTCTAATTCTGCAATGAAGGGAAGCTGGCGCTGCAGGCCCACCATTCCAGACCATAAGAAAGGCGGCCATGACAGCCGTCTACAGGAGACAAGAGCATGTCCACGAAAACCCGCCGATCGTTCCTCGCGTTCGCTGCCCAAGTCGCGTGCCTCGCGTCGCTCGGCAACCCCGTGTGGGCCCAGTCAAAGCCGGTGACGCGGATCGTCGTCCCCTTCGCGCCCGGCGGCGGTGGCGATGTGCTGGGGCGCCTGCTGGCGGAGAAGCTTTCCGTCGAACTGGGCCAGACCATCATTGTCGAGAACCGGCCAGGAGGCAGCGCTACGATTGCCACCGACGTGGTGGCCAAGTCCGCGCCGGATGGCAATACGATCCTGCTGACGGTGCCGCTGCTGGTGCAGACGCCATCGCTGTTCAAGAAGCTGCCCTATGACGCGATCGCAGACTTGACGCCGGTCATTGACGTGGTCACTTCGCCGCTATGGGTGGCGGTCAGTACATCGAGGACCTCGGCGCGCACCGTCAAAGAGTTCGTGGCGGACGTCAAGGCGCATCCGGGCAAGCATAGCTTCGCCTCGCTCGGCAACGGCTCCTCGGCACATCTGCTGGGCTCGCAGTTCAACGCTGTGGCCGGGCTGGACATGATCCACGTGCCCTACAAAGGCTCTGCCCCCGCGAGCGTGGCGCTGGTCGCGGGCGAGGTGTCACTCACGATCCTGGATATCGTCACGCTGAAGCCGCAACTGGCATCGGGCAAGATCCGTCTCCTAGGGGTCACTGGCGGCAAGCGGTCGCCGTTGACGCCCGAGGTGCCGACGCTGGCTGAGCAAGGCTATCCGGGCTTCGATCTGCCGACCTGGGCCGGCCTGTTCGTCCCCAGCAAGACGCCGCCAGAGATCGTCCGCAAGCTGCACGCGGCGACAGTGAAGGTTCTCCATCAGCCCGATGTCGTAGCACGCCTCGGCGGCCTTGGCTACATGCCCGGCGGCCAGTCCCAGGAATCGTTTGCCAAGGGAATCGGTGCCGAAAAGGTGCGCTGGGCCGAGCTGATTGGCAAGGCCGGGATTCAACCGGACTGATCTGCCGCTGCCGGCCTGATGGGGCCGGTCAGTCGCAACAATGCTGTGACATTTGCCACTGCGCGTACGCGCAGGGCCCCCTTTTTTGCTTCCGAATTTGTCGAGGTGATCCAATGACGTGGATTGCATTCCCCCGCCGGCGTGCCCTGATGGCGATGCTGGTTCTGCTGTGCGGCCCGGTTGCGGCCCAATCGTATCCCGATAAGCCAGTGCGGGTCGTGTTGCCGTTCCCCGCCGGCGGCGGTACCGATGTGGTCGCACGTATCGCCGGTGCGGCGCTGCAGACCGGTATGAAGCAAGCCATCGTGGTCGATAACCGGCCCGGTGCCAGCGGCGTGATCGGCAGCGATTATGTCGCCAAGGCCCAGCCTGACGGCTATACGCTCCTGTTCACGATTCCGATCCTGCTACAGACAGCCAGCGCGATGCCGAAGATTCCGTATGACCCGCTGCGCGATTTCGTTCCCGTGACCACCTTGGTCAGCGCACCGCTGTGGCTGGCTGTCAGCACCAGCCGCGTCAAGGCTACCGATTTCGCAGGGTTCACTAACGAGGCGAAAGCCACCACCAAGAAGTGGGAATACTCGTCGTTCGGCAACGCCTCGTCGTCACACTTGTACGGCCACGCACTGAATCAGGCGCTAAGTGCCGGCATGCTCCATGTCCCCTACAAAGGGGGCAGTGCCGCCGTGCAAGCGCTGGCGAACGGGGAGGTCGCCGCGATGTGGACCGACTATCCGTCGGTGCGTCCCTATGTCGCATCCGGGAAGGTGCGCATCATTGCCTCGTCCGGTGCCAAACGAAGCCGCCTGACGCCCGAAGTTCCCACGCTGTCGGAACTTGGCTTACCCGGATTCGAAGCGCTCGGCTGGGGCGCCTTCTTCGCACCTGCGGGAACGCCCCCGGAGGTCATCAAGCGCTTGCAGACCGAGATTTCGGCGGTGACGCGCAATCCCGACGTCGTCAAGAAATTTGCCGATCTGGGCTACGAGCCCGGAGGTAAACCGCAGCCGGAATTCGCCGCCGACGTCCGCGCCGATCAGGCACGCTGGTCCGCCTTGATCAAGGCGGCCGGCATTCGGCTGGACTGAGCCTTCGTAGGGCGGCCTCTTTAGTTACCTCGATACGGGAGGGGGGCCAATACTGCGTAAGGAGGGGCGGCGCGTTATCTCATATCTCTAAATAAATTGCTCTTCAGAAGCATTCTTCTGATGAGCAGGACTGCAGGAAAAACAATCTGCCGCTGCGGGATGAGGATTTCCGCAGGTTGTGCATCACATCGATAAGGAGGCGTGTTTTGAACAAGTTTGGACGGGTTCGGGTTCTGGCATCGGTTATGGCGGTGAGTGCAACGGGAATGTCGGCGCAGGCCGTATTCGCACAATCCAGTGTGACGATCTACGGTGTGGCTGACACCTATCTGGAGTACAGCAGCAACAATCGTTCCGCAACTGCGGGAGATAACAGCGCCAAGTCGGCGGTCAAGCTCACCTCTGCCGGCTTGTCCGGCCCGCGTTGGGGCTTGCGCGGCGTGGAAGATCTGGGTGGCGGCATGAAGGCCCTGTTCGTGCTGGAGAGCGGCTTCAATATCGACACCGGTACGATGGGCGATACCTCGCGATTGTTTAACCGGCAATCCTTTGTCGGCATGGAATCGCGCTATGGACGGCTAACGTTTGGCAGGCAATACACGACACTTTTTGACATCCTGGCCAACTTTACACCGCTCTACTACTCGGGTACCTACGAACCGTTCTCGGTGCTGCTTGGACCCTTGCGCGTTGATAACGCCGTCAAGTACCGCCTCGCACTTGGCGCACTGACGGCGCAGGCTCACTACGCTTTCGGCGAACAGCCCGGCTCGGTCCAGGGCAGCGCAGCCTGGGGCGGCGGCGTCAGCTACGGGTCAGGTCCGTTTGCGGTATCGGCGATCTATGACCAGGGCAATGGCCCCGACACCGCCGCCGGCATCGCCAAGTCGCGCAAAGCAGCACTGGCCGGCACCTATGCGCAAGGACCGATCCGGCTCTCGGCCGGCTACCGTTGGGGCAAGGATGTCGCTGCAAACGGCGTTACTTCATCGCGCGACAATATGTATTGGGCAGGCATTGGCTACGAGATCGCCCCGGCATTCCAGCTGACACTCGCCTACTACTACGACGACATCAAGTCGAAGGCAGGCGTCGCCAAACCGGCCAATGCGCAACAGTACGTGTTGCAGGGAATCTATTCGTTATCCAAGCGCACCGAGGTCTATGGCGCGGCCGCCTACGCAGAAAACTCTGCTCTCAACTTCGCTTCGCTGCAGACGCTCGCACCGGGGAAAACTAACCAAACCGGGGTTGCGCTGGGGATTCGGCACAAGTTCTGAGTGATTAGGGCGCCGGTCTCGGCACGCAAGATGTGTAGTTCTTGTGTGGAGGCATATGGCCCACGAGTGGTCGTATGCCTTCAAATCTATGGCGGCTCGATCGCAGGTAACACATCTACGCTAGCGAAGATGATGAAGCGTAACGCTTTCGACGCCGAGGACAAAGATGACGAACAGGCATGATTTCGCTGGAACGGTGCCGGTGCGCGCGCACCATCAGTTCGACCAGGCGGCCCTGGAGCGTTGGATGGAAGAGAATGTGGCGGGCTATGCGGGGCCGCTCACGATCGACCAGTTCAAGGGCGGCCAGTCGAACCCCACATACCGCCTGAGCACGCCTGGCCGCAGCTATGTGCTGCGGCGCAAACCGAGCGGCGCTTTGCTGAAGGGGGGCCATGCGGTGGAGCGTGAAGCGCGCGTGATGGCGGCGCTCGGCCAAGCGGATTTCCCGGTGCCGTATATTCACGGCCTTTGCACCGACGATTCGGTGATTGGCAGCTGGTTCTTTGTCATGGATATGATCGAAGGCCGGACCTTCTGGGATGCCAGCTTTTCCGATGTTTCACGGCATGACCGTGCGGCGTACATGGACGCGATGAACGCGACGCTGGCACGGTTGCATATGATAGATGCCGCGTCGATCGATCTCAGCGATTTCGGCAAGCATGGGCGTTACGTGGCTCGCCAAGTAGCGCGCTGGTCGGATCAATACATAAGTGACGATCTGGCTGGTCGGCATCCCTCGATGGATCTGCTTATCAACTGGTTGCCTCGGCATCTGCCGGCCGCCGAGGAGGTTGCCATTCTCCATGGCGACTTCCGGGCCGACAACATGATTTTTCATCCTTCCGAGCCCCGGGTGTTGGCGGTACTGGATTGGGAGCTATCCACCCTTGGTGATCCTCTTGTTGATCTGGCCTACCATGTAATGATGTTCCGCATGCCGTCCGACATCCTGGGTGGCATCGCGAGCCTGGACTCGGCAGCCTTGGGATTGCCGGATGAAGCTGCGTATGTCGACGCCTATTGCAGGCGTACAGGTCGCGATGGTATTCCGAATCTCGATTTCTACATCGCCTTCAACATGTTCCGCTTCGCTGCGATCCTGCATGGCATCAAGGGCAGAGTTGCGCGCGGCACGGCGTCCAATGCCGACGCGCATGCCATGGGCGAACGCTTTGCGCGCGTGGCCGAGCTGGCTTGGGCGCAGGCCAAGCGGGTGGGTTGAAGAGGCTGGACCGGGATTTTGCGTTAGCTCTTTTGCGTCGCGCACTGACGGTCGTGACCCGGCTACCCGGCCGCATCGACGCATATGTACCGGCCCGGATGCCGGCCCATGCGTCTTTCATCGGGGGGATAAGGCCAGGGAGCCATAGTTTTGAAGTCCAGACCACATTTTTGGAGACTGTCAAACACCGAAATTTCGAAGCAGACACACCGCGGCAACGAATTTTGCAAATATTGTCCAGTCCAGGTCAGATTGTGACAGGCAGGGTCAGGTCCGTGCGCGAGGGCAGCAGCATGTGGCCATGATCACGCAAACCGTCGGCGAGTCATCTTCATCAAGGAGTGCGGCAAGACGTTCAAGAAGGAAGGAGCGGCCACGCGGCGGTAATGTCAAGCAGGTGGAAGTTCTTGCACGCATTAGCCTGACTTTATCCCATATCTACGGATCGACACCGAGCTGATGCTCGTTTGCGGCCGCCCGGCATCTTGCCGGGGCGGCCGTTTTTTAATTTAGAAGATGTGCTTCATTCCCACCATGGCGCCGAGTTGGTTTCCACCGGCATTGGTGTTGGTGCCGGCTTGGCCAGCATTGACTGACAAGGTGAGGTTGCCGCGGTTATCGATATAGCCTGCCGTTGCGTACACGGAAGTGCGCCTGCTCAAGGCATATGTGCCACGTGCTGCGAACATCCATGCCTTATTGGCGCTGTCGTGGAACCGCTGGTGAAACCCTTCCGCATCGACGCTAAAGGCCGGTGTGATAGGAAAGGACGTGCCAAGATAGTAGAGGTCGCTGATTGAAGTTGGGCTCCCTTCATTATTTCGACGGAGCCAGCCACCACCAATCTTCGCCTGGCCGAGCATGAAGTAGCCGTTGACGGAAAGCCGATCGTCCTTTAGATCGCTTCTGGTGAGGCCGCCAAAGGCACCGGCACCACCACGTTGCGAGTCATATGCGGCCCCGACACTCCATGATGACGTATCGTATTTGAGTAGTACGGACCATTCGCGACAGGCTGATTTGTCCGCTGGGTTTTCTCCAGCGCAGTTCGTACCGGCGGGGCTCGGCCCCGCATTGACTGAATCGCGACCGAAGCTGTAGGTAGCGCCGATAGTAATGCCACCAAAGGTTCCCTTGTAGGAAAGGGCGTTATCCGCCCGCGCATTGGGCAGGTAGGTGTCGAACGACCCGGAGCCGAAAATGTTCGGTCCGAGCATGTCCGGCTCCGCCATAGCCCAGAACAACATCGTATACTGTCGGCCGACCGCGACCTGTCCCCATTGGCCACTAAGCCCAACAAGAGCTTGACGGCCGAAGATGCGCCCCCCTTGATTGGCGACGCCGGTGTCTGGCGCAAAGCCCGATTCAAGCCAAAAGAGTGCTTTGTTTCCTGCGCCGAGATCTTCCGTTCCTCGCAGACCCCAGCGCGACGGAACTGTGCCGGAAAGATTCGGCATGAACGCTACGGAACTTCGGCTTGCACCGACTCCGTTCACAAAGGCAACTCCAGTGTCCACCACGCCGTAGAGCGTCACCCTGCTCTGTGCGTGAGCAGGCGTCGTTATCAGAGTGACTGTCGCCACCAAGCCAGCGATCTTCGTGTGGAATTTCATTCTTGTCTCCTCGATTTGTCGTTGTGTACGCTCCGTGCAGACGTAGGGATACCCACGCCGAGCCCGGGGCGCGTTTTTAATGCAAGAAAAATGTCGATTACCGTTCCGTCGACAGTAGAACAGCGCCTGGTATCCGGCACTGATGGGTTCTCTGACAAGGAAACATCAAGTCGGATCCGATCTGGATAGTCCGTGAGTGTGAAAAGTCTGGGCGTTAATCCGTCACAATCGGCTAAGAATATATTTAGCTAACTCGACGGTTGCGATTACTCTTTAATGGTCACTATCGCCGCAATCTGTGGAAGCATTTGCTATGCCAAGTTTTCGAGCGCCTGCGCACGGAGCTTCGCACTTCACGGGCCTATAGCCATAGCGTTATACACATCTCAGCGCCCACCGCGGCCCCCAATGAAGCGTTTACCTTCAGTGATTCGCGAGCATCGCTTGTAAACTTCGTCGAGATCGCGTTTACTTTGGC
>NZ_CAJPVI010000054.1 GCF_905397435.1 Cupriavidus numazuensis
AGGCTTTCGTCGCATCTTCTCCCGGTTCGACAAGCTGGACGTGATGTTCATCGCCTTCATCAATTTTGCGCTCATCGTCGACGGGCTCAGATAGTGTGAACAGGCCCTAACGCGCGCTACTACATTCCCCGGGACGACTTCGTCTTCTGCGAAGAAGGACGCAACAAGGAGCCGGGCGTGGTCGACGTATTCGGCGAGTCCTTCTTCGACAGCGTGATGCCGGTCGTCAACGAAGGCCTGGCGCAGATGATGATGCCCGGGCAGGAAATTGCCGGTTGCCTGCAGGTCGAAGCCGCGGCAGGCCACAGCCCCGGCCAGGTCGCGTTCCGTGTACGCTCCCGCGGCGAGGAGGCAATCTTCTGCGGCGACATTCTGCATAGCCCGCTGCAGATCGTGCGCCCCGATGTGAATTCCGGCTACTGCATACGCCCGGACCTGGCGCGCAGCACGCGGCTCGCCCTCCTCAACCAGGCAGCCGACAGTGGCGCGCTGATCCTGCCGGTGCACTTCGGTGAGCCCTATTGCGGCTACGTCAGGCGCCAGGGCACTGGCTTCCGCTTCGAGCCGGCCACGTGGTAAGCACCGCGTGCCTGCCGCCGTTTTCGATGCAGCCGCGCGGCACAGGCAGCCGGCTGCGATTCGACGGTTACGCGGTTACCGTCGTGGCCCAGCGAGTTTGCCGCGAGAGTTCGCAGAATGCCGGTCCCCTTTGACATCACCGATTTCCGCCTGTTCGTCAACGTGGCAGAAACGCGCAGCCTGACCCGCGGTGCCGAGCGATCGTTCCTGTCCGTGCCGGCCGTCAGCAACCGGATCAAGAACCTCGAAGATACGCTGGGCTTGCGCTTGCTGGAACGCTCGCCGCAGGGCGTGACGCTGACCGCCGCCGGCGAGGTCTACCTGCAGCACGCGCGGGTGGTGCTGGCCGAACTGGAACGCCTGACCGGCAACCTGCAACCGTTCACCACGGGCCTCAGCGGGCAACTCAAGCTGGTGGCCAACACCACGGCCATCACGGAATACCTGCCGCCGGTCATCGGCGACTACCTCGCCACCCATCCCGATGTCCGCATCGAAGTGCGCGAGCGGCTCAGCGACGATATCGTGCGTCTGGTGCGCGAAGGCGGCACGGATCTCGGCATCATCTCGGGCAACATCCCTACCTCGGGGCTGCAGTCGGTACCGTTCGTCAATAGCTCGCTGATCGTGGTCGCACCACTGGGCCACCCGCTGCTGGCCGAGCAGGACGTGTGGTTCGGGCAGGTCCTTGACCACGCCTTCGTCGCGTTGCTCGAAGGCAGCGCCTTCCAGATGTTTATGACGCGCGCGGCCGGCGCGTTGCACAAACCCATGACCATCCGCGTGCATGTCGCAAGCTACGACGCCATCTGCCGCATGGTGGCCGCGGGCGCCGGCGTTGCCATCATGCCCAAGGCAGCCTTCGTGCGCCTGAAAGGCCAGCAGCAGATCGGCGCGTGCAACCTGCGCGATGACTGGGCCGTGCGCACGTTCCAGGTCTGTGCGCGCGATCTGGACGGCCTGTCCAGCTTTGCGCGCGAATTCGCCAACCTGCTGATCGGCCACTACGCGCCCGACGCGGAAAGACGCTAGTCCACGGCGTGCCGGTCCTGCGCCGGCTGACTTAAGCCAACGCTAAGGGCGCTTGCGGAAGTCGAAATTGTGAACCGCCGGGCAGCGTGGCAACCTTGTTTCGCCAGACAACCACGAAGGCGAGACATGATTGACAAGCTCTATGGGACAGCGCGCGACGCCGTGAACGAGGTGCCGGACGGCGCCACCGTCGCGATCGGCGGATTCGGTGGCGCGGGCATGCCCGACGAACTGATCGATGCACTGATCGAACACGGCGCAACGGACCTTACCGTCGTCAGCAACAACGCCGGCAACGGTGAAACCGGACTCGCGGCGCTGCTCAAGGCGCGCCGCGTTCGCAAGCTGGTGTGTTCGTTTCCACGCCAGCGCGACGCCCACGTATTCGAAGCCCTGTACCGCGCCGGGAAGATCGAGCTGGAGGTCGTTCCACAGGGCACGCTGGCCGAACGCCTGCGCGCCGCGGGCAGCGGCATCGGTGCCTTCTACACCCCCACTGGCTACGGCACGTTGCTCGCGGAAGGCAAGGAGACGCGCGTGATCAACGAACGCGGCTACGTGCTGGAGTACCCGCTCCATGTCGACGTCGCACTGATCAACGCAGCCGCTGCCGACCGCTGGGGCAATCTCGTCTACAACAAGACCGCGCGCAACTTCGCCCCCGTAATGGCGATGGCTGCCAGCCAGACCGTTGCCGCGGTGGCACGCGTCTGCGAACTGGGCGAACTCGACCCGGAAGCCGTCGTAACACCCGGTATCTTCGTCAGCCGCGTGGTGCTGCGCGACAGCGCTGCCATGCAGGCAAACCCCATGCACGCGAGCTGAAACCATGGACCAAGTCGCAAAAAACTTGCTGGCCGCGCGCGTGGCGCGGGATATCCCGAACGGATCGTATGTGAACCTCGGCATCGGCCTGCCGACGCTGGTCGCCAATCATCTGCCGCGGCATCGTGAAGTCATCCTGCACAGTGAAAACGGCGTGTTGGGCCAGTGGTCGGCCGCCGAGCCCGGGCAGGAAGACCCGGATCTGATCAATGCGGGCAAGGAGCCGATCCGGCTGGAAAAAGGCGCGGCGTTCTTCCACCACGCGGACGCCTTCGGCATGATGCGCGGCGGCCATCTCGACATCTGCGTGCTGGGCGCGTTCCAGGTGTCCGGGCACGGTGACCTGGCCAACTGGCACACCGGAGACCCCGATGCCATTCCCGCGGTGGGCGGCGCCATGGACCTCGCGATCGGCGCCCGACGCGTGTTCGTCATGATGGATCACATGACCCGCGATGGCGCCAGCAAGCTGCGCCGCCAGTGCAGTTATCCGCTGACCGGGCTGGCATGCGTCAGCCGCGTCTACACCGAGCTTGGCACCTTCGCCATCGGCCCGCGGGGCGTGGCCGTCATCGAGATCATCGGCGATATGTCCCCACAGGCACTGCAGTCGGTTACGGACGTGGCGCTTGATTTCACCACCCTGGCGACGGCCGAGCTTGCCTAGCCGCCAATGCCGGGGCCAGTGGGTCGGTTCATTCGGACGCCGGTTCCGCTTTGACAACGAAAAAGACTTACTCAGGAGACAACCATGTTTGCTTGGTACAAGGCTGGATCGCCCCAGCAGAAAAAGACATTCTGGGCCTGCTACTCCGGCTGGGCGCTGGATTCGTTCGACATGCAGATGTTCAGCTTCCTGCTGCCGGCCCTCACGCTCACATGGGGCCTGACCAAGGCCGAGGTAGGCGTACTCGGCACCGTTGCGCTGGTCGTCACCGCGATTGGCGGATGGGGCGCCGGCATCCTCAGCGACCGTTACGGCCGCGCGCGCATCCTGGTGCTGGCAATCATCTGGTTTACGCTGTTCGGCGTGCTGGCCGGCTTCGCCCAGTCCTATCAACAGCTGCTGATTGCGCGTACGCTGCAGGGCCTTGGCTTCGGCGGCGAATGGGCGGTCGGGGCCGCGTTGATGGCAGAAGTCATCGACCCCAGGCATCGCGGCAAGGCCATCGGCTTCGTGCAGTCCGGCTTCGCGCTCGGCTGGGCGCTGGCGGTCGTGGTCGCCACGTTGCTGCTGGCCTGGCTGCCCAAGGAAATGGCGTGGCGGGTGGCGTTCTGGAGCGGCATCATTCCCGCGCTGATCGTGTTGTTCATCCGGCGCCATGTCAAAGACTCTTCGATGTTCGAGCGGGCACGCCAGAGCCGCGCCCCGCGCGCCTCGCTGGCCTCGGTGTTCAATCGCAGGTACGCACGCACGCTGACGCTGTCCAGCGTGCTGGTTATCGGCCTGCAGGCCGGCTGCTACGCCATCCTGGTCTGGCTGCCGTCACTGCTGAACCAGCGGCAGGTCGCGGCCAGCTCGATGATCGTCACCGTATTCATCATGGCCTTCGGCTCGTTCTGCGGCTTCGCGGTGACCGCAGATCTTTCGGATCGCATCGGAAGGCGCCCCACGCTGATCCTGCTGTCCGTCTGCGCATGGATCGTCACGGTGAGCTATATGCTTCTGCCGCTGAACTCCACGCTGACGGCAATTCTCGGCTTCCTGGTCGGCTTCTCCGCCATCGGCATGTTCGCCGCGCTGGGCCCTTTCCTCAGCGAACTTTTCCCTACCCATGTGCGCACCACTTGCATGGGATTCGCGTACAACGTCGGCAAGTCGATAGGTGCGGGGTCTGTCGTCGGCGTCGGCGTGCTGTCTACGCATATCGGCCTGGCCAACGCCATGGGCACGTTCTGCCTGGTCGCTTACGCCTTTGCGGTATTCGGCATCATGCTGCTGCCGGAGACGCGCGGCATTGCCATCGAGAACATCGGCGAAGCCGATGCACACTCCCCCGCCGCACCGCTGGCCCAGCCGGCAAGCGCTCGATCCTGAATGGCGCCGCGCCAGCACCGGCGGCTGATACAAACGAACACCAACACATCGACAAGAGGAGCCAACATGATTCGCTTGCTATACCTGCTGGTCAAACCAGCCGGCATGTCCGACGAGACGTTCCGCGCGGAGTGCCTGCGCCACTACGAGATGTCGCACGAGGTGCCGGGCCTGCACGAGTATGAAGTCCGGCTCGTCGCCGAGCAGCCCACTGACACTCACGTGCCCTTCTTTGATATCGGCCATGTCGATGCTATCGGCGAATGCTGGTTCAAGGATGACGCCGCCTATGCGGCGTACATGGCCTCGGACATCCGCAAGGCCTGGTTCGAGCACGGCAAGACCTTCATCGGCCAGCTCAAGCCCTTCCGTACCGCGCCGGTCGCTGGCGACGACACGGCAAGCTGAGCGTTTGGATGCACAGGACAACCAACACAAAGGAGACCCCATGCTTTACTGCGTACAGATGGAAGTGAATATCCCGGATTCCCTGCCGGCAGAGCGCGCCGAGGCCATCAAGGCCGCCGAGAAGGCGCGCGCCGTGGAGATCCAGAAAGCCGGAAAGTGGCCGCACCTGTGGCGCGTGGCCGGGCGCTATGCGAATATCAGCATATTGGACGTCGACAGCCATGACGAGCTTCACGAACTGCTGTCGTCGTTGCCGCTGTTCCCGTACATGAACATTCAGGTCACGCCATTAGCGCGTCATCCTTCAGCAATCTGATCGCGCACAGCGAGGCAATACGCGGCACGATGCCATGCAACCGTGGCATCGTGCTGGCTGGACCCCAGACTGCCAGAAGCGGTGCGCCTTTCCCTAGATCAGCCGCGCCCCCGGCCACGCCCCCGACATCACGATACTGCGCACCGACTGCCGCACGGTCTGCATGATGTCCCACAGCTCCGGCACGACCGCACGATTGCGCGCCGTTGTCAGTGCCACCTGACGCGTGATGACAGGATCGACCACGCGCGCCGAGTGCAGCCGCCCCTGGGCCACGCGATCGGCCACCGCGGCGAACGGCAGCAACGTGGCGCCGCAGCCGTCTTCCACAAGCCGCATTGCCACCGTATTCGACGCATCGCATTCCATTGCCATGTTCAGCGTGGTGCCGACGCGCGTGGCGAGCGATTCGGCCAGCACGCGCAGGCCGTTGGCGGTGCTCGGCAGGATCAGCGGAATCTCGCCAAGGCGCCGCGCCGGAAACGTCGGCCCCAGATGGCTCCACGATGTCGGCGTGACCAGCGTCAGATCTTCTTCCAGCAGGACATCCACCTTCAGTGCGCCCTGCTGTTCCGGCAGGTAAAGCAAGGCTACGTCGATCTCGCCCGCCGCCAGCCACGCCAGCACCGGACTGGCCAGCCCTTCCACGAAACGCAGTTTCGTCGCCGGAAAACGCGCCTTGAGCGCGGTGCCGATCGCCGCAAACGCCGTATTGGCGATGGTGGGCTGCGCGGCGATGACCAGTTGCGCCGGACCTTGCGCGGCCGAAGCGCGCACGGCATCGCGTGCCTCGGTCAGCGTGGTCGCCACCTGTCGCGCATAGCCGAGCAGCGTACTGCCCGCTTCGGTCAGCACCACGCCGCGTCCGCTGCGATGGAACAGCCGCGTATCGAGTGCGGTTTCCAACCGCGCGATCTGGCGGCTCACCGTCGACTGGTCCGCACCGAGCTCCAGCGCGGCGCGCGAAATGCTCTGCGCGTTGGCCACGCAGACAAAGCACGCCAGATCGTCGGAATTCAGCGCGGAAGTCATCGCCGACATCAGGCCTTTTTCGGCGTATCGCCAATGGCGAAGCACGACAGATGCTCGATCGCCTTCACCAGCCCTGAATGATCCCAGCCAGCCCCGCCCTGTGCTACGCAGACGTTGAACAGTTGCTGGGTCGATGCCGTGTTCGGCAAGCCCAGCCCAAGCTGCTTTGCCGTCGACAGCGCCAGGTTCAGGTCCTTCTGGTGCAGTTCGATGCGGAAGCCCGGGTTGAACGTGCGCTGGATCATCCGTTCGCCGTGGACTTCCAGGATCTTGGAGCTCGCAAAGCCGCCCATCAGGGCCTGGCGCACGCGTGCCGGATCAGCGCCGGCCTTGGCGGCCAGCACCAGTGCCTCGCTGACGGCCTCGATCGTCAGCGCCACGATCACCTGGTTGGCCACCTTGGCCACCTGCCCGTCACCGGCATTGCCCACCAGCGTGATGTTCTTGCCCATCAGCTGCAGCATAGGCAGGACCTTGTCGAACACATCCTGTTTGCCGCCGGCCATGATCGACAGCGTGGCGGCCTTGGCACCCACTTCCCCGCCGGACACCGGCGCATCCACATAGTCACAGCCCAGCTTCTCGATCTTCGCCGCAAATTCGCGAGTCTCGATCGGCGAGATCGAGCTCATGTCCACGACGATCTTGCCCTGGCTCAGGCCTTCCGCCACGCCGTTCTTGTCGAACAGCACGCGGGCCACGTCGGGCGTGTCCGGGAGCATCAGGAAAATGACTTCCGCCTGCTGCGCCACCTCGGTGGCACTGGCACAGGACTGCATGCCCTTGTCGAGCAGATCCTGTGGCACGCCGCTGCGCGTGTGGGCGTAGACGGTATGGCCGCCTGCCTGCAGGTGTTCCGCCATGGGCTTGCCCATGACACCGAGTCCGATGAATCCGATCTTGCTCATGTCTGTGTCCGGTTGAAGTCGTGTCAGGACGCGAAGCGCTCGCGCAGCGCGCGCGCCGCATCGCGCAACAGTACGTGGTCGAGGCCGACAGCCACGAAATGCGCCCCCATGTCGAGGTAGCGGCGCGCATCGGCTTCCACGGGCGTCAGGGTGCCGATGGCCTTGCCGGCGTGGTGGCCGCATCGCAGATCTGCCGCACGGCCGCCTGCACATCGGGGTGGTTCGGGTTGCCAAGGTGACCATAGGCGGCGGCCAGGTCATTCGGGCCGATGAAGATGCCATCGACGCCCGGTTCCGCGCAGATCTCGGCAACGGCCTCCACGCCCTTGCGGCTTTCGATCTGCACCAGCACGCAGATATTGTCGTTGATGGTCTTGAAGAAATCGGGCAGCGTGCCGAAGCGGTTCTGTCGCTGCACGCCCGACACGCCACGAATGCCGTCCGGCGGATAGCGCGTGGCGCGCACCGCGCGGCGTGCTTCTTCGGCCGATTCCACGAACGGGATCAGGAAGTTATAGAAGCCGATATCAAGCAGCCGCTTGATCATGACGGGGTCATTCCACGGCGGCCGCACCACGGGCGCGCTGACGCTGTCCTTGAGCGCCATCAGCTGCGGCGCAAACGTCAGCACGTCGTTGGGCGAATGTTCGCCGTCGAGCAGCAGCCAGTCGAAGCCGGCCAGGCCAATGATCTCGCTGGTCACGGGCTGGCCCAGCGAACTCCACAAGCCGATCAGGCGCTTGCGCGCCAGGATGTCGGCACGAAACCGGTTGGGCAGCGGATGGATCTGGGGCAGATGCGGGGTGGTGGAGGTAGTGGAGGCGGTGGTCATCGTCGTGACTCCTGTTCAGTCGACCGCGAGGGCGGAAAGCGGACCGGGTGACTTGCCGCGCGCCTGCAACACGCGCGCGGCGGCATCGTCGAGCTGGGAGAGCGTGCCACTGTCCACAGGGATGAATTCAGCACGGGCCTGGCGCCATGCGCGCTCGGGGTCGCCGGGCAGCCGGATGGCGTCATTGCCTGGCTGCAGCCGCGAAGCCTTCATCCATTCGACGAACGCTTCGACTTCGTGGCCGAATGTGGTGCTGCTGCCAAGCCGCGCCGGATCGAAGATGATCGCCAGCATGTTGTTCCAGACCGCGTGCTCGTGCGTGAGCGTTTCCGGCCGGATCGTGTGGCCGCCCGTCACGGCCGCGCCCAGCAGCTCGCACATCACGGCCAGCACATAGCCCTTGTGCTCGCCAAATGTGCGCAGCGCGCCTTGCGGCATACCCGGGGGCGGGAACATGACGCCGGGATCGGCGGTGGGATAACCGTTCGGGTCCATCAGGCAGCCCGGCGGCACAGGCACGCCCTTGTTGTTGGCCACGCGTACCTTGCCCAGCGCAATGGCGCTGGTGGCAAAGTCCAGCACCAGCGGTGGCTGGCCGGGCACCGGCACGCCGATCGTGAACGGATTGGTGCCGAAGCGCGGATCGTAGCCGCCATGCGGCGCGACGATCGGCTTGGACAGCACGTTCACGAAGTGAATCGAGATCATGCCCGCGGCGGTGGCCTGCTCCGCCCAATGGCCCACGCGGCCCAGATGGTGCGAACGGCGCAGCCCCAGCACGCATACGCCATGTTCCCGCGCGCGTTCGATGCCGAGCCGCATGGCCTGCTCGGTCACGGCCTGGCCCATGCCGCGGTTGCCGTCGAGACTCAGGATGCCGCCCGACTCGTGCACCACGCTGACCTGCTGGTTCAGTTGCAGTTGGTCGGCCTGCCACGACATCACATACTTGGGAATCATCCCCACGCCATGGGAATCGTGGCCTGACAGGTTGGCGCCCACCAGATGATCGGCGGTCAGCGCGGCCTCGCGTTCATCGGACCCGGCCGCCAGCCACAGGTCGATCACCCATCGATGCAGGCCGGCGGTGGGAATTCGGTGATCACTCATGCTGGCTCCGGGTACCAGGCGCGGCCAGTACCGGCCGCATCCCGAGATGTGAAAAATGCATCCTTTGTCTCCTGTTCACGCAAATATTCGGGTGCGCCATTGCGGTATCGTTATGGCTTCGCGTGAAGGCTTCCGGCAGAAAACCCTTGGCAGGCTGCGCGGTTCCACGCGAAGCCCACCCAGCAAATCTACACGGACAGCCGCCCGACTGACTTGCAGAAAACGCATAACAGAAATGCACGATAGGCCGCACGACCCCGCGCGTCAAACGGAACAATTGCAGACATTCACCCGACCAGACCTCGCCATGACCTCCACTCCTGCCCAGGCTGCCCGCACCGGCGGCCGCGTTCTTGTCGATCAACTGCGCATCCACGGCACGGAGCGCATCTTCTGTGTGCCGGGAGAGAGCTTTCTCGACGTGCTGGACGCACTGCACGACCAGCCCGCCATCGACCTCGTCGTCTGCAAGCACGAGGGCGCGGCCGCGAACATGGCCGAGGCCGACGGCAAGCTGACGGGTCGCCCCGGCATCTGCTTCGTGACGCGCGGACCGGGCGCCACGCATGGCAGTATCGGCGTGCATATCGCCCAGCAGGACTCCACGCCGATGATCCTGTTCGTGGGCCAGATCGCGCGCGAGCACAAGGGCCGGGAGGCGTTCCAGGAAGTGGATTACGCCGCCGTGTTTGGCTCCATGGCCAAGTGGGCAGCCGAGATCGACGATCCGGCACGGATTCCGGAGATGGTGGCGCGTGCGTTCCAGGTCGCCACATCGGGCCGGCCCGGCCCCGTGGTGCTGGCGCTGCCCGAAGACGTGCTCGACGGCCTCGTGGAATGCGCCGATGCCGCGCCGTACCGGCCGGTTGCCGCCGCAGCGCGTGCCGAAGATGCCGAAGCACTGGCCACTGCCCTGCGCGCCGCGCAGCGTCCGCTGGTCATCGCCGGCGGCGCGAACTGGACCGAGCAAGCGACCAGCGACTTTGCCGCGTTCGTCACGGCGTGGGATCTGCCGGTGGCTTGTGCGTTCCGCCGCCAGGACGTGATCGACAACCGCGATCCGCACTACGTCGGCCACCTGAGCCTGGGCGTGAACCCGAAGCTGGCTGAGCGCGTGAAGACGGCCGACCTGATCGTGGCGGTCGGCACGCGGCTTGGCGATATCGCAACGGACGGCTACACGATGTTGCAGGTACCGGTGCCGACGCAGAAGCTTGTGCACATCCATGCGGACAGCGCGGAACTGGGGCGTGTGTATCAGGCTGCGCTGCCGATCCACGCGGGCGTGGCGCCCGCCGCCGCGATGCTGGCCGCCCTGCCCGCGCCGGCTGTCCTGCCATGGAAGGACTGGACCGCCGGCGCGCGTGCCGACCATGAGGCGTTCGTCGCGCCACCGAAGCCCCATGCCGAACTGGCGGGCGTGGATATGATCGCGGCGATGTCGCACCTGAGCCAGGTCCTGCCCGAGGATGCCGTCGTGACAAACGGCGCTGGCAACTACGCGGTCTGGCTGCACCGCTTCTACGCCTACAAACAGTCACGCACGCAACTGGCGCCGACCTGCGGCGCGATGGGCTATGGCTTGCCAGCGGCCATCGCGGCCAAGCTGCGCCATCCGGAAAAGACCGTGGTCTGCCTGGCCGGCGACGGCTGCTTCCTGATGTACCCGCAGGAAATCGCCACGGCCGCCGCGCATGGCGTGAACCTGGTCGTGATCGTGGTGAACAACGGCATGTACGGCACCATCCGGATGCACCAGGAACGCCGCTACCCGGGCCGCCAGAGCGGCACGACCATCGTCAACCCGGATTTCGTGGCCATGGCAACGTCGTGCGGTGCCTGGGCCGAGCGCGTGGAACGGACGGAAGATTTTGCGGCGGCATTCGAGCGTGCCCGGCAGGCGGGCAAGCCAGCCGTGCTGGAACTGGTGACGGACCCGCTGCAGATTACGCCGGCGATGCGGGTCAGTGATTTGCCGCAATAAGGAATATCGAGCCGGGCAACCTGACCACGCAGGTCACGGTCCCGGCCACAACACGGTCAGCCAGGCTGTTCGTCGTCCGTCGACTCCTGCAGCAAATGCCCGTACGCGTCGATTTCCTTCTGCGTGCGCGCCTCGCTTTCCGCGATCTTCTCGGGCGTCACCCCACCGTCGACAAACTCCACTGATACGCGAGACACGCGCGGATCCTTGTCGACGATCCCTTGCAAGACCTTGTCGAACAGCTTTTCGCCGGCCCGCAGGCCCAGTGGCCGTGGCACCAGTACCTTGACCAGCAGGATCTCTTCCTCGCTCGTACCTTCCGCCACTTCAGCCAGCGCGGACTTCAGATGGCCCTTCAGTTTCAGGACACTCAGGTCACCGGGTACCCCGACGTGCGCTACCCGAATCGATTTCTTGGCCATGCCTTCTGCTTGAGCGATGTTGTCGAAGCCCGGAATATACCGCACGGCTCGCCGAAAAAAGTGCAGCACTCAACACAGCGCACGAGGGATTGGCACGATCCCCCATACTTCGCACCGTTCGCAAGCGACGGCAGAGTCTATTCTCGTCAAGAGCCCGACGCTTGAGACCGCGAGGGGCGGCGGCTGGATCCAGCACTGGAGGGACGCGACATGTCTGCCACCCCGGGAACGCGCGATGCAGGCGACGCCAAGGGCCCCGTGAAGCGCATCACGCTCGCCTTGCAAGGCGGGGGTTCCCATGGCGCTTTCGCCTGGGGCGTGCTGGACCGCCTGCTGGAGGATGATCGGCTCGCCATCGAAGGCGTGAGCGCCACCAGTGCGGGCGCAATGAATGCCGCGGTTCTCGCCTACGGCTTGCTAAAGGACGGGCCGCCCGGCGCCCGCATGGCGCTGCACCGGTTCTGGCAAGACGTTTCCAGCACCGCACGGCTCTACAGCCCGTTCCGCAAACTGCCATGGGAAATCTGGATGCGTGGCGGCTACGGGCTCGACAACTCGCCGATGTACGTGATGACGGACCTGCTGCTGCGCGTGCTCTCGCCCTACCAGTTCAATCCGCTCAACCTCAACCCCCTGAGCGACGTCCTGGCCCGCCATGTCGATTTTGACGCGCTGCGCCACGATTGCCCGGTCCAGCTGTTCCTGTGCGCCACCAATGTCGAGACCGGCAAGGTTCGCCTGTTTTCGCGCGAGGAAATCAGCCTGAAAGCCGTATTGGCCTCGGCCTGCCTGCCATCGCTGTTCCAGGCCGTGGAGATCGACGGCCAGCACTACTGGGACGGCGGCTATGTCGGCAACCCGGCGATCTTTCCGCTGATCTACCACTGCACCACGCGCGATGTAGTGATCGTCCATATCAATCCGATCGTTCGCAAGGGCGTGCCGAAAACCACAGCGGAGATTCTCAACCGCATCAATGAGGTCAGCTTCAACTCTTCGTTGATCCGCGAACTCCGCGCGATCAGCTTCGTCACCACGCTGATCCAGGAAGGCAAGGTCGACCGGGCCGATATGAAGGAGATGCTGATCCACGCGATCCGCTCGGACAAGACCATGGCGGCGCTCGGTGTCTCCAGCAAGCTCAATGCGGACTGGGACTTTCTCTGCCACCTGCGCGACCAGGGACGCAATGAGGCCGAACACTGGCTGGCGCAGAACTACAGCGCGATCGGCGAACGCTGCAGCGTCGATCTGCGCGAAGAGTTCCTTTGACGAGCGCTCACGTCGGCGCAGCCGGCGCTCTACATCCACCACTGCCAAGGTAACCAACATGAGCACGCAAGCAAGCGCGATTCGTCTGGCCGTCCACTCGCGCGAGAACGGCAAACTGGTCTCGGCACGCGAAGCCGTGCGCCTGATCCGCGACGGCGATACCGTGGCGACCGGCGGCTTCGTCGGCATCGGCTTTGCGGAAGAAATTGCCATCGCCATCGAGGAACTCTGCCTGGCGCAGGAAGACGAATCGCCGGTCGGCCTGACAAAGCCCCGCAACCTGACCCTGGTCTACGCCGCCGGACAGGGCGACGGCAAGGAACGGGGCCTGAACCATCTCGCGCTGCCCGGCCTGGTGAAGCGGGTGATCGGCGGACACTGGGGCCTGGTGCCGAAGCTGCAGCAGCTCGCGGTCGGCAACCAGATCGAAGCCTACAACCTGCCGCAAGGCGTGATCACCCATCTGTTCCGCGATATCGCGGCCGGCAAGCCGGGCCATCTCTCGCGCGTCGGACTCGGCACCTTCGTCGATCCGCGCTTTGGCGGCGGCAAGCTGAACGAGCGCACCACCGAGGACCTGGTCGAACTGATGCGCATCGGGGATCAGGAGTATCTGTTCTACAAGGCCTTCCCGATCCACGTCGCCATCGTGCGCGGCACCACCGCCGATCCGGACGGCAATATCACCATGGAGCGCGAAGCGCTGACGCTGGAAGCGCTGGCGATCGCCATGGCCGCTCACAACTGCGGCGGCCTCGTGATCGTCCAGGTGGAGCGCATTGCGGAACGGGGCTCGCTCAATCCGCGGCAGGTGAAGATTCCCGGCGTGCTGGTGGACTGCGTGGTGCTGGCGCGACCCGAAAACCACCAGCAGACCTTTTCCACCCCTTACAACCCTGCCTTCTCCGGCGAAGTCCGCGTGCCGGTGAGCAGCGTGGCGCCGATGCCCATGAGCGAGCGCAAGATCATCGCCCGGCGCGCGGCCATGGAACTCAAGCCGAACAGCGTGGTGAATCTTGGCATCGGCATGCCGGAAGGAGTCGCCAGCATCGCCAACGAGGAACGGATCCTCGACCTCCTGACGCTAACCGCCGAGCCAGGCGTGATCGGCGGCATTCCTGCCGGCGGGCTGAACTTCGGCGCGGCCACCAATCCCGACGCGATCATCGACCAGCCCTATCAGTTCGACTTCTACGACGGCGGCGGGCTCGATCTCGCTTTCCTCGGGCTGGCGCAGGCCGATGCCATGGGCAACCTGAACGTATCCCGGTTCGGGCCGCGCCTGGCTGGCGCGGGCGGCTTTATCAACATCAGCCAGAACGCGAAGAAGGTCGTATTCGTCGGCACCTTCATGGCGGGCGGCAGCGAGATCGCGATTGCCGATGGCAAGCTCCAGATCCACCGCGATGGCAGCGCCAGGAAGTTCGTCCAGGAAGTGGAGCACCGCACGTTTTCCGGACCGCACGCGGCAGCGGCCAACAAGCCGGTCCTGTACATCACCGAGCGGTGCGTATTTGAACTCACTGCGCAAGGGCTGGAACTCATTGAGATTGCGCCCGGCGTAGACCTGGAGCGCGACATTCTCGCCAGGATGGACTTTGCGCCGATCGTGCGTTCGCCGGCTCTCATGGATGCGCGGATCTTCAGCCCCGAGCCGATGGGGCTGCGCGCGGACGTGCTGCGCCTGCCGCTGGAAGCGCGCGTCAACTACGACGACGACAAGAACATCCTGTTCCTGAACTTCGAGCAACTGGAAGTCAAGCGCGCGGAGGACATCGCGGCGATCCGCGAACAGGTATGCCGCGTCTGCGAGCCACTGGGCCACAAGGTCTATACCGTGGTCAACTACGAAGGCTTCGTGCTTGACCGCAGCGTGGAAGACGCCTATGTCGAAATGATCGCGGAAATGGTGCATCGCTTCTATATCGGCGTGACGCGCTTCACCACCAGCGGCTTCATGCGCGCCAAGCTTGGCGACTCGCTCGCCCGGCGCGGGCTAGCCCCCTATGTCTACGAGACCGAGGCCGAGGCAAAGGCGTCCCTGCGGGATCAGCCGGAGGACGGCTGACACTGCCTACACACCGGCTTCCGGATCATAAGGTTCAACTTCCTCGCGCTCGTCCGCGCTGTCACGCGCGACGATCGCGCGGGCCGGGGCCGTCTCGCTCAGGTTGAACGGCTGGTGCGGCACGCCTGGCGGAATGAACAGGAAGTCACCAGCTTCCGTCACCACCGACTGGCGCAGGCCCGGTCCATAGCGGGTTTCCACCCGCCCTTCGAGCACGTAGATGCCGGTCTCATAGCCATGGTGGATATGCGGCTCGGCGTGGCCGCCGGGCGGCACGACCACGATGGACATCGACAGGCTCCTGGCGCCGGCTGTTTGCCGGGAAATGCCCAGGAAATACGGGAGCTTCTGCATCGTGGAAATCTCCCGATCGGGATGCACTACGACCACGGATTGCGGCGCCTCATGGGAATCGTCCGACACAGGCCCTCCTTCGATACCGTTCGATGGTTTCATGTGCGGAGCGGGCGGCATCGCCCGGCCGCTATTGCAGCATAGGGCACGCTGCTGGCGATCGTGAAAGCCCCTCGGGCGGGGGCCGGGCCGGGACTGCTAAAATCACGCCAAATTTCACAATTGGCAGGACAAGATGGGTTTCGAACAACTCGCAGCACTGAAGGCACAACTGGCCAAGCAGGCCAAGGAAGCAAAGGAAGCGCGCCCGGCAAAGGAAGCCCGCCCGGCAAAGCAGTCCAAGGACGCCCGGCCGGCCAAGGATGCACGACCGGCCAAGGACGCACGACCGACCAAGCCCCAGCGCGCGCGTCCTGCCGCCCCGACTGCGCCCGCCAAGCCCGTGGATCCGGTGATCCAGGCGATCGGCAAGCTGCAGAAGCGCTTCCCGCTGGCCTTCCCGAAGAACCCTGCGCCGAAGCTGCCGCTCAAGGTCGGTATCTTCGAGGATCTGCTCCAGCATGCATCGACCCTGGCGCTGGACGAAGCCATGCTGCGCGAAGCCGTGCGGACGTGGTGCCGCGGTACGCGCTACTGGACGTGCATGGTCGAAGGCGTCGAGCGCGTCGACCTGGCGGGCCAGCCGGCTGGCCAGGTGACGCTGGCTGACGCCAAGCGCGCGCAACAGCAGCGTGGCCAGCAACATCGCGCGAGCCGTGCGCAGAAGGCGAAGCAGCAGACTGCGGGGGAACCTGCGGTAGAAGCTGCGGCAGAAGCGGCCGCAGTGGCCGAAGCGGCCAACGGTGAATCCGCGAACGCGCAACCGGCCGTGGACGAAGCCACCAAGCCGGAATAACGCGGAAAGATCTTTTGCCGAATTGCAGGTGATCGTTCTTGGCCGACGCCGCTGTTTCGCCGGCGTAGCCGGCGCGGTTCTTTGTGAAAGAAGATGCGTTAGCGCTCTTGGCAGGCGTGGCTGTTTCGCCGGCGTAGCCGGCGAGTCACTTTTGTCCGAGCGACAAAAGTAACCAAAAACGCGTTTTGGTTGCCCCAAAGGGGCGAATTTTTATCGTAGTGTGCCAGGGGTGTTGTACGGGTATGGGCTTCAGAGGGGATTTCCGCTGCCTGCCGCGTGGGGCACCACCGTGGCCGGGAATACGGCGCTGATTGAACGAGCCCTGCAAGCGTTCGTGGCCCCTGCTGCCAACGGCATCGTGCAATCGCCTTCGGCTGCGCTACGCGCGGAGCTCTAGTCTGGGCACACAGGGCCAGGGCAAACCACGCCTCGGCGACGATGCCCCGCGCGCATGGCCATGCGCGAAGCAGCGGAAGGGAAAAAAATCTCCAGAGCCAGCGACGCTGATGAGCTTGCACCCAGACGACGACGCGCGCGCAGCGCAGCCGAAGGCGTCCCACCACTGACCTGGTTGAAACGCTGTACCCGAGTCCGTCTTGGGGATCGTCCAAAAGTCGTGCCGCGCCAGGCACAGGTTCTGACTCACATGGCGTAGCAGGGTCGAACGGCCGACCACCATCGCAGGCTTCCAAAGCCGTTTGAACCACTGCCACCGTGGAATTGATGGCCAGCGGCAACGACGCGCTTTTTGGTTACTTTTTGTCGCTCGGACAAAAAGTGACTCGCCGGCTACGCCGGCGAAACCGCGGCGCCTGCCAAGAACGACACCCCCCAACCACAAAAACCCTCCGGCTAAGCCAGCAGAAACATCGGCGCCCGCCAAAAACCATCTCCCCCGCAAGAGCCCACTGGCTGGACCCAACGAAAGCCCCCCACTGGCACTAACCCCGCAAAACGCCCTTCCCTACCATGGCGCTCACATGCCGCGCCATGCGTCATGTGCCGGCGCTCCCCAGCAGTTGCGGGGAGCCCCATCCAACAGAGGGTGCAACGACACCCCAGCCAAGGAGACTGGCATGCCTCTTGCTCAACTTCCTCTCCTCCTCGTTTAGGCACCACACGCAGGCACTGCGCCGGTGCCGACCCACCGTGCCGTCCCACGCGCGGCATGCAAGCAGTTTCAACTCTCGAGGAGTCCGACCATGCATTGGATCAAGCAACTGGCAGCAGGCATCGCGCTCGCGGCCGTACTGGCCCCCGCCGCCCACGCACAGGCCAAGGAAGTCATCATCGCCTACCAGGACATGGTGGTGCCGTGGCGCTACGCGCAGGATATGAAGGAGGTCGAGAAGCAGACCGGCTACAAGGTCTCGTTCCGCCAGTTCACCGGCGGCGGCGACGTGATCCGCGCGATGGCGTCGGGCCAGATCGCCATTGGCGAGGCCGGTTCCTCGCCCATCGCCTCGGCGCTGTCGCAGGGGCTCGATGTGGAGCTGTTCTGGATCCTTGACGACATCAACGCGGCCGAGGCATTCGTAGCCCGCAATGGTGCGCAGGTGACGAACATCGCGGACCTGAAGGGCAAGCGCGTCGGCGTGCCGTTCGTCTCGACCACGCACTACCACACGCTGGTGGCGCTCGAGCAGGCCAAGGTCAATCCGAAGGACGTCAAGATCATGAACATGCGTCCGCCGGAAGTTGCCGCGGCGTGGGAGCGTGGCGACATCGACGCGACCTTTATCTGGGATCCGGTACTGGCCAAGGTCAAGCGCTCCGGCAAGGTGCTGACCACGTCGGGCCAGATCGCCGCACAGACCGGCAAGGCAACCTTCGACGGCATGATCGCCAACAAGAAGTTCGCGCGCGAGAACCCGGACTTCATGGTCAAGTTCGTGCGCGTGCTGGCCGCCGCGGACGACAACTACCGCAACAACAAGGCGGCATGGACACCTGACTCCCCGCCCATCAAGTCCGTCGCCCGCCTCACCGGCGCCAAGGCCGAGGAAGTGCCCGCAAGCATGGCGCTGTACAGCTTCCCCACGCTGCAGGAACAGGCGTCGCCGCGCTGGCTCGGCGGCGGCGCGGCCAGCGCCCTGCGCTCGGCAGCAGTCTTCCTGAAGGAACAAGGCACGATCCAGACCGTGCTGCCCGACTACAGCGGCGGCGTCAACGCCGAATGGGTCCGACGCGCCGCGCAGTAACCGCGGTTCCGTGAAGCACGCGGCGGTGCCGGCCCCGGCCCCGCTGCAGCACCTGCCCTCGCCCGCCGCCCATGCGGCCGGCGACGTGGCAAGCCACACCCCAAATCTTCAGGAGGACTGTCATGTCCCGGCTGGAAATCGACAAGGTCAGCGTCAACTACGGCGGCCGCGGCGGCGCGCAGACGCTGGCCCTGTCCCAAGTGAACCTGACCATGGAACGCGGCGACTTCGTGGTTGCCCTCGGCGCCTCGGGCTGCGGCAAGACCACGCTGCTGTCCTGCATCGCCGGCTTCATGCAGCCGTCGGAAGGCGAAATCCGCCTCGACGGCAAGCCTGTGCTCGGCCCCGGCGCGGAACGCGGCGTGGTGTTCCAGAAGCACGCGCTGATGCCGTGGCTCAACGTGGTCGACAACGTCGCGCTCGGCCTGCGGCTGCGCGGCGTGAGCCGTGCCGAGCGCCTGCGCATCGCGCATGAAAAACTGGCGCAGGTCGGTCTCGAGAAAGTCGCCAGCAAGCCTGTCTACCAGCTCTCAGGCGGCATGCAGCAGCGCGTAGGGATTGCACGCGCGCTGGCCAACGACCCCGAGGTAATGCTGATGGACGAGCCGCTCGGCGCGCTGGATGCGCTCACGCGCGAATCGATCCAGGCGCTGATCCTGCGGCTGTGGGCGCGCGAGCAGAAGATCGTCTTCTTCATCACGCACAGCGTGGAAGAGGCGCTGTTCCTCGCCACGCGGCTCATCGTGATGACGCCGTCGCCGGGCCGCATCGCGCATAGCTACGACCTGCCGTTCGCGCGACGCTACATCGAATGCGGTGACGCGCGCGCCGTCAAGTCCGATCCGGAATTCATCCGCTATCGCGAAGAAATCGTCGACCTGATCCATGCCACGCCCTGAGGACAAAGCCATGACCGTACCCGCCCAACAGGTCGACGCCGCCGCCGTGGCGGCCCCCGCAGTCGCGGCCCGGAGCACGGCTCCGGCTGGCCAGCCCGCTGCACCGCGCCGCGCCATGCGCACCGTCTCCGGCTACCGCATGCCGGGTGAAGGCTCCAGCTCGCGCATCGCCACCGTAACCGTGGTGACGCTGCTGGCGCTGTGGTGGATAGCCAGCCACCTCCAGTGGCTGCCGCCGCTGTTCCTGCCCACGCCGGAGGCCATCATCCGGGCCTTTCTCGATGCCTGGAACGGCAATGTGCAAGGCGGCCTGCCGTTGCTCGATCACTTCCACGCGAGCCTGGTGCGTGTGTTCGGCGCCTTCGCGCTGGCCGTGCTCACCGCGGTGCCGATTGGCGTGCTGATGGGCGTGTCGCGCATCGCCCGCGGTGTCTTTGATCCGCCTATCGAGTTCTACCGCCCCCTGCCGCCGCTGGCCTACCTGCCGCTGATCGTGATCTGGTTCGGCATCGACGAGACCTCCAAGATCCTGCTGATCTACCTGGCCTGCTTCGCGCCGCTGGCCATGTCGGCCCGCGCCGGTGTGCGTTCGGTCACGATCGAGCAGATCAACGCGGCCTACTCGATGGGCGCCACGCCGTGGCAGGTGATCCGCCATGTGGTGCTGCCCGCCGCGCTGCCCGACATCCTGACCGGCATGCGCATCGCCATCGGCTTCGGCTGGACCACGCTGGTTGCCGCCGAGATGGTGGCAGCGACCGCCGGCCTCGGCCAGATGGTGCTCAATGCGTCCAACTTCCTGCGCACCGACGTGGTCATCATGGGCATCCTGCTGATCGGGCTGATCGCATTCCTGTTCGACCTGCTGATGCGCAAGTCTGAAACGTGGCTGGTGCCCTGGAAGGGCCGCATGTAAGAACGCCCGCCGTTTCATCGACAAGAAGACAAGGCGCCCGCCTGTGCCGCAGCAGCGGTTCAGGCGGGCGCCTGGCATTGACGGATGGGATCGCCGAAAGCATTTTTGGGATATCCAGCATTTCCGGCTCTACAACACGAACCACGCAAAGTCTGGGCGGACCCAACATTTTGGCTGCAGATGTCGGCGCCAGGCCGCCAGTTTCCCGGCTTTTCGACGCCTGATCGCCCGTCTGTAGGCCGTTTCCCGACATGGCATGCCATGTGCGTAGGAAAGGCAACCGCGAGCCACGCGTGCCAGCCCTATCCCGAAAGGAGCCGCCATGAATGCCAGACTTGTCTACCTGATCGCAGTAGTGACCGCGGCGCTGGCGACCCTCTTCCTCGCCGGCGAGGCCGACACCATCAAGGAGGATTTCGGGGCGCAGTTGCCGGACATGATCCAGACCGCGTGGTAAGACGCCGCCTTACTCCGCCGGCGGTTCTGCCTGCTTGACCCGCGCCAGCGCGGCACCCACCTCACCGTAGAACTGCTTGAGCGCGACCGCGTCCAGATCGGGCGGCTGCAGCGCCGGCCACAGCAGCGCGATCAGGTCGCTCGCGGTCCGGTCGATGTCGACCGGGCGTCCACTGACCACCGCATCCCACAGGACGTGCTCCATCGGCCCGAGGATGGCCGACCTCAACAGCCGCAGCGACAGGTCCGTCCGAATCTCCTTGCGTGCCTGGGCCCGCGCCAGCAGGTCCATCAGCGGCGCCGTGTAGCGCCGTTGCAGCGGCACGAACACTTCATCGAGCCCCTGGCCCTTCGCCCGCCCTTCCGACAGCACCAGCGCGCACAGCCCGGTGCCCTGGATCAGGAACAGCCGCAGGTGCGTGCGCACGAAGAACTCGAGCTGCACCCTGGTGCTCTGTTCGCGCGGCAGGCCATTCTCCATCGCGGCAATGATCTCGTCATACCAGTCCTGGATCACCCGGACACACAGGTCACGCTTGCTGTGGAAGTACGTAAAGACCGTGCCTTCGGAGATGCCAAGCCGCTGTGCAATCTCGGTGGTGGTCGCACGTTCGTAGCCAAGCTCGGAAAACACCTCGCGCCCGACCCGCAGGATGTCGCGCATGCGCTGCTCGGCCTTGGCCCGTGCCGGCACCCGGCGCTGTCCCGCAATTTGCTGCATCGACGTGTCCTTGCGTGGTGATAGTTGCGACGGCCGCATTATAAGTGCGGTGTCCTTCTCAGGCGCTGCCGCAGCAGGCCTGTCGATCCACTTTATACGATAGTTGACCAACACTCAATTTTTGTTGATTTTTTCTGAGCGCAGGTATAACTTTACCGCACAGCAAGAAAAAAGCAGCGCCAAACCGAATCAAAGCTTCCCATCGACAACTTGAGCGAAGCTCAAGATACGGGAAGAACGACACCGAACGCCGCACTCTGGAGACGAGCATGACGATGCAGCCTGGGACTTCCCGGCCCGTGCCCGATACAACCCTGCCCGCCAACGGGCTGTCCTATGTCAAGGGCGACACCACCTCCCCGCTCAGCGAACAGACGATCCCGGCCATGCTGGCCGATACGGTCGCCCGCTTCGGCCAGCTCCCGGCGGTGGTGTTCCGCGAGCAGGGCATCCGCTGGACCTGGCAGGAATTCGCGGCGGCCGTCGATGCGCTGGCTGCCAGCCTTCACGCGCTGGGCCTGCGCCGCGGCGACCGCGTCGGCATCTGGTCGCCGAACCGCGTGGAATGGCTGCTGACCCAGTTCGCCACCGCGCGCGTCGGCCTGGTCATGGTCAATATCAACCCGGCCTACCGCCTGTCCGAGCTCGAATACGCGCTGAACAAGGTCGGCTGCAAGGCCGTCATCGCGCCGGAGTCGTTCAAGACGTCGCGTTACCTGGAGATGCTCCAGACGCTGGCACCCGAGCTGCAGCAGAGCGAACCGGGCGCGCTGCAGGCTGCGCGCCTGCCGGCACTGCGCTGGGTCATCCGCATGGAAGACAAGCCCACGCCGGGCATGCTGACGTGGCAGGAACTGCACGCGCGCGGCGCCGGCGTACCGGTATCCGACCTCGACGCGATCACGGCGCAGCTCGACCGCCATGACCCGATCAACGTCCAGTTCACCAGCGGCACCACGGGCGCACCCAAGGGCGCCACGCTGACACACCGGAACATCCTCAACAACGCGCGCTACATCGCCGCCGCGATGCGCTTCACCGAGCAGGACAAGCTCTGCATTCCGGTGCCGCTGTACCACTGCTTCGGCATGGTGCTGGCTGTGCTGGCATGCGTGTCCACCGGCGCGTGCATGGTCTTCCCGGGCGAGGCGTTTGAACCGGTGGCCACCATGTCGGCCGTCAGCGAGGAACGCTGCACCGCCCTGCACGGCGTGCCGACCATGTTCATCGCGCAGCTCGACCACGCGGAATTCAGCCGCTTCGATTTTTCGACGCTGCGCACCGGCATCATGGCCGGCTCGCCCTGCCCGATCGAGGTCATGAAGCGCGTCGTCGCCGACATGCACATGGCCGACGTCACCATTGCCTACGGCATGACCGAAACGAGCCCGGTGTCGTTCCAGAGCTCGACCAATGATCCGCTCGACAAGCGCGTCTCCACGGTCGGCCGCGTGCAGCCACACCTGGAATGCAAGGTGGTCGATGCCACGGGCCAGACCGTGCCGGTCGGCGAAACGGGCGAACTATGCACGCGCGGCTACTCCGTCATGCTCGGCTACTGGGACGACGAGGCGCGCACCAGCGAAGCGATCCGCGACGGCTGGATGCACACCGGCGACCTGGCCACGATCGACGCCGAGGGTTACTGCAACATCGTCGGCCGCGTCAAGGACATGCTGATCCGCGGCGGCGAGAACGTCTATCCGCGCGAGATCGAGGAGTTCCTGTTCCGCCACCCCAAAGTCCAGGCCGTGCAGGTGTTCGGCGTGCCGGACCAGAAGTACGGCGAGGAAATCTGCGCCTGGGTCGTGCTCAAGCCCGGCCAGAGCGCCACGGAAGACGAGATCCGTGCGTTCTGCCGCGACCAGATCGCCCACTACAAGATCCCGCGCTATATCCGCTTCGTCGACGAAATGCCGATGACCATCACGGGCAAGGTGCAGAAGTTCGTCATGCGCGAAAGCATGACGAAGGAACTGAACCTCACCGAAAGCAAGACCGCCTGACCCACGGCGCCCCACACACATCTACGGAAGAACACGATCATGACCCAACTCCCTGGCCTGAGATTCGACCTGGGCGAAGACATCGAGATGCTGCGCAGCGCCGTGCGCGACTGGGCCCAGGCCGAACTGGCGCCGCGTGCGGGCGAGATCGACCGCACTGACCAGTTCCCGATGGACGCCTGGAAGAAGATGGGCGACCTCGGCGTGCTCGGCATCACGGTGGCCGAAGAATACGGCGGCGCCAACATGGGCTACCTGGCCCACATGGTGGCGATGGAGGAAATCAGCCGCGCTTCGGCATCGGTCGGCCTGTCCTACGGCGCGCACTCGAACCTGTGCGTGAACCAGATCCACCGCAATGGGTCGGCCGCACAGAAGGCGAAGTACCTGCCCAAGCTGGTATCGGGCGACTGGATCGGCGCGCTCGCGATGAGCGAACCCAACGCGGGCTCCGACGTGGTCAGCATGAAGCTGCGCGCCGAGCGCAAGGGCGACCGTTATGTCCTCAACGGCACCAAGATGTGGATCACCAACGGCCCGGACTGCGACGTGCTTGTGGTCTACGCCAAGACCGAACCGGAACTCGGCGCACGCGGCATGACCGCGTTTATCGTCGAGAAAGGCATGAAGGGCTTCTCGGTCGCGCAGAAGCTCGACAAGCTCGGCATGCGCGGCTCGCACACGGGCGAGCTGGTGTTCGAGGATGTGGAAGTTCCCGCCGAGAATATCCTCGGCGCGGAGAACGGCGGCGCCAAGGTGCTGATGAGCGGTCTCGACTACGAGCGCGCCGTGCTGTCGGGTGGCCCGATCGGCATCATGCAGGCGTGCATGGACGTGGTCACGCCGTACATCCACGACCGCAAGCAGTTCGGCCAGAGCATTGGCGAATTTCAGCTGATTCAGGGCAAGGTCGCCGACATGTACACCACGCTGCAAGCGGCGCGCAGCTACCTGTACACGGTCGGCAAGAATCTGGATTCGCTCGGCAGCGACCACGTGCGCCAGGTGCGCAAGGACTGCGCCGCGGTGATCCTGTACACCGCCGAGAAGGCCACGTGGATGGCGGGCGAAACCGTGCAGATCCTCGGCGGCAATGGCTACATCAACGAATACCCGGCCGGCCGTCTGTGGCGCGATGCCAAGCTGTACGAGATCGGCGCCGGCACCTCGGAAATCCGCCGCATGCTGATCGGCCGCGAGCTGTTTGCCGAAACGGCCTGATCCGCAACCGACGCCCCCACTGCCCCGCCCTGCCGGCGGCCTGACCAGAACAAGACTGCCCAAGATCGTATGCCGACCTTAGAAACCAAACTCAACGCGCGCTCCGAATCGTTCAAGTCGAATGTCGAAGCCATGCAGGCGCTGGTCGCCGACCTCAAGGCCAAGGTCGCCAAGCTGGCCGAAGGCGGTGGCGACGCCGCGCGCGACAAGCACCTGTCGCGCGGCAAGCTGCTGCCGCGTGATCGCGTACAGCAACTGCTGGATCCTGGCACGCCGTTCCTGGAACTGTCGCAGCTCGCCGCGTACGACATGTACGACGACGCCGCGCCGGGCGCGGGCATCATCACGGGCATCGGGCGCGTAGCCGGGCAGGAATGCGTGATCGTCTGCAACGATGCCACCGTCAAGGGCGGCACGTACTACCCGATGACGGTCAAGAAACACGTGCGTGCGCAGGAGATCGCCGAGCAGAACAACCTGCCGTGCATCTATCTGGTCGATTCGGGTGGTGCGAACCTGCCGAACCAGGATGATGTGTTCCCCGACCGCGACCACTTCGGCCGCATCTTCTACAACCAGGCCAACCTGTCCAAGCAGGGCATTCCGCAGATCGCTGTGGTGATGGGCTCGTGCACGGCTGGTGGCGCGTATGTGCCGGCAATGAGCGATGAATCGATCATCGTGAAGAACCAGGGCACGATTTTCCTCGGCGGTCCGCCGCTGGTGAAGGCAGCGACTGGTGAAGAAGTCACTGCCGAAGACCTCGGCGGCGCCGATGTGCATACGCGCCTGTCCGGTGTGGCGGACTACTTCGCGCAGAACGATCACCACGCGCTGTCGCTGGCCCGAAACATCGTGCAGCACCTGAACCGCCGCAAGCCCGACCAGATCCGCCTGCACGAGCCGGCCGATCCGCTGTACCCGGTCGAAGAACTGTACGGCGTGATCCCGACCGATACGCGCAAGCCGTTCGATGTGCGCGAAGTCATCGCGCGCGTCGTCGATGGCTCCGAGTTCGACGAGTTCAAGGCACGCTACGGCACCACGCTGGTCTGCGGCTTCGCACGCATCTGGGGTTACCCGGTCGGCATCATTGCCAACAACGGCATCCTGTTCTCGGAGTCGGCGCTCAAGGGTGCGCACTTCATCGAACTGTGCTGCCAGCGCAAGATTCCGCTCGTGTTCCTGCAGAACATCACGGGCTTCATGGTGGGCCGCAAGTACGAGAACGAGGGTATCGCGCGAAACGGCGCCAAGATGGTGACGGCGGTTGCCACAGCGCAGGTGCCGAAGTTCACGGTGATCATCGGCGGCTCATTCGGTGCGGGCAACTACGGCATGTGCGGCCGTGCGTATTCTCCGCGCTTCCTGTGGATGTGGCCGAATGCGCGGATCTCCGTGATGGGCGGCGAGCAGGCGGCCAGCGTGCTGGCAACGGTGCGCCGCGACGGCATCGAGTCCAAGGGCGGCAAGTGGAGTGCGGAGGAGGAAGACGCCTTCAAGCAGCCGATCCGCGACCAGTACGAACACCAGGGTCACCCGTACTACGCAAGCGCGCGGCTGTGGGACGACGGTGTCATCGACCCCGCGCAGACGCGCACGGTGCTGGGGTTGGGCCTGTCGGCCAGCCTCAACGCGCCGATCGATGACATGAAGTTCGGCGTGTTCCGCATGTAAGCCTGCCACCGACCAACGCTCATTCAAGCCATACCACCATGGAATTCACCACGCTTAACGTCACCATCGCCCGGCATGTCGCGACCGTGACGCTGAACCGCCCGGACGTGCGCAATGCGTTCAACGAAACCGTCATCGCCGAACTGACCGGCGCCTTCCGCGCCCTCGGTGACATGGACGAAGTGCGCGCGATCGTACTCGCCGGCAACGGCCCCGCGTTCTGCGCCGGCGCCGACCTGAACTGGATGAAGAAGATGGCCGGCTACTCGAACGACGAGAACCGTGCCGATGCGCTGGCGCTCGCGCAGATGCTGCACACCATCTGGTCCTGCCCGCGCCCGGTCATTGCCCGCATCCAGGGCGACACCTATGCCGGCGGCGTCGGCCTTGCCGCCGCGTGCGATATCGCGGTGGCCGCCGACCACGCGCACTTCTGCCTGTCCGAAGCGCGCCTGGGCCTGCTGCCCGCGACCATCAGCCCGTACGTGATCCGCGCCATGGGTGAACAGGCATCGCGCCGCTACTTCATTACGGCCGAGCGTTTCGATGCAGCGGAAGCATTGCGCCTCGGCTTCGTCCATGCCGTGGTACCGGCAGATGCGCTTGATGCCAAGGTGACGGAAATCGCTTCGGCACTGGTCGGCAACAGTCCCAACGCCGTGCGCGAGAGCAAGCGACTCGTGCAGGAAGTGGCGGGCCGCCCGGTCGACAACGACCTGCTGGCCGACACGGCGGACCGCATCGCCGCCATCCGCGCCTCGGACGAAGGCCGCGAAGGCGTGCGCGCGTTCCTGGAGAAGCGCTCGCCAGCGTGGAAGCCCGCGTAAGCGCTTCCGACACCCAGACATAACGAACCCCGGCAGCATGCCGAGGCGGCGCCTGCCTGCCGCCCGCATGCGGCAGCGGTCGGCCCGATGCCGCTGCCCTCGCCCGCCCCCATTCCAGGAGAAACCATGTTCAACAAGATCCTGATCGCCAACCGCGGCGAGATCGCGTGCCGCGTCGCTGCCACGTGCCGCCAACTGGGCATCCGCACCGTCGCGGTGTACTCGGACGCCGATGCCGATGCGCGCCACGTCGCGTTCTGCGATGAAGCGGTACATATCGGCGGCGCCGCAGCGCGCGACAGCTACCTGCGCGCCGAGCACATCATCGAGATGGCGAAGGAGACCGGGGCACAGGCAATCCACCCCGGCTACGGCTTCCTCTCCGAGAACGAGGCGTTTGCCGAGGCTTGCGCCGCGGCCGGCCTGGTCTTCATCGGCCCGCCGGCTTCGGCCATCCATGCGATGGGCAGCAAGAGCGCGGCCAAGCAACTGATGGAAAAGGCCTCGGTGCCGCTGGTGCCGGGCTATCACGGCGAGGATCAGGACCCGGCGCTGCTGCGCCGCGAGGCCGACCGTATCGGCTACCCGGTGCTGCTAAAGGCCAGTGCAGGTGGTGGTGGCAAGGGCATGCGTGTGGTGGAATCGGGCAACGCGTTCGAAGCAGCGCTCGCCTCGGTCAAGCGCGAGGCGTCGGCCAGCTTCGGCGATGACAAGGTGCTCGTCGAGAAGTACCTGACGCGTCCGCGCCACATTGAAATTCAGGTGTTCGCCGATACGCACGGCAACTGCGTCTACCTGTTCGAGCGCGACTGTTCGGTACAGCGCCGCCACCAGAAGGTGCTGGAAGAAGCGCCCGCACCGGGCATGACTGAAGAGCGCCGCCGCGCGATGGGCGAAGCTGCGGTTGCCGCTGCGAAGGCAGTCGGCTACGTCGGCGCCGGCACAGTCGAGTTCATCGCGAACCAGGACGGTTCGTTCTACTTCATGGAGATGAACACGCGCCTGCAGGTCGAACATCCGGTTACCGAGATGATCACGGGACAGGATCTGGTCGAATGGCAACTGCGCGTGGCGGCGGGTGAACCGCTGCCGCTGAAGCAGGAAGAACTCCACATTCACGGCCACGCGCTCGAAGCGCGGATCTACGCCGAAAACCCCGACAAGCAGTTCCTGCCGTCCACGGGCACGCTGCGCTTCCTGCGTACGCCGCCTGCCGTGCAGTTCATGCGCGGCGGCGATGCGCATGGCCCGGCCGGTGTCCGCATTGACTCCGGCGTGCGTGAAGGCGACACGATCAGCCCGTACTACGACCCGATGATCGCCAAGCTGATCGTCTGGGGCAAAGACCGCGACGAAGCGCTTGCGCGCATGCAGCAGGCACTGGCGGCGTATCACGTAGTCGGGTTGTCGACCAACGTGGCCTTCCTGCAGCGGCTGGTGAAGTCCGTAGCGTTCCGCACGGCTGACCTCGACACGGGACTCATCGAGCGCAACGAAGCGACGCTGTTCCCGCCACCCGCGCCGGTCAGCATGGAAACCATCGCGCTGGCCGCCGCCGCGCTGCTGGATCGTGAAGCGCGCGAGCGCCGCATCGACGCGGCCGACCAGCATTCGCCGTGGACCCATGCCGGCGCGTGGCGACTGAACGGCGCAGGCCGCACTGCATATCGCCTGCAAACGCCCGATGGCGACATCGATGTCGCCGTGCAAAGCAACGCTGGCCGCCAGTCGCTGACCGTGCGAGGCAAGACCTTGCCGTTCCGCACATCGCTGCGCGACGAAGTCCATACCGTCGATCTCGGCGAGCGCACCGTCAAGGGCCGCTGCCATCTCGAAGGCGACACCCTGCACGTCTTCAGCGGTGAAGGCCAGTGCTCGCTGGTGCTCGTGGATCCGCTGATGCATGCAGGCGAGTCTGAAGGCGAAGGCGGCAAGCTGGCCGCGCCGATGCCGGGACGCATCATCGCCGTCATGGTCGAAGCCGGCACCACCATCAACAAGGGCGATGCACTGATCGTCATGGAAGCGATGAAGATGGAACACACGCTGACCGCTCCGGCCGGCGGCAAGGTCCAGGAGGTGCTCTACGCCGTGGGCGACCAGGTCCAGGAAGGCGCGCAGCTCGTGACGCTGGAACAGGAGGCCGCCTGACATGGAACGCAACGCCCCTTCCCTGCAGGCACTGCCCTTGCCTGACGTCGTCAAGATCGTCGAGGTGGGCCCGCGCGACGGCCTGCAGAACGAAGCACGCCACGTGCCGGCCGCGGTCAAGGTCCAACTCATCAATCGCCTGAGCGAGGCCGGCTTCGCCAATATCGAGGCCGCGTCGTTTGTCTCGCCCAAGTGGGTGCCGCAGATGGCCGACGGCGCCGAAGTCATGGGCGCCATCGCGCGCCGGACTGGCACCGCCTATTCGGCGCTGACGCCCAATATGAAGGGCTTCGAGGCCGCGCTGGCAGCAGGCGCCGACGAGGCGGTTATCTTCGGTGCCGCGAGCGAAGCGTTCTCCCAGCGCAATATCAACTGCTCGGTGGCCGAATCGATCTCGCGTTTCGAGCCCGTGGCAGCGGCAGCCAAAGCGGCCGGCCTGCGCCTTCGCGCCAGCATCTCGTGCGCGCTCGGTTGTCCGTACGAGGGCGAGATCGCGATCGAAAAGGTCGCCGAGGTGGTATCGCGCATGCGCGATCTTGGCTGCGACGAGATCGATATCGCCGATACCATCGGCGTCGGCACGCCGCTGCGCACGCAGGCCGTCATGAACGCCGCAGCGCAAGTCTTTCCGCGCGAACGGCTGGCGGGACATTTCCACGACACGTATGGCCAGGCGCTGCCCAATATCCTGGCCAGCCTGCAGGTCGGCATCCGCATCTTCCATGCGTCGGTCGCGGGCCTGGGCGGCTGCCCTTACGCCAAGGGCGCATCGGGCAACGTGGCGACGGAAGATCTGCTCTACATGCTGCACGGCATGGGCATCCATACCGGTATCGATCTTGGCCAGGTGATCCAGGCCGGCGCCTTCATCTCCGAGGCAATCGGGCGGCCGTACGGCTCGCGCGTTGGCAAGGCATTGCTCGAACGCAACTGCCAGCAGCAAGGCGCCTGAGCCTGACTCTCGCGCCGGCCCACATCGCCCGGGACGCCAGCCGCGTCCCGGGCGTTTTACATTGTTACGGCCTCTTCGGCCGCACGGCATCCGCGGTACCAAGGATGAAGGCCTGGATCTTGGCCACGTCTTCAACCGTCAGCTTGCCCGTGAAGTCGGGCATACCCTTCTGCACGAACGGCCCGTTGAACACGAACTTGTCCAGGTGCTCGATGACCGGAGCACCGACGTAAGCGAGGTTGGGAATGTTGCCGCCCTTGTCCACGCCCGGCACGCCATGGCAGAACACGCAGTTGTTGACGTAGAGCTTCTGCCCTTCCTGCACCTTGCCCGCGTCGTATTTGACGCCTGACACCAGCTCGGCCATCGGATACGGCGTGAATGCCGGTGCCTTGGCCTTGCCCCCGACGGCAAAGGTGTACGCCGTGCCCGGCGTTTGCCGGTCTTCAGCGCGACGCCACTGGCTGCGCGTGACGACATCCGAGAACAGCAGGCGCTGCTCCGGCCGCACGCCGGCCTGCGCCGCACGCTGCCACGAACGCATGATCGGCTCGGGGACCATGCCGGCGGGCACATCCTTTCCATCGAGGAAACTCTGCCGCGCGGCCGAGGCGTCGCGTGCAAGGGCAGTGGGTGCAAGTGGCATTGCTTTGTCTGCGTTGGCCAGCGTGCGCAGCGGGCACGACAGCGGGATGCCGGCCTTCGCGTGAGACCGGTCGGTCTTCGCGCCACGCCGCCACTGGCGACCCGCGCGTAAGCTGGACGGTACTTTAGGGGAGCATTCCCGCGAATACGAGACCACTGGCGGCGCAATTTCACTGCAGACAGGCGGCGTGATTGCCGTCGACGGTCAGGGTGTCTCAAATTGAGACAGGTCGGGAAACGCTCACGCCACATGCAGCATTGCCGGGCACTGGAACTTTGTGTTCGATACGCCTAGGCTAGGGTCTGGCGCACTCGGCGGACGTTCCCGCGCCGCCGTCACTCCGATGGATCCGCGTGATCCCGATTCGCAAGGAGCCCTCATGAAAGCCGTTGTCGCACTGGCCATCGCCGCTCTTGTCCCGATGGCCGCCTACGCCGCGGGGCCCGCCAATCCGGCGGACCGCTACGACTACAACATGCGCAGCACCAACAAGGACGGCTACGTTCCCGATACGCAGCGAGCCACCAACAAGGACGGCTACGTTCCAGACTCGCAGCGCGCCGGTGACAAGTTCGATCCGTACACGCAAGGCGCAAAGCAAGGTACGGCCTCGTCGCTGGTAGATGACAAATCCACGCAGCCGAAATCGTCGGGCAAGTCACACAGCCAAAAGAAGGCACCAGCCAAGAAGAACGCCGAGTGATCCGGCGACAATCGTTGATTTCCGGATCGCATCGGACAGGACTTGATCCCGCGCAAGTCATCGGGCGCTTTGCGCCGCCAAACTGGCGCGCATGACATCGACTCCCTCCCAAGCCGACGCCGGCAGCGCCATCGCTGCCGGTCAACCCGGTCACCACGAAGCCAACGTCCGCCCCGTCCACCAGCGCACATCGCGCCCACCGCCGCATAGCTGGCCGCTGGGCGTCGCCAGCCTGCTTGTGCTGGGACTCAACACGGTGTTCTGGTGCCTGTTGCTGTTCCCGCTGGCGCTGCTGAAGCTGGCCTTGCCGATGCCCGGCGCAAGGCGGCGCCTCGACCCGATCCTCAACGCCGTCGCGCGCGCATGGATCACATGCAACGGCGCCTGGTTCGGCGTGATCCAGCGGCACGCGTGGGACGTCGACGGTGTAACGGGCCTGGCGCGTTCCGACTGGTACCTGGTCAACTGCAACCACCAGTCGTGGGTGGACATCTTCGTGCTGCAGCGCGCACTCAACGGTCGCGTGCCGCTGCTGAAGTTCTTCCTCAAGCAGCAATTGCTCTATGTGCCGTTCATCGGCCTGGCATGGTGGGCGCTGGACTTTCCGTTCATGAAGCGCCACACGCGGGCGCAGTTGCGCCGCAAGCCCGAACTGCGGCGCGAGGACCAGGAAACCGCGCGACGCGCCTGCGACAAGTTCTCGTTGTCGCCTACCAGCGTGATGGTGTTTGCCGAAGGCACGCGCTTCAGCGAAGCCAAGCGCGCGGCGCAGGCGTCGCCGTACCGCCACCTGCTCAAGCCGCGCGCCGGCGGGCTTGCGGTGACGATCAACAGCATGGGAAGCCGCTTTCGCGCGTTGCTCGACGCGACCATCGTCTATCCGCACGGTGCGCCGAGCTTCTGGCAGTTTGCGTGCGGGCGAACTGGCCCGGTGATCGTACGCGTGCGGCAGGTGCCCATTCCTGCCGCATTCTGCAACGCAGACTACGGCACCGACTCCACATTCCGTGGCGATTTCCATCGCTGGCTCGACGCGCGCTGGCAGGAAAAGGATGCGGAGATCGACGTCCTGCTGGCACAGTCGACGGATCACTGAAGCACCTTTCCATTCCGAGCCAGCGCTCGCGCAAGTGAATCAGTCGGCAACTTGTTCAACGCAGTCGAACGAGTTGCTCTGGAAAATCGTAGGGAAAGCCGTCCGAAAGCGCTCACCATGGTGGCGTAGGCGCGCCCGCAACACATGCATCGCGCGCAGCCATCAAGGAGAGCTGCAAATGGGACTTCTGGTAAATGGCCAGTGGCAGGACAAGTGGTATGACACCGACTCCACCGGCGGACGCTTCGTGCGCAAGGACTCAGCATTCCGCAACTGGGTCACGGCCGATGGCGCGCCGGGCCCGTCGGGCAACGGCGGCTTCGCGGCGCAGGCCGGGCGCTACCATCTGTACGTCAGCCTTGCATGTCCGTGGGCGCACCGCACGCTGATCATGCGCCGCCTCAAGGGGCTGGATGACATGATCGGCGTCTCGGTCGTGCACTGGCTGATGCGTGAAGAAGGCTGGACCTTCTCCGACGGTCCCGGCGTGGTGCCGGACCCGGTCAATCATGCGCGCGTGCTGCACCAGGTCTATACGGCGGCCGATCCGCAATACACGGGTCGGGTCACTGTGCCCGTGCTATGGGATCGGCAGCGGGCCACCATCGTGAGCAACGAGTCGTCGGAAATCCTGCGCATGATGAACAGCGCGTTCGACGCGATCGGCGCCAGGCCGGGGGATTACTACCCGGTGGAGTTGCGCGAGGAAATCGACGCGGTCAACGCGCGCGTCTATGACACGGTCAACAACGGTGTGTACAAGGCCGGCTTCGCCACCACGCAGGATGCTTACGAAGAAGCTGTGTGGCCGCTGTTCGAGACGCTCGACTGGCTCGACAACCGGCTGTCGACGCAGCGTTATCTTGTCGGGAACCGCCTGACGGAGGCCGACATCCGGCTGTTCACCACGCTGGTTCGCTTTGACCCGGTCTACGTCGGGCACTTCAAATGCAATCTGCGGCGGATTGCCGATTACCCTGCCCTGTTCGCGTTTGTGCGGGATCTCTATCAGCATCCGGGTATTGCGGAGACTGTGAATTTCCAGCACATCCAGCACCATTATTACGAGAGCCACCGTACGCTGAATCCGGCCGGTATCGTGCCCGCAGGGCCGGTGATGGATCTTGATGCGCCGCATGGGCGGGAGGGGGGTGGTTGAGGTTTGTTGGGGCTGGGGGTTTTATGGTCGGGAATGGGGTGTCGTTCTTGACTAGCGCCGCTGTTTCGCCGGCGTAGCCGGCGACCTACTCTTTTGTCCGAGCGACAAAAGAGTAGGCAGAAAAGCGCGTCGTTGCCGCTGGCCATCAATTCCACGGCGGCAGTCATTCAAACGGCTTTGGACGCCTGCGATGGTGGTCGGCCGTTCCAACCTGCTACGCCATGTGAGTCAGAACCTGTGCCTTGCGCGGCACGGCTTTTGGACGATCCCCAAGACGGACTCGGGTACAGCGTTTCAACCAAGTCAGTGGTGGGACGCCTTCGGCTGCGCTGCGCGCACGTCGTCGTCTGGATGCGAGCTCATCAACGTCGCTGGCGCCCGAGGCCTGTTTCCTTTCTCTACGCGCATGCAATGCGCCCAAGGCATCGTCACTGGAGCGCCGTTCGGGTCAGACCTTCGCGGTCTTACTCCGAGCCGCGCGTAGCGCAGCCGTAGGCGTCCCCGTGAGGGCGATATTAGAAGGGACCACTCCGTAATCCGGGTTCGCTCGTACGCGCTGTCCCACCCCGATCATCTACGCGGCAGGCAGTCCAGCGGACCTCTGATGCCCCAATGGCATTGAGCCTTTGGTTGACCACGTAAACGCGCTTTTGCCTACTTTTACCGCTCGGGTAAAAGTAGGTCGCCGGCTACGCCGGCGAAACAGCAGCGCCTGCCAAGAGCGATAACCCAGCCCGAACGACAAGCTCCCGCCGGCTACGCCGGCGAAACAGCGGCGCCCGCCAAGCACGATATCCCCCGCATTTCGCGATTACCCGGCGAATCGCTCTACAGCACTCCGCCCCCGCGCAATCGCCCCCGTCAGTGACGGACTCCCCGCACTGTCGCTCCCAGCAAAACTCACATTACCCACCCCCGCGGGCGAAGCCCACGTAGCCTGATCTTCCCCGGCAAGGCTGTCAGGCCGATAGCTGTAGCCGTGCGCCCACCGGTTGACGGTGATCGCGCGAATGACATCCTTTGACGCAAACCCCGCAGCCCCGAGCATGCGGTCCAGTTGTGTACGGATACCACGCTCCAGTTCGCTGAACGGCGTGCCGAGCAGGAACGCACGCCCCGCGCGGAACCGCTCGCGTGCACTCATGCCGCTGTCGGGCACCGTCGGCACGTAGAGCATATGCAGCACCGCCGGATGGGTCGGACTCGTCCCGGCAGGCGGCTCCAGCCACAGATCGGTGTAGGCCATCGCCGGCGCGTGGATACGCCGCGTCTTGAGCGCGGCAAACGCGCGCCAGTGGTCAAGCGCAACTTTGGTATAGACCAGCGGCGCCTTGACTTCGGCACGCATGGTGTCGCGCTGCGCAGCGGGCAGCGACGGCATCAGGTAAGGCACCATCATGTTCCAGCCGGCCAGCACCACGTGGCGCGCTTCGATGCGATGCAGGTTGCCGCGCCAGCCATAGGTGACACGCGTGATCGGTCCGTCCGGATCGACGGCGATGGCCGTGGCTTCCAGGCGCAGCCGCACCGGCGCCCCTTCCTGGTCGAGACGTCCGTAATTGAAGGCCGCGTTCATGATGTCCGATGGACGCGAGAGCTGCGCTACGCCCGGAATCAAGCGCTGCACCAGCAGCCGCGCGAGCGAGGCATTGCCGTCCGGGAACCACAGCCGCGAGGCCGGCGACTTTCCAAGGCGAGGATCTGGCGAAGGCGCTGGCATGCCCGCGCCTGCCGGCAGACCGATGCCGATCGCATCGGCCACGCTGATACCGTCGGCATCGAGCGCGTAGGCGTCGTTACTGCGGCTACGCAGGAAGCGCTGTCCGGCGAGGCCGATACCGGCCTTGTCGCGCAGGAACGCCGCATAGCGCGTACTGCGCAGGTACGTCGCGCGTTCACCGGCCGGCATGCCCGGCAAGTAATCGGTGGCGCCGTCGACCAGCCGGGCCAGTGCCGCGCGGTCTTGCGGCGGTAACGGTGCGGCATCGAGGAAGCGCCGCACGGCCGCTGCGTCAGGCGCCGTGGTGCCCTGCCGCCCGCCGCGTGCATCGACGTATTCGCCGAAGGGGTCGCCGGCGAGCCACTGATCTCGGCCAAAGTGGTCGGCGTCGAAGAACACCGCGCGGCCCATGCCGAGCGCGGCGTAAGGGTCCGCCTGTTCGGCCGGCGGCGTGCGCGCGGCATCGACGCCCAGGCCGGTGAAGAGTTCGCGCACGGCCGCGTCGGTCGCGGCCGACGGCGGCATCTCTGCGCTGCCGCCATAGGTCACGAGCCGCTTGCCACGCACAGTGAATTCATTGCGCTTGGCGTGGCCGCCGAAATCGTCGTGGTTATCGAGGATCAGGATGCGCCGGTTGGGACCGAAACGCCGCTGGTAGAACCACGCAGCCGCCAGGCCGCTGAGGCCGCCGCCCACCACCACGAGATCGAAGGCCTCGTGGGCCATCACGGTCGGATACTTGGCGCCTTCCCGCGCGAGGCTATGGGCGAGCGTGAAGGTACCGGCATGGTTGCCGCGCAAGCCTGTCAGCGCGGGCGGATAAGCGGAGCCCGGCTGCCCTGCGGCGGCCAGCAGTTGCGCGGGCGCCATGCCGGCGGCGATGGCGAGCGCGGTGCCGTTGAGGAAATCTCTGCGCGAAATCGTCATGGGAGGATCGTGGCGGAGTCAGCGGGACGCTTCAAGTTCGCGCCGGCGCGCGGCCACGGTGGCCTCGCTGACGGGCGCGGCGCGGTTGCCCCAACTGCCGCGGATGAAGGTGAGCACGTTGGCGAGTTCCTGGTTGTCCAGGGTCCAGCCATAGCCCGGCATGTGGTAATCGGTGGGCGCGGTGTTGACGCGCGCAGTCACCGCGCCGTTCAGCAGCAGGTTCACGAGCGAGGCCGGGTCCGGGTCCGCAACCGTCGGGTTGCCGGCCAGCGGCGGAAACACGCGCGCAAAGCCCTTGCCGTCGGCGCCATGGCAAGGCATGCAGAACTGCGAATACTGGCGCGCGCCGGGGCTGTCGTAGCGGCCCTGCAGCAGGCTTGGTGCAGTCGTTGCGTCATGTCGGAACGGCTGGGTTTCGCCGCGGGCGCCGGGCAGCGACTTCAGGTAGGCGGCCACGGCATCGAGATCGGTCGGCGTCATGTATTGCGTGGCCGTGGAAATCACCGTGGACATCGGCCCGAACGACGTAGCGTGCGCATTGCGTCCGGTGCGCAGGAACTCGGCGATTTCCGCGCGCGACCAGGCGCCCAGGCCCGTGATCTGGTCGCCGGTCAGATTGGTGGCTGACCACCCTTCCACGCCGGCACCGGACAGGAACCGCTTGCTGCGCTCGTCGAGGCCCTTCTCGCCATACAGCCAGCCGCGCGGCGTGTGGCACGCCCCGCAGTGCGCGACGGCCTGCACCAGGTAAGCGCCGCGGTTCCACTCCGCGCCCTTCGCGGCATCGGTGCGCACGGGTGACCCGCTCACATACAGCGCGTTCCACACGATCAGCAGCGAGCGCATGCTGTACGGCCAGCGCATCTGCGCATCCGTGTTGCGCTGGGTGACGGGCGTCACGCCGGCCCGCATGTAGGCATAGAGCGCGGCCACATCTTCGGCACGCATGCGCGCGTAAGACGGGTAAGGCATGGCGGGATAGAGCCGTCTGCCGTCGCGCGCGACGCCCTGGCGCACTGCGCGGTCGAACTCGGCGAGCGTGTAGCCGCCGATGCCGGTCGTGGCATCCGGGGTGATGTTGGTCGAGTAAAGCGTGCCCGCTTCGGTGCGGATCGGCAGGCCACCGGCGAAAGGCTTGCCGCCTTCGTGCGTATGGCAGGCCACGCAGTTCGCGACGCGCGCGAGGTAGCGGCCGCGCTCCACGTCGGCCGAGGCTGCATCCGCTGCGCCAGCGGGAGCGATGCTGCCCGGCAAGCCGGCGAACAGGCCTGCGAGCAGCGTGGCGGCGCTCAGCAGCCGCCTTGCGGGGAAAAACATAGGTCCGTCCAGGTCTTATTGTTCTCGGGTTGCACGGCAGCCTGCCGCTGCGTCAGCCTCAGGCGCCGGCTACTGCGAACTTTGCCACCATCAGCAGGCAAAACACCAGCCCGGCCGCCAGCGACACGCCGGTCAGGATCAGCGGCACCGGCCGCATGTTCTCCAGGTCGCGCTGGTGTTCCTGGCCTTTGCGCAGGCCGAGAAAGCCCCACAGCACAGTGCGGACAAGCCTCAACGGGTTCATTGCCACTCCTTGGTCTGTCTCCGGGTGGCAGCCGCCCTTGCGCTGCCAGTCCCTGGCGCCGATTATCGGCGCCAGCCTGCGGACATGACAGCAGCAGATATCGCGAATTCTTGCATATCAGATGGGCGACCCGGCGTGCCGTTTCCGGCGCAGCGCCCATTCCAGCGCTTCGAAACCGGCCTGGACGGCCAGTGCCAGCACGGCGGCGGGAATGGCGCCGGCGAGCAGCAGCACCGTGTCGTTGAGCGCGAGTCCGGTGGCAATGCGCTCTCCATAGCCGCCCGCGCCGACAAACGCAGCGATGGTCGCGGTCCCCACGCTGATGATCGCCGCGGTCTTCACGCCGGCCAGCACGACTGGCAGCGCCAGCGGCAGTTCGACGTAGCGCAGCACCTGCACGTCGCGCAGCCCCAGCGCGCGCGCCGCGTCGCGCATGCCGGCGGACACTTGCTGCAGCCCCGTGCAGGTATTGCGCACGATCGGCAGCAGCGCATAGAGGAACAGCGCGATCATCGCGGGCCAGACGCCGATGCGGCCGAGCAACGGGATCAGCATGGCCAGCAGCGCCAGCGACGGCACCGTCTGCAGCATGCTGACCACACCGAGCACACCCTGCCCCAGCCGCCGGCGCCGCGCCGACACGATGCCGAGCGGGACCCCTGCGATCGTGGCGGCGCCGACTGCGCCGACCACCAGCGCTACATGGCGGCGCGTCAGACGCAGCGTGTCGTCATCAAGCAGCGCCTGCATCAGGCCGGCGCGTGCTGGCCCCTTCGCAGCATGGCCGGACAGGAAGTCACGCGCAATCGCCGCGAACGACTGGCCGTCGATTTCGGCCTCCGCGTTCATCGTCACCATGTCCGCCGCGCTGATGCGTCCGGCCAGCGCCTGCAGCGCCTGCCACGCGGCCGGAAACCGGCGCGGTACATCCAGCCGGTAGACCACCACGGCGTCATAGCGCGGAAAGAAGTGCAGGTCGTCTTCCAGTACGCGCAGCTGGTATTTGCGGATCTTGGCGTCGGTCGAGTAGATGTCGATCACATCGACCTGCCCTGCTGCAAGCGCTTCGTAGGCCACGCCGTGGTCCAGTCCGACAGGTTTCTGCGGCAGCCCGTAACGCCGGGCCAACCCCGGCCATCCATCGGTGCGCCCAAGGAATTCGTGCGAGAGGCCCAGACGCAACTGCGGCTGCTTCGCGAGGTCGCTCAGCCGCCGCAATCCGGAGGCATGCGCTTCCCGCACGGCCAGCGCATAGGTGTTCTCGAACCCGAGCGCGATGCCCGCGCCGAGCCCCATCGGCGCCAGCGCGTCATTGATCTGCGCGAGCGTCGCTCCCGGCGGCAGCTTGAGGATCTCGCTCGCCAGCGTGCCGGTGTAGTCGGGATAGAGGTCGATGCTGCCGGACCGCAGCGCCTCGAACACGATTGCCGTATTGCCTAGTCCGGCCTGGTGGCGCGCATTGCCGACGGCCTGCGTCAGCAACTCGCCGAGGATGTAGGACTCCGTAAAGCGCTTGGAGCCGACCCTGAGCGTGTCGGCTGCCCGTGTCTCGCACACACACAGCAGCGCCAGCAGCAGCCCGGCCAGCCAGGCTGCCGCGCCCGGAAACGCACCCCTGCGGCGGAAGAAAGGCAAACGGCGGCTCCGACTCTCGTTGGCCGATGTGCATCCGGCATCTCTACATCATAGGCGCGCGCGTGCACATGACGTCATAGCGAAATAGTATTTGCCATTCGCATGATCAAGCATGCAGAATCCATAATTCGCATACAAACACGTTCGCAGTTCATGGAAATCCGGCAACTCGAAGCCTTTGCGGCAGTCGTCACGACCGGCAGCGTCACCGCCGCCGGCCGTCTGCTCGGCCGCTCGCAGCCGGCTATCACCCGGCTGATCCAGGAGCTGGAAGGCGAACTGGGCTTCGCGCTGTTCACGCGCAGCGGTCCGCGCGTCAGCCCCACCGAGCAAGGCTTTCTGCTCTATGACGAGGTGGAACAGACGCTGGCCGGGCTGCAGCAGATCCGCAACCGTGCCGCGGCGCTGGCGCGCGGCGATGGCCGGCCGCTACGCATTGCCGCCACGCCGGCGCTGTCGGCCGGCTTGCTGCCCGCGGCGCTCGCACTGGCCTTCGGGCGCGGGTTGTGTGCGCCGGAGCGCGTCGAAGTGCAGAGTGTGTCGCCCGAGCAGGTCGTGCATGCGGTGCTGACCGGCGCCGCCGAGATCGGCGTGAACAGCCTGCCGCTGGAACATCGCGGCGTGAACGTCCACTGGATCGGACAGGCCGCTTGCGTGGCGGCGATGCGCGCCGACGATCCGCTCGCCGCCTGTAAGACCGTGCGTCTCGCGGACTGCCGCGACCGCCGCATCGTCACGATGCAGAACCCCTACCGCCTGCGGCGGCGCACGGATGCCGCGTTTGCGCGCGCAGGCATCGGACCGGCGGGCGTGATCGACACCAATACCTCGATCAACGCGCTGACGCTGGTGCGCGCCGGGCTCGGCATCGCCGTGCTGGAACCCGTAACCGCGCGCGGCCTGCCGCTCGCCGACATCGCCGTGCGCCCGGTCGACGCGGACATCCCGTTCTATTTCGGCGTGATCACGCCGCAAGCGCGCCCCGCCAGTGCCGTCGTGCTCGGACTGGTCGACCTGCTGGCGGAGGCGTCCGCCGCGCTGCTGCCCGATTTCGTGCGCCGCGATCCCACCGAGCACGGCGCGCTGCTGCAATCGCTGTATGGCGACGGCACCGCCCCAACTGAAGATATCGAGTCCCTGAGTCATGACTGACACCAACATCCCACGCGGCGCGGCTAGCCTGGCCGCGCTTGAAGCGCGATTGCGCCAGGATCTCGCCTGGCTGGAACTGCCGGCCAAGGCCTGGACCATGCCGCGCAACCACGAAGGACAAGCCGTGCTCGACGTCGCCGTGATCGGCAGCGGCATGGCCGGCCTGGCCGTCAGCGCCACGCTCAAGCACCTGGGCATCCAGGCCTGCGCGTTCGACCAGTCGCCGGAAGGCTTCGAGGGACCGTGGGCTACCACGGCACGCATGGAGACCCTGCGCTCGCCGAAGCAACTCACGGGGCCCGCGCTGGGCCTGCCCGCGCTGACCTTCCGCGCGTGGTTCGAAGCGCAGTTCGGCAGCGAGGCCTGGGAATCGCTCGACAAGATCCCGCGGCTGCAGTGGATGGACTACCTGCGCTGGTACCGGCAGGTGCTCGACCTCGATATCCGCAACGGGCACCGCGTCGAACAGGTGCTGCCGCGCGCCGACGGCCTTGTCGCGCTGTCGATGGCGACGCCGGACGGCCCGCGCACGGTACTGGCCCGCCGCGTGGTGCTTGCCACCGGCCGTGACGGCCTCGGCGGCGCGTATGTGCCGCCGCTCGCCGAAAACCTGCCGCGCAAGCTGTGGGCCCATTCGTCCGACGACATGGACTACACCAGTCTTCGCGGCAAGCGCGTGGGCGTGGTCGGCGCCGGCGCCTCAGCCATGGATAGTGCTGCCACCGCGCTGGAGGCAGGCGCCGCGAGCGTCGACATGCTGATCCGCCGCGCGGATATCCCCCGTGTCAACAAGAGCAAGGGCGCGGGAAATCCCGGCCTGACCTTTGGCCACAATGGCCTGTCCGACGAATGGAAATGGCGCCTGCGCCATTACATCAACAGCCAGCAGGTACCGCCGCCGCGCGGCAGCACGCTGCGCGTCTCGCGCCATGCCAATGCACGCTTCAACCTCGGTTGTGCGCTCGACGCGGTCGACGTAGACGGCGATGTGCTGCGCGTGCGCACGCCCAAGGGTGTATTCGAACTGGACTTCCTGATCTTCTCGACAGGTTTTCGCATCGCGCTGGAGACCCGCCCCGAGTTCACCGCGTTCGCGCCGCATATCCGTTTCTGGCGCGACCGTTTCGATCCTCGGCCCGGACAGGAAGACGGCGAATTGTCCGACTCCCCCGATCTCGGCCCGGTCTTCGAATTCCAGGAGAAGATGCCGGGCGCTTGTCCGGGGCTGTCGCGCATCCACGCGTTCTGCTATCCGGCCGCGCTGTCGCACGGCACGGTGTCGGGAGACATCCCGGCCATCAGCGACGGCGCAAGGCGCCTGGGCCAGGGCATTGCCGGCCTGCTCTACCAGGAAGACGTTGAACTGCACTACGCCGCGCTGCAGGCCTATGCCGAGCCTGAAGTGTTTGGCGACGAATGGGTGCCGGCACCGCCGCCCGCACTGAAATCCTGATTCTGAACCCGACCGGAACCTCACAAGCACCATGAGCCAAGCCCCCACGCCGCCGGACCTGATCGACGCGATCTCCGGCCTGCAACCCGGCAGCGCGACGCACGCGCTGCGCCACCAGCGCGAGAAGGTCGTGGCAGCCACGCAAGGCAGCTACGACGCGCTGTTCGACCCGGCGCTGCCCGGCCTGACGCTGGTCGAGCGCCTGCTGGTCGCGCTCTACGCCGCGCGTCTTACGCCGTCGCCGAAGCTGGCCAACCACTACCGCGCACGCCTGGCCGTGGCCGGCGCCGATGCCGCAGCCATTGCCATCGCCGAACAAGGCACGCCCGCCGATGCAACCGACCCGCGCCTGCGCGCCATGCTGACGTTCACGCGCACGCTGATCGAAAAGCCCATCGAAGGCGACAAGGCCGCGCTCGAAGCGCTGCCGGCCGCAGGCCTGACCACACCCGCCGTGGTCACGCTGGCGCAGCTGATCGCCTTCCTGTCGTACCAGGTAAGGCTCGTCGCCGGCCTCGATGCACTGAAGGCACTGAACGACAACGCAGGAGCACAGGCATGAGCGAAATCATCCAATCCCACGGCTTTACCAACGAAGTGCTGGACTGGAAGGCCTGGCTCGACGTCGTCGAACTGGACCAGGCCACGCCCGAGCAGGTCGCCGTGCTCGACGAGAGCCACCCCAAAGCCCGGGTACAGGACTACTACCGGTTCCTCGTGCATCAGCCCGAAATCCTGCGCCAGCGCTCCACCGCGTTCAACGCGATCATGTACGCGCCCGGCGGCATGCCGCGCGCGGAACGTGAACTGGCTACCACGGTGGTGTCGCGGCTCAATGGCTGTGTTTATTGCGCGTCGGTGCATGCGCAGCGCTTCGAACAGCTTGCCAAGCGGAATGACGTGATCAAGGAAGTGTTCGAGGATCCGCGTACGGCTGGCACGACGGAGCGGGAGAAGGCGATTGCGAAGTTTTCGGTCGAGTTGACTGAGAATCCTGCTGGTGTGTCGGCGGAGAGTCTGGCTGCGCTGCGTGAGGCGGGGATCGGCGATGCCGAGATACTGGATTTGATTCATTCCGTGGCGATTTTTGCCTGGGCGAATCGGTTGATGTTGAATTTGGGGGAACCGGTGTTTCCGGAGGCGGTTGGCTGATATTGGTTGGAGGGGCGTGCTTGACAGGTGCCGCTGTTTCGCCGGCGTAGCCGGCGACAGTGCCCCACCCCACTACAGCACCACCCCATGATCGCCATAGGCGAGCACGAAACAGCCGCAGGCGGCTCGGTGCCCGTGCATCACGACGGCCTTGCCGTTGTCCGTCACCATGTTTGATCCCTCGATAAGCTGATTAACGCCATGCCCCGGCAGCGGGCAGGATACGAGGTCGCCCACGCGCGCGACCCGGCGCCCGAGTATGGTCATCGTGTCGGAACCGGAGGCGATGAAACCGCCGCTGCTGAGTTTGTCACCTTCACATGCGATTGACGGGCATTCACAATGCCTTTCAACTGCGGAAATCGCTATCACTTACCGGCACGAATTTCCGCCAGTGCCTTCTCCAGCATCTTCAAGTCCGGCGGCTTTCTCTGCGCGCCTTTAGAACCCAACCATCTATGCACCGGATTTTTGGGGCCGCTGCTCAGTCGATCGCCTTCGCTTGTAATCTCGCTAGCCATAATTTTTCGCTTTATAACGTGACCCTGCTCGTCGGTGACGCGACAGGTAAGCAATCCTTCGGCCTCCAAAAACCTGAACAACTCTTCCATTGCCGTTTTCACGGTTTCGGCTAGTTCAGGGACGCTGGCATACGCTGCAGCCAATTCATCAATACTCCAAACTGAATAATCTTTCGACATCACTCAACTCTCTCCACCTTCGACAGGCTGCTAACAGGAACTAGATCTCCAGTGCCTCGATCACGTATGTATGTTCCACCATTCTGAAGAATGCGGCCCTCCTTCGCTAACTGCTCAAATTTGTTCGCTGTCGGGCTGGTTACTTCAAAGACCTGAGCTTTTCCACTCTCAATTGCAGCAGTATCAATTCGGCGTCGTTCACCCGTGCGGAGGTCTTTAACCGACTTCCCTTGAGCGTCCCGCAGATAGCACTCGCATTGGATCGTCGCGTTCGGATGCTGCGCTCTCATCCTCGTATTAAAAATCTGAGGGACGGCGATCACCGTCAATTGCGTTCCTGATCCGCTCCAGACCTAACAGATCGATCCAGCCAATCGGATTCGGCGCGTACTGGTACAGATTTACCCCACCCGCCAGCCCAATCGGGTCCTGCGTGATGAACCGCCCCGAGTGCGGATCATAGTAACGGTGCCGGTTGTAATACAGCCCCGTTTCCTCATCATGGTACTGCCCCTGCGCGCGAATCGCGTTGCCGGTCAACGCCTCCTCACCGTGCAGCAGTTTCGTACCCTTCAGCGCGCCCCACGCCCGGTACCGCCCCAGCCACACCACCTTGCCTGACTCGTCCAGCAGTTCCTGCGGTGTGCCCAGATGGTCGTTCTGATACAGGTAAGTGGCATGCCGGGTCGTCGCCGGATATTCGATGAAGCGCCCATCCGTGCCCGTCGCAAAGCGCGCCGCCTCCACCAGCACTTCATCCAGCTTCGCCAGCGGCACGAACGTCCCCGGCTCGTGCAGGTAGAGCGACGCCGCCTGCCACACGTCGCGCAACGTGTGCTGGCGCTGCGCCACCGGCAACGCGGGTCCGCTGGGTCGTCGCGTATCAAACTCTGCAAGCGGCTCGCCCGCTCCATCGGTTCGCCCGGCAAACGCGGCGCAGCATGGAACCGCTCTTCCAGCAGCAACACATCTCCGTCCCAGGTATAGATGGTCCGATCCACGCTGCGGTCGGGATGCTCCACTTCCTTCAGCGTGCGGCGCCCGAAGGCGTCGTACTGAAAGCTCACCGTCAGTTCTGCGTGGACCTGGCCGGTGGTCTTGCCGCTCAGGTCCTCGTTCGCGGCGGCGCCGGGGCAAACGGCCCTTCATTTACCACACTCGCATACCAGGAGCGCAGAAGCCAGCCACAATATCCATAAGTTCGAGGATTTTGTCTTCAATATCATCCGACACGTTATTCCTCATTGCCTCAAGCAGCCCATACACAGATTCGGAGTCAAAGCCTTTCTCTCTGTATCTAACAAGGATTGTTCGCAAAAAATCAAGCTCACAACTTTTCAATGCGTCGCGCAGTTCGCTATCTAATTCACCATCAAGTTCGGTCATCATTGCCTCACCCATTTCCCACGAGTCGAACCAAGGGCCGCTTGGTAATCAGATAGAGACATGCTTTCGCTCGGTTGAATGGTCATCGTGTCGGACCCGGAGGCGATGAAGCCGCCGCCGCTGAGCTTGTCACCTTCGCACGCGATTGAAAGACATATCCTGGTTCCACTTTGCCCAGCTTCTCAGTCTTTCAATATCTGCCCCTTATCTCGGTCAGCGCCTTCTCTAGCATTCTCATATCCGGCGGGCTTTTTTGCGGGCCTTTCGATCCTAACCACCGATCCACAGGATTCTTCGGACCACTTGCTAAGAGACGCCCTTCATCGGTCAGCTCGCTTTTCAGAATAGAACTCTTAGTCACAACCCCATGACCGTCACTGATGGTGCACGTCAACAACGCACTCTTTTCAAGGAACAGAAACAAGTGCTCCATCGCGGCTTGCACGCTTATAGCCATGTCTGGAACGTTGGCATACGCCTTGAGGAGTTCATCAATGTTCCAGAGCTCATAGTCCTTTCCCATCAATCTATCCTTTCTATTGATGACACACGCGGGTGGCATTGCCGGTCAGCGCCGCCTCACCGTGCAGCAGTTTCGTACCCTTCAGCCCGCCCCACGCCCAGCCACACCACCTTGCCTGACTCGTCCAGCAGTTCCTGCGGTGTGCCCAGATGGTTGTTCTGATACAGGTAAGTGGCATGCCGGGTCGTCGCCGCATATTCGATAAAGCGCCCATCCGTGCCCGTCGCAAAATGCGCCGCCTCCACCAGCACCTCGTCCAGCTTCGCCAGCGGCACGAACGTCCCCGGCTCGTGCAGGTAGAGCGACACCGCCAGCCAGGCGTCCTTGAGCGAATGCTGGCGCTGCGCCACCGGCAACGAATACGGGTCCGCCGGGTCTTCGCGTATCAAACGCTGCAAGCGGCTCGCCCGGCAGACGCGGCGCGGCATGGAACCGTTCTTCCAGCAGACACACGCGCCGTCCCAGGTAAAGATGGTCCGATCCACGCTGCGGTCGGGACGCTCCACTTCCTTCAGCGTGCGGCGCCCGAAGGCGTCGTACTGGAGGCGCACCGTCAGTTCTGCGTGGACCTGGCCGGTGGTATTGCCGCGCACATCCTCGTTCGCGGCGCAGCGTTGGCGTACCGACGCGCGCACGTAAGCCGGTCGACCGGGTCGTACTCGTCCAGTAAGTTCACCGCGCACTTGCGCCGTGTGAAGGCGCCAAGCCATACGCCGGGACGAGTGGCAACCGTCCAAGACTTCAGGTCCCACTTCGGAAGTCGATCCTTCGCCTTTGCGACAGCGACAGTTGCGACGGGCGCGACAGTTCAGCCGCACCAGTGCCCCCGCCTGCTACAGCACCATTGCATGATTACCATAGGCGAGTACGAAGCAGCCACAGGCGGCCCGGTGCCCGTGCATGACGACGGCCTTGCCGTTGTCCATCACCATGTTTGATCCCTCGATGAGCTGATTGACGCCATGCCCTGGCAGCGGGCAGGACACAAGGTCGCCAACACGCGCGACCCTGCGTCCGAGTATGGTCATCGTTTCGGACCCGGAAGCGATGAAGCCACCGCTGCTGAGTTTGTCACCTTCACAAGCGATTGAAGACATCTGTTTTTCCTTCGTGCTATTTGGCGCCCCAAAGATGGAGATCAGGACGCTGACCACGCTAATGCAGTGCATATAGATCAATGTTGAGCATGGGCGGTCCATCACTGCCACTGAGCGCCGCGTCAGCAGCGCTTTGTTTGGATATCTGCCGGATCCAATCAATAGCTGGCTAGCGCTAGTAGTTTCTTCAGATCACAGGGGCCAGCGTATCCGTTAAACTCCGTTTCCGTTGCTTGAACCCTAGTCCAATCCATCTCACTGCGCTCAGAACTCACGATTGTTGATTTTCTGGCGATTGCTCCGTAGACGTTGCCACTCGTCAACCCGATCGGGTACTTCGAGAAGCAACCTGTAACGGATCGTCATAGCGATGCCGGTTCTGATGCAGCCTTGTCTGCAGCACTGCATAGATAGCGAACGGCTACATCAGCAACCTCTCCGAGGACTCACCTCGCTTTCCCGTTAAACTCACGCAACTCCTGTTCAATGCTGATTACGCGCTCGCCAACCGCAAGATTCATTGGCCAATACTCAACGACAAAGCGCGCAACTCGGTTGCAATCGATCGTGGTCGGGAGAGGATTCTCGAGAGAGGCAGCATATTCCCTGAGCACCGCAAGCACATGCTCACGTTGTTCAACTGACACCCCATCTTGATCAGCAAGCTGCGAAACCTCCGCAACGACCCTGTTCAATTGTGCGAGGAGAGCAACCCTTTTATCTGTCATGGCTTACTAAGCGAACCCCGCTGATCGTACCGGAACGTCCTCCGGACGCGTGCAACCGTCCGCTGTTGCCCTCGATGATCGGAAACTCGCCCAGGCACCTCTTGCACAGCACCATGTTGCCCATCCCGGCGAAGGGGTAGTCGTTGATGTCTGCGCGCCGAGGATGCCGTCTTGCACGACGCCACCGTGGTCTGTCATGTCGCCGACGAGAACAATGCCATCATCCATTTTGAGGGCAATCCTTTTCGTTTTTAGCCTTGCTTATCGCATGACAAGAAATAATAATTTTCATAAAGATCGAATTTTCCATCAATTAATGGCGCGAGCATGAGTTCCGCAGCAGCATCGATTGGATATTCGTCATACATCGGATCTTTTTCATCAACAAACGGAAAAATCGTGCGTAGCATCTCGACGCTCGGTTGTTTTATAAAATTCAAATCTCCGATATAGTGATCGCCCGCTTTGGCGAATGCGGAAATATACCGACGCACATTTACAGCAATCATGGTTCTATCCTTCGTGTAGGATTTGGTCCTTTTCCGGGAATCGCTTCGCCGCTGCCTGGGTCAAATGCCCCTTGGTGACGACCGTGCCTGTCGTATTTCTCCACCTCCCCGTGCTGCGAATCCCACTCGCAGATGCAGCCGTCTGGCAAGCGCCAACGCTTGCGAAGTCCACCACCGCCTTGAACCGAAGTTTTAGGCTTTGCTCGTTGCGCAGTTGGAAACCCGGGGAGAGAACTCGGGGCCGGGACGTACTTGTTGAGCCCCAGCGGATCAACCCAAGCAGTCGGATTCGGCGCGTACTTGTACAGATTCACCCCACCCGCCAACCCAATCGGGTCCTGCGTAATGAACCGCCCAGCGTGCGGATCATAGTACCGGTGCCGGTTGTAATACAGCCCCGTCTCCTCATCATGGTACTGCCCCTGCGCGCGAATCGCGTTGCCGGTCAACGCCTCCTCACCGTGCAGCAGTTTCGTACCCTTCAGCGCGCCCCACGCCCGGTACCGCCCCAGCCACACCACCTTGCCTGACTCGTCCAGCAGTTCTTGCGGTGTGCCCAGATGGTCGTTCTGATACAGGTAAGTGGCATGCCGGGTCGTCGCCGGGTACTCGATGAAGCGCCCATCCGTGCCCGTCGCAAAATGCGCCGCCTGCACCAGCACTTCGTCTAGTTTCGCCAGCGGCACAAACGTCCCCGGCTCGTGCAGGTAGAGCGACACCGCCTGCCACGCGTCGCGCAACGTGTGCTGGCGCTGCGCCACCGGTAACGAATACGGGTCCGCTGGGTCTTCACGTATCAAACTCTGCAAGCGGCTCGCCCGCTCCATCGGTTCGCCCGGAAACGCGGCGCAGCATGGAACCGCTCTTCCAGCAGCAACACATCTCCGTCCTAGGTATAGATAGTCCGGTCCACGCTGCGGTCGGGATGCTCCACTTCCTTCAGGGTGCGGCGCCCGAAGACGTCGTACTGGAAGTCACCGTGCGTTCGACACAGACCTGGCCGGTGTACTTCCCGCGCAGCCGCGCCAGCGCCCCCGCCGACTACAACACCATCCCATGATCGCCATGGGCAAGTACGAAACAACCGCAAGCGGCCCGGTGCCCATGCATGACAACGGCCTTGCCATTGTCCGTCACCATGCTTGATCCCTCGATAAGCTGATTAACGCCATGCCCGGCAGCGGGCAAGACACAAGGTCGCCCACGCGCGCCACCCGGCGCCCGAGTATGGTCATCGTGTCGGAACCGGAGGCGATGAAAGCGCCGCTGCTGAGTTTGTCACCTTCACATGCAATAGAAGACGTAGAATGCTCGTATCCTTCCTAGATACCCTTTAGCCTGACCTTTCAAGAAGCAACAAAGTTGTTCTTTGCGCATTACTGTTTCGCACAGATTGCGTGAACTAGTATTGCAGTCCTGGCCGTGGGCTGAACCACAAAGGTCGAGATAACGTTCTCGCCCGGTCTTACCGAGAACTGCACGCTATCTGTTTGGCTAAAAAAATCGGCACCATCGAACATGACAAGCGTATCACTGCGCCAGTCGATTATCAGTTTCTCATTGATTTTCACTGATTTCGGATCAATACGCTCCACCTCTGCGTAAACATCCGAGTCACTGTCTGCCCATTTCCACCGAACTAATAGTTGAATACCATTTCCCGTAGCCACTGCGGTCCTCAACGGCTCATCGCCAAGTATCAATGTCTCGGTGCCATGCACAAGAATCTTCCCGGCGTAGTCGCTTATTTGACATGACAGGTCATAATCGGACGGACTACCATCAATGCCAGTCCACTGCCGTGCCTTCCCTTTCTCCATTACGACTAACGGTCCGCCTGTACTCGATATCCATCTTGAGAATCTGTACTTGCTCATGCCGCCCCCTTTCGTCGCTTCTTAGCTTGCGTTACTTGTCCGGCTTGCTTTCGACTACATAGCAGGCAATGTGGATATAGTCGCTGTGGTTTTCCATCCTCGTTAAGTGCATTTGCGGTTTGGTGGTCCAAAATAAAGTCGCCACTCTTTTTCCCCGGATCTTTAGTGCCGCAAGTATGACAACCATCCCGTCGACCGATCGCATTGATTTTGTTTCTTTCGTCCACAGTAAAGTTACGCTCGGGGCCTCTCGCAGGAATAGACTCTGTAGCGTAGGGGCCGGGCTTCAATGTATCGTCTCCGGTTAGCCCAAGTGGATCAACCCATCCAGTCGAATTAGGCGCGTACTGGTAGAGGTTTACCCCACCCGCCAACCCAATCGGATCCTGCGTAATAAACCGCCCCGAATACGGATCATAGTAACGGTGCCGGTTGTAATACAGCCCCGTCTCCTCATCATGGTACTGCCCCTGCGCGCGAATCGCGTTGCCGGTCAACGCCTCCTCACCGTGCAGCAGTTTCGTACCCTTCAGCGCGCCCCACGCCCGGTACCGCCCCAGCCACACCACCTTGCCGGACTCGTCCAGCAGTTCCTGCGGCGTGCCCAGATGGTCGTTCTGATACAGGTAAGTGGCATGCCGTGTCGTCGCCGGGTACTCGATGAAGCGCCCATCCGTGCCCGTCGCAAAGTGCGCCGCCTCCACCAGCACTTCGTCCAGCTTCACCAGCGGCACGAACGTCCCCGGCTCGTGCAGGTAGAGCGACACCGCCTGCCACGCGTCGCGCAACGTGTGCTGGCGCTGCGCCACCGGTAACGAATACGGGTCCGCTGGGTCTTCACGTATCAAACTCTGCAAGCGGCTCGCCCGCTCCATCGGTTCGCCCGGCAAACGCGGCGCGGCATGGAACCGCTCCTCGAGCAGCAACACATCGCCGTCCCACGTAAAGACGGTGCGATCCACGCTGCGGTCGGGATGCTCCACTTCCTTCAGCGTGCGGCGCCCGAAGGCGTCGTACTGGAAGTTCACCGTGAGTTCGGCGTGAACCTGGCCGGTGTACTTGCCGCGCGAGTCCTCGTTCGCGGCGGCGGCGCTGGCGTACCGACGCGCGCATGTAAGCCGGTTGGCCGCGTCATACTCGTACAGCCAGGTCAGGCCCGTCGGCTCACTGCGCCGCGTGAGGTTGCCCTGCGCATCATGCTCGTAGCGCGTGCCCAGGTACTCCTGCATCACGTTGCCAAGCCACTTCGGCAGGGATTTTTTCCAAGCCTGGAACTTCAACCATTCATCGGCGGCCCGCTCGTCGTAGCGCGGTGCGTTCGGGTCGTCCGGATGGTCCCGCCGCCAGGCGGCATCCTCGATGGAGCGTCGCGCGGCCCGTTCCTGCGGCGTTTCGACCTTGGGCGGGTCGGTCATCCGGGCCGGGTCGATCGGGTTGCCCGCCGGGTCGAAGGCGAATCGTTCCGTCTGGTCCGGCGTGACCGCCTGGAGCAGCCGGCCCACCGGGTCATAGCCATACTCAGTTACGCCCCGCGCGCGGTCGTCGATGCGCGTGAGGTGCCCCGCCGCGCTGTAGCGCAGGCGCCGCTCGGCAATCCGGTCGTGCGGCGTGGCCGGGTGCGCGGGCTTCACCACCAGCCTTGCGAGCCGTCCCGCCGGATCGTATTCCCGCTGCTGGAGGAAGGCCGCATGCTTGCGTCCCGTCTCCCGGTGCAGCTTGTCCCGCTCGAAGTCCAGCAGGGGTTTCCCGTCTAACTGGACGCCGTGCACGTGCCCCGAGCCGTAGCGCAGCCAGTCCACGGTGCGCGTGTTGGGCAGCGTCGTGCGGGTGCGGTTGCCCAGCGCGTCATACTCGTGGCGGGTGACGGTCAGGTAGCTCCCCACGAAACTGGCGCGGACATGCTGTTCCTCGGCCACGAGGTTGCCGGCGTCATCGTAGTGCAGCCGTACCTTGCTGCCCTCGGTCTCCGCCGTGGTCAACCGCCCGCGCTGGTCGTAATAGAACAATTCGGTCGTTTTCCGTCCCGTGCCGTGGATGTCGCGTTGCGTGAGCCTGCCCAGCGAATCGCGGGTGTACTCGGTCCAGATATCACCGCTGCGGGTCTCGGCCAGCCGCCCGGCACCATCGTAGGCATACCGCACCGCCTTGCCGTCGAATCCGGTTTCCTCGACGAGCTGCCCGAGCTTGTCGTAGCGGAAGGTGGTCAACTGGTCGTTTTCGTTGCGCAGTTGCACCAGCCGCCAATGGCGGTCGTAGGTGTAGGCCAGCTGACGACCCGCCGCGTCGACGCGGCTGTGGGGCTGGTGGTTGCCGTTGTAGCCGTAGCTAGTAACCTGGCCGGCGCCGTCCGTGTACTCCGTCAGGTTGCCTTCGCCGTCGTGGGCAAACCATTCCCGGATGCCATCGGGTCCGGTCACCTCCAGCAGTTGTCCGCGCGCATCATGCCGGTACCGCGTGACCTGGCCTTCGGCATCGGTGCGCGTCAGCAGGTGCCCCCGCAGATCGTAGCCATAGCGCGTCTCGTAGCCCGAGCAGTCGCGCGCCGCGACGAGCCGCCCGCCGCTGTCATAGTCGAACTGGCGCGTACCTCCCTTCGGATCAGTGACGCCGAGCAGTAGGCCGCTGCCGCTCCATTGGTACTGCGTAGTCCGCTTCGCCGCATCGGTCACGGCCACCGGGCGGCCCTGCGCGTCATAGTCGGTCAGGGTCACGTCCCCAGCAGCGCTGGTCACCTTCACCGGCAGGCCGGCTTCGTTGTATTCAGTGCGCGTGGTGTTGCCCAGCGCATCGGTGACCTCGGTCACACGTCCCGCCTCGTCGTAGCCGAAGCGCTGCACCTCGCCGGCGGCATTCTTCATGCCGACGAGATTGCCGCGCGCGTCCCACTCATAGCTGTCCGATGTGCCGTCAGCTTGCTCGATCAGGATGATCTGGTTATGCCAGTCGTAGCGGTAGAGGGTGGCGCTGCCCTCACCGTCCGTGACCTTGGTGTACCAGTGTTCGCGGTGATACGCGAAGAACGTCTCGTCGTAACGCTCGGCCGGGTAGCGGTCGTTGCAACGCCACGTATGCACGCAGCGGGCGTCGGCCGGCGCCGGCGTGCCGCTGGCCTTGCCCGGCCAGTCCCATTCGAGATGGGCGGCAAAGCCGTTGAAGTCAGTACAGCGCGTCAGCAGGTGTTGCGTGTAGGCGAAGCTGCGGCGGTGGCCGAGCACATCGGTGTGCGCGATCAGGTCGCCCTCGCGGCTGTACTCATAGCGTGCCAGCAAATCGATGACCTCGCCCGTGCGGTCCAGCCGGGTGATGCTCGACACTCGGCCCTCGCTGTAGTCCAGGCGCAGCCAAAGGCCGTAGCTGTCGGTCAGGCCCGTCAGTTCGCCCGCCGGGCTATAGCTGAAGGTCAGGCCCAGCCCGTCCTGTCCGGTGCGCCTCGTCAGGACAAAGCGCTCGCCTGCGGGCGTCCGGTGCAGCGCGTAGTCCTCACGCGAGCCGTCGGGATAGTGCAGTTGCACGCGGCGCGCATCGGGGCGGGTCACCGTCAGCTTCTCGCGCTCGACGGCCACCGACTCGCCCACCGCTACCACGGGCAAGACAACCGCGCGGTTGTCCGGATCGAAGAACGTCAGGACGCCGTCCTGCTCGGCCAGCGACAGGTGGTACGGGCTGCTCCAGCGCGCGCCTAGCGAACTGCGGTCGTACGCCGCGAGGCTGGAACGGTAGCGGCGTGTCCAGACGATGGGCACCACGCCGTCCAGCGCGAAGTCGACCTGCTCCAGGTTCTCGTCGCCCATTGCAAAGTTGACGGGCTTTCTGGACGCCGTGGGCGGGCAGCCGCAACCATCTTTCGCCGGCGTATGGCTGGGCTGCGCCGGCTTCTGCGTGGTGTCCCGGTGCTCGCCCGGCTTGGTGTGCGGCTGTGCGCGCGCCCCGGTGGACGCGTGAGCCTGATGCGAGGGCGCGCGCAATGCTGGCTTGCTGTGCCCAGGAGCTTTCCCGTCCGTGCGCAATCCGCCTGCCGGACTGGTGGCCGTCGCCAGTTTCGGCCCGCGGCGCGCCTTGATCTCCATCACGATCGCCGCCGCCATCGCCATGAGCGAGCCAGCCTTGGTGACATCGCCAATGGCACGATGGATCATCGCCGGGGCGTTGCGGTCGAATTCGGTCAGCCACGCCAGGATCGCATTGCGCTCTCCCGAGAGCTTCAATAACTGGTCGATACCTACCAGCGCCACTTCCTCGGTGGATGGCACCCAGGACAGGAAGCCCTCCTTCTTCTGCAGCACACCCATCTGGTATCCCGCCGATACCGGGTTCTCCACGAACCGCCGCACCGTCCGGCTCGCCTTCTGCACGCCGGCTATGATGTCCTCCCTCCAGTTCTGGAGATGCTTGTCGAGCTCCGACATGAAGGCGATCACGTCTCCGCTCGCGGTGGCCCAGAAAATGTCCACCAGCACGGCGCCGCCGAGCCCCTTGGCAAAGGCCAGCAGCACTTCCTTGACCACGGCCCGTGCAGGCCGGCTCGCATTACCCGCCGCCGGCACCACGCCAATCGCGTCAATGGCCAGGATCCCCCAGTTGAAGGCACTCTCGGCGTAGCCCTTGCCGGTCTGGGGATCGCGTTCGTTCTTGCACAGGTGGTAAATGTCCGTCCCGACATCCCACAGCGACATGGCATTGCCGACCACCGGCAGCATGTACAGACACTGAATGAAGAGTTCGTGGCTGTGGTTCTGGATGGAGTCGGCGGCAACGGCCTGCATGTTGGGCCGGGTTGGGACGGGCCTGGCCGGGCTCACGATGACGCGGCGCTGCTCGGCGTTGGTGGCAATGGGCGCAGCGACAGGACGCGGGACTTGGGCGGGTTGCGCAGTGGTCGGTGATGGCATGTCTAGGAAATCCGGACGTGTCAGTACTCCGCCGGCGAAACGGCGGCGTCAGAAGCGATCAGAGGAGGTTCTTGTTGAGCGCAGCGAAGGTCGCAGTCGGGCTGGCCAGCGAGGCGGTGGACGCAGCGGCGAGGGGCTTGCCTACAAGGCTGGCAACGCTGCCGCCCGCGGCTTTCGTTGCCAAATTCGTTGCCACGTTCACCGCCAGATGTTCCACCGCCGCTGCGCCGCCACCGGTCATAGCCGCCTGAGCAAAGGCGGGGGTAGCACACAAGACCGGCCCGGTCATGCTTGGCAGTGCCGACGACTCGCCACTGCTGGACGCCTTCGCTGTCTGCGCATCGCCCTTGGCTTCAGCGAATTTGCGCTCGGGGTCCTGGATCCGGCTGTCTTCCTCGAAGTACTGCACCTGGCCGCCGCCGCGTGGCACCTGTGCGAGCGTGGCCTTGCCATTACCGTCGAGCCGCCCCTGGCGGGTACTGCCATCGGCAAACGTGACCAAGAACGGTGCGTTCTTGACCGGCTGGCCGTTCGGGTAGGTGTGCCACAACTCCATGCCCGATTCCTGCTGCGTGGGCAGCAGCGGCAAAGCCCCCTGGCGCGTGGCCGAGCCGTCGATGCGCAGTGGTCCCTTGAGCATGATTGCGCCCGCGCTGCCGATCTCGACCTGCCCGCCTTCGAGCTTGATATAGGCGCCGCCGCACAGCAGTGTGAGCGACTTGCGCGCGTTCAGCGTGATGCCGTCTTCGGTGCTGGCGATGGCGACGCCCTTGAGCGCGGTCAGCTCCAGGCCGTCGGCCTGTGCCTGCAGTTCGACCTTCCCTTTGCCGGCGAATAGCTTCATGCCCTGCGCATTGGCATAGAGCGACACGGCATTGCCAGCGGCGACCGTGTAGTTGCCGCCGACTGCCGTATCTGCATTGCCGCCCGCCGTCGTGAACAGATGCCCGCCTGCGGCCAGTTGCATGTGCTCACCGCTGGTCAGCGCCATGCCACGGGGAGCGGACGCGAGCAGCACCGCTTCCTGCAGGCCGGCAACTTGCTGCTCCAGCAGCGCCTGCTGCGCCTCGCAGGCAGCGACTACAGCCTTGGCCCGCGTCACCGCTTCGGCGAGGGTCTTCATGCGTGCCTGCGCCGTGTCCAGTTGCTGCTTTGCCGCCTGCATGTCCAGCGCCTGGCCGTCGGCGCCGCGCTGCGCGTCCGCGCTGATGAAGATGCCCTCGCCGGCACGCAGCACGCCCTTGAGATCGGTGCGCAGTTCGTAGCCACCGCCGCGCCGGCCGAGCTTGTTGTCGACCAGATAGCCCAGGTTGAGCTGGGTCTTGCCGTAGTCGGTGGCCGCCTTGATGCCTTCCTGACCCTCCCAGTCCTCGAAGCGCAGCTTGTTGGCCTGCGTGCGGATCACATTGCGCGACATCCAGCGCCGCTGGCTGGTGATCAGGTCCGAGGTCTGGCTGTTGTGCAGCGCATGCGCGATGTACGGCCGGTTCGGGTTGCCGTCATGAAAGCCGATTGCGACCTCGGTGCCGTCGATCAGCGGGAAGTGGAAGCCGGTCTGCAGCGCGCCCGCAAACGGCTTGGCCAGACGCAGGGGGACGCTCTCACCGCCATGGGGCCACTCGTCGAAATCCAGGTCGAAGCGCACCACGTAGTGCCCGTCCTGCGTCAGGTAGGCATATTTGTACCGGCTGGGCGACGTGATCCTTGCACTCAACGTCCCGGCAATGCGCGGCCATTGGCGCTCGTCTACGGGCAGGCGGTAGCGCCGATCCGAAGGAATGGCCTGGTAGGCGTTGCGGTAGGCCTGATCGCGGCCGCCGAAGTGAGAGACTTCGGTAATCACCTGCCCATTGGGCGCATCGGGCAAATCGATGTCCATGCGCAGGATGCGGGCCGGCCGCAGGCTCAGGACATTGCTTTGCCCGGCATAGACGAGTTGGCCTGCCAGCGCCGCCTCATGGCGCAGTTGCGCCTCCCACTTCGCGCCCGCCGCGTCCAGGTGGTGGGTGCCAAAGACGTAGGACTGGCCATACGTGCCCTTCTCCTTGCGCGCGATATTGGCCTCGCCCGACTTGCGCTCGTGCGCATCGGCCGGGTTGTAGTCCGCGGTCAGGAACGATTCAGGCACGGTTTGCACGTGCGTCTGGAGATCGAACACCGTCTCGATCCCCGATTCCAGCCCCGCCGTCTCCCGATAGGGCACGCGCAGTTCCGGCTGGTACAGATAGTGGTCGACATCGTCGGCGACCGTGAACACGTCGCCAAACTGGGCGCTGAACTTGCCCGATACGAAAAAGCTGTACAGCCCTTCCTGCTCCATCAGCAGGCGGATATAGTCCCAGTCCGTCATCTGGAACTGGAGACGGAACTTGTGTTCGGGATACTGACGGCGCGTCCTGAACGCGAACTGTTGGCCCTCCAGTCCATGCCGACGCAGGATGGCCTCGATAATTTGCGGCGCGGTCTTGTTCTGATAGACGCGGCTGGCCTTCGTCAGCGTCAGCAGGGCGACCTTGGGCCGCAACTCCATTTCGTAGACGCTATGGTCGCGTGTCGTTCCGGTCCTGGAGAAACGTGTAATGCAGCCGCCAAAGGTCCGGGGCTCCGAGCCGTCGCCCGGATCGATGACGAACGTCGCATCCTTGCGCAGGTAATCGGCCCGCGCGAGTTCCTCGGGGTGTGTCAGTGCAACCTTGACACGGTAGGGCTCACCCAGGCGCTCCAGGGCCTCGAATGACACCACCGACAGCCCAGCGGCACTGCGTGCGCTGGGCACCTCCAGGAAGTACGCTTGCCGCCCGGTTATCGCCCTTCCGCTGTCACCGAATGCTTCTGCCATTGTCGATATCCCTGAAATGAAAGGATGAGGCTGTTAGCCTTTCTGGGCGCCGTGCGGCCAGAACTCCAAATCATTTCAAGCACCCGATATGGCGGGATATAGAAGTATTCCGAAAATGCGTGAGGAACTTTCGGAATCTGAGGGATGCTACGCGGCGTCGCAATGCACGGCCAGCCAGACCGTCGGCTCGCCGGCATCAGTCCATGCGACGCGATGACGGCAGTGCGCCGGCAGGTGCAGCCAGTCGCCGGGCCGCATGACGCGAGGGGCGGTATCGCCCTCGCACTCGATTCCCGCGCTGCCGCTGACGACCATCACCCATTCGTCCTGCGGGCTGTCGTACCAGAAGCCCGGCGGGCTGGCCTGGCCGTTGGAGACGATCCGTTCGATCTTCAGGCCCTTCTGTTCCAGCAAAGGCTGAAAGATCTCGTCGGGCGCGCCGACAGGGACATCGGCGAAGAAATTGCCGTGTTTCGGGTCCATGCCGGCCTCCGGAAGTTCAGTCGCCGGGCCCGGGCGCCAGCACGTCGCGTGCGCCGTTGCGGCCCATCGGCGAGACCAGGCCGGCGGCTTCCATCTGTTCGATCAGCCGCGCGGCGCGGTTGTAGCCGATGCGAAGCTGGCGCTGCACGGCCGAGATCGATGCGCGGCGTGAATTGAGCACAAAGGATGCGGCCTCGTCATAGAGCGGATCGGCTTCGCCGTCGCCGTTGCTATCGCCGAACAGATCGCTGGCACCTGCCTCGGCGGCATCGCCGGCGAGGATGGCTTCATCGTAGTCGGGTTCGCCGAACTGCTTCCAGTGCTCGACCACACGATGCACTTCATCATCCGCGACAAAGGCGCCATGCACGCGCTGCGGATAGCCGGTGCCCGGCGGCAGGAACAGCATGTCGCCCTGCCCCAGCAGGCTTTCCGCGCCCATCTGGTCGAGGATGGTGCGCGAATCGATCTTCGACGACACCTGGAACGCCACGCGCGTCGGGATGTTGGCCTTGATCAGGCCCGTGATGACGTCCACCGACGGACGCTGGGTGGCCAGGATCAGGTGGATGCCGGCAGCGCGCGCCTTCTGCGCAAGCCGTGCGATCAGTTCCTCGATCTTCTTGCCGGCCACCATCATCAGGTCGGCCAATTCGTCGATCACGACCACGATCAGCGGCAGCGTGGACAGCGGCTCCGGCGCATCCGGCGTCAGCGAGAACGGGTTCGGCACCTTTTGCTCCGCCGCCTCGGCCGCGCGGATCTTCTGGTTGTAGCCGGCCAGGTTGCGCACGCCGAGCGCCGACATCAGGCGGTAGCGCTTTTCCATCTCGCCCACGCACCAGTTGAGCGCGTGCGCGGCCTGCTTCATGTCGGTCACCACCGGCGCGAGCAGGTGCGGAATGCCTTCGTAGACCGACAGCTCGAGCATCTTCGGGTCGATCATGATCAGGCGCACGTCCTCGGGCGTGGCCTTGTACAGCATCGACAGAATCATCGCATTGACCGCCACGGACTTGCCCGAGCCCGTGGTGCCCGCCACCAGCAGGTGCGGCGCGCGGGCCAGGTCGGTCACGACCGGGTGGCCCGTGATGTCCTTGCCCATGGCCAGCACCAGCCGCGAATTGTGCGACTGGAACGACGACGCCCGGACAATCTCGGACAGCCGGATCATCTGCCGGCGTGCATTGGGCAACTCCAGGCCCATGCAGGTCTTGCCGGGGATGGTCTCGACCACGCGGATCGACGTCACGCCAAGGGCGCGCGCCAGATCCTTCATCAGGCCGACCACCTGCGCGCCACGCACGCCCATTGCGGGCTCGACTTCGAAGCGCGTGATCACCGGGCCCGCGCTGGCGCCCACCACGGCGACCGGCACCTTGAATTCCGACAGGCGCTGTTCGATCAGCTCACCGGTTTCGCGCAAGCGCTCTTCGGAGACCTGCTCGGTGTGGTCAACCGCAGCTTCCAGCAGTTCTGTCGGGGGCAGGCGGTAATCGACGATGACGCGCGGTGCAGGCGCGGGTGCCGGAGCTACCGGCGCGGGCTGGACGGGCTGTGCGTTGAGCGGGACCGTCTTGCCGACCACTGCGGGCAGCACGATACGCGGCTTGGGCGCCGGGACGACCGGTGCCGGCTCGGGTTCGGGCACCGGCTCGGATTCAGGTTCTGACGCGCCCAGCAAGGCATTGGCATCGACGAGCGTTTCCGCCTCGGAAGCATCCTCAGGTTCCGCTTCGGGCAGCGGACCATCCTCCATGACGAACGCCGGTGCATCTTCCGATGCGGGTTCCGATGTGGGCGCGACTTCTACTGGGGCATCAACCTCTGCTACCACCTCGACTTCTACTGGGGCTTCAACCTCGGCTACCACCTCGACTTCGACTGGGGCTTCAAACTCGGCTGCCGCCTCAACTTCAACTTCAACTTCAACTTCAACTTCGGCTTCGGCTTCGGCTTCGGCTTCGGCTTCGGCTTCGGCTTCGGCTTCGGCTTCGGCTTCGGCTTCGGCTTCGGCTTCGGCTTCGGCTTCGGCTTCGGCTTCGGCTT
>NZ_CAJPVI010000055.1 GCF_905397435.1 Cupriavidus numazuensis
AACGGCAGATCGCCTCGGTCAAGCACGTCAATAACCATGGTTGCCCCGAGTTGGCACAGATGCCCAACATACTATCGGTAGAGGTCTTGGGAGACAACCGGATAAGCACGGAAACAACAATGCCTGATCTCGTTCGCCTGGGCGACGCCACCAATCACGGTGGCAAGGTGATCACCGCATCGCCGACGATGAAGTACGACGGCCGGGCGGTGGCTCGCAAGGGTGACCAGGTGTCATGCCCCAAACATCCCCGTGTCCAGCCCAATCTCATCGTTGAAGGCGATGAATCCACGCTGGACGAGGGCGTACCCATCGCCCGCCATGGCTGTCGCGCAATGTGTGGCTGCCAGGTGATATCCAGTCTCCTTTGAGCGAGTTCGATGCCCATTGAACTACCGGGCCCTGTGCCTGAGGAAGAGCGGCCGTCACCGCCTGGCGTAACGGTGTGGCTTTCGCTTCTGGTGGTTGTCCTTGCTGTCGGCGTCGCATGGACCCTGTTCACCTGGCCCCGCAATGCGTCGACATGGAACCCGCAGTTCTGGACGCGGATGTTGGGGTATCCAGCCGTCGCATGGTGCATTGCGTTCGGCCTCCGTTTGCACCGCTATGAAGAGGCGCGCAACTATTGGGCGGCAAGGGAGCAATGCCGACAGGATGACCACGAGGAAGCGATTGCTTTTGCGAGGGAGCCATTGGCGGTGCTGGGCTCCGCATATGCCTGTGCCATGGGCACAGATGGTGTGGCGGCACGCGTGCTGAAGAAAGAATCCGCCCTGCAGGCGCGTGCGCCGCGCACGCCTGGACCGGTCGTTCGTCATACGCAGGTCGAATTGGCTGAAGTCGAACGCGACGCCGATCGACTTGAATCAGCTTTCCGAGTGCTGATTCACAGGCTCGCACCAACGTTGCGCAGTCTGCCGGCGAGGGTGTCATTCGATGTGCGACTGCACTTGCCCGATGGCGCCGACCCGTTGCATCTGCTTGCTGCATGGTTGAAGTGTTGGGCCGGTTGCGGGCTTCGCCCTGCAGAGGCCTCGCTCGTTCCAGCCGATGAGGGGGTGATGGCTCTCGATACCTGGCTGGATGTTCCCGGCGGTCCTGACCTGGAACGATTCACGCTGTTTGTGGCAGTCCAGTTGCACGACAAGCCACCGGAGAACAGTGCTGAGGCAGCCGTTGCATTGCTGTTGGGCTGGGCGCCTCTGGCACAGCGGCATGGCTTGAAGTCCATCGCAATGCTGCATCGGCCTGTCGCCTGCGAGACGGTGGACCTCGCCACCTCGATTTCGACTGCCGCGCTGTATGCGAGTGCTTTGCCCGAAGAACTGAATCACCTGTGGTACTCCGGGCTGACGAAGGCGGACAAGTCTGCCGTGCTGAAAGATGGATCGGAGGTGGGCCTTGCTGCGGCGCAAGCGGATGACTTGCCTGGCATGCATGACATCGACGCCGCGCTTGGTGCCGCAGGTGTTGCCGCCCCATGGTTGGCGGTGACGCTTGCGATAGAGAACGCGTGCCAGAGCAGTGAGCCGCAAGGCATTGCGTGTCGGGAAGGCGGGCTGCGGCTGGCTGTTGTACGGCCTGTGGCACGCCAGGATGAAACGGAAGTGACCTGATGAAAATTCAAAGGCAGTGGGGATACACCATCGTGGTGGCCGCCATCGCAGTGGCGGCGGTGGCGTGGCTGTATATATACGGGAAGGCAGGCGAGCCAACGGAGCGCCTCCTATCCATTGCACTGATTGCCGCAATGGCGCTGTTGCTACGGGGTCCCGTCATGTCAGCGTGGAGCTTCCTGGCCCGTCGATCCGGCGAGCGCAAGAGGCATCTGCGTGATCCCGCTGCTCGAGATGGAACAGGCCATGCTGCCGACGGCAATTGGTCTGCGTGGCGATATTCGAACCTCAGGTTTGCACTGCGGGAATCGAGCCATCGCCGTTTGCCCCGTCTGTTGTTGACCGGCGACGCGGCGGCCATTGAACAATCCCTCCCCAATCTGGCTGCGCAAGGGTGGCTGGTAACTCCCGATGCGGTGCTGTTGTGGTGCGTGGTCGGCAAGGACGGGCAGCCGAATGCGGCCTGGCTCAAGGAAATCTACAGCCTGCGGCGCCGGCGCCCGATTGACGCGGTCGTGGTCGTGATGGACGGCAACGCGATGCTGCCCACGGAACGTCACGGTACCCACAGTACTGTGCTTTGCCTGGCTCGCATCACAGAAGTCCTGCGATGGTCAGCGCCGGTCTACCTGCTCGATGTCGCGCCAACGAAGCCGGTACCGGCAGCCGTGGTCCCGGTAGTGGCTTGTGACGTGCCTGCCTCTGGTGACGCAGCTGCCATTGAAGATGCCCTGCAAATCCTGCGTCACGATCTGGCGTACCGTTGCGTCAGGCCGTCGACCCGAGATGCGTCCGCGCGTTACCTCGGAGAACTCTCCCAGCATCTGGACAGCCGCAGCCTCACGCTGGCGGACTGGATCGCGCAACTGCTGCGTCGGCGGCACCCGGTGTGCGGTGTCGTGTTTGGCCCTCGCGCGATGACGCCGGGCCTCGAAAACAGGGCTGACAACGATGCCGACCTGCCGCTCTGGCAATACCTCGGCGAGGCCGCGCGGCGTCGCCCGGGCCGCAGAACCGCTCGGCACCCGATGACGTGGGGGGCGGGGCTGGCACTGTGTGCCGCTGCGCTGTGGATAACCGGCATGCTGATTTCCGGTGTGCGCAACGCTCAGGATGTGAGCATTGCACGCCGGGCGGCCCAGGACATCCAGACGGCCCCCAACGCCGCCGCGCGCCTGCGGTCGCTGGTGGTGCTGCAGCAGCAGATCGAGCGCTACGAATATCGCACGCAGCACCACGCGCCATGGCTGACCCGCTTCGGGCTGAACCGTGATGCTGAAGTCCTGGCGGCTTTGCGAAAGCCGTACGCGCCGGCAGCCCGGCAATTGCTGATCGAGCCTGCGCAGCAAAACCTGGAGGCCTCCCTTGTCGACCTCGGGCAACTGCAGACCACGATGCTCGATGACAAGTCCAGCCGCCGGGCCATGGGCGGGCGCGATGGCCTCAAGGCCTACCTGATGCTGGCCCATCCTGAGCGCTCGGAGCCCGGCTTCCTGGCTCCGCAACTGGTGCAGGCGTGGTCCACCGACGCTCGCATCACGCCGGGCGAAAAGCAGGACCTCGCCGAACGCCTTTTCCGGTTCTATGCGCAACATCTGCGGGCGAACCCCGAGTGGAAAATCGACGCCCGCTCCGAACTCGTCGCTGGCGCGCGGCAGACGCTGCTGGCGGTGGTCGGTGCGCGCAACGCGCAGGATACGGTGTACCAGCACATCCTCGACGGCGTGGGGAGCAAGTACCCGGACCAGTCACTGGCGTCGCTGACCACAGGCACTGACACGCATGGTCTGTTGCATGCCTCGGCCATTGTGCCAGGGGTGTTCACCCGTCAAGCTTACGAGGGTTACATTGCGAATGCGATAGAAGAGGCTGTGAAGCACCGCGACGTCAGTACAGACTGGGTACTTGCAGGTGCTCAGGCCAGCAGCAACCAGCCGAGCCTGTCCGCAGACGAACTGCGCGCGGCGCTTACGGAGCAGTACTTTGGCGACTATGCCGAGCACTGGCAAGATTTCATGAATGCGCTGCAGTGGGAGCCATCGGCGACCCTGCCTGCGGCAATCGGCCAGCTCAAGCTGTTGGCCGATGCGCGCCAATCGCCCGTGATCGCGCTGATGAAGTCACTGGAGTACCAGGGTGGCGCGGGCGTGCAGAGGGCGTCCCTCTCGGACAAACTGGTGAACAAGGCGAAGGACATGCTGAGCAGCCAGGGCGATGCCCGGCAAGCCGCCAAGGCAGAGCCGGCCGGTCCCCTTGACGCAGCTTTCGGGCCAGTGCTGCGCCTGATGGGCCAGTCCGGCCAAGGCAATGCCAACAGTGACCTGAGCCTGCAGCGCTTCCTTGACCGGGCCACCGCACTACGGCTGCGCCTGCAGCAAGTCAATGGCAGCCCCGACGCTGATGAACACGCGCGGCAGATGGCTCAGGCGCTATTCCAGGGCAAGGGCTCGGAACTGGCCGACACGCAGGCCTACGCGCAACTGATGGCGGCGAGCCTCGGCACGGAATGGGCGAGCATGGGCGAAGCGCTATTCGTGCGGCCCATTGCCCAGGCCACGCAGACCATCGTGCAGCCGGCCCAGGCGAGCCTCAATGAGGGTTGGGAGCGCTCCATCGTCGTGGTCTGGAATCAGCTTTTCGCCGGACGCTATCCCTTCGCCGATACGGTCAACGATGCCTCGTTGCCCGAGTTTGCGCAGTTTGTGCGCCCCCAGGGCGGGCGGATCCAGATGTTCCTGTCAACCCAGCTTGCCGGCATGCTGGAGTTGCAGGGCGATCAATGGGTGCCGACGGCCGCCGCACGAGATGTCAGATTCGATCCGGAGTTCCTCAAGTTCATCAACGTCGTGCAGCGCATTGGCGCCCGGATGATGGCGACAGGCGAGCCGCAATTCCGTTTCGACATCAAGCCGGTTGCCACCCCCGGCCTGACCGACACCGTGTTGATCATCGACGGTCAGAGGCTGCACTACTACAACCAGCGGGAAACCTGGCAACGGATGACCTGGCCCGCCGGCAATTTGCAGGACCCCGGCACCCGCCTGCAGTGGCAATCCGAAACGGCCATGACCAACAAGGGCTATGAGTTTGGCGGGCGCTTCGGGCTGCTGCGGATGCTGGCGCATGCGCACATCGAGCAGGTCGACGGGGCCACCTACCAGATCGGGTGGCGCGCGGTGCCCGACGCGGGTGCCATGGCAGACCGGCCAGAGGCGGCCAAAGCCCCTGAGATCCGCTTCCTGATCCGCAGCGAGGCGGGGCCGGGGGCGCTGGATATGCTGGCCTTGCTGGGCCTCAGGGTACCTCAGCGGGTCTTTATGACCGGCAAGGCGGCTACCGCGGCTGATGCCACAACGGCCACAGCCGGACATGGCACCTACAACGGAGCGCACTGAAGATACTGATCAGGCAAGTCAGTGCGTGGCAGGCGTGGCTCAACCGTTCAGCTCAACCATCCCTTCCGCTTGAAATACACCAACGGAATCGCCGCCGACACGGCCATCAACGCGATCGCCCACGGATATCCCGCGGCCCAGTCCAGCTCAGGCATGAGCTTGAAGTTCATGCCGTAGATACTCGCGATCAGCGTAGGCGGCATCAATGCCACCGACACCACCGAGAACAGCTTGATGATCTTGTTCTGGTTGATGTTGATGAAACCGACGGTCGCATCCATCAGGAAGTTGATCTTGTCGAACAGGAACGCGGTGTGGTTCTCGATCGAGTCGATGTCGCGCAAAATCTGGCGCGCCTCGTCCTGCTGCTCGGCCGACAGCAGCTGGCTGCGCATCAGGAACGACACCGCGCGGCGCGTGTCCATGACGTTGCGGCGGATGCGGCCGTTCAAGTCCTCCTCGCGCGCGATGGTCTCCAGCACGTCGGCGGCGGCGGCATCGGTGACGTTCTCGGCCAGCACGCGGCGGCTTGCTTCTTCCAGGCGTTCGTAGACTTCCTCGATGGAGTCGGCCGAGTATTCCGCGTCGGTCGCGTACAGGTCCATCAGTACGTCCTTGGCGTTGCGCACCGAGCCCGGGCGCATGCGCGCGCGCAGCCGCACCAGGCGGAACACCGGCAGGTCTTCGTCGTGGATGGAAAACAGCACGTCGCGCGTGAGCACGAAGGCCACGCGCACGTTGCGCGAAGCCTCTTCCTCATCGAGCAGGAAGTCGGTGCGGATGTGGATGTTCTCGTCCTCGCCTTCGAAATAACGCGCGGACGCTTCCAGGTCGCCGAGGTCTTCGAGTTCCGGCAGGGCGACGCCGTACGCTTCCTTGATCCAGGCGAGTTCCTCGTCGTCGGGGCTGACGACGTCGATCCAGATCGGCTTGTGCTGCAGCAGCTCGTTGCGCTCGTCGACCTGCTCCTGGGCGAGCCGGCCTTTCTGCAGGACGAACAGGTTGATCATCCCCGGGATTCCTTATTGCTATGCTGATTGCGACGAAAAACAAAGACAAGCGCGAAGACCAGCGCAGGCAGGCTCGCCGCATCCCAGGGTGGTCCGGACCGATTCAGTGCGGAATCACGGGCAAGCGTGATCGCGCTGCGGGCGGCGGCGGGGCCGACGGGCGCAAGGCGATGGCGTTTGCCTGGGGTGGCTGGCAAGCCGGGAGAGGGAAGATCCGCAATGGCACGGCACGCGCTTCGGCGGCCGTCGGCGATACGGAAAAACACTCGCCCGCATGGATTCTGCGGGCGATGCGACGAGGCGAGAGCGCTTGGCGGCTCCGGCGGTTCGTCTACGCAGCCCGCAGTGACATGGCATCCGACGACGCTGCGCTAACTACGTTATCGCGGCAACTCGAACACCCGATGCTACTGCCCACGTAGTTTCTCCGGGATTGTGATGGGCGCGAGTGTAGCCCAACGCAGGGGGGCTTGTTAAGTGAAATCTCCACGCGCCATGCCGGCCCGCAGTCGCCGCCGCAACAGTGGCACCAGCATTACCGAGGACAGCGCCGCGAACATCAGCGCAATCGCCGCGTAGTCCTGCCAGTGCGGCTGCTCGCCGAGCATCCACATGCCCGAGAACACGCCGACCACGGGGATGAACATGACCGACAGGCTCGACACCACCGGCGGCAGGTTGCGCGCGAGCGCGAACCAGACCAGGTGGCAGTAGGCGAACACCACGACGGCGTTGTAGACGATCGCGCCCCATTCGGCGGCGTTCGGCATGCGCCAGCCAGTCTCGAGCAGCAGCGTGCCGGCGGCCAGGAAGGGCAGGGTGACCGCCAGCATCCAGAACGTGAGCGTGCCGATCGGGATGTCGATCTGGGTGCGCTTCATGAGCTGGGTGCCAAAGCCCCATCCGGCGGCCGCCGCGAGCATCAGCAACGTGCCGGCCGGGCTGCCGGTCAGCGCGCGGATCTCGCCCGACAGCAGCAGGACGGTGCCGGTCAGCGCGCAGCTGATGCCGATCCAGGCCGATACGCCGATACGGTCGCGATACAGCACCAGGCCCCACACCACAGCCCAGATCGGCATGGTGTAGCCGAGGATCGCGGCGCGTCCCGAGGACAGCATCTTGACCGCGCAGATCGCCAGCAGGTGCCAGAACACCATGTTCGGGATGGCGAGCTTGACCACCGTGGCCCATTGCGCGCGCGGCACGCGCAGCGATTCGCCGCGCACGGTCAGCGCAATCCCCAGTGCGGCGACGCCGCCGGCCATGCACAGCAGCCGGAAACCCATGGCCGGGAAGTGCGCCACGCCGATTTTCATGATGGGCCAGTTGATGCCCCATGCGATGGTCAGGATGACCAGCAGGACGAGGCCGCGACGATCGAGAGACATGTCGTGGATGGCGGCTGTGAACTACGCCGCTCTTTGTTTTGACTTTGAGCGCAAAACGATAGCACGCAGCGGGTAAAATTGCCGGAAACGACATATGCTGCGATATGAGGGGGCCTATCCGTCCCAGCCCGCAGCAACCGGGTCGCCCGCCATACGCCGGCGGCGCCGGAGCAACCAGGATATCGAGTCACCCATGACCTTCATCGAGCAGCTGTCTGCCGCCTGGCAGCGCAACGATTCCCTACTCTGCGTCGGACTCGACCCGGATCCGCAGAAGCTGCCGCTGTCCCTGACCGGGGCGGGCGGCGCGATCTTTTCGTTCTGCCGCGAGATCGTCGACGCCACCGCCGACCTGGTCTGCGCGTTCAAGCCGCAGATCGCCTACTTCCATTCGCAGCGCGCCGAGGACCAGCTCGAACAGCTGATCCACTATATCCATGACGCCCACCCGGGTATTCCGGTGATCCTGGACGCGAAGCGCGGCGACATCGGCTCGACCGCCGAGCACTACGCGACCGAGGCATTCGAGCGCTACAAGGCCGACGCGGTGACCGTGAGCCCCTATATGGGCTTCGATTCGATGCAGCCGTACCTGGCCTACCCGGACCGCGGCGTGATCGTGCTGTGCCGCACGTCCAACCCGGGCGGATCGGATGTGCAGTTCCTGCAGGTGGATGGCAAGCCGCTTTACCAGCTCGTGGCCGAGGCTGCGAAGGAACGCTGGAACACCACAGGGCAGATGGGTTTGGTAGTCGGCGCCACGTTCCCGAACGAGATTGCCCGGGTGCGCCAGATCGTCGGCGACATGCCGCTGCTGATTCCGGGCATCGGCGCCCAGGGCGGCGATATCGAGGCAACGGTGAAGGCTGGCCGCACCGCTGACGGCACCGGCATGATGATCAACTCGTCGCGCGCGATCCTCTATGCCAGCGGCGAGAAGGATTTCGCCACCGCGGCGCGCCATGTGGCGATGCAGACGCGGGATACCATCAACCGTTACCGGCACGGCTAAGCGGTACCGGCGCTGCAAATAGCGCCCGCATAGCAAGAGGCCGCGCCCGACCGGGTGCGGCCTTCGTCGTTTCAGGCCTCGTTGCGTACCAGTTCCAGCAGCCCGCGCATCGCATGCTCGGCCGCCTGGCGGCGGATCTGTGCGCGGTCGCCCTTGAAACGCTGGGTCTCGGTGCGCGTGGTGATGCGGTTGCTCCAGCCGAAGCAGACCATGCCGACCGGCTTCTCGGGCGTGCCGCCGTTGGGGCCGGCCACACCCGTGATGGACAGCGATACCTGAGCGCGGCTGTTGAGCAGCGCGCCCTCTGCCATGGCACGGGCCACTTCCTCGCTGACCGCGCCGTAGTCGCGAATCATCTTGGCGGGCACGCCGAGCATCGTGCTCTTGGCCTCGTTCGAGTACGTGACAAAGCCGCGCTCGAACCATCCGGATGAGCCTGATACATCGGTGATGGCCGCAGCGACGAGCCCGCCCGTGCAGGACTCGGCCGTGGCCAGCATCAGCGATGTTTCGGCGAGGGCTACGCCGGCCTGGATGGCCAGTTGGTCGAGCAAGCGGCTGATGGACATGGGTGAAAAGTGCGTGGCGTTTAAGGAAATTCGGCGGGTGAACGTCGCGGTAAGCGTGGCGAAAGCGTCAGAACGAGCGCCACAGCGCGAACACCAGCAAGGTGTAGAACGCCGCGAAGATGTCGTCGAACATCACGCCGAATGCGCCGCGCAATCCCGGGCCTTTCAGCGTGCGATCGTAGTAGGCGATCGGTGCCGGCTTGGCGATATCGAACAGCCGGAACCACAGGAAGGCCGCGAACTGGCCCCACAGGCCAGTGGGCATGACGAAGGTCAGCACCAGCCAGAACGCAATGATCTCGTCCCACACCATGCTGCCGTGGTCGTCCACGCCCATGTCGCGCGCCGTGCGTCCACAGGCCCACATGCCGATCAGGAAGCCCGCGCCGATGATCCACAGCCACGTCGTCGGCTCGATCCACAGGGAAATCACGACGAACGAGAGCCACCCATAGAGCGTGCCTACGGTGCCCGGGCTGACCGGCGACAGGCCGGAACCGAAGCCGAGGGCGATCAGGTGCGCGGGGTGCGCGAGCATGAAGCGGGCCGTCGGGCGCGTGACCTTGACGGTCTGCCCGGCTTCGAGGGTCATGGCGGGGTCGCGCGGCGCGGCCGCGGGCGGAGAGGTCGACATCGGATTCGGCTCGTGTACTTATGTTTTATGTCCGCGGCGCCCGGCCTGCCAGTTTCCCGGGTTCCCTCCCGGTCAAGTCATGATGCCGGCGCTGCAAGCCGGCATCATGACACGCCCGCGCGCAGGCTGTCAGGGCGACGCGAAGTGGTCGAAGCTTGCGCCGGCATAGGTCACGGGGCTGCCATGTTGGTCGACCAGTCGCAAGCCGGGCTCCGGTGTGATCGTGCCGACGCGTGTCAGTGGCAGTTCCAGGCGATCCGAGATCGCGGCAATAGTTTCACGGTTGCCAATCGGCGCGGTGAAGCAGAGTTCGTAGTCGTCGCCGCCGGCGAGCACGCATTCGCGTTGCAGGGAGTCCGGCTGGGCCGCCAGCACAGCCGAACGCGGCAGCGTGTCCACGTCGAGCAGTGCGCCCACCTGCGAGCGGGCCAGGATATGGCCGAGATCGCCGATCAGGCCATCCGAAATGTCGAGTGCTGCATGTGCTACCCCACGCAGTGCCATGCCCAGCGCGACGCGCGGCGTCGGCATTTCCATGCGGGGGCGCACGCGGCTGAATTCGGGTTCAGGCAAGAGCCATTCGCCGCGGCAGTCGCCGAGCGCGAGGCGCGCGTCGCCGAGCGTGCCCGACACCCAGATATCGTCGCCGGGACGTGCGGCATCGCGTCGCAGGGCGGCGCGTGTCGGCACGTCGCCGAATACGGTCAGGCTCAGCGTGAGCGGGCCGCGCGTGGTGTCGCCGCCGATCAGTTCGCACCCGTGCTCGTCGGCAAGCGCCAGCATGCCGGCGGCTAGTTCTTCAAGCCATGCGGGATCGGCTTCGGGCAGGGCCAGCGCGAGCGTGAACGCGCGCGGCTCGGCGCCCATGGCCGCCAGGTCCGACAAGTTGACCGCCAGCGCCTTGTGGCCGAGCGCGCGGGGCGGGACATCGGCAAAGAAATGGCGGCCGCTGACCAGCATGTCGGTGCTGATGGCCAGATGATGGCCGGGCCGCGGGTCGATCAGCGCGCAATCGTCGCCCACGCCGAGCACGGCTTTGCGTACCGGACGCGTAAAGAAACGGCGGATCAGGTCGAACTCGGAGAGCTGCGCGCGGCGGATCGTAGACATGGGACTAACCGGGCCAGGGCGGCGCCGGCGCAAAAAAGGCGGATCGGGACAAGGATGGTGCCGTGCTCGCGGCTCGGCAAGATACTGCAGCGGGCGGCAGCATTGACTGTTGCTTGCTGTTCAAGGCCAGCGGCTTGGGGCATATTGTACCGAAACACAATGCTGGTCTTCGTCAAATGCTTATTGTGAAATAGTATTTCACAATATAAAATGCCGGGTCCAGAGGAAGAGATGGGTGGGCACGTGGAGCCGGTCCGCCGATCATCCGAAGCCCTGTCAAATGACGGTTCCACCGATTGGAATATGCGCCGATGACCAGCCCTCAGCAGTCCCCGTCCCAAGACGATCTGAAACAGCAGCAGCGTGAGGCGCTGCGCAAAGCGGCGCTCGAGTATCACGAGTTTCCGACTCCCGGGAAGATCTCCGTCACGCCGACCAAGCCGCTGTCGAACCAGCGCGACCTGGCCCTGGCCTATTCGCCGGGCGTGGCTGCTGCCTGCGAGGAGATCGTCGCCGACCCCGCCAACTCCTTCCGCTACACCGCGCGCGGCAACCTGGTGGCCGTGATCACCAACGGCACCGCCGTGCTGGGCCTGGGCGACATTGGCGCCGCGGCGTCCAAGCCGGTCATGGAAGGCAAGGCCGGCCTGTTCAAGAAGTTCGCCGGCATCGACGTCTTTGACATCGAAGTCGACGAAAAAGACCCCGAAAAGCTCGTGCAGGTGATTGCTGCGCTGGAGCCGACCTTCGGCGGCATCAACCTCGAAGACATCAAGGCACCGGAATGCTTCTACGTCGAGCGCAAGCTGCGCGAGAAGATGAAGATCCCGGTCTTCCACGATGACCAGCACGGTACCGCCATCGTCGTGGCCGCCGCCGTCATCAATGGCCTGAAGGTCGTCGGCAAGGACATCAAGAGCGTCAAGCTGGTGGCTTCGGGCGCCGGCGCCGCCGCGCTGGCCTGCCTGGACCTGCTGGTCGACCTGGGCCTGCCGATCGAGAACGTCTGGGTGACGGATCTGGCCGGCGTGGTCTACGAAGGCCGTACCGAGCTGATGGACCCCGAAAAGGCCCGCTTCTGCCAGAAGACCGACAAGCGCAAGCTCGGTGAAGTGATCGACGGCGCCGACATTTTCCTCGGCCTGTCCGCTGCTGGCGTGCTCAAGCAGGACATGGTCCAGCGCATGGGCGAGAAGCCGCTGGTGCTGGCCCTGGCCAACCCGAACCCGGAAATCGCGCCGGAACTGGTCAAGGAAGTCCGCCCGGACGCCATTATGGCGACCGGCCGTACCGACTACCCGAACCAGGTCAACAACGTCCTGTGCTTCCCGTTCATCTTCCGCGGTGCGCTCGATTGCGGTGCGACCACTATCACGCGTGAGATGGAAATCGCCGCGGCGAATGCGATCGCCGAACTGGCTCGCCAGGAGCAGAGCGATATCGTGGCCACGGCCTACGGCATCCAGGACCTGGCGTTTGGTCCGGAATACCTGATCCCGAAGCCGTTCGATCCGCGCCTGATCGTGTGGGTGGCCCCGGCCGTGGCGGAAGCCGCCATGAAGTCCGGCGTGGCCTCGCGTCCGATCGAGGACATGGACGCGTACCGCCTGCAGCTGCAGCAGTTCGTGTACCACTCGGGCACGCTGATGAAGCCGATCTACGCCGCCGCCCGCAAGGTCGAGATGGCGAAGAAGCGCATCGTCTTCGCCGAGGGCGAGGAAGAGCGCGTGCTGCGCGCCGTGCAGGTGGTCGTCGATGAAAAGCTGGCCAACCCGATCCTGATCGGCCGCCCGGCGGTGCTGCAGCATCGCATCGAGCGCTTTGGCCTGCGCCTGCGTCCGGGCGTGGACTTCGCCGTGGTCAACCCCGAGCACGACGAGCGCTTCCGCGATTATTCGGATACGTATTACCGCATGATGGCGCGCGAAGGCGTTACGCCGCAGTACGCCAAGCTCGAACTGCGCCGCCGCACCACGCTGATCGGCGCCATGCTGGTCAAGCAGGGCGAGGCCGACGGCATGATCTGCGGCACCGTCAGCAATACGGCGGCGCACCTGCGCTACATCGACCAGGTGCTGGGCGGGACCAACAAGGTCTACGCGGCCATGAACGGCCTCGTGCTGCCGGGCCGCCAGATTTTCCTGGTGGATACCCACGTGAACGTGGATCCGACCGCCGACGAACTGGCCGAGATCACGCTGATGGCGGCCGAAGAGCTCAAGCGCTTCGGCATCGAGCCCAAGGTGGGGCTGCTGTCGCACTCGAACTTCGGGTCGTCCGAAGCGCCTTCGGCCCGCAAGATGCGCGATACGCTCGCGATCCTGCGCGAACGCGCACCGGAGCTCGAAGTCGACGGTGAAATGCACGGCGACAGCGCGCTGGACGAGAAGCTGCGCAATACCCTGGTGCCGGACGGCACGCTCAAGGGCGAGGCGAACCTGCTGGTCTGCCCGAACATTGACGCGGCCAATATCTCGTACAACCTGCTGAAGGTTGCGGCGGGCAACAACGTCGCCATCGGTCCGATTTTGCTCGGCGTGAAGGCGCCGGTGCACATCCTGACCCCGTCGGCAACGGTGCGACGCATCGTCAACATGACGTCGCTGGTCGTGGTCGACGCTGCTGCCAAGCGCTAAGCCGCAGTACGGTTCCATGTCGCGGAAAAGCCGGGCTTGCCCGGCTTTTTTTCGCTTTGCGGCTGGCCGTTAGTATGCGCACACATCCTATTAACACATTGAAACAATTGAGGATTTCGCGCTGGCGCTGAGCCGGGATTGATTAATTGCTTGCATACGCGTACCCTTACGCCCTTGATACAGGCGCTCGCCACGGGCGCTCCGGTGCGGTCGGCGGCAGGTAAGCCGGCCAGGGTGGCCCGGATACTTGTCTACCCAGCAGGCGGCAGGCTCGATTTCCGGTTCAACCAAGACAGACCAACGTGGGTTTCCAGATTCCCGTGATACAGCAGCGGCAACCGCTGCCCGTGCGCGGCCGGCGCTTGCTGGCGCAGGCGTTGTCAGGCATGGTCCTGGCATTGGCGTTCATGCAGCCGTCGCTGGCCAGGCAACAACAGGCCGAGGGACTGGCGGGAACCATTGCCGTGCAGCAATTGCCCAATGAGGCACGGCAGACGCTGGAGCGTATCGAGGCCGGCGGCCCGTTTCCCTATGAGAAGGACGGTACGCGGTTCGGCAACTATGAACGCGCCCTCCCTCAACAACAACGCGGTTACTACCGTGAATATACGGTCAAGAGCCAGAATAGCCGGAACCGGGGAGCAAAGCGGATCGTTTGCGGTGGCGACCAGCGCGCGGCGAACGACTGCTACTACACAGAAGACCACTACAACAGCTTCAAACGGATAACCAAATGATGACTGACATTTTCGGATTGGGCGACGCCCTTGCCGCCCGCGAAGAGCGCGGCGCCGGAGATGGCTGGCAGCGGGCGCAGCATCAGGCCCAGAACCTTTACGACAACGTGCTGATGATGCCGCGCCAAGAGCTCACGCACAGACTTCCGCCCGCTGCCCCGGCCGCCGTGCCGGCTATCGCAAGCTGGGCCGACGGGGCCGAGGGAGCCATGAACCTGTTCAAGTCGGTGCGACCGAACATTGTCCAGTCGATCCGCGCATTCCGCGTGCCCGATCTTGCCCAGGCGGCGGCCGACCTTGGCCAGCATTTCCTGTACGCAAACTGTGCCCATTGCGCGAGCAAGGCAGAAGTTCTGGAAACGATCGCCACGTCGTTCACGTTCCCCAAGCATTTCGGCAAGAATTTCGATGCGCTGGCGGACTGCCTGACCGACATGATCTACAAGGCCGGCCAGCAGCCGGGCTTCGTGATCGTGCTCGAAGGCCTGCCGATCGCACAGAAATTTGACAAGGAAGGGCGCGAAGTGCTGCTGGACGTCTTCCGCGACGCCGCCGAATTCTGGGGCGAGCGCAAGGTCCAGTTCCGGGTGTTCTATTCGTTTGCCTGATCGTTGATGGCTAATTCCTGACAGCCTGCCGGGCTGAATGCCTGACGGGACAGAAATCAAACAGCCCGCGACCGTCCATGACGGCGCGGGCTTTTGCTTGATGGCAGGCCGATCAGGATTGTGACGGCACGTGGCCGTGCGGGGTCAGGCGATCGATCAGTTCGGGCAGGCCTTCGCTTAGCTGCGCTGCGACGTCTTCCTGCGACATGCCCGTGGAACTGGCCAGCGAGTCGAGTGCGCCTGTGTTGCCCAGCGCATCGCTCAGGGCAGAAGGCGTGACCGGCTGGTTGGCGCCGGAGCCGATCCACGAATCTACCTGCTCGCCGAGGCCTGCTTGCGCGAGCACGTTGCGCAGCGCGCCGATGCCGCCGGCCGCAGCGCCGAGTGCCTGACTGTTCGCCGGGGCACCACCTTGTCCGCCCAGCAAGCCGCCGAGCAGCGAGCCAAGGTCCAGGCCACCACCGGGGGCCGCGCCCGAGCCGCCCGTCAGGCCGCCCAGCAAGCCGCCAAGGCTGCCCAGTCCGCCGAGTCCGTCGTCCGTGGTGGCTGGCGCAGGATCTCCCGCAGCGCCGCTCTTGTGGCGCATGGCCATCATCGCCAGCAGGCCCAGCGCCATCATCAGCTTCGGGTTCAGCCCGCCTGCGGCGGCTTCACCTTCCCCCTGGCGCGCGCCGCCGAGTTGCCCGAGCACCCCGCCCAGCACGCTATCGAGTAGTCCCATGGTCGACTCCTTTGTCATGAAGGATGGCGTGCGCCGCCATCAGAATCCGCCCAGCAAGGCGTTCAGCGTTGCCAGGCAGGCAAGCCCGGCGGTTTCGGTGCGCAGGATGCGTGGGCCGAGTGACACGGCGGTGAAGCCCGCGCGCAGTGCGGCATCTTCCTCTTCCGGCGCCAGGCCGCCTTCCGGCCCGATCAGCAGCGTGACGCCGCTTGCCAGCAGGCTTTCCTTGTTCGCCGTGGCATACGCCGGCAGCGACTGGTCGGCACGTGGCGACACCAGGAGCCGGTTGCCTTCGCCCGAGGCACGCAGCCACATATCCAAGTTAGTTACCGGCGCGACGGCCGGCAAGCGATTGCGTCCGCATTGCTCGCAGGCGGCTTCGACGAGCGCCTGCCAGTGGCTCTGGCGCTTCTGCGCGCGGTCGCCGCTGAGCCGTACGACCGAACGCGCGGCCTGCAGTGGCTGGATGCCAGTCACGCCCAGTTCGACGGCCTTTTCGATCAGCCAGTCCATCTTGTCGCCGCCGGCCAGGCCCTGGGCCAGCGTGACGCGGAATGGCGGTTCCGTTTCCGTGGTGTTGCGCTCTCCCACGCGCGCGAGCGCATGGCGTTTGCCCAGGTCGAGCAGCGTCGCGGCGTGGCTGCCGCCGCGGCCGTCGAACAGCGTGATGGCGTCGCCCGGCGCCAGGCGCAGCACCTGCACATGGCGGACGACGGCTTCGGGGAGGTCGAAATCGGTACCGGCGGCAAGTGCCGCGTCGGCGCTGCCGACAAAGAAACGCGGTGGCATCAGCTGGTCTTGTCTTCCTGGTTGCCCGCTACGGGTTTGCCGAAACCCCAGCGGTAGCCGTCCGGGTCTTCGACCATGCAGTAGCGGTCGCCCCAGAACTGGTCGGCTGGCTCCATCAGGCTGACCGCGCCGGCCGCCACGGCTTGCGCATGCATGGCGTCGACGTCGTCGCAATAGACGTAGAACGTTTGCGGGCACTCCACACCGAGCGAGCGCGGCGTGCGCGCGGTGCTGCCCCAGGCGCCTTCGGGCGCAAACATCACGATCAGCTCGCCTTGATAGGACATCTCGGCATGCGTCGGCACGCCGTTTTCGTCGACCACGTGGCCGGCCGCGAAGCCGAAGGCGCGCTGGTAGAAGTCCAGGGCGGCGCGCCCGTTGCTGACGGTCAGGTAGGGAGTGAGCCTCGGGGTGTTGGCCGGTCTCGTCATGGTCGTCTCCTGTCGGGGAAACCTCGCGTTCCTTAAGGATGCGGGAGCGCGGTGCGAGTGTGCATCTTACGCGTGCGCGCCGGCGCTGTCGAAGCCCTCGCCCCGCGTTCCAAAGTGCATTAACGGCAATCTGCGGCCGCCGCCGGCCAAGTGCCTGTGCGATTACCGACTCTCGCCTGACCCGTCCGCCGGCACCGTTACAGCCGGATTTACCCCTAGCTTCTGCTAAAATTGCTGTTTTCCTGCCGCCAGGCCCAGCGCCCTTACGCCCGCATGTCCGCCCTTGCTCATCCCGCCACAAGTCCCTTTGCTTCCCAGCCTGCCAAGCTGATGGCCGATGCCATCCGCGTGCTTGCCATGGACGCCGTCCAGCAAGCCAATTCCGGTCATCCTGGCGCGCCGATGGGCATGGCCGATATCGCAGTGGCACTGTGGGGCCGCCACCTGAAGCACAACCCGGCCAATCCGCACTGGGCGGACCGCGACCGCTTCGTGCTGTCGAACGGCCACGGCTCGATGCTGATTTACGCGCTGCTGCACCTGACCGGCTATGACCTGCCGGTCGAAGAGCTGAAGAACTTCCGCCAGCTCCACAGCAAGACCGCCGGCCACCCGGAATACGGCATCACCCCCGGTGTGGAAACCACTACCGGCCCGCTGGGCCAGGGCATTACCAACGCCGTCGGCATGGCGCTGGCCGAACGCCTGCTTGGCGAAGAATTCAACCGCCCGGGCTTCGACATCGTCAACCACTACACCTATGTGTTCCTCGGCGATGGCTGCCTGATGGAAGGCATCAGCCACGAGGCCTGCTCGCTGGCCGGCACGCTGAAGCTGAACAAGCTGATCGCGCTGTGGGACGACAACGGCATCTCGATCGACGGCGACGTCGTGCACTGGTTCAACGATGACACGCCGAAGCGCTTCGAGGCCTACGGCTGGAACGTGATCCGCGGCATCGACGGCCATGACGTGACCGCCATCGACCTGGCCATTTCGCAGGCCAAGGCCAGCGACAAGCCGACCCTGATCTGCTGCCGCACCAAGATCGGCAAGGGCGCGCCCAACAAGGAAGGCGGCCACGACGTGCACGGTGCCCCGCTGGGCGGCGCGGAAGTGCTGGCCACGCGCGAAGCGCTGGGCTGGGCCCACGCCCCGTTCGAAGTGCCGGCCGATGTCTACGACGCCTGGGATGCCAAGGCCAACGGCCTGGCCCTGGAGAAGGCCTGGAACGCGCTGTTCGAAGGCTACGCCGACCGCCACCCGTATGAAGCTGGTGAATTCCAGCGCCGCATGCGCGGCGAACTGCCGGGCAGCTTCGACGCCGCCGTCGACGCCTTCATTGCCAAGTGCGAGGAAAAGGCCGAGACCATCGCGACCCGCAAGGCGAGCCAGAACACCATCGAGGCTTTCGGCCCGGTGCTGCCCGAGTTCCTCGGCGGTTCGGCCGACCTGACCGGCTCGAACCTGACCAACTGGTCGGGCAGCCAGGCCGTGCGTGTGGATGCCTGGGGCAACCACATCAACTACGGTGTGCGCGAGTTCGGCATGAGCGCCATCCTGAACGGTATTACGCTGCATGGCGGCTACATTCCCTACGGCGCCACGTTCCTGACCTTCTCGGACTACAGCCGCAACGCGCTGCGCATGGCAGCGCTGATGAAGATCCGCTCGCTGTTCGTGTTCACCCATGACTCGATCGGCCTGGGTGAAGACGGCCCGACGCACCAGTCGATCGAACACGTCGCCAGCCTGCGCCTGATCCCGAACATGGACGTCTGGCGTACTGCCGACACCACCGAGACCGCCGTGGCCTGGGCCGAGGCGATCCGCCGCGAGAACGGCCCGAGCTGCCTGATCTTCAGCCGCCAGAACCTGCCGTTCCAGCAGCGTGACGACGCCACCCGCGCCAACATCGCGCGCGGCGGCTATGTGCTGCGCGACGGCAGCAACCCGAAGACCGGCCGTCCTGACGCCGCGATCCTGGCCACTGGCTCTGAAGTCGGCCTGGCGGTCGGCGCCGCCGACCAGCTCGCCGCCGAAGGCGTGCACGTGCGTGTGGTGTCGATCCCGTCGACTTCCGTGTTCGACAAGCAGGACGCAGCCTACAAGGCCAGCGTGTTGCCCGCAGGCGTGCCGCGCGTGGCGGTCGAGGCCGGTGTGACGGATTTCTGGTGGAAATATCAGGTCCAGGCTGTTGTGGGCATCGACACCTTCGGCGAATCGGCGCCGGCCGGCGTGCTGTTCAAGCACTTCGGCTTCACGGTCGAGAACGTCGTCCGGACCGTCAAGGACACGCTGTAATAAGGTTCGCGGCGGACAACCCGGCGCCCCAGTTTTCTAGCATCAGGCATTTCAGGAGATAGACATGACCATCAAGATCGGCATCAACGGCTTCGGCCGCATCGGGCGCATGGTATTCCGTGCAGCCGCCGCCAACTTCAAGGACATCGAAGTTGTTGCCATCAACGACCTGCTCGAGCCCGACTACCTCGCGTACATGCTGAAGTACGACTCGGTGCACGGCCGTTTCGACGGTGAAGTGTCGGTCGACGGCAACACGCTGGTCGTCAACGGCAAGAAGATCCGCCTGACCGCGGTCAAGGATCCGTCCGAGCTGAAGTGGGGCGAAGTCGGCGCCGACGTGGTGATCGAATCGACCGGCATCTTCCTGACCAAGGAAGGCGCGCAGAAGCACATCGACGCGGGCGCCAAGAAGGTGATCATGTCGGCACCGTCGAAGGACGACACCCCGATGTTCGTGTACGGCGTGAACCACGAGACGTACAAGGGCGAAGCGATCATCTCGAACGCTTCGTGCACCACGAACTGCCTGGCACCGGTTGCCAAGGTGCTGAACGACAAGTGGGGCATCAAGCGCGGCCTGATGACCACCGTGCACGCAGCTACCGCCACGCAGAAGACCGTTGACGGCCCGTCCAACAAGGACTGGCGCGGCGGCCGCGGCATCCTGGAAAACATCATCCCGTCGTCGACGGGCGCCGCCAAGGCCGTGGGCGTGGTGATTCCGCAGCTGAACAAGAAGCTGACCGGCATGTCGTTCCGCGTGCCGACCTCGGACGTGTCCGTGGTCGACCTGACCGTCGAACTGGAAAAGTCGGCGTCGTACGAAGAAATCTGCGCCGAGATGAAGGCCCAGAGCCAGGGCGCGCTGAAGGGCGTGCTGGGCTACACCGAAGACAAGGTTGTCGCCACAGACTTCCGCGGCGATGCACGCACCTCGATCTTCGACGCTGAAGCCGGCATCGCGCTGGACGGCACCTTCATCAAGGTCGTGAGCTGGTACGACAACGAGTGGGGCTACTCGAACAAGTGCCTGGAAATGGCACGCGTGGTGGCCAAGTAATCCGGCTTGCCTGTCGTGAAAAACGCGCCTTCGGGCGCGTTTTTCTTTGGGCGGGCGTCAAGCTACGCGTCAGCTGGCGGGCCGTGCCGCGAGCGGCCGCGCGTCCACGGCGGCGCCATCCACGAGGAAATGGCCGCCGGCGACGTGGTGGATCGTGCGCAGGGCGTCGTGTCCTTCGAAATGCCACCGGCCGTTGCTGAATACGCGCGCGTCGGCATGCGCCGCCACTACTTCGCCGAGGAACAAGTCGTAGGTCTGCTGGATCGGCGGTTCGGGCAGCAGCCGGCATTCCAGCCAGGCGGCGCAGCCGTCCAGCAGTGGCGCGCCGACGACGTCGCCGGCAAATGTCGCAAGGCCGAAGGCTTCGAACTTGTCCGTGCTTTGCTGTTCGGCGAGCGATTGTCCGGAGCTAGACCCGAGCGCTTCGGTCAGGTCGACCTGGCTCACGGTCGGCACCTGGAGCACGAATTCGCCGCTCTGTTCGAGCAGCCGGCGGGTCCACGTGCTCTTGTCCAGCACCACCGCGACCTTGGGCGGCGAGAAATCCAGCGGCATCGCCCACGCGGCCGCCATGATGTTGCGTTGCCCGCCGGCGGCCGCGCTGACCAGTACGGTCGGGCCGTGGTTCAGCAACCGGTAGGCTTTCACGAGTTCGACCGCTTGGCGGTGTGATGACATAGGCGCAAAAGTTGGATCGGGGGAAACCCGACTATACGCCGACCTTCATGTGATTGTTGTCCGACGGCGCGAGCCCATTTTCACGAAATGGGCCTGAATTTCCTCATACGGTCGCGAAAAATGCAGACCATTGCCCGGAGTGAAATGCTGAATCTGCTTTCCGATGGCGTTTTTTCCACTTACACTAATAACGAGCCGTTGATATCTGATGTGCAGCCAGTGCAAGTCGCGGGGCCATCTAAGATCGGAATAAATCGGAACAGGGCCTGATCATGGTGAACGTGGACACCAAGCTTCTTGTGATTTTCACCGAACTGCTGAGCAAGCGGAACGCGACCTATGTCGCGGAGAAAATGCACATGACGGCTCCGGCCGTGTCGCATTCGCTTGGCCGGCTGCGCGAGATCTTCGACGATCCGCTTTTCATTCGCGTGCCGCACGGGCTGACCCCGACGCCGCGCGCGCTCGAACTGGGCCCCAAGATCCGCGACATGCTGGACCTGTGGTCGTCCATCAATGAAGGCGATGCCGACAATTTCGATCCGGCGATCGCCACAGGCACGCTGAGCATTGGCTTTGCCGCGGAACTTGGCGACACGGTGTTCAACCGCTTCGTGCTGCGCATCAAGCAACTGGCGCCGGAACTCCACATCAAGCTGGTCGAGTCCCATTCCTGGGAAGCCGACGTCGCGTCGATGCGTGCGAACGAGCTTGACCTGGCTTTTTCACCTTTCCCGACGCGGCATCCGGAAATCGTCGAGGAGATGGTCACGTCGCTGAGCCTTTGGGTGTGCGCGCGCAAGAACCATCCCGTGCTGAAGGGCCAGTGCACGCTGGAGCAGTATCTCGACTGCGGCCACATCTTCATGGCCCATTCAGGCGGTGCCGGCCGGCCGGCGCCGTCGCTGATCCCGCTCGACTACGCGCTGCAGCAGCGGGGGCTCAAGCGCAACGCCACGCTGACCGTGCATTCATGGCGCGCGCAGGCCGAGCTGGCGGCGCAGACCGACATGATCTTCACGGTCAATGCGCTGACCAAGGACATGGCCTGCGAGACCTATGGCCTCAAGGCGTTCCCCCTGCCGGCGGAGCTCAATACCACGGTTGGCCTGAACATGTTCTGGCACCGCAGCCGCAACACACACCCGATGCTGGTGTGGGCGCGTGGACTGTTCCGCCAGGTGGTGGGCGAATTTGTTGGCATGCCCGCCGCAAGGCAGCTGCGCGTAGTCGCCGAGCAGGACGTCGAAACGCCCTGATCGCTGCCCGTACTCGGTATTCGGATCCAAGAAAAAACCGGCGCAAAGGCGCCGGTTTTTTCTTTTCTTGCTGCCGTACCGCCGCACACAGGCGGCGGGCGGCTTATCGTTTTGGTCTGTGGGGACAGTCAGTCTTGGTGCAGTTGCCGTACAGCGACAATGCGTGTTCCTGCAGCGCAAAGCCGCGTTCGCGCGCAATGCTTTGCTGGCGTTGCTCGATCTCGCCGTCGAAGAACTCTTCCACGCGGCCGCAATCGAGGCATACCAGGTGATCGTGGTGCTTGCCTTCGTTGAGCTCGAAAATGGCTTTGCCGGATTCGAAGTTGTTGCGCGACAGCAGGCCCGCTTGCTCGAATTGCGTGAGCACGCGGTAAACGGTCGCCAGGCCGATATCCATATGCTCGTTGAGCAGGATTCGGTAGACGTCTTCAGCGCTCAGGTGGCGCTGTTCACTGGTCTGAAAAATCTCAAGGATTTTCAGCCGCGGCACGGTCGCCTTCAGGCCGATATTCTTGAGGTCTGCCGGACTCGGCATGGGCGTGACTCCCTAGAGTACAATGTCTGGATAGTTGAATCATAAGGGTTTTGGCGACAAAAGTCGCCCGGTGCCAATGCCAGCGAAGGCGGCCTCTGCCCGCCGGATGCCACGGCAGTCCAGGCAGCCGCCGCGCGGCGGAAATGTCCCTGTCGGCACTTTCCTTTCCCTCTGGAAGCGAGATACATGCGTTCATCCCGTTCGTCTGCCATGCGTCCGACGCTGGTGTTTTCCCTGCTGGCCGTGGCGCTTCTGGCCGGTGCTTGCTCGACCTACGACTCCACTTCGCGCAAGCTCACAAACGCCATTACGCCGTATCGGATCAATATCGTGCAGGGCAACTTCGTCTCGCGTGAGGCGGCTTCGCAACTGCACGAGGGCATGACCCGCGACCAGGTCAAGTTCCTGCTCGGCACGCCGCTGCTGACCGACGTCTTCCATGCGGACCGCTGGGACTACGTGTTCTCGTTCCGCCGCGGCAATGCCGCAGTCGTCCAGCAGCGTCGCTTCACTGTTTACTTTGACGGCGACAAGCTGACGAAGTTTGGTGGCGACGAACTGCCGTCCGAGTATGAGCTGATTGCCGAAATCGACGGCATGAAGAAGGCGTTGAAAGACCAGAAGCCGGGCATCGGCGGCAGTTCGAGCAGCCAGGCAGCGGCAGCGGCGCCCGCCGCAGCGCCCGCAGCCGCGCAAGACGCTCCGGCGGCACCCGCGCAGCCGCAGGCAGCCACACCGGAGCCTTCCGCCGCTACGCCCGCCGCCGGTACGCAGCCCGAAGCCGCTGCACAGTCCAACTGAGGCGCGCTGCAGACGCCCCGCGGCAGCCCGGATCGGCTGCCACCATGATTCCCGGCCGGCGCTTTGCGACCGGCCGTTTTCCGATATCGCCAGGTAAAACACCATGAACATTGCCATTGCCGGCGCCTCCGGCCGCATGGGCCGCATGCTGATCGAACACATTCTCGCCACCGAAGGCGTCTCGCTGTCAGGCGCGCTCGACGTGCCGGGCTCGCCGGCGCTGGGCCAGGATGCCGGCCTGCTGCTGGGCCGCCAGACGGGTGTGGCGATCACGGCTGACCTGGACGCCGGCCTGGCCGGCGCCGACTGCCTGATCGATTTCACGCGCCCCGAGGGCACGTTGGCTCACCTGGCTGCGGCCAAGCGGCTGGGCGTCAAGATGGTGATCGGCACCACGGGCTTCGACGACGCGGGCAAGGCCGCGCTGGCCGAAGCGGCCAAGTCGATCGGCATCGTCTTCGCCGCGAACATGAGTGTGGGCGTCAACGCGACCTTCAAGCTGCTGGAAGTGGCGGCAAAGCTGCTTTCCACCGGCTACGATATCGAAATCATCGAAGCCCACCACCGATTCAAGGTCGATGCCCCGTCGGGTACGGCACTGAAGATGGGCGAAGTGGTGGCGGAGGCCCTGGGCCGTGACCTGAAGACCTGTGCCGTCTATGCGCGCGAAGGTCACACGGGCGAGCGCGATCCGAATTCGATCGGCTTTGCCACCGTGCGCGGCGGCGATATCGTCGGCGACCACACCGTGATGTTCGCCGGCATCGGCGAGCGCATCGAGATCAGCCACAAGTCGTCGAGCCGTCAGTCGTATGCCGACGGCGCCGTGCGCGCGGCCCGCTTCCTCGCCGACAAGCCGAACGGCCTGTTCGACATGCAGGACGTGCTGGGCCTGAAGTAAGGCGGCCCCCGGGCGGGCAAGGCCGTGACGGCCTTGCCGCACGGTTATAATCAGCTTCTTTCGCATTGCACGACAGGCGGACGCCGCACCAGTGGTTGCCCGCCATCTGCCTTCCTGTCCCCCGGATGCGGGCATGCCTGACGCCGCGCAGACCGTTGTCCTGAACGTTGTCCCGACCATGCAAGACAAATATCTTCCTTCCGCCGTTGAACAAGCCGCCCAGCAACACTGGCAGGCGATCGACGCCTACCGCGTGCCCGAGCATGCCACTGGGCCCGACGGCAAGGAAAAGCCCAAGTTCTACGCCTGCTCGATGCTGCCGTACCCGTCGGGCAAGCTGCACATGGGACACGTGCGCAACTACACCATCAATGACGTGATGGCGCGCTACCTGCGCATGAACGGCAACAACGTGCTGATGCCGATGGGCTGGGACGCCTTCGGCATGCCGGCGGAAAACGCCGCGCTTAACAACGGCGTGGCCCCGGCCGCCTGGACCTACGACAACATCGCTTACATGAAGAAGCAGATGCAGTCGATGGGCCTGGCGATCGACTGGTCGCGCGAAGTCGCGACCTGCAGCCCGGACTACTACCGCTGGAATCAGTGGCTGTTCCTGAAGATGCTCGAGAAGGGCATTGCCTACCGCAAGACCGGCACCGTGAACTGGGACCCGGTCGACCAGACCGTGCTGGCCAACGAGCAGGTCATTGACGGCCGCGGCTGGCGCTCGGGCGCGATCGTTGAAAAGCGCGAGATCCCGATGTACTACCTGCGTATCACCGAATACGCAGAGGAACTGCTGGGTGACCTGGACGGCCTGGGCTGGCCCGAGCGCGTCAAGATCATGCAGCAGAACTGGATCGGCAAGAGCGTGGGCGTGCGCTTCGCGTTCAAGCATGACATCCAGGGCGACGACGGCCAGCCGATCAACGATGGCAAGCTGTACGTGTTCACCACGCGCGCCGACACCATCATGGGCGTGACCTTCTGCGCGGTCGCCGCCGAGCACCCGCTGGCCACGCACGCCGCCGCGAACAACCCCGAACTGGCCGCCTTCATCGACGAATGCAAGCATGGTTCGGTCATGGAAGCCGACATGGCGACCATGGAGAAGAAGGGCATGCCGACGGGCCTGCAGGTCACGCACCCGCTGACCGGCGAGCAGGTCGACGTGTGGGTCGGCAACTACGTGCTGATGAGCTATGGCGACGGCGCCGTGATGGGCGTGCCCGCGCACGACGAGCGCGACTTCGCGTTCGCCAACAAGTACAAGCTGCCGATCAGGCAGGTCATCGACGTCAAGGGCCAGCCGTATTCGACCGAAGCCTGGCAGGAGTGGTACGGCGACAAGGAAAACGGCGTCTGCATCGAGAGTGGCAAGTACAACGGCCTCGGCTACCAGGCCGCGGTCGAGGCGATCGCCGCTGACTTGGGCGCGATGGGCCTGGGCGAGAAGAAGATCACCTGGCGCCTGCGCGACTGGGGCATCTCGCGCCAGCGCTACTGGGGCACGCCGATCCCGCTGATCCACTGCGACAGCTGCGGCGTGGTGCCGGTGCCCGAGCAGGACCTGCCCGTGGTGCTGCCCGAGGATCTCGTGCCGGACGGCACGGGCAACCCGCTGAACAAGGACCCGCGTTTCCTGCAGTGCACCTGCCCGTCCTGTGGCAAGCCCGCGCGCCGTGAGACCGACACGATGGATACGTTCATCGATTCGTGCTGGTACTACATGCGCTATACGTGCCCGGACGCGGCCACCATGGTCGATGCGCGCAACGACTACTGGATGCCGATGGACCAGTACATCGGTGGCATCGAGCACGCGATCCTGCACCTGCTGTACGCGCGCTTCTGGACCAAGGTCATGCGCGATCTGGGCCTGGTCAAGTTCGACGAGCCGTTCACCAACCTGCTGACGCAGGGCATGGTGCTCAACGAGACCTACTACCGTGAAGACGCTTCGGGCAAGAAGCACTGGTACAACCCGGCCGAGGTCAACTTGCAGACCGACGAGCGCGGCCGCCCGGTGGGCGCCACGTTGATCGCCGACGGCCAGCCGGTGGTGATCGGCGGCGTCGAGAAGATGTCGAAGTCGAAGAACAACGGCATCGACCCGCAGGCCCTGATCGACCAGCACGGCGCCGACACCGCGCGCCTGTTCGTGATGTTCGCCGCGCCGCCGGAGCAGCAGCTCGAATGGAGCGGCTCGGGCGTGGAAGGCGCGTCGCGCTTCCTGCGCCGCGTGTGGAATTACGGCTTTGCCAATGGCGCTGCCGTACGTGATGGCGCCGGTGCCGCACCGACCGCGGACGACGCGGACCTGCGCCGCGAGATCCACGGCGTGCTCAAGCAGGCCAACTACGACTACCAGCGCATTCAGTACAACACCGTGGTGTCCGCCACGATGAAGATGCTGAACGCGCTCGAAGACGCCAAGAACGCCTCGCCGGCCGCGCGCCGCGAGTGCTTCGGCATTCTGCTGCGCGTGCTGTACCCGGTGGTGCCGCACATCACGCACGGCCTGTGGGATGCGCTGGGCTACGCCACGCAGTACGGCGACCTGCTCGACGCCCCGTGGCCGCAGGTCGATGAAGGCGCGCTGGTGCGCACCGAGATCGAAATGGTGCTGCAGATCAACGGCAAGGTGCGCGGCAGCGTGACCGTGCCGGCCGATGCCGACCGCGCCGCAATCGAGGCCGCGGCCGCCGCCAGCGAGACCGTGGCCAAGTTTGCCGAGGGCAAGGCGCCGAAGAAGATCGTGGTCGTGCCCGGCCGCCTGGTCAACGTGGTGCTGTAAGCACAGGGATCGGAACCGATAAGCGGATGAAGGAATCGCCGAGAATGGATCGACTGGACAAGGGCCGCCGCAAGCTGCTCGCCGCGATGCTGGCCACGGGCCTGCTGGCGGGCTGCGGCTTCCATATGCGCGGCAATGCCGACTTTGCGTTCAAGCGGCTCTATATCGGCATTCCGCCCAATACGCTGATGGGTTCGGACCTGCGCCGCGCGATCCGCGGCGGTTCGGACACCGTGGTCGTGGCCGACCAGAAAGAGGCCGACGCGCTGCTGGACGTGCTGCAGGACACGCGTACCAAGACCATCCTGTCGATCACGACCGAAGGCGTGGTGCGCGAATACCGCCTGACGCAGCGCTTCAGCTTCCGCCTGCGCGATGCCGCGGGCAAGGAACTGATCGCGCCGTCGCAGCTGATCCTCACGCGCGACCTCACGTACAACGAAGCCAATACGCTGGCCAAGGACTACGAAGAGCAGCAGCTTTATCGCGACATGCAGCGCGATATCGTGCAGCAGCTCATGCGCCGGCTGGCCGCGGTCAAGGCCATCTGAGCGATTCGACGTCCCGCACCGGCATGCAGCTCAAGCTCGACGGACTCGACGCCCATTTGCGGCAGGCCAAGGCCAAGGGCCTGGCGCCGCTTTATGTCGTCCATGGTGACGAGCACCTGCTGGTGCTCGAAGCGGTGGACCGCCTGCGCCAGACCGCGCGCGAGGCCGGTTTCTCCGAGCGAGACGTGCTCGTGGCCGAGCGCAATTTCCACTGGAGCCAGCTCGTCGAGGCGCAGCAGTCGATGTCGCTGTTCGGCGACCGCAAGATCGTCGAACTGCGCATTCCGTCCGGCAAGCCGGGCAAGGAGGGCGGCGAGGCGCTGCGCGCCGTGGCGGCTCAGCCGTCGCCCGACGTGGTGATGCTCGTCACGCTGCCGCGGCTGGATTTCGCGACGTCGAAGTCCGCGTGGTTCCAGGCGCTGGAAGGCGCGGGCGTATCGATCAAGGTCGACTCCGTGGACCGTATCCGGCTGCCGGCCTGGGTCGGCGAACGCCTGGCTCTGCAGCAGCAGCGCGTGGAAGGCGGCGAGCCTGGCCGGCGTGCGCTGCAGTTCATTGCCGACAAGGTCGAAGGCAACCTGCTGGCTGCCCACCAGGAAATCCAGAAGCTGGGTTTGCTGTACCCGCCCGGCGAACTGACGTTCGACCAGGTGCACGATGCGGTGCTCAATGTCGCCCGCTACGACGTCTTCAAGCTGTCCGAAGCGATGCTCGGCAGCGACGTGCCGCGCCTGGTGCGCATGCTCGAAGGGCTGCGCGGCGAGGGCGAGGCCACGGTGCTGGTGCTGTGGGCGCTGACCGAGGAAATTCGCGTATTATCCAAGGTCCGGCAAGGGATTGCGGCCGGCAAGCCCGCCGCCGTGCTGATGCGCGAACTGCGGGTCTGGGGCGCGCGCGAACGGCTGGTACCGCAGGCCGCGCAGCGGCTCACGCAGGGTAAGCTCGATGCGGCGCTGGCAATGGCCGCACGGCTGGACCGGCAAGTGAAGGGTTTGCACGACCTGCCGCCACCGGGCAGCGCGCCGCTGCCGGCAGAGCCATGGGATGGCTTGCAGCAGTTGGCGCTGATGATTGCGCGCTGAGGGTTTGCTCTCCCGACGGTTTGCTCCCCTCTCCCGCCTGCGGGAGAGGGGCCGGGGGAGAGGGCAGGCAGTGGTCCTGGCGATATCGCCACGAGATGCTCCGGCCCTCTCCCCCAACCCCTCTCCCGCGCTCGGGAGAGGGGAGGAACACATACTGACAGCCGTCCTCCCGGCCACGAACATGACCGAGCTCGACCTCAACCAATACATGGACCGCGTCGGCCGCCAGGCACGCGCGGCATCGCGCGCGATGGCGCGTGCCTCCACCGCGGACAAGAACCGCGCGCTGCTGACCATTGCCACGGCGATCCGCCGCGATGCCGACAAGCTCAAGGCTGTCAACGCGCGTGACGTCGAGCGCGCCCGCGCCAACGGCCAGGACGCCGCCTTCGTCGACCGCCTGACCCTGTCGGACAAGGCGATCAAGACCATGGCCGAAGGCCTCGAGCAGATCGCCGCGCTGGCCGATCCGATCGGCGAGATCTCGAACATGAAGTTCCGCCCGACCGGCATCCAGGTCGGCCAGATGCGCGTGCCGCTCGGCGTGATCGGCATCATCTACGAGTCGCGGCCGAACGTGACCATCGACGCGGCGGCGCTGTGCCTGAAGTCGGGCAATGCCACGATCCTGCGCGGCGGCTCCGAGGCCATCGAATCGAACACCGCGCTGGCCGCGCTTGTCGCTGAAGGCCTGGCAGCCGCCGGCCTGCCGCCCGAGGCCGTGCAGGTCATCGAAACCACGGACCGCGCTGCGGTTGGCCGACTGATCACGATGACCGAGTACGTCGACGTGATCGTGCCGCGCGGCGGCAAGAGCCTGATCGCGCGTCTGATGGAAGAGGCGCGCGTGCCGATGATCAAGCATCTCGACGGCATCTGCCACGTGTTCATCGACGCCGACGCCGACCTCGACAAGGCCGTGCGCGTTTGCGACAACGCCAAGACTCAGCGCTACGCGCCGTGCAACACGATGGAAACGCTGCTGGTGTCGCAGGACATCGCCGCGCGCGCGCTGCCGCCGCTGTGCCGCATCTACCAGGAGAAGGGCGTCGAGCTGCGCGTTTGCCCGGCTACGCGCGCCACGCTGGAAGCCGCGGGTTTCAGCGGGCTCGTCGATGCGCACGAAGAAGACTGGCGCCTGGAATACCTGGCCCCGATCCTCGCCATCAAAACGGTGACCGGACTCGACGAGGCCATCGCGCATATCAACGAGTACGGCTCGCACCATACCGATTCGATCATCACCGAGAACTACTCGACCGGCATGCGCTTTATCCGCGAAGTCGATTCGGCGAGCGTGATGATCAACGCGTCGACGCGCTTTGCCGATGGCTTCGAATACGGCCTTGGCGCGGAGATTGGCATCTCCAACGACAAGCTGCACGCACGTGGCCCGGTCGGACTGGAAGGGCTGACGTCGCTGAAGTATGTGGTGTTCGGCCACGGCGAGATCCGTACCTGAGAACGCGCCGGCGGGCGATCATGCCCGCCGCAAACAACAACAACTGCTGCCGCAAACGCTTCGCTGAATGCTCTGGGTCAAAGCGCTTCACATCGTCTTCGTCGTGTCCTGGTTCGCTGGCTTGTTCTACCTGCCGCGCATCTTCGTCAACCTGGCCATGGAGACCGAGGCCGCGAGCACGCAGCGTCTGCTGCTGATGGCGCGCAAGCTGTACCGCTTCATGACCATGCTGGCGGTGCCGGCCGTGGTGTTCGGGCTGTGGCTGTACCTCGGCTACGGCATTGGCCGCGGGCCGGGGCAGGGCTGGATGCATGCCAAGCTGGCGCTGGTGCTGGTGCTGATCGGCTACCACCATGGCTGCGGCCGGCTGCTCAAGAAGTTCGAGGCGGGCAGCAATACCCGCTCGCATACCTTCTACCGCTGGTTCAACGAACTGCCTGTGCTGGTGCTGCTGGCAGTGGTGATCCTGGTGGTAGTCAAGCCGTTCTGAACCCCGGTTCCTCCGGATGTCCTTGATGAGTGCAACATGAGCAAGCAGGTCGACTACTATCTCACGCCGCCGTCCCCGTTCGTGTACCTCGGCCATGAGCGCTTTGCCGCCATCGCGGCCAGGCATGGTGTCCAGGTCAACCTGAAGCCGTGCGACCTCGGCAAGGTGTTCTCCGTGTCGGGCGGTTTGCCGCTCGCGCAGCGTCCGCCGCAGCGGCAGGCCTACCGTCTGGTCGAGCTTGCGCGCTGGAGCGAATACCTCGGGCTGCCGCTGAATCTCCATCCGACCTATTTTCCGGTGTCCGGCGATGCGGCCAGCAAGCTGATCATCGCTGCCCAGCTTGCCCACGGCACCGCGCGGGCCATGCAACTCACCGGCGCCATCGGCGCGGCGGTGTGGGCGCAGCAGCGCAATATCGCCGACGCCGCCACGCTGGCCCAGCTTGCCGATGAAGCCGGCCTGGATGGCGCCAGTCTGCTCAAGGCCAGCGAAGGGAAGGCCGTGCAGGACGCCTATGCGCAGAACACGCAAGATGCGATCTCCGCCGGCGTCTTCGGCGCCCCGTGGTTTATTTACGATGGCCAGCCCTTCTGGGGCCAGGACCGGCTGGACTTCCTTGACCGGGCACTGGCGGCAGGCTGAACCGTCGGCTAGGCTAATCTGATCTCCCGTCCGCCACGGCGGACGTTTTTGTTTGCAGGAACCTGAATCCATGACCCAAGCTTTCTTTGCTCCCTGCCCGCGCGGCCTCGAGGGCGCGCTGGCCGAAGAACTGCGCGAGATCGCCGCGCGGCCCGGAATGGCGTCGCTGGCCCCGTTTGAGGTGCATCGCGAGGTGCCGGGCGGCGTCAGTTTTTCGGGCGAACTGGCGGCTGCGTACGCCGTCAACCTGCATTCGCGCATTGCCAGCCGCGTGCTGATGCGCGTGGCCGCGCGCGGCTACCGGCACGAGGACGATATCTACGCACTGGTGCGCAGCCAGCGCTGGGAGCAATGGTTCTCGCCCGATGAGTCGATCCGCGTCGATCTGACCTCCACCAAGTCCCAGTTGCGCAGCTTGAATTTCACGGCGCTGCGCATCAAGGACGGCGTTTGCGATGGCATGCGCGAACGCCTGGGCGCGCGGCCCAGCGTGGACACCGTGAGCCCGGATGTGCGCATTTATGCCCACCTGACGGAACACGACTGCACGCTGTACATCGATACCACTGGCGAGCCGCTGTTCAAACGCGGCTGGCGCATGGAGAAGGGCGAGGCCCCGCTGAAGGAGAACCTGGCGGCGGGCATCCTGCGCCTGGCTGGCTGGGTGAAGGGCCAGACCAACCGCCCGTTCTATGACCCGATGTGCGGCAGCGGCACGTTTCTGATCGAAGCGGCGCAGGTGGCGCTGGATATCGCGCCGGGCGGCAGCCGCAGCTTTGCCTTTGAATGGCTCAAGGGTGCGGATACCAAGGCCTGGCAGAAGCTCAAGTCGGACGCCCAGCGCGCGCGCATGCTCGCGTCGACGGATGGCCTGCAGATTGCCGGATCGGATATTTCCACTGACATGCTGGCCATGGCACATGCCAACTGGACGCGTGCCGGATTGCCCGACGAAGTACGTACCAAGCAGGTGGATGCGCGCTTCGCCCAGCCGCCGTTTGCCGAGCCGGGCCTGATGCTGATGAACCCGCCGTACGGCGAGCGGATCGTGGTGCGCGGCGAGCGCCGCATGGCCCAGGACGAAATGCCGCGCGACGAGGCCGAGGAGGCCGCTGCCAACCAGTTCGCCAGCGCATTTGCCACCACGCTCAAGCAAAACTTCGCGGGCTGGCAGGCCTGGGTCTTTACGGGGGATCTGTCGATGCCCAAGCGCCTGCGGCTCAAGGAGTCGCGCCGCACGCCGCTCTACAACGGCAACATCGAGTGCCGCCTGTTCCGCTTTGACATGGTGCGGGGCGGCAACCGCGGGCCGCAGCCGGCCTGAGCGGCCGGCAGGACGGCCGTCTGAACGTCAGGGCCGCTTGCGGCCCGTCAGCGTCTCGGGATTGCGCGCGAAGTCGGCCAGGAAGGTTTGCTGGCTGACCACAGGCTCCTCCAGCAGGTGGCGCGGCAGGTCAAACAGGGCGTAGACATATTCCTCTCGTCCCTCGCAGCGTTCGGCCGGCAGGCAATATTGCTCCCAGTCGACGCAGGCCGGCGTGTACATGCCATTGCCAGGCCAGAAGAAGGGCACCAGGCGGCCTTCGCGCAGGCCTTCGATCAGCGCCGCCGGCGCGTCGTAGGCCTCGGCCGATTCGACCTGGCTCATCAGCCCGGCGCGGGTTTCGATCACCATCAGCGTGGCATGGCCCTGCGCCGTCAGCATCAGGATGCCGACCGGATTGGGGTACAGGTAGTACTCGACAAAGCCATAGCGCGCGGTGATCTGGCGCACGCGTTCGGTCATGGCCGGATCCGACAGGAACGAGTACGAATGCCGCGTCAGCAGCTCGCGCAAGGTGCGCGACAGCGTGGTGAAGTACTGCTGCTGCAGGGAATCGATTTCCTGGCCCAGGCGCTCGACCATATTGGCTTCGTGTTTCTTCACGTAGCGGTCGATCAGGCCATGATTGAAGCCCTGTACGGCGATGCTTTCGTCGGCGGTGCCGGTCAGCAGGATAGTCTTGCACGGCAGGTCCTGCAGCGCCTGGCAGAACTCCAGGCCGTCCATCTGCGGCATCGAATAGTCCACCACGATCACGCCCGGCTGCAGGAAGCGGTTGATATCGTGGATCTGGCGGTGGATGCGGTCGATGTCGAGCTGCACGGTGCGCCGCTCGGTCAGGAAGGTCAGGTCGTCGTGAGTGACCCGGACCGGCAGGAAGGCGGGAAAGCGCGTGGCGTAGGCTTCACGGATCCACTGCAGCGCTTCGCGCGGGTCGGTGAAGGTAACCACCGCGCGCGAGGCGTCCATCTGGAACGCCAGGCTGTCGATGAACGACTTGCTGTCATCGACCAGGACGGTCAGGATCGGGTGATGGAAAACCGACAGGTTCCTGTCGTGCGGGTTGAATGTCATGGTGCGTTCGGGCCATGCAGCAACGCTGGGAATTCAGCGCAGGCCAGTATAACGCGCTGCCGCCCCGAAGGGCGGCAGCGTGGCGCATCAGGCACGAATTCGCGATTCGCCTGTAGCGCCCGTGGTTATTCCACGGCCTTGAACATGTCCTCGACCACCTTCTTGGCGTCGCCGAACACCATCATGGTCTTGTCCATGTAGAACAGCTCGTTGTCCAGGCCCGCGTAGCCGGCCGCCATCGAACGCTTGTTCACGATGATGGTCTTGGCCTTGTACGCTTCCAGGATCGGCATGCCCGCGATCGGCGACTTCGGGTCCGTCTTGGCCGACGGGTTCACCACGTCGTTGGCGCCGAGCACCAGCACCACGTCGGCCTGGCCGAACTCGCTGTTGATGTCTTCCATCTCGAAGACCATGTCGTACGGCACTTCGGCTTCCGCCAGCAGCACGTTCATGTGGCCCGGCATGCGGCCCGCCACCGGGTGGATCGCGTACTTCACCGTCACGCCCTTCTCGGTCAGCTTCTCGGTCAGTTCCTTGAGCGCATGCTGGGCGCGTGCCACCGCCAGGCCATAGCCCGGCACGATGATCACGGTCTCGGCATTGCCCATCAGAAAGGCCGCATCGTCGGCGGAGCCCGACTTCACGTTGCGCTGGGCCTGCGCACCGGCCGCGCCGGCCGCGGCCGCTTCGCCGCCGAAGCCGCCCAGGATCACGTTGAAGAACGAGCGGTTCATCGCCTTGCACATGATGTACGAGAGGATGGCACCGGACGAACCCACCAGCGAGCCGGCGATGATCAGCATCGGGTTGTTCAGCGAGAAGCCGATGCCAGCCGCCGCCCAGCCCGAGTACGAGTTCAGCATCGAGACCACCACCGGCATATCGGCGCCGCCGATCGGGATGATGATCAGCACGCCGAGCACGAAGGCGATGGCCAGCATCACCAGGAACGGCAGCCAGTCCTGCGTCATGAAGAACGCAATGCCGAAGCCGACCATGGCGACGGCCAGCGCCAGGTTCAGCATGTGCTGGCCCGCGAACACCACCGGCGCGCCCTGGAACAGGCGGAACTTGTAGCGCCCGGCCAGCTTGCCGAAGGCGATCACCGAACCGGAGAACGTAATCGCACCGACGAAGCAGCCGATGAACAGTTCGATGCGGTTGCCCAGCGGGATCTCATGCGACCCCGCGGGCGCGATGCCGAAGGCCGAAGGCTCGGCCACCGCGGCCACGGCGATGAACACCGCCGCGAGACCGATCAGCGAGTGCATTGCCGCGACCAGTTCGGGCATCTTGGTCATCTCGACCTTCTTCGCCACGTAGGCGCCGATGCCGCCGCCCACCACCAGCGCGCCGAAGATCAGCGCCAGGCCCGAAGCGACCGAAGACTGCGCCGTGCCGGCCGCGAGGAATTCGTTCTTGAGCTTGATGATCAGCACCAGCGTCGTAACCACGGCAATGGCCATGCCGATCATGCCGAAGGCATTGCCTTTGCGGGCCGATGCCGGGTGCGAAAGCCCCTTGAGCGCCTGGATGAAGCAGACCGAGGCGATCAGGTAGAGCAGGGTGACAAGGTTCATGCTGACGAGTTCGGTCATCACGCACCTCCCTTCGCGCCGGCCTTGGCCTTCGGCTCTTTCTTCTTGAACATCTCCAGCATGCGCTGCGTGACCAGGAAGCCGCCGAACACGTTGACGGCAGCCAGGGCCACTGCCAGCGTGCCCATGATGCGGCCCGTGGCGCCCTCGGTCAGGCCGGCGGCCAGCATGGCGCCGACGATGATGATGGCCGAGATCGCATTCGTCACGGCCATCAGCGGGGTGTGCAGCGCGGGCGTTACCGTCCACACCACGTGGTAACCCACGTAGATCGCCAGCACAAAGATGATCAGGTTGATCACCGTGTGGTTCACCATCTCCATCGACTTCTCCTCCCTTGCATTGAATCCTGGATGCCGCTTGTGTTCTTTGTCTGGAATGCGAACGACCGGGATGGCGTCGCCCCGCTACGGCGACTGTGCCAGCGCCGGTCCCTGCAATGCCGCCGCCGCGCCCGGAGCCGGGAACACCCGGGCCCAGTCGCGCTTCATGCTGACTACGGTCCAGCCGCGCTCGGATGCCGCGCGCAGCGACGCGCCGTCGCTTTCCGCATACGCCGATTCGCGTTCGGCGTCGTCATGGTTGACCAGCAGCTGGAACGACGGTCCCTTGCGTGCCTGCGAGTACGACAGCATGGCGATATCGCCCTTGCCGCCGACATTGCCCGCCGCGAACACTGGCCGCTTGCCGATCTGCAGCGCAATGTTCACCGGCTTCATCTGTTTGTCGTTGAAGCTTTCGATCTTCGGTTCGCGCCAGATCTCGTTGTCGCGGCCGCTTTCACGGAACTGCGCGGCGACCCGTGAGCCGATGACCTGTTGCGGGGGGATACCATAGTAGGACTGCGAGACGACGCGCATGAAGTCCGTCGTGCCGCCCGAGCAGATCCAGGTCTGGTAGCCGTGCGCGCGCAGCAGCGCCAGCAGTTCCAGCATCGGCTGGTAAGTGCCTTCGCGCAGCGAGGCCTTCGTTTTCGGGTGACGCGCATTGGCGAAGTAGCGCCGCGCGTCTTCCTGGAAGCTATCGAGGGAGGTGTTGCCGTAAAGCTCGTTGAGCAGGCGCACGGCGCCCGCTTCCCCGGTGGATTTGAAATAGGCCGCGGGGTCGGCCAGGAATTCCTTGTAGGGCGATCGTCCGGCCAGTGCCGGCTCGGCCCGCGCACGCTCCTGCGCACGGTTGATCACGAACAGCAGTTCGACCACCGGATCTTCGCGCCACAGCGTGCCGTCGTTATCGAACACGGCGATGCGGTCCTCGGGCGCAACGAATTCGGGGCTGCCCGGCGTAGTGGTCTTGCTGACGAAATTCAGGACGGATTGCTTGGCGGCGCCGTCGCGCCAGGCGGGCAGGGGGTCAAGCAGCTTCGGGCCGCTGGTGGCCGCAGTGCTGGCGGTATCGGTCTTGCCGCCGCCAGATGTACTGCAGGCCGCGCACAGCGCCAGCAGTCCGATGCCGGCGGCCTGCGCGAACCGCATGCCAAGGCGGGCACCCCATGGTGCCGCCTTCGCTGCGGAATCCCAACACAGGCTGGCCGCCATGCGCTTAGACCTGGGTGCCAGGAAGTCTCACGCCGCCTTGCGCACGACTTCGCCGCCGTTGCACATCAGGCAGGCAGCGACGATGTCGTCTTCAAGGTTGAGCGTGAACTGGCCGTCCTTGTCGATGACCAGCTTGAGGAAGTCCAGGACGTTGCGTGCGTACAGCGCCGAGGCGTCGGCCGCGACCATGCTGGCGAGGTTGGTATGGCCCACGAAGATCACGCCATGGCGCTCGACCACTTCGTCGGCCACCGTCAGCGGGCAATTGCCGCCTTGCGCGGCGGCAAGGTCGACCACCACCGAGCCCGGCTTCATCTGGCGCACAGTTTCTTCCTGCAGCAGCACGGGTGCCTTGCGGCCCGGAATCAGTGCGGTGGTGATGATGATGTCGGCCTGGATCGCGCGCTGGTGCACCAGTTCGGCCTGGCGCTTCATCCAGTCGGGCGGCATCGGGCGCGCATAGCCGCCCACGCCCTGCGCGATCTCGCGCTCCTCGTCGGTGACGAACGGCACGTCCAGGAACTTGCCGCCGAGCGATTCGATCTGCTCCTTCACGGCCGGGCGCACGTCCGAGGCCTCGATCACCGCACCGAGGCGCTTGGCCGTGGCGATGGCCTGCAAGCCCGCCACACCGGCGCCGAGGATCAGCACGCGTGCGGCCTTGACCGTACCCGCAGCGGTCATCAGCATCGGCATGAAGCGCTGGTAGTGATGCGCGGCGACCAGCACGGCCTTGTAGCCGGCGATGTTCGCCTGCGAGGACAGTACGTCCATGCTTTGCGCACGCGTGGTGCGCGGCGCGGCTTCGAGTGCGAACGCGGTGACCGAAGCGGCGGCCATGCGCGCGTTGTTCTCCGCATCGAACGGGTTGAGCATGCCCACCAGTGCCGAGCCGGGCTTCATCAGCGCCAGCTCCGCGGCTTCCGGGGCGCGCACTTTCAGAACCAGATCGGCGCCGAATGCGTCGGCCACCGTGCCGATGGTCGCGCCGACAGCCTCATAGGCGCTGTCAGGCTGGCTGGCCCGTACGCCGGCGCCCGCCTGCACCACGACCTTATGGCCTTGCGCAACGTACTTCTTGACGGTCTCCGGGGTGGCGGCGACGCGAGTCTCGCCGGCCCGCGTCTCCTGCGGGATGCCGATGTACATCGTCAATTTCTCCTTTTGCTGGCGTCATATCTGGTGGGCGAGCCGACGTCTGGCCCGTTGTACGCTCCCAACTGTTGACAGCCGCAGCGCACAATTTTTCACGCAGCTTACAGGAATCTGACGTTTGTTGGTGACCGACCGGTCGGGTTTTGGCGAAGCGCCACGTGACTGCCTCGGCGCCCGTCGCCGCGCTGCACAATGCCCGTGCAACCGGTAAAATGCCGGATTGCCTAAAAAATGTGCACCATGCCCACTGACTGGAATGCCAGCGTGACGGTTGCCGCGGTCATCGAGCGCGGCGGCCGCTTTCTGCTGGTGGAAGAAGAAACCCGTGACGGCCTGCGGCTGAACCAGCCGGCGGGCCATCTCGATCCCGGCGAAAGCCTGATCCGCGCCGTCATCCGCGAAACGCTGGAAGAGACCGCGCACACGTTCGAGCCGCGCGCGCTGCTCGGCTGCTACATGGGCCGGGCGCTATCGTCGCGCACCGATACGGACGTGACCTATGTGCGCTTCGCGTTCACGGGCGACCTGGGTTCGCTCGACGCCGGCCGCCAGCTCGATACCGGCATCGTGCGCACCGTGTGGATGAGCGCCGATGAAATTCGCGCCTGCCCGGAACGCCACCGCACGCCGCTGGTTCTCGCTTGCGTGGAAGACTATCTGGCCGGCAAGCGCTTTGCGCTCGACGCGCTCTACACGCACCCGTCGGTACTCGCCACCGGAGCGGCATCGTGAGCGGCAAGCGTGTCGTAGTGGGCATGTCGGGCGGGGTCGATTCGTCGGTCACCGCATGGCTGCTCAAGCAGCAGGGCTACGAGGTCATCGGCCTGTTCATGAAGAACTGGGAAGACGATGACGACAGCGAGTACTGCTCCACGCGACAGGACTGGCTCGACGTGGTGTCGGTGGCCGACCTGATCGGCGTCGACGTCGAAGCGGTCAACTTCGCGGCCGAGTACAAGGACCGCGTGTTCGCCGATTTCCTGCGCGAGTATTCGGCGGGCCGTACGCCGAACCCGGACGTGCTGTGCAATGCCGAGATCAAATTCAAGGCGTTCCTCGACCACGCCATGTCGCTTGGTGCAGAGACCATCGCCACGGGCCACTATGCGCGCGTGCGGCAGAACGCGGCCGGCCGTTTCGAGCTGCTCAAGGCGCTCGATCACACCAAGGATCAGAGTTACTTCCTGCATCGACTGAATCAGGCGCAGCTCTCGCGCACGCTGTTCCCGCTCGGAGAGATTCCGAAGACGCGCGTGCGCGAGATCGCTGCGGAAATCGGCCTGCCAAACGCGAAGAAAAAGGACTCGACCGGCATCTGTTTCATCGGCGAGCGGCCATTCCGCGATTTCCTGAATCGCTACCTGCCGACCAAGCCGGGACCGATGAAGACGCCGGATGGCAAGGTGGTCGGCGAGCACATCGGGCTGGCGTTCTACACGCTGGGCCAGCGCAAGGGCATCGGCCTCGGCGGCAGCCGCGAGGGCAGTGGCGACGCGTGGTACGTGGCGCGCAAGGACATGGCGGCGAACACGCTTTATGTCGTGCAGGGACATGACCATCCGTGGCTGCTCACGCCCACGCTGGTCGCCGCCGATCTGTCATGGGTGGCGGGCGAGCCGCCAATTGCCGGAGCATCGATGGCAGCCAAGACGCGCTATCGCCAGAGCGATGCGCCCTGCGTGGTCGATGCGGTCGATGTCAATACGCTGAAGCTTGCGTTTGCTGAAGCGCAGTGGGCCGTCACGCCGGGCCAGTCGGCAGTGCTGTACGACGGCGATATCTGCCTCGGTGGCGGCATCATCCAGTCGGCGCAGTAAGCAGGTTGTGCCGTCAGAAAGCAGAAACGCCCGCATTCGCGGGCGTTTCTGCTTCCGGGGCCTGGCTCAGGCCTGCGGTGGTTCGGTGTCGATGAACGACTGGCGCTTGGCCAGTTTTTCGTGGTACGTCGCCAGGTTCGGATGGCGCTCGCGCCAGTTGATTTCCGGGAAGCGGAAGTCCAGATAGGACAGCGCGCAGCCCACGGCCACATCGGCCAGCGAATAGTGGTTGCCGCTGCACCACTGACGATCCGCCAGGTTGTTCGACATGGCGACCAGCGCGGCGTTGATCTTGCCCAGCTGACGCTGCACCCAGCGCTCGCTGCGCTCGTGCGGTTCGCGTTGGGTGTTCTCCAGGCGCGCGAGCAGCGCGGCATCGAGCAGGCCGTCGGCCAGCGCTTCCCAGCAGCGCACTTCGAGGCGTTCCCGGCCGCCCTGCGGAATCAGGCGGCTGACCGGGGTCAGCGTGTCCACGTATTCGACAATCACGCGCGAGTCATAGATCGAACTGCCGTCTTCCATGACCAGGCAAGGCACCTTGCCGAGCGGATTGTATTGGCCGATCACCGTGTCGGCTGACCAGACGTTCTCTTCGATCAACTGGTAGTCGATCTTCTTTTCCGCCATCACTACGCGCACCTTGCGCGCGTAGGGACTGGTTTGGGACGCGAACAGCTTCATTTTCTCCCCTCGAGCTTGTTATGAAGTGCATCGACGCTCGGCGGCAAGCTGCGCAGGAGCCTCGGGGCCATGCTTGCCCGATGCACTTCATAACAGGCTAGCGGAACGGCGAGCGCGAGTATACCCGCGCCGCATGGCGAATGAGTCCTCCCGAACGGATGTCCCATGGCGATGCTGCAGCGTTACCCCGGTATCGGGGCATGGGTGGTAAAATCGCCCGTTGCGCGGCGCCGGCCCGTCAGCGCCGTCAGCCGCAGGACATCCGCGGTGCGGCGTATCGGCCGCTTGCCAACTGCCCGCGGGGCGCTCCCCGCGCATGGCGCGCGCCTGCGATCCATCCCGTACCCCCATTCTCCCCGGTTGCCAGCATGTCCACCTCTTCGCTTTCGCCGCTCACCGCCCTGTCCCCCATCGATGGTCGCTATGCCTCCAAGGCCGATGCGCTGCGCGAATGGCTGTCCGAAGCGGCCTTCATGCGTAACCGCGTCAAGGTCGAGGTGCACTGGCTGATCGCGCTGGCCCAGGCTGGCCTGCCCGATATGCCGAAGTTCTCGGCGGCCTCGGAAGCCGCACTGCTGGCACTCGTGGACAAGTTCAGCGAGGCCGATGCCGCCCGCATCAAGGAAATCGAAGCCGTCACCAACCATGACGTGAAGGCCGTCGAGTACTGGCTCAAGGAGCAGGTCAAGGGCAACGCCGAACTCGAAGCGGCGAGCGAATTCATCCACTTCGCCTGCACCTCGGAAGACATCAACAACACTTCGCACGGCATGATGCTCAAGGGCGCGCGCGAGGGTGTCGTCGTGCCGGCGCTCAAGCGTGTGCAGGCCCGCCTGGTCGAACTGGCGAAGCTCAATGCCACGCAGCCGATGCTGTCGCGCACCCACGGCCAGCCGGCCAGCCCGACCACGCTCGGCAAGGAAATGGCCAACGTGGCCGCGCGCCTGGCCCGTGCGATCGAACGTATCGAGCGCGTGGAACTGCTCGGCAAGATGAATGGCGCAGTCGGCAACTACAACGCCCACCTGTCGGCTTACCCGACGTTCGACTGGGAAGCGTTCTCGAAGCAGGTCATCGAAACCCGCCTGGGCCTGACCTTCAACCCGTACACCATCCAGATCGAGCCGCACGACTACATGGCCGAGCTGTTCGATGCCGTGGCGCGCGCCAACACCATCCTGCTGGACCTGAACCGCGATATCTGGGGCTATATCTCGGTGGGCTATTTCAAGCAGAAGACCAAGGCCGGCGAGATCGGTTCGTCGACCATGCCGCACAAGGTCAACCCGATCGACTTCGAGAACTCGGAAGGCAACCTGGGCCTGGCCAACGCGGTGCTGCGCCACCTGTCCGAGAAGCTGCCGGTGTCGCGCTGGCAGCGTGACCTGACCGACTCGACCGTACTGCGCAACATCGGCGTGGCGTTCGGCTACAGCCTGCTGGCCTACGAGGCCTGCCTGCGCGGCCTGGGCAAGCTGGAAACCAACCCCGAGCGCCTGAACGAAGACCTCGACAACTGCTGGGAAGTGCTGGCCGAGCCGGTGCAGACCGTGATGCGCCGCTTCGGCGTGCCGAACCCGTACGAGCAGCTCAAGGAGCTGACCCGCGGCAAGGGCATTTCGCGCGAAGCGCTGCAGACGTTCATTACCGGCCTGGCCATTCCGCAGGATGCCAAGGACCTGCTGCTGGCGATGACGCCGGCCAGCTACATCGGCAAGGCAGTGGTGCTGGCCGAGCGGATCTGATCTGCCGCTGTTCCAGCCGGCAATGAGAAAGCCACCCCGAGGGGTGGCTTTTTTTGTGCCTATCGAAATGATGGCCAGGCTTTTCCGTGCGGCAGAATGTCGCTTCAAATCATTTGAATAACTTAATTAAGGACTGTCCTTCATCTGCGCACAATCCGTCGCAATAATGCGAGAATCGTAAGCGCGGGGCCAGATCACCCGTTGCGGACTTACCCAAAGATTGTGAAACGCCCGCGACTCGGGCGGAGGAATTTGATGCGTTCTAACGCTAATGCTGCAGGCTACGGTGCCACGGCCATCGGCCTGCACTGGATCATTGCCTTGCTGATTTTTGCCGCCTTCGGGCTCGGCTGGTACATGACCGGCATCCCGGGTCTGACGCCGACCAAGCTCAAGCTGTTTTCATGGCACAAATGGCTCGGCGTGACCGTGTTCGGCATTGCCGTGCTGCGCGTGCTCTGGCGAGCCACGCACGCTGCGCCGCCGGTGGCCGCCGGCACGCCGGCGTGGCAGGCGAAGGCGGCTGCGGGCGCTCACCACTTGCTTTACGTCCTGATTATCGTGGTCCCCATCACCGGCTATCTGTACAGCCTGGCAGCGGGTGTACCCGTGGTCTACCTGGGCTTGTGGAAGATGCCTGTGCTGATCGAACCCAACGATGCACTCAAGGAAGTCTTCAAGGCTGTGCACGTCTGGCTGAATTACCTGATGGCGTCCGTGGTGGCCGTGCATGCGGCCGCGGCCATCAAGCACCAGGTGGTCGATCGCGACGGCACGCTGGGCCGCATGCTGCCGTTCCTGCGCTAGTCCGCCAGGCCGCGCACTGCGGCAGTTGACGTTATTCGGGAAGTCCCTTTTTCGGTTCTGATGCGCGGCGCAGGGCGCCGCCCACTGACAGGAGTCATTGATGAAACGCATTCCCCGCCCCGGTTCGCTGCTGCTGGCCGCCGTGCTGGCCACTACCGGTTTTGCCGCGAACCTCGCCTGGGCGCAGATCGACGCCGCGAAGAGCTCGGTGACCGCAGTGGCGCGCCAGATCGGCGTGCCCATGGAGGGCAAGTTCAAGAAGTTCGATGCCAACGTCGACTTCGACCCGGCCAAGCTGGCAACGTCGTCGGCCAAGATCGAAATCGATGTGTCGAGCTTCGAGATTGCCGATGCCGAGACCACCAAGGAAGTGAAGGGCAAGGACTGGTTCGATGCGGCGAAGTATCCGAAGGCTGTGTTCCAGTCCACCGGCATCAAGAACGGCACGCCGGGCAAGTACGAAGTCGCCGGCAAGCTGACCATCAAGGGCAAGACCCAGGACGTCGTGGTGCCGGCAACCTATCGCCAGGAAGGTGGTGCCCAGGTGTTCGACGGCGTGCTGCCGATCAAGCGCACGGTCTTCAATATCGGCGATGGCGAATGGAAGGACACTTCCGTGGTGGCCGACGACGTGCAGATCAAATTCCATATCGTGACGGCAGCAAAGAAGTGAAAGACGTGAAGTCCGCATTGCCGGATTTCACGCGCTGAACAGCTGCTGCCATTCCCATTGATGTTCCTCTCCAACCTTTTGTCGGGAGATACCATGAAACTGCGTACCCTCATGACCGCCGTGGCAGCCATTGCCGCAACCGCCGCCTTCGGCGTGGCTTCGGCCAACACGGTGACCTATAACCTCGATCCGACCCATACGTACCCGAGCTTCGAGGCCGACCACCTGGGCGGCCTGTCGAAGTGGCGCGGCAAGTTCGACAAGTCCACCGGCGTCGTCACGCTGGACCGCGCCGCCAAGAGCGGCACGGTGGACGTGAAGATCGATCCGGCGTCGATCGACTTCGGCAATGCCAAGCTGAACCAGCATGCCAAGAGCCCTGACATGTTCGACGTCGAGGCCTTCCCCGAAGCCAGCTACAAGGGCAAGTTCAGCAAGTTCCAGGGCGACGTCCCGACCGAAGTGGAAGGCGTGCTGACCCTGCGCGGCGTGTCCAAGCCCGTGAAGCTGGAAATTCGCGACTTCAAGTGCATCCAGCACCCGATGCTCAAGCGCGAGGCCTGCGGTGCCGACGCGGTCGGTACGTTCAATCGCGCCGATTTCGGTCTCGACTACGGCGTGAAGATGGGCTTCAAGCCCGAAGTCAAGCTGGCGATCCAGGTCGAAGGCATCCGCGCCGAGTAAACATCGTGCGCCGCGGCTGATCTTCGCCGCCACCCCGCTGCACCCGAAAAGCCGGCATCCGCCGGCTTTTTTCTTGGGCGGTCATCGCGAAGAGGGCGTACTATGCACTTGGTTGTACGGCATGCGGCAGCCACAGTACAATGGTCCGCGGCATTTCCCGCCCTCTGCGAGGGCGAGCCAGTCCTCGCATCCAACTCAGGCAATCGCGCATTACTATGAGCATTCGCTGTCGTAGCCCGTTCCGGTAGCCACTCCCGCGTTCCACTCGCCCCTGCGTGTCTTGCCCGGCCAATTTGCCCGGGCGGCATGGCCGCAGCGTTTCTCGGATTTCCCCTGGCGCAATACCGTGTATTCCAAAACGCAAATCGATCCGGTGGTCAGTTTCCGCAACTCGCAGGGTGAGCAGGTGCGGGGCACGATCATCAATCTCCAGAGAAAGTCTCTGGTGATGGAAATCTACAATCCATATTCGATCGTGCAGGTCAGCGAGGTGCTGAGCGAGCTCAGTGTCCGGATGGGGGCAAAGAACGCCTACCTTGGCAAGGCCGTGGTCATGAGCCTGGTGAATACCGGCCTGACCGCGGTGGTGTCGCTGACGCTGATCGACGAATGGCGCGAACTGACCGACCTGAACAACGAGCCCAAGTCGGTGGCCCGCGAGGCCGAGCTGTTCGTGCAGGACTGGGATGCCCGCTTCAATATCCGGCGCGACTACCAGATCGTGGTCAACGAGATGCGCGCGTTCCTGTCCGAGGTGTCGCGCTGGGTGGAGCAGGTCGACCTGACCGAGACGCTGCCCAAGGTGGAAGGCCGCCTGCGCGAGGACGTGTTCTACGAACTCGCCACGCCGATCATGGGCCGCACCAAGCGCTACCTCGACTGGCTCGAGGGCGAGGCCCAGAGCGTCGACCCGGAAATCGCCCCGGTGCACCGCACCTATGCCCAGGCGGCCCTGCATCCGCTGCTGCTGCGCGCGCCGTTCGTCTACCGGACCTTCACCAAGCCGCTTGGCTACGCCGGCGACTACGAGATGGTGAACCAGATCCTGAGCGATCCGCAGCAGGGGCCGACCACCTACTTCCAGATCGTCAATACCGCCTTCCTCAAGGCGGCGGTGGCGACGGCGCACCGCAACCGCATCGACCTGCTGATCGAGTTCCTGACGCGGCAGGCCGAGCGCGCGCGCCAGGCCGGGCGCCCGTTCCGCGTGCTCAATGTGGGCTGCGGCCCGGCTTTCGAGATCCAGCGTTTTGTCCACGAGTACCAGCATCCGGAAATGCTGTCGTTCCAGCTCGTCGACTTCAGCGAAGAGACGCTCGATTACACGAAGGGATCCATCGAACGCGCCGCCGCGCAGGCTGGACACAAGGTCTCGGTGGAGATGGTTCACCAGTCTGTGCACGAACTGCTCAAGCGCCGCATCTCCCCGGACGATATCGAAGCCAGGGAGTTCGATGCCGTCTACTGCGCGGGTCTCTTCGACTACCTGTCGGACAAAGTGTGCTCGCGCCTGCTTTCGTACTTCGCGTCGCGCACCCGGCCCGGCGGGCAGATCCTCGTGACCAACGTGCATGCGGACAACCCGGAGAAATTCGGCATGGAGCACTTGCTCGAGTGGTACCTGATCTATCGGGACGACGCGGGCATGGAGGCACTGTTGCCCGAGAATTCGCATGGCCATCGGATTTATGTCGATGCCACCGGCGTCAACGTATTCGCCGAAGCGACCATTCAATGAGGCACTGACCGTGCATGTTCCGCGCCAGCGGGCTGGCGCGGTGGGGCACCAACGGACCAGGTCATGAGTACGAACCAACTATATGCAGGCTACCAGTCCGAACTCGCGGATTTCCGGCTGGCGTTCAGCCGCGGGGGGGCTTACACCGCCATCGCGCTCGTCCTGCTCGGCGTAGGGCTGGACTACGGACAATATCCGCAGCAGCAGCTCGCCTTTGGCCTGGCCCGCGTGGTGGTGTCGCTGCTGATTGCCGGCGTGGTGGTCATGCTCTACAGCGCCGCGGGCCGGCGTTTCGCGCCGTGGCTCACGTTGACCTGGCTGCTGCTGCCGCAGATCATGATCGCGTGGATGATCTCGCAGACCGAGGGCGTGGAATCGCCTTACTACGTGGGCCTCAACCTCGCGATCTTCGCCTCGGGCATCGCGCTGCCGTTCGGGCTATGGCAAAACCTGGTGTTCGGCCTGCTTTCGTACCTGCTGTACGCGGCGGCCTGCCTGCTGCACCACGGTGGCATCGAACCGGTCGGTACCTTCATCGTCAATTCGCTGTTCCTGCTGTTTGCGGCGGCGGCCAGCGGGGTCTATACCTTTTTCAACGAGCGCGCGCGTTTCATGCTGTTCCGGCTCAAGGCCGAGGTGGCAGAGAAGAACGCGGAGCTCGAAGTCATCAACCGCAAGCTCGTCGACATCAAGGGCCAGATGCTGCAGCAGGAGAAAATGGCTGCCATCGGTACGCTCGCGGCCGGCCTGCTGCACGAGGTCAACAACCCGGTCAACTTCTGCCTGATGGCGATCGAGGTGGCCATGGAAGAGCCGCAAGCCAAGGAAAATCCCTCGCTCGAGGAGTGCCTGGTCGATGCCAAGCAGGGCATGCAGCGCATCCAGCATATCGTGTCCGACCTGAAGACTTTTGCGTACCGCAAGCCTGGTGCCGAGGTCGAAGGTACGCCGTTCCTGTTCGAGAAGGCGCTGGATTCGTCGATCCGCCTCACGGCCCACGAACTGCGCGGCGTAAAGGTGACGCGCGAACTGCCGGACGACACCCTCGTGCTCGGCGACGAAGCCGCAGTCATCGGCGTGCTGATCAACCTGTTCTCCAACGCCGCGCTGGCGATGCGCAAGGCAGGCACGGTGGCGCCAGCGATCCATACCACGGTCAAGTGGATGGAGAACCGGCTGCATGTGCGCGTGCAGGACAACGGCCCGGGCATCGCGGCAGAGAATATCGCACGGGTGTTCGAGCCGTTCTTTACGACACGCGACGTGGGGCAGGGACTGGGCCTCGGCCTGTCGATCAGCTACGCGGTGATCGAACGGCATGGCGGCCAACTCATTGCCGAAAGCGATTTCGGCCACTGGGCCGCCTTCCGCTTCGACCTGCCGCGCGCGGAGTGACACGGCCATGACAGAAGCCCAGCAGGCACGGCCCACCGTGCTCTACGTCGACGATGAAGACATGGCGCGCAAGTACTTTGCGCGCGCCGTCGGCAACGAGTACGAAGTGCTGACCGCCGCCGGCGCCGATGAAGCAGTCGGCATGCTGCGTGCCGCCGGCACGCGCACGGTCATCCTGGTGACCGACTTCCGCATGCCCGGGCGCGACGGCGGTGACCTGCTGCGCCAGGTGGCGGAGGAATTCCCGCAGATCGTGCGCATCCTCGTCACGGCTTATGCCGACAAGGACGTGCTGCTGCAGACTGTCAATTCCGGCGAGGTGTTCCGCATCCTGGAGAAGCCGCTCAGCGTCGGCGATGTGCGCAACGTGCTGCGTCTGGCCGTGGAGCGCTCGCGCGAGCGGGCCCTGCGGCAGCAGCGCCTGATGGCCATCGACGAGACGCTGGCATTCCTGGCCCACGAACTGAACACGCCGCTGGCGGCCATCGCCAATTTCGCGCGCGGTATCGAAGGCCGCGTGGCCGGCGAATACAGTGCCCAGCGCCAGGGCGAGATCGGACAGGCTGCCAGCGCGATGCACGACAACGCGCAGTATTGCCTCGCGGTGTTGTCGTCGTTCCTGCAATCCGTGCGCAGCAGCGCGGGCAGCGCGCCGACGCGCCAGGAGTCCGGCGCCGAGGTGAGCGCGGGCGCGCTGGTCGCATCGCTGATCGATACTTACCCGTTCACCGGCGAGCAGCGCAACTGGGTCCAGGTCGAGATGCACGGCGATTTTCCCGTACAGACCTTGCCCAACTGCGTCGCGCTGGTGCTGTCGTCGGTGATGAGCAATGCGCTGCGCGCACTTGGCGACACCGCTGTGCCAAACCTGCGCTTTGTCGTGGTCGCACAGCCGCGGCAGGAGATCCGCATCTGCGACAACGGCCCCGGGATTCCGCCCGAAGTCATGGACCGCCTGCTTGTGGATCCTGTCACCACTCACGCCGGGGCCGGCGGCAGCGGCCTCGGCATGATTTTCTGCAACCGCGTCATGCAGTCGTTTGGCGGCGGCATCCGGATCGCCTCAGCGTCCGGAGCCGGCACGACGGTGACGCTGGACTTCCCAAATTTCAAGAATCGAATGCACAGGAGTGACCGATGAGCGAACCGAATGCCACCCAGGCACCACCCCCGGCGATTCTGTTCGTCGACGACGAAGCGACAGCCGTCAAATACTTCCAGCGCGCGATCGGTGCACTGGCTCCGGTGGTGACCGCCGGCTCCGTGGAGGAGGGCAAGACGCTGCTGGAAGCGCACGCCGACAGTCTCGCGGTGCTGGTGTCGGACCAGCGCATGCCCGGCGAGTACGGCAATGAGCTGCTGCGCCATGCGCGCGAGCGCTATCCGCATATCGTGCGGATCCTGACCACGGCGTACTCCGAACTTGACCAGACTGTCGAAGCGGTGAACCAGGGCCAGATCCACCGCTACATCAAGAAGCCGTGGGACATCACCGCGCTGCGCATGGAGCTGAAGCAGGCGCTGGAGATGGCCGGCCTGCGCAAGGAGCGCGACCAGCTGGTCCGCGAGAAGTTGAGCGTGCTGCAGACACAGACCGTGGCCACGCGGATCGGCATGGTCCATGCGCTTTGCGCAAGCCTGATCGGCCCCGGCCGCTTCCAGCCCGTGGAAACTTACCTGGCAGCCACCGAATTGGCTGGCGCGCGTAACGCCGAGCCTGACTGGCAACGTATGGACTACGCCGACCTGGTGCGCGCCGAGAGCGAGCGCAGCGGCAGCTTCGGCCATGCGGTAGGGACGCAGCTTGCGGGCTTGCGCGCAAGCTATGCGGGGCGCGGCGCCGCGGATGCGGTACAGGTCATTGCCGAGTCGCTCGGCGACGGCACCGTGCGCCGCGACGGCGAAGCGGTGGTGTGGACCTCGCCGTCTGCGCTCAGCGAGTTCGTGGCGAAGCCTGTCGGCGAAGCCGTGTCGGCGCAGCATGCAACATGGCTGGCATGCCTGCTGTGGCTCGAAGAAGCCGGCGGGGCGCTGCGCTTCGCGCGCGAGGGCGATGCCATTGCGTGCCGTGTCGGCGAACGTGCGGCCAGCTTTTCGACGGACCGATTGGCGATCTGGATCGAGCGGTTTTTTGAACTGGCTTGAGTGGCGGCTTTCTGCCCGCCGACAACATGCGGCGGATGAAGTCGCTGCCAAAACGAGATGCGATGAAATTGCGGGATCAGCCGGTGGCTGGTCCCGTTTTCTTTGGTACGCCTCAGTCCATGTTCCGCGGCCGCGGAATCAGTCGGCGTCTCCCAGGATCCCTTCATAGTCCTGGCCACCGTAGAAAAGCCCGGTAATGAGTACGCGGCCTTCCTCCACGACGAATGCAATCATGGCGCGACCCTTGTAGTGGGTGATGCGCAAGCCTGGCTGCAAGTCATTGCGCATTGTCCCTCGATACGGAAACGCGCCAAGGCTCTCGCAGTAGCTGACGATCGCATCGGTGTACCGCGCCGCGACCACTGGCGAGCCGGCTTCTTCGGCAATGTAGTGGAACAGCTCTGCCAGCTGCTCCTCGAACTCAGGGGTAAAGACGACCTGGCAGGCGCTCATCCAGTGTGAGTCTTCCTGGCAAGTTCTTCTGCCAGGCGGGCGCGGAGGTCCTCGGCAGTCCGGCCTCGGGAGGGATCGGCCTTGATGGCCTGATAGGCCGGCACAACCTCTTCGCGCAGCCAGTTCTCGACGGCTCGATCGCGTGCGAAGAGCGTGCGAAGGCCATCGCGAATCACCTCGCTTTCACTGGCGTACTCGCCGCTACGCACCTTTTCCTTCACGGCGTTTGCCATTTCATTGGGTAGTGTGACGCTTAGTTGCTGGGTGGTTCGCATGGTGGCCTCCGTGCGCGGGTAGGATTTAATCCTACTCCCTGACTCCCCAGGGCGTCCAGTCAGCGACAGGACGTGACTGCCGTTGGTGATGTGGACTGCTCGCGGGCAAAAAAAACGGGGGCATATTTGCCCCCGTCGATTGAGTGTGGTGCTATCTGGCTGTCTAGGCCTGCGCCCCAAAGTTCGGATCATCGCGATCCGTACCACCCGCCTTCTTGTCACCCTTGACCAGGTCCTCGCGCTTGACGCCGAACCACATGGCCAGCGCCGCGGCGACGAACACCGACGAGTAGATACCGAACAGGATACCGACCGTCAGTGCCAGGGCGAAGTAGTGCAGGGTGGGGCCGCCGAAGAAGAACATCGACAGCACCATCATTTCGGTCGAGCCGTGGGTGATGATGGTCCGCGACATCGTGCTCGTGATCGCGTGGTCGATGACTTCATGCGTGGTCATCTTGCGGTACTTGCGGAAGGCCTCGCGGATCCGGTCGAAGATCACGACCGACTCGTTCACCGAGTAGCCGAGCACCGCCAGGATGGCCGCCAGCACCGACAGCGAGAATTCCCACTGGAAGAACGCGAAGAAGCCCAGGATGATCACCACGTCGTGCAGGTTGGCGATGATGCCCGCCACCGCGAACTTCCACTCGAAGCGGAACGACAGGTAGATCACGATGCCGATGACCACGCACAGCAGCGCCAGCAGGCCATCGGTCGCCAGTTCCTTGCCGACCTGCGGGCCGACGAACTCGACGCGTTGCAGCTTCACGTCAGGCGTGGCGGCCTGCAGCGCGCCCATGACCTGCTCGCTCTGCTGGGCCGAAGTCACCTGCTTGCCGTCCGGGCCCTTCTGCAGCGGCAGGCGGATCATGACGTCGCGCGAGGTGCCGAAGTTCTGCACCTGCACATCGGTATAGCCGAGCTTGCCCACCTGGCCGCGGATCTTTTCGAGATCGGCGGCCTGCTGGTAGTTGACCTCCATCACCGTGCCGCCGGTGAACTCGATCGACAGGTGCAGGCCCTTGTGCCACAGGAAGAATACGGCGGCGGCAAACGTCAGGAAGGAGACCACGTTGAAGATCAACGCGTGCTTCATGAACGGAATGTCGCGCCGGATGCGGAAGAATTCCATGATGTTGTCCTGATGAATCCGTGCTTACTTGGCGACCGGGGTGTCCGCACCCGGTTTCCAGATCTGGCCAATGGCCACGCTCTGCAGCTTCTTCTTGCGGCCGTACCAGAGGTTGACCAGGCCGCGGTTGAAGAACACCGCCGAGAACATCGAGGTCAGGATGCCCAGGCAGTGCACCACGGCAAAGCCGCGCACCGGGCCCGAGCCGAAGGCCAGCAGCGCCAGGCCCGCGATCAGCGTGGTGACGTTGGAGTCAAGGATGGTGGCCCAGGCGCGTTCGAAGCCGACGGCGATAGCCATCTGCGGCGAAGCACCGGCGCGCAGTTCCTCGCGGATACGCTCGTTGATCAGCACGTTCGCGTCGATGGCCATACCAAGCACCAGTGCGATAGCGGCAATGCCCGGCAGCGTCAGCGTGGCCTGCAGCATCGACAGCACCGCGATCAGCAGCAGCAGGTTGATACCCAGCGCCGCCACCGAGAACACGCCGAACAGCATGTAGTACAGCACCATGAACACGGCGATGGCACCGAAGCCATAGGCTACCGAGTCAAAGCCCTTCTGGATGTTGTCCGCGCCGAGCGACGGGCCGATCGTGCGCTCCTCGATGATCTCCATCGGCGCGGCCAGCGAGCCGGCGCGCAGCAGCAGCGCGAGGTCGTTGGCGGCTTCGGTCGAGTAGGAGCCGGTGATCTGGAAGCTCGAACCGAGTTCGGACTGGATCGTCGCGACCGTCAGCACTTCGCCCTTGCCCTTTTCGAACAGCACGATGCCCATCGGCTTGCCGATGTTCTCGCGCGAGACGTCGCGCAGCACGCGGCCGCCCTGGGCGTCGAGCTTGATGTTGACCGACGGGCGCTGGTTCTGGTCGAAGCCGGCCGATGCGCTTTCGATGCGATCGCCGGTGAAGATGACCTGCTTCTTCAGCACGACCGGGGCGCCGTTGCCTTGCGTGAACAGCTCGCTGCCGAACGGAACCGGGTCGCCGGCGCGCGGGTTGCGCGGTGCGTCCGGATCGGCCAGGCGGGCTTCCAGCGTGGCGGTGCGGCCGATGATGTCCTTGGCCTTGGCGGTGTCTTGCACGCCGGGCAACTGGACCACGATGCGGTCCGCGCCTTGCTGCTGGATCACAGGCTCGGCCACGCCGAGCTCGTTCACGCGGTTGTGCAGCGTGGTGATGTTCTGCTTGACCGCGGCATCCTGCACGGCCTTGCGGGCGGCTTCGGTGAAGGTGCCGACCACGTTGTTGCCGTCCATGGCAAAGGACAGTTCGCGCAGATTCTCGGTCAGGATGCCGCGCGCGCGGTTGGCGTCGTCGGCATTGTTGAAGCGCACGGTCAGCTTGTCGCCGTCGCGGTCGATGCCGCCGTGGCGAACGTTCTTGTCGCGCAGCAGGGTGCGGGCATCGCCCGACAGGCTGTCCAGCTTCTTGTCGACGGCGCCCTTCATGTCCACCTGCAGCAGGAAGTGCACGCCGCCGCGCAGGTCCAGGCCGAGGTACATCGGCAGCGCGTGCATCGCGGTCAGCCAGCGCGGCGAGCCCGAGAGCAGGTTCAGCGCGACCACGTAGGTCGGGTCGGCTGCGTCCGGGTTGAGCGCGCGCGACAGCACGTCCTTGGCCTTGAGCTGGTCGTCGGTGGTGCGGAAGCGCGCCTTGACGGAGCCGGACTGGCCGGAAACATCGAAGAACACGCCGTCAGGCTGAAGCTGGTTCTGGGCCAGGATCTCTTCCACATGCTTCTGCATGGAGAGGTCCACCTTGACCGTGGCCTTGCCCGAGGAGACCTGTACGGCAGGCGCCTCGCCGAAGAAGTTCGGCAGGGTATAGATGATGCCGATGGCCAGGGCCACCAGGATCACGAGATATTTCCAAAGCGGATAACGATTCATCTCTGGCCAGTCATTCTGCGGTTAGCGGATCCGTCGGGAGCCCGGGAAGGGCGCCGTCAGGGCCGGACCGGTTGGCAAACAGCCGCCTGGCCGCCGCGAAGGTCCTTTACAGGCCATCGGGCTGATCAGGCGGCTGCCAGGGCATGCGCAAGTCGGCACGCCGGAACAAGACAAAGGGCAGTGTCGCGAACGAGAATCAGAGCGACTTCAGCGAGCCCTTCGGCAGCACCGTGGTCACGGCGTTCTTCTGCACGGTGATTTCGGTGCCTGCGGCGATTTCCAGGCTGACGTACTGGTCGGTCACCTTGGTGACCCGGCCCAGAATGCCACCGGCCGTGACGACTTCGTCGTTCTTGGCCAGTGCTTCCATCATCGCCTTGGCTTCCTTCTGGCGCTTCATCTGCGGGCGGATCATGATGAACCACAGCACCGCGAACATGAGGATGATGGGCAGGAAGCTCATCAGGCCACCCGCTGCGCCGCCAACACCGGCGGTCTGGGCGAATGCGTTAGAAATCAGCACGTTGATTCTCCGTCACAAAAGTCATTCAAGTAATCGACCATTCTATCACCCGTGCAAGGCCCGCCCTGGCATTCTAGGGCGGGAATCCGGGTTTGTTCGGGGTGCGTTGCGCGCGACTTGGCGCAGATGCCTACCAGACCGGCGACGCCCCGGTATTCGACCGCGCCACGCCGGAAAGTTCGCGGCTCAGCGCGTGCCGCGTGCGCGGTCGCTGGCGAACTGGCGCCGGAAGTCGCTGAAGCGGTGCTTTTCGATGGACTCGCGCATCTCGCGCATGAGCTGCAGGTAGTAGTGCAGGTTGTGGATCGTGTTCAGGCGCGCGCCCAGGATCTCGCCGACACGGTGCAGGTGATGCAGGTACGCGCGCGAGAAATTGCGGCAGGTGTAGCACGCGCAGCTTTCGTCGAGCGGGCGCGGGTCATTGCGGTGCGCGGCGTTCCGGATCTTGACGTCGCCATAGCGCGTAAAGAGCCAGCCGTTGCGCGCGTTGCGGGTCGGCATCACGCAGTCGAACATGTCGACGCCCGCGGCCACGCCGGCCACGAGGTCTTCGGGGGTGCCGACGCCCATCAGGTAATGCGGCTTGTCGGCCGGCAGGCGCGGCGCCACGTGCTCGAGCACGCGCATCATGTCTTCCTTGGGTTCGCCCACCGACAGGCCGCCGATCGCGAAGCCGTGGAAATCCAGCTCGGACAGGCCCGCCAGCGATTCATCGCGCAGGTCCTCGAACATGCCGCCCTGGACGATGCCGAACAGCGCGTTCGGGTTGGCCAGCCGCTCGAACTCGTCGCGCGAGCGCTTGGCCCAGCGCAGGCTCATGCGCATCGACTTGGCTGCCTCTTCGTGCGTGGCGGGACGGCCTTCGATCTCGTACGGGGTGCATTCGTCGAACTGCATGACGATGTCGGAGTTCAGCGTGCGCTGGATCTGCATCGAGATCTCGGGCGACAGAAACAGCTTGTCGCCATTCACAGGTGACGCGAACGTGACGCCATCTTCGGTGATCTTGCGCAGATCGCCTAGCGAAAACACCTGGAACCCGCCGGAATCGGTCAGAATCGGCTTGTCCCAGCCGATGAAGCGGTGCAGCCCCTCGTGCGTATTCACGACATCGAGCCCCGGGCGCAGCCACAGGTGAAAGGTGTTGCCGAGGATGATCTCCGCGCCGATCTCGTTGAGTTCCAGCGGCGACATGGCCTTGACCGAGCCATAGGTGCCGACCGGCATGAAGATGGGCGTTTCGACCACGCCGTGGTTCAGCGTGACCCGGCCGCGTCGTGCGTTGCCGTCAGTGGTGATGAGTTCGAAATTGAGCATGGCGGAATTCGGTGCGGGCTTCAGGCGTTACTGGCGGGTCAGGAACATCGCGTCGCCATAGCTGAAGAAACGATAGCGCGCCTCGACTGCATGGCGGTAGGCGGCGCGGATGGCTTCCACGCCGGCCAGCGCCGATACCAGCATCAGCAGCGTCGACTTGGGCAGGTGGAAGTTGGTGATCAGGGCATCAACGAGGCGGAACTGGTAGCCGGGCGTGATGAAGATGTCGGTGTCGCCATTGCCGGCCTCGAGCGTGCCGTCGGGCTTTGCGGCGGATTCCAGCGCTCGCAGCGAGGTCGTGCCTACGGCAATGACGCGGCCGCCGCGCTTGCGCGTTTCGCGCACGGCATTGGCCAGCTCCGGCGAGATCGCGTACCACTCGGAGTGCATCTTGTGTTCGGCGATGTTCTCGGTGCGTACCGGCTGGAAGGTGCCCGCGCCGACATGCAGCGTCAGGAACGCGCGGCGCACGCCGGCGGCGTCGAGCCGGGCAAACAGTGCATCGTCGAAATGCAGGCCCGCGGTCGGCGCGGCCACGGCGCCGGGATTGCGCGCGTAGACGGTCTGGTAGCGGGTTTCGTCGTAGGCGTCGGGATCGTGCGTGATGTACGGCGGCAGCGGCAGGCGGCCGTACTGCTCGATCAGGTCCAGCGCGGGCTCCGGGAAGCGCAGCGTGAAGAACTGGTCGACGCGCGGGCCGACGGTAACGGCAAAGGCGTCCTCGGCGAGGTGCAGCAGGCTGCCCTCGGCAGGCGTTTTCGAGGCGCGTACCTGGGCCAGCACGGTGTGCGTGTCGAGCACGCGCTCGACCAGCACCTCGACCTTGCCGCCGCTCGGCTTCTGGCCGAAGAAGCGCGCCTTGATCACGCGGGTGTCGTTGAAGACCAGCAGGTCTTCGGGCTTCAGGTAATCGAGGATGTCGCTGAACGCGCGGTCGACGAGCTGGATGGCGTCAGGCTGCTCCCCGGGCGCCAGGCGCTCGACCACGAGCAGGCGGCTCGCGCTGCGGTCGGGCAGCGCGCTCTGCGCAATCAGTTCGGGTGGCAGCGGGAAGTCGAAATCGGACAGCGTCAACATGGGGAAACGGCAATGCCCCGGCAAGGCGCCACGCGGGGCGGCAACCGGGATAGGTACAATCGGCGAATCCGATATTGTAAGGCTTGGGCGCCAGGCGCCGCCCGGCCCGGTGTGATACCCCTTATTTTCTCCGCCTGCCGATTGCCGATGCCCGGAACCGTTACCGAACCGACCCAGGACAAAGCCGAAGCCTCCGACGCAGCGCCGTCCGCAAAGGGCAAGGCGGCAGGCAAGGCATCGGGCAAGGACGCCAAACCGTCCTCCGCCGTTGCGCGGCTCGCCAAGATGGGCCTGCGGCGCAGCGTCGACCTCGTCCTGCACCTGCCGATGCGCTACGAGGACGAAACCACGTTGATGCCGATCGCCGAAGCCATCCGCCGCTCGGGGCTCGGCCAGCCGGCACAGGTCGAGGGGGAGGTGATCTCGAACGAAGTCACGTTCCGCCCGCGCCGCCAGCTCGTCGTGAAGATTGCCGACGACAGCGGCGAACTCACGCTGCGCTTCCTGAACTTCTACGGCAGCCAGACCAAGCAGATGGAAGAGGGCGTGCGCCTGCGCGTGCGCGGCGAAGTCCGCGGTGGTTTCTTCGGGGCCGAGATGGTGCACCCGACGGTACGGCCCGTGGTGCCCGACGAACCCTTGCCGGACCGGCTCACGCCGGTGTATCCGGCCACGGCGGGCATCTCGCAGGCCTATCTGCGCAAGGCCATCTCCGGCGCGCTCGCACGAACGCCTTTGCCCGAGACGCTGCCCGCCGCCGTGCTGCAAGGCCCGCTCGCGAAGCTGAAGCTGCGCCCGCTCGCCGAATGCCTGCGGCTGCTGCATACGCCGCCGCCGCAGGAAAGCGAGGCGGCTCTAGCCGACCGGTCGCATCCGGCCTGGCAGCGCATCAAGTTCGACGAACTGCTGGCCCAGCAGATCTCGCTGCGGCGTGCGCACGAGGCGCGGCGCGAGAAGAATGCGCCGTCCATGCCCCGGCGCGAGGACGGCCTGCTCACACGCTTCCTGCAGGCACTCCCGTTTCGCCTGACCGGCGCACAGCAGCGCGTGGTCGAGGAAATCGCGGCCGACATGACCGCGCAGCATCCGATGCACCGTTTGCTGCAGGGCGACGTGGGGAGCGGCAAGACCATCGTCGCGGCGCTGGCCGCGTGCCAGGCCATCGACGCCGGTTATCAGGCCGCGATCATGGCGCCGACCGAAATCCTGGCCGAGCAGCACTACCGCAAGCTGTCGGCGTGGCTGGAGCCGCTGGGCGTGCCGGTGGTATGGCTCGCCGGCAGCCTCAAGGCGCGCGAGAAGCGCGAGGCGGTAGCGCGTGTGGAGTCGGGGGAAGCGCGGCTGGCCATCGGCACGCATGCGCTGATCCAGGACACAGTGCGCTTCGCCAGGCTGGGCTTGTCGGTGGTGGACGAGCAGCACCGGTTCGGCGTCGCGCAACGACTGGCGTTGCGCGGCAAGGCCGGAAGCGCGGAGCCCGCCCAGCCGGTCCAGCCCGGTCCGGACACCGTCCCGCACCAGCTGATGATGTCCGCCACGCCGATTCCACGCACGCTCGCCATGACGTATTACGCGGATCTCGACGTGTCGGTGATCGACGAGCTGCCGCCGGGCCGCACGCCGATCGTCACGCGCCTGGTCAATGACGAGCGGCGCGACGAGGTCATCGACCGTATCCACCATGCGGCCGCCGAAGGTCGCCAGGTCTACTGGGTTTGCCCGCTGATCGAGGAAAGCGAGGCGCTGCAGCTCCAGACCGCCGTGGAAACCTATGAAACGCTGGTCGCCGCGCTGCCGGACCTGCGCGTCGGCCTGGTCCACGGCCGCCTGCCGCCGGCCGAGAAGGCGTCCGTGATGGACGATTTCAGCGCCAACCGACTGCAGGTACTGGTCGCGACCACAGTGATCGAAGTTGGCGTGGACGTACCCAATGCCTCGCTGATGGTGATCGAGCATGCCGAGCGCTTCGGCCTCGCGCAGCTCCACCAGCTGCGCGGCCGCGTAGGGCGGGGCACTGCGGAGTCGGTCTGCCTGCTGATGTACCAGGCACCGCTGTCGCCCACGGCGCGCGAGCGCCTGGCAACCATGCGCGAGACGACCGATGGTTTCGAGATCGCGCGCCGCGACCTCGATATCCGCGGTCCCGGCGAATTTCTCGGTGCGCGCCAGTCTGGCGAAGCGATGCTGCGCTTTGCCGACCTGAACACCGATGCCTGGCTGGTCGAATATGCACAGGAAGCCGCACAGATGATGCTGACGCGCTTTCCAGAGGCGGTCGAGACGCATTTATCGCGCTGGCTCGGCGGGCGCGAGCACTACCTGAAGGCCTGAGCGCCGGCCTTGTCCTCGCGGCGCGGTGGCCTGTCGGCCGCATTCACGCAGCGTTCTGACAGATTCGGGAATCGAAGGTAAAATCTATCGCCTACCGCACATTGATAAGTCATGACGCTCACCGAACTCAAGTACATCGTCGCCGTGGCGCGAGAGCGCCATTTCGGCCGTGCTGCCGAAGCGTGTTTCGTATCGCAGCCGACCCTGTCGGTGGCGATCAAGAAGCTGGAAGACGAACTCAACGTGCAGATCTTCGAGCGCGGCACATCGGAGGTCTCTGTGACCTCCGTTGGCGAGCAGATCGTGGCCCAGGCCCAGCGCGTGCTCGAACAGACCATGGCCATCCGCGAGATCGCCAAACAGGGCAAGGACCCGCTGGCCGGCCCGCTGCGTGTGGGCGTGATCTACACGATCGGGCCCTACCTGCTGCCGGCGCTGGTCAAGCAGATGATCGAGACCGTGCCGCAGATGCCGCTGATGCTGCAGGAGAACTACACGGTCAAGCTCATCGAACTGCTCAAGCAGGGCGAGATTGATTGCGCGATCATGGCTGAGCCGTTTGCCGACTCCGGACTCACGGTGCGGCCGCTGTATGACGAGCCTTTCGTCGTTGCCGTGCCGCGTGGGCACCAGCTTGCGCAGGTTAGCCATGTTGATCCGGATGAGCTGAAGCAGCAGACCATGCTGCTGCTTGGTAGCGGGCATTGCTTCCGCGATCATGTGTTGGGCGTTTGCCCTGAGCTGTCGCGCTTCTCACAGGCTTCGGACGGGATTCAGAAGACGTTTGAAGGCTCATCGCTTGAAACCATCCGCCATATGGTTGCCAGCGGCGTGGGGATTACCGTGCTGCCGCGTACGTCGGTGCCGGATATGAAGGCCAAGGGCGATATGCTGGCCTACGTGCCGTTTGCCGAGCCGGTGCCTGACCGGCGCGTTGTACTGGCCTGGCGGAAGAGCTTTACGCGGCTGCCGGCTATGGAGTCGTTGGCGAATGCGGTGGCGGCGTGTGAGTTGCCGGGGGTTAGGAAGTTGAATGCCAAGGAATTGGCGGAGGCGGCTTGAGGGTTTGGGGGTTGTGCTTGGTGGGCGCTGCTGTTTCGCCGGCGTAGCCGGCGAGTCACTTTTGTCCGAGCGACAAAAGTAACCAAAAACGCGTTTTGGGTACGGTTCACCCACATAGGTAACAGAACAGTTCAAGCACATAGGTAACAGTTTTCTACCCTGCATGGGCGACTGCCACCGGGAGACGCCCATGCCCTGGAGTGAGCTC
>NZ_CAJPVI010000056.1 GCF_905397435.1 Cupriavidus numazuensis
AAGGCTTTCGTCGCATCTTCTCCCGGTTCGACAAGCTGGACGTGATGTTCATCGCCTTCATCAATTTTGCGCTCATCGTCGACGGGCTCAGATAGTGTGAACAGGCCCTAGTAACCCAGGCAAAAGGTGTGCATCAAGCCCTCTGCACTCCAGGGGTTCGCCGTGTCTATCACGTTGTACCTCAATACCGATGGGGTTCTCCACCCGCGCACGGTAACGTTCGAGAACGGTCACACACCATGTCTGCGCTGTCCTGGCCATAAACTCTTCGAAAACGCCGAACACCTTGACCGGCTGCTCCTGGCGTACCCCGACATGCGTATCGTGCTCCATAGCTGGTGGCCGCTTGTAGTCGGCTATAAGCACGCCGTTCACTGCATGCCGCCCTTGATACGGTCGCGAGTAATCGGTTCAACCGTTCCCGGAAATCGATTGCACACCTTGCATTCCAAGTCGCTGTCTTCGCGCAGGGAATGGCTGCGTCGAGATTTGAGAAGACGCATGCCGCCCTATCCAGTCGTCCTGGATTCCGACTGGGCACAGGTCCTGCCCGAAACCGCGGAAGTCAGCTTGATAGTAACTGGCGGCAACGGGATAGCAGACCCAATGGTCCTTGACCGGTTAGCTCGACTGCTGTGCGCCGCCGACTCAACGGGCGTCACTTATTCACCACTGTAACTCAAAGCATTTTTTCGGTGGGCATCATGGACAAAAATCAACGCATCCACGTCTTTATCAATTTCGAAGGTGTACTGGTTCCACGGGGCGCGGGCTTCCCGCCCGACTCTTCGTCTGATGAGGAAGGAAAAGCCTATTGGTGTTGGGCCGGGCAGTTTACGAAGCTCGCGCAGCAGTATGATGCCTCGCTCGTTCTACGGAGCAGTTGGACTTTACGCTGGCCAGTGGACGAAATCATCGGCAGGATGCCACGTGAGTTGATGGAGAGAGTAGAAGGTGCAACAGAACCCATCGCGGAAATTCAAACGTCCGGACTCAGGCGGATTGCCACGCAGTATGAGGTCGTTGCTCGATATGTCCGCGCGAAGAGGTTGAAACTGTGGTGCGTTGTAGATGATAGAGCAGAGGGTTGGCCAGATGCTGAGTTGTGGCGTTTGGTATGTCCAAAACCAAGAGATGGGTTGCGAGACGAGAAGGTTATGCAAGTATTAGCGAGTCTGCTCGAAGCCATTTCCAAGAAGAGCTAAAACTACTCATTGGAGTTGTAAATAGCATTTAAATGCTCGACACCCATTTCCAGTGACTTGATTGTGAGAGGGAGCAAGTCGCAATGAGCCAATATTTCTTCAAGACGTAAACCGGCACGTATCGCCAACGTTCCACAGGAAATCCAATTGCGAATCGTCGGTTCAATTTCCTCTTCTTGCACCGATATGTTGATTCTAGTGCTCCATTCAATATCACGTTCGTGTGTGAATGGAGTGGCGCGCGCGCGCAAGAAGGTGCGTCCAGATACATTTTTTGGTCTTCTATTGAATGAAATTAGCCAATCACGAGCATGCAAGTTAAGAGTTTCAAACAAGTAGGAATTATTCAGGCGGGCCTTAGTTACTGAATTCCCAGCTGCTGCGAGAGTACGTTCCCATTCGTTTTTTAAATCTTCTAGTCTCCGCTCGTCGATAGCGAGATGAAGTGGGCTTGATTGATAAATAATTCGTTCAATCACCAGTGGTGAAATCGAAAAATATTCTGATAATTGTTCGATGCTATAGCCTTCGTCACGCAAACTACGAATGTCATTTATCCAACTTTGGCTGAATATTTTGATGACCGGGTTTTCTGGTTTAAATCTATCATGAGATGAAACATCGGAAAAGTCGAAAACGAAGCCGCAAGAGCATTTTGCAGTCATGACGACTGTTGACGCTTTTCGGCGTGCGGATATTACGCGCGCCGTCCCGTGGTCCGGATTTCGACAACTTTCATTGATGCAATGATATAGAACATCAAAATTCTGCGATGCGATAGAGTTTCGATGCTCGATAGTGTCAAACAGGAATCGTAGCAAAGCATGGTAGAGGGGGTGCGTTTGGCGAGCAGTCCCCAATCTTTGCCAGATATATTCTAAATTTATGCTTCGAGATGACGATATACCCATAGCCGTGAGAAGATTTTCAGAATAAAAATCAAAAAAAACTTCAGAAACTCTTTGCAGGGGAAAGAAGTTCGTTGATGTGGAAAGGCCTAGTTCGAAAGCTCGAAAGAGGTAGTATTCTCCGAAAGGGATGTTCGGCGGTTGAAGTTCTCCAGTCAGCATGCCGGAAAGCAATTTAGAGATTGCCGTTGCTTGCATGAATTCAATCTCGGTGAATTCTTGTGAAATTGAGGTGATGTTTATTTTCACATCGGTAGCGTCATTCCAAACATAAGTGCTGTGATTGTGGTAATACGCGCTTGTGTTGTGCAGTGCGGTATCATGTATGGGGCAGATGAGCAACCCCGGAAGTTGATGTGTGCGATGCCAGTATGCTTCGCCGTATTCACGTATTTCCTTTGCGTAGCATTCTAGGCATATTCTTAAATACACGGGGTGCGCGACTGAGCTTATAGCCTTCAATCCGGAATGAACGGATGTAGACTCATTGCTTAACATTCGTTCTAAATATTTATTCTTTCTACTATCTGATAATGGCCAGGAAAAGAATGGAAATAAAGTAAGTTGCTGTGCAAGCTCGGTGCCGCTCAATGCCCAAATATCGAACGTGGCCGCGCTAGTATGGTTTAGGTACCTGGGGAGGTCGGTGACTGCGAGTCCACTTCGACCCGTCAGCATTTTCATTAGAGCCGTTCTGCTTATCGGGTGGAGATAGCTGACATAACGAGCGATGACGCTGTACAACAACTCGTCCGGGTAGGGCTTCGGTGGGGCTAACGTCATGACCGTTGCCCACGCGGTCCATGCCATGTCCTCGAGCCTTGGGTGGCGTCCGAGCTCCGTCCTTCTCTTGCGCGCTTTTGCCTGGCAAGCATAAGCTTATGTACCTTGTGAACGAGCGTCGACGAACGGAGGTTCGGGTCCTGCGTATATATCGTTTGCAAGTCAATTATGGCCTGTTTGTCAGAGTTTAGGTTTTTTTCTATAAATAATTTGGCGTCTTCGTATTGCGCTTTGCTGTGGCATTTTGCGCGATACTCTTCTCCCGCATCGGGAATGTCCGGTGTGCTCCGACTGCTTTTATGCAGCCCAGTCTGGCCTTGGTCCAATAGGTCCGTATATTTTGCCATTGCTACCGTGTCATTGGTGCGAAGTGCTTGAAGTGCCGGCGCAACCATAAATAATTTTTCTTCGGCTATCTCCCTGAGGAGGTCAGGCGTGATTCGGTCGATATCATTTTCAATCGCGCGACGTTGAGTAAGTATAAAGAGAGAAACAGCAATTCCAAAAATTCCCTGGGAAAGGTCGTGCATCAAATAGGAAAGTTCCCCAGTAAATTTCGTATACTTACTGGTCCATTGATATATCCAAAGTGCACTAATGAAATTTTCCCAGTTCCCATTTAGGTCGCACGGTTCCCAAAAAATGGCGCCGTTCTTTCCAGCTCGACGCAGGCCGTACACCGTGTCGGCTACCATGCTCTTCATGGAAGGGGTTCCAACAAAGAATATAGGTACCTGTGCTGTATTGTTCAATTCGACAAAGCAGTTCACAACGGCTAGCTGATGAATACCTTTTTGAACTAATCCGTTTTGTATTTCATCTATGACAATAATCCCGATTAAATGAATACCGATTACCTTAATAAGTTTGTCCTTCAGTCTTTCAACTGTGGGATTGCTCCCCATTAGCGATAAATAGTCCGGGCCACCTGCTTTGTGTATCGCTCGGAATACCGACTTTAGCGTTCCTTTCAACTGCCCGTCGTGAGCGCACTGGACGTAGATACAGGGAAAATGAAGGGTGCCATCCGGAAGAACGATTTTAACTGGGAGAAATTCAAGAGCTCTCTTAATTGTTCGACTTTTTCCTAATCCAGATATTCCCAAAAGACAAGCCATTGGTGAGCCAAAAGGGGCCGACTCGGGGCCTTCGAGCGGTCGATTGACCTCGGTGCCTATACTAAACTCATCGTCGGTGCGACGGCGAAGCCACTGAACGCGTCCCTTGCCGCGCGTGACGCCCATTTGCTCACGGTATTGATAACCGGCAACGAGGCAGGTATATATTGTGTCAATAACCTCGTAGTGATGCTCCATCGTTTGGAAAAATGTTTCAATGGTGTTAAGTAATGCAATCCGAGACGATTTTGGAAGGCGTCTTTCGGACTCCTTGTATTCGGGGTAGACGGAGATTAATGTTTCGTAGCTCTCTGAATCGAGTAGACATGGCAACTCTTCGAGTATCGAACTCTCACCCACTTCGAGGCCGAGGACTTCAGCTACACTAGGTATCTTGTCATTCATCATGATGGATTTTCGAGATGAGTGCGTTGATTTTTGCCTGAATCTTTGCGGACTTTCGGTTTTTAGAATCCGTTAGTAAGGACATCCTTGAAATTTTCGATGGTTGTGTCCCACGCGATTGGATTGCTGCAGGAGCAGTTGATTGGCGTCCGGCCGTATACGCTTGTTCGGCACTTTTTACGTCTCTCATATGCTTCACTATTGGTTGACGAAGCCCGGAGCTTGCGAGAACAACCCCTGTTTGCCTTTCTGCCTCGGACTGAATTTCTTGTTGAGCTAACATGCCGGCAACACGACCTGCTTGTGTACGGGAACGGCCTTTTGCTGCGTTATCTCTCATTCGGTACTCGAGTTCACATCGCTCAGAAAGGGCAAAATTTGCGTTTCCCGGGTGCTTAATCTTGCAGGGTTCGTAATTGCGGTGGCCTACCGGAACATAGAGGTCGCCGAGGCGGTTGATGTTGCACCTGCCTTTAAGGTGCCAAATGCCTTTTTGTCTGGCCCTAGCGGGCCAGCCTTCGCTGTGGCAAGTGGGGCTCGTATATTCGTTGCCACCATACTCAATACCATGTTCGGTGATTGCCACGTCGACTTCCGGGTAGACACACATCCGGACTTCATCGGGCGAACGATAGGACAATTCGCCGCTGACATTTGCGATACCCCAATGCCAGAGCATGTAAGGGATGGCAGGAAGACCTTCTCCGACCATCTCGGGTGGCGGTTCGTAGCCGGCGATTACTCGACAAGTGTTGTGCTCAATTACTGCCAGGATGACTGCACAAGTGAACTGGTCCAGGTCGAGTGCCGCGCTTTTGCGAGGGTCAGGAACACCTCGTTCTCCCCAGTTTCTTTCGACGTATCCTGGCAGGAATGGACCGAAGGGGGATTCATATATCCCAAAGCGGCGCTCCACTATGGGCTTTAAGTCGGGCCGGCCACCGGGTGCATTGTCGATTCTTACACGTAGGTAATCTACGATGTCTTTTCCTAGCTGAATACTTAAAAGCTCCGCCTTGTCTGCGAGCAAGCAAGCGGGAAGGTGAGCTGATGGCCATTGAAATCTGTCGATTTCGATGCCATACCTATGACAATATTCAACCTTATCTTCTACGCAATTGACTAACGCCATCATCGCCGCAATCCACGAAGGAGGCTCAAGGCCTACGTGTATGCCTACAATTAGGCGACTCCATGTGTCTACTACGAAATATATTGTGGGTCTACATACGACAAAACGACGGTCGATGCGACTAATGATGTATATGTTCGCAACAGTGGCATCGATTTGAAAGCGCTCGCCAGGACCGTGGGCGATATCGGTGGCCCTTCCCTCAAGGCCCCGAAGCATTAGTTCCCATTCCTTTTCTGTTGCTCGACTTCGCTTACGAGTAGCTAAGGGGTAGTTTGTATTGATGTAGTGCTGAAGCTGCCGAACTGTGGGGCGGCAAGCCGAGTCAATCTCAATAGCTTCAAGAGTTCCATCATTTGCGACAATCTTAGTCGTGTAGTAGAGACCGACTATGTAGTCGATGGCTTGCTGATAAGTCACCTTCTTCTTTTTTAAATGCAGATAGTAGTCAGCTGCCACCTGTAGATGTCGTCGAGTCTCCTCATTCGAGACCTGACCGAGGTTCTCCTCTATTGCATAGCGCCGCGGTCCACCAAGTCGCCTATCGCCCTTCGAGTTGCGTGGCTTCCCTGGTCCTCCGCAATTATCGAGGTCAGACTGTACAGCCGCCTTATTGAGACCGTTCCTCCAGTAGAGCTTGAGGATTTTTGTGATGTGCTGTCTGCTCACGCAAAATTCGCGCGCGAGCTTGTCGATATTGTGGGTTCTTTTTATGCCATAGAGAATCGAAAAATACTCTTCCGTTTCGACAATGTCTTCTATGAGCTTCCATCTGGCATCATCTACGCTTTGCTTGTCCTTGAGTTTTGTGTCCGCATCAACTGCAACGGAACCCGTGTCTGTAGGAGAATCTGTCTTGTAGTAATTGGGAAGATGTACTACTCGACAGCTTAGACCGCTGTAGTCGACTTTGAATTTCCCGGATTTTATCGCCGCCGTAACCTTGCTTCGTTCCAGACTTATTGGCCATTGGTCGGCGACATCGATGCGCTCCAAAACTGTGTGTAGTGATACACCGCCTCTGAATACCACGACATAGCGATAACCGGTCTCCGTTTCGCGGAGCACCAAGTTTTCTGCGATAGGGTATTCGTCTGTACTCCAATCACGCATGTGACTTACTTCTGAGATAGGCTAGAGCTCTGTACGGCGTTTGTGATGTCGCACCGGAGGGAAAGTGGCATTCCAACGGCAGCTTCGTAAGTGAACTTTCGATTGCGATATTGCGCCTCAGGCATGTTGCCCTGGTCGCTAAAGTTCCCATCGGGAAAAAGACGCGTGCGGACTTTCCCTGCAGGTTGGTTACATTCAAATCTGTAGAGAGGCGCTTCGTTGCCAATAGTGCTCGAAGAATTCCGAGATATGTACCCGCTGGAGACTTGCTGAGGCGGTCGCACTCCCCGCAGACCTTGGAGGCGGGGGTGTTTGGGTATTTCAGGAACGATACTAGGAGAAGGTCAGTGTGCTCCGGTGTAATTATTAAGCGCCGGTTGTAGCCATGTAGCCACTCAAGATTGTCGCCGTACGTACCCCTTAGTTCCTTGTCAATCCAAATATCCCACGGCACGCCGTTCAACTTGTTGACTTCTTCTTCGAGGCGGAGCTTCTCCTGGGTTCTTTCATTCCCAAACGCATCGATTGGTTTTACGGCTATGGCTTGCTTGTAGGTTTGCCCGTGAATGAAGAATTTTGCGACGATGTCAGTTGTGATGACAATGGGAATCTTGTGAATTGCATCTTCGGGGTGCTTAATTCCGAGCCTGGCCGCTACTGCTAGCGTTTGCAAGCGGTCCCGAAATGGAAACTGTTCAACAAGGCCGACGCATGCATCGTCGTACCATAGGTGGAGGGCCGCATACCACTCGTTCGTGGACAAGAAGTGCATATTGCGCAGGCCGAATTTCTCTTCACCACATACCCGCGTCACTTTGCCATGCGAAGGAACATCGGCGACCGTGTACCAGGGCTTGTATGTCTCCCTTTCGCCTAAGCCACGGCCTTCCTTCAGCCATCTCGCTATCTTTGCCTCATCTAGCGCATATTTGTATCTGCGTTGAGGAACGTAGAAGGGAGGTAGCCCGAGAGGGGAGACAATCAAGACTCGTTTTGCAGAAGTAGCCATGACCAGCGCCTGGTACGTTAGTTTTTAGTTAACTAACCAGAGTTAACTAACTTGGATGTGCTCTCATTAGTGAGTCAATAGTTAAGGATTTCATATCCGACATTTTTTTGTTAATCCAGGAAATGCATGATAGAGGGCATTTTTGATTTGCAAAGGTCTGTAACACTTTTATGCGTAGAGCGAAGGGAGGTGTGCTGGATAGAGACCTATTAGTTGGTGAGCATGGCGGTCAGATGGTTGTTGCTGACTTGGTACGTCGATGACGTATGCGGATTGAAAATTGGGGTTATCCCAATGCATAACTTCATCTTCGTATACTGAGAAATGCGACAAAATGGGGAAGCCGCGCGGATTTGATGCTATACGGGTGCCCTTTATTTCGTAGTCGCAGCTCCACTGAACATGGCCGTGTATCCAGAGACTGCAGCGACCAAACAGCCACTCAAGATTTGAGGCGTACGCTGGGTTCAGCGGATGCCCAGCGAAAGCCGGCTCCAAGCTGTTGATGTGGGGGGCGTGATGCGTGATGACAACGGTGGAACCATTGAATGGCTGCGCTAATACAAGGTCGAGCCACTCGACGGCCTTTGCGTGCTCGCGGAGGGCATCCCGCGTTTGAAACGGTCTGGTGCCTACATATATTGTTCGGTAGTCCCATATTTGGGTGCTGGCGATGCGTTTGGATTGCTTGTCGTGCCCGTAAAGGTTGAAGTCCGTCCAAAGGGTTGTGCCGACGAAGCGGACATCCCTATATTCAAAGACTCCGCGTTGAAGTAGGACGACGTTCGAATTTGTCTTCTGGGCGTTCGCGTGCCTGAACAGGTCCTGTTGAATGCGGAAATCCGTGCCGTAGAACTCTCTGTTGCCGGGTACGTAGATGACCGGCACAGGCCAGTTCGAGAGCGCCTCTAGGGCTTGGCATCCCCTGTGAATGTTTCCAGCCAACACAAGCACCTCGGCTTCGGCGGCTGGAGTGATGCCCAGAAGAGTGCCACCAAGCGATTCAACTACGTCCAGATGTAGGTCAGACGCTACTTGGATTTTCATTTCCGTCTCCTCGGAGATAACCCCTCACGTCGTGAAGTGCCGGAAGCGAAAGATGACGCCATGCACGGGTCGGGGGAGTGCAACGAACGACGCACGGGCGAAGTTCGTAAATCGAACAGCAGCGGAGACGAGTGAAGGAAGGTCGCTAGATAGAGCCTGCAGCGCTAGGCGTTAGGCGTAAGCGGAGAGTCGACGACGGAAAGGCAGGGATGTGAGGACTCTCGAAGGCTACGAGTTGCTCCAACTCGTGGTCCGCCGAGGGTGCCTGTCTGGGAGGCCAGGCGTCTGGTCACCTTGGGAGAGTACCCAAGGCTTGGGAGAGAACCCCACGACTATAGGGCAATTTGGCCGCGGCATACAAGAGCTCTAGAAGTGCCCTATGATGCCCAAGTTCGTTTTGGTAACGACTTTATGTGTAAGTAACGACTTTATTGTTCGCGGACACCCACATCACTTGGTGTAACGCCCTGTAAACGGGCGCTACCGTCGCATCATTGCGATTTCAAATGAGAACGATTATCCTTTCTGCTTGCAATCACATTTGTGACTGAAATGTCACAACACGTGCGCGGCCCCGTCGCCCCATCCACAGCAATGACCGAATCCGAGCCGGCTTCCGGCCAACAGCGTCGGGCCTTCTGGCTCAAGCATCTCCATCAGTGGCACTGGATCAGTTCCGCGATCTGCCTGATCGGGATGCTGCTGTTCGCGGCGACCGGCTTCACGCTCAACCATGCGTCCCAGATCGAGGCTTCGCCGAGTGTCGTGACGAGACAGGCTACCGCGCCTGCCAGCGTGCTTTCGGCGCTGAAATCCGCCATGCCGGCTGCCTCGGGCAGCGGCCGCGACGCCAAGAGCCCGGTGCCGCCGGCGCTGGCCGAATGGCTGTCGCACGAACTCGATATCGACGCAAACGGGCGCGAGGCGGAATGGTCCGCCGATGAAGTCTATGTGTCGCTGCCCCGGCCGGGCGGCGATGCCTGGGTCAGCCTCGTGCTCGATACCGGCGAGACCCAGTACGAGAAGACCACGCGTGGCGCCATTTCCTATCTGAACGACCTGCACAAGGGCCGCAACACTGGCCGGGCCTGGAGCCTGTTCCTGGATGTGTTCGCGCTGGCCTGCCTGGTGTTCAGCGTGACTGGCCTGTTTCTGCTCAAGCTGCATGCCGCCGGCCGCGTGGCCACGTGGCCGCTGGTCGGGCTGGGTCTGGTGGTGCCGCTGCTGCTGGCGATCCTGTTCATCCACTGACCGGTCCCGGCTTCCGTCTTTCGAACTTTCCTGCATTCTCCTGACGAGGTTTTCCGATATGCGCCGACTGCTCACCGTCACCCTCTCTGGCATGGCCGCCGTCCCGCTGGCCGGCCCGGCCTTCGCGGCCGACATGAACGTGAAGGTGGAAATCCCGCGACTGAACGTGGCGGAATACCACCGCCCCTATGTCGCGGTCTGGGTGGAGCGCGCCGACCAGAGCCCGGCGGCGACGCTGGCGGTCTGGTACGACGTCAAGAACAAGGAAGGCACCAAGTGGCTCAAGGACATGCGCCAGTGGTGGCGCAAGGCCGGACGCGACCTGCAGATGCCCGCTGACGGCATTTCCGGCGCCACGCGTGCGCCGGGCGAGCACACGCTCACTTTCACGGATGGCAAGGCCCCGCTGGGCAAGCTGCCTGCCGGCAACTACCAGCTCGTGGTCGAGGCCGCGCGTGAAGTTGGCGGCCGCGAACTGCTGCGCGTGCCGTTCACGTGGCCGCCGCAATCGGCCCAGACCGCCCGCGCCAAGGGCGAACACGAGCTCGGCGGGGTGACCGTCGACCTGAAGCCCTGATGTCCTTGATGCCCCTTGACGCCACTGCCGCATTGATTACAACCGGAGACCGACGATGAAGACTTTCCGATCGCGCCTTTCCACGCGCCTGGCCGTACTGGCGCTGGCGACCCTGGCCCCGCTGGCCGCCCATGCGCACCGCCAGTGGCTGCTGCCGTCGGCCACGGTGCTGTCCGGCAATGACACCTGGGTGACCGTGGACGCCGCCGTCTCCAACGACCTGTTCTACTTCGAACACGTGCCGCTGCGGCTGGACAACCTGGTCGTGACCGGCCCGGACGGCAGCGCCGTCAAGGCAGAGAACGCCAGCACCGGCCGCTACCGCAGCACCTTCGACCTGCACCTGACCCAGCCCGGCACCTATCGCGTGGCCGTGGTCAACCAGGGCCTGTTCGCCAGCTACAAGGAAAACGGCCAGACCAAGCGCTGGCGCGGCACGGCTGATGCGTTCGCGAAGGAAGTGCCCGCTAACGCGCAGGAGCTGCAGGTGACGCAGGCCGAAGGCCGCGTCGAATCGTTCGTCACGAACGGCAAGCCGAGCAGCAAGGGCCTGGCCGCCAGCGGCCGTGGCCTGGAACTGGCGCCGATCACGCACCCGAACGACCTCGTGTCCGGCGACACGGCCAGCTTCCGCCTGCTGCTCGACGGCAAGCCGGCGTCCAACCTGAAGGTCGCCGTGGTGCCGGGCGGCATCCGCTACCGCGACCAGCTTCAGGAGTTCAGCGCTACCACCGACGCCGACGGCAAGTTCAGCGTCAAGTGGCCGGCCCCGGGCATGTACTGGATGGAAGCCGAAGTGCGCGACGAGAAGACCTCGGTCAAGGCCGCCAAGACCCGCCGCGCGACCTACGCGGTGACGGTTGAAGTGCTGCCGCAATAAGGCAACTGAAGGTACCGTCCGCTTGAACCGCGTCCTGATCCCGCCGACACTGTCCGCGCCGCCGGTTCCGCCCGGCGCGCAGACTCTCGCGCAGCGCTGGAGTGGCGAGACCATGGGCACGACGTGGTCGGTCGTGGCCATGCTGGCGCCGGAGGCCGATGCCGACTCGCTGGAGCAGGGCATCCGCGCCGTGCTCGACAGCGTGATCGCGCAGATGAGCAATTGGGCGGCCGATTCGGACGTCAGCCGATTCAACCGCGCCGCGGCGGGCACGTGGGTCGCGCTGCCGGCCGATTGCCTGCGCGTGCTTGCGTGCGCGTTGCAGGTGGCGCGCGACAGCGGCGGCGCCTATGACCCCAGCGCCGGGCCGCTGGTCGACCTGTGGGGCTTTGGCCCTGCGCCGCGACGCAGTGCGCCGCCGGCGCCTGAGCAGGTCACTCAGACTCGGCAGCAATGCGGCTGGGATCGTATCGAACTCGATAGCGACGGAGGCCGCGCGTTGCAGCCGGGTGGCGTATCGCTCGACTTCTGCGCGATTGCCAAGGGCTTTGCGGTAGATGCCGTCGCGCAATACCTCTACGCCGAGGGCGTGGCGCACCACCTGACCGAAATCGGCGGCGAACTGCGCGGCCACGGCGTCAAGCCGGACGGCTTGCCATGGTGGGTCCAGCTGGAAACGCCGCCTGATGGCGCAGTCGCGGCGCAGGAGCAGACCCTGGTCGCCATGTACGGCCTGTCCGTGGCAACGTCGGGTGACTACCGGCGCTTCTTCGACAGCGAAGGCCGCCGCTACGCGCACACGATCGACCCGCGCACCGGTTATCCGGCCAGCCACGCGCTCGCTTCGGTGACCGTGCTGCACACCGAATGCATGATGGCCGATGCGCTTTCCACCGCGCTGACCGTGCTAGGCCCGCAGGCTGGCATGGAGCACGCGCGCCGGCATGGCATTGCCGCGCGCTTCCTCGTGCGCACGCCGGGCGGCTTTGATGAACATCTTTCCCCGGCCTTCGCCGCGATGCTGGCATGAACCGATTCACCGCATGCTGGCTGGCTGCCGTGGCAGGCGTCTGCGTGGCCATGCTGAGCCCGTCGCGCGCCGGCATGGCAGCCGGCGTGCTGCTGGCCTATGTGGGCTTCTGCGGCGCGGTGTTCGACCACCACCGTCGCCGGCGTGCCCGGGTTTCGTCGCTTGCCGGCAGCGGCCCCGATCAGGAAGGGGCGACGCTGGTGGCTTACGCGAGCCAGACCGGCTTTGCCGAGCAACTGGCCATGCAGACCGCCACCGCGCTGCAGGGCGCTGGCATGCCGGTGCATTTGCTCTCGTTCGAAGAACTCGATGCGCGCCGCCTCGCCAACTTCCGGCAGGCGCTGTTCGTGGTCAGCACGACCGGCGAAGGCGATGCGCCGGACAGTGCCTCGGGTTTTGCGCGCCGCCTGCTCGCTGGTGGCGGCCACGATGCGCTGCGCCAGCTTCGCTATGGCGTGCTGGCGCTAGGCGACAGCAGCTACGCACGCTTTTGCGCGTTTGGCCATGCGCTGTCGGACTGGCTGCAGCGCCACCATGCAAAGCCGTTGTTCGATCTGATCGAGGTCGACAACGGTGATGCGGGCGCGCTGCGCCACTGGCAGAACCATCTGTCCGCGCTCAGCGGCGGCGCGGAGATCGCCGACTGGGAGCGACCGCGTTATGAGCTCTGGCAGCTCGCGGCGCGCGAACACCTGAACCCCGGCAGCCAGGGTGCTCCGGCGTTTCACCTTGTGCTCAGGCCCGAGGGCGCCGTGCCGGGCTGGCAGCCCGGCGACATTGCTGAAGTCGGGCCGTGCCACGATCCGGCCGATATCGGCCGCTTGCTGAGCCAGCTGAACATGGACGGCGCCGCGCCGGTGCGCTGCGATGCGCAGACGGCGACGCTGGCCGAAGCGCTGGCCACGCGGCTGCTGCTGCCCGATGCGCATCTGGCCACGATGCGGGCCTTGCCGCCGCAGCAGCTTGTCGATGCGTTGTCACCGTTGCCGCATCGGGAGTATTCGATTGCCTCGCTGCCGCGCGATGGTCAGCTCGAACTGCTGGTGCGACAGACCCGGCATGCCGACGGCAGGCTGGGTCTCGCTTCAGGCTGGCTGACGAGTCATGCGCCGGTGGGCGCGCGCATTGCGCTGCGTATTCGCACCAATCGCAGCTTTCATCCGCCCGCTGATGATCGTCCGTTAGTGCTGATTGGCAATGGCACCGGCCTGGCCGGCCTGCGCGGCCATCTGAAGGCGCGTGCGCTGGCGGGGCGGCATCGCAACTGGCTGTTCTTCGGGGAGCGGTCGGCGCGGCATGATGGATTTTTTGCCGATGAACTCGAGGCCTGGCAGGCGGATGGCGTGCTGGAGCGGGTCGATCTTGTTTATTCTCGCGACGGCAATGCCTTGCGATATGTGCAGGACGCGCTTCGGGAGCGCGCATCGGCGCTGCGGGAATGGGTTGAGGCTGGCGCGGCGATTTACGTTTGCGGCAGCCTGCAAGGGATGGCCGGCGGCGTCAATGACGCGCTGGTCGATGTGCTTGGCGAAGCCGGATTGCGCCGGCTCACCGAGCAGGGTCGCTATCGCCGCGACGTCTACTAGATCCGCCAGCTCTGTCTATCCGACGTACCCGAGGATGCTGACGAACTGGCATGCACTGCCGGCCAGCACGAACAGGTGCCAGATGCCGTGGAAGTGCTTCACCTTTTCGTCGAACAGGAAGAAGCCGATTCCGGCCGTATAGAGCGCTCCGCCCGCTACCAGCCACCAAAGCCCGGCCGCAGGCAACGCCGCAGCCAGCGGCTGAAACGCAATCACCACCAGCCACCCCATCACCACATAGATCAGCAGAGACAGCACGCGCGTGCGGCGCCCGATCCAAAGCTCCTGCACGATGCCGATCACAGCGAGCCCCCAGTTGATCCCGAATAACGTCCACCCCCAGGGCCCACGCAACGTAACCAGCGCAAACGGCGTATAGCTCCCCGCAATCAACAGGTAGATTGCGCAATGATCGAGCCGCTGGAATACATCCTTGGCCGGCCCGCGCAAGCTGTGATACAGCGTGGAAATCGTATAGAGCAGAACCAGCGTGGTCCCGTAGACCACTGAACTGACCACCTTCCACGCGTCGTGGTAGAGGGCCGAGGATGTCACCAGCACCGCCATGCCGGCGGCTGCCAGGATGGCACCGGCCAGGTGGCTGTAACCGTTGAATCGTTCGCCGCGATACATGCGCCGTCCTCCGGAAGAACTCAGTCGGTGCGCGATCCGCATTGCGATTGCGGATGCGCGTAGCCATATTCTGGCACGGCCGCCACAAGTGACCGCCGCAAGGCCCTGTCGCGAGTCATGGCTTCGTTGCCGCGGCGCGACGTATCGCAGCCTATCCATCTGCGAAAGCGGGCGTTCCCTGAACAGGTGCTGCAATCCTGTTTGCACGGCCGTGCTGGTCTTTCACCCGTACGGGTTGCCCTCCGAAATGTCGTGCGGAATGCGCATCCCGCAGTGTCTTCTGTACGCCCTTGCAATTCGCGGGCGCATCGCCTTACATGAAACGTTCTCCGCGAACGACGAGGCACATCATGTACGGACTTACCCAACTTGGTGTCGTTCATACGCTGATCAGCCTCGTCGCGCTGGCGTGCGGCGTGCTGTCGTTATGCCGCAGCGGCGTGATCCGCGTCTATACGCCGCTTGGCCGCGGCTATGTCTGGATGACCGTGCTGACCTGCCTGACGGGCTTCGGCATCTTCCAGCATGGCGGGTTTGGCGCGCCGCACGTGCTTGGCATCATTACCCTGCTGGTCCTCGCGCTTGCTGCGTATGCCGCGCGTGGCGTGTTCGGAAGGGCGGGCCAGTATGTGGAAGTGATCGCGCTGTCGCTGACGGTGTTCTTCCATTTCATTCCCGGCGTGACGGAGACCACCACGCGGCTGCCGCTGGGCGCGCCGCTGCTGCCGAACGCCGACGCGCCGGAACTCAAGGCCATCGTCGGCATGCTGTTCCTTGTATTCCTTGTCGGCGCCACACTGCAGTACCGCTACCTGCGCCGTCAGGCCAGCGGCGCGCCGTCCGTGCTGCCCGGCAAGGTCGCCTGAGACCCTGGCCGCCGCGCGCGGCCTCCATTTACCAGGAGCGTCGATCATGAGCACCGTGACCACCAAGGACGGTACGGAAATTTTCTACAAGGACTGGGGCAAGGGCCGGCCCGTCGTGTTTTCGCACGGATGGCCGCTGACTGCCGATGCGTGGGATCCGCAGATGCTGTTCCTCGCGCAGAAGGGCTTCCGCGTGATTGCGCATGACCGCCGCAGCCACGGGCGTTCCACGCAGACATCGGCGGGCAACGAGATGGACACCTACGCCGATGACCTCGCGACGCTGCTGGACAAGCTCGACATCAAGAACGCCACCATGGTCGGCCACTCCACCGGCGGAGGCGAGGTCGCGCACTACATCGGCCGGCATGGCACCGCGCGCGTGTCACAGGCCGTGCTGATCGGCGCCGTGCCGCCGCTGATGCTGAAGACCGATGCCAATCCGGGTGGCCTGCCGCTTGAAGTGTTCGACGGCATCCGCAAGGGCGTGGTGGACAACCGCTCGCAGTTCTACCTCGACCTCGCCACGCCGTTCTACGGCTACAACCGTTCCGGTGCCAAGGCCTCGCAAGGGGTCATCCAGGAGTTCTGGCGGCAGGGCATGGCGGGCGGCGTGCTGGGCCAGTACGAATGCATCCGCCAGTTCTCGGAAGTCGACTACACCGAAGACCTGAAGAAGTTCGACGTGCCCACGCTGGTGCTGCATGGCGACGACGACCAGATCGTGCCGATCGATGCGTCGGCGAAGATGACCGCGAAGATCGTGAAGAACGCCACGCTCAAGATCTATCCGGGCGCGTCGCACGGCATGTGCACGGTCAACGCCGATCAGGTGAATGCAGACCTGCTAGCCTTCCTGAATCAGTGACGGGGAGCTTCGTTGGCGCCGGCGGTGATATCAGTCCGCCGGCGCGGCGAGCGCGGCGTCCAGCATTGCGATCGCCAGGCCGATCAGCAGCGCGACGGCGGATGCGATAAACCAGCGCACGGTCTGGCGATACTCGGTGACGGCATCGTCCTCGATGCGCAGCGCGCGGAACAGCGCGACGATCTGCAGCACCACCGCGCCGACCAGAGAAAGCGCGGCGAACAGCGCGCGCGCATTCCATTGCCCGGGGCTCTCGAAGCCCCAGAAGCGCCAGAAGGCCAGCGAGAAGCCGAGCAACACGGTGATTGCCGTGATGATGCCCTGCCGATAGCCCGCAGGTACGACCTGCGGCGGGGGCGGTGGGTCGGGACGCGGAATCTCGGGAGAGGCCACCTGGTGTGCGTTCAGGATGGGTGTGCCGGCACTTCCACCATGGCCAGCGTCGCAACCAGCCCGCCCACGACGTGGCTGCGATGTCCCTTGCCCGCCGTGTCTTCGAGCAACAGCGCACTGCCCGGCACCAGGGAACGGCGCTCGCCGTCGGAGGCCTGGAATTCCATCTCGCCGTCCAGCATGATGATCCACATGCGTCGTGGTGTGGGATGCAGGTCTCCGACCCAGCCGGCTGGAACCACCAGGAACCCTTGCCGCGCGGCCTCGTTCATGGGAGATACCCAGAATGCAGGCGCCGGCGGCGCAAAGTTGCGCTCGGTCATCTCCATCGACAACGCGCCGAAATGCGATTCGCCAGCCTCATCGGCATACAGTCGCCCGAAGGCCAGCGTGGAGTGGCTGTGGGCATGATGCGCGGCATCGGGCATGGTATGCCTCCCGCATGGGGCGTCATGCCCCGCGTAGTGTCTTGTCAGTCTAGGTCGTCGGAGCGGGGGCGTCGAGAGATAGGTTCTTTGCTCGATTGCGGGGGGTGGCGTTCTTGGCATGCGCTGCTGTTTTGCCGGCGTAGCCGGCGGGGCTTCTCGTTGGGGTGGTTATCGCTCTTCGCTGGCGCTGCTGTTTCGCCGGCGTAGCCGGCGACCTCCTTTTGTCCGAGCGACAAAAGGAGGCAAAAGCGCGTTTACGTGGTCAAACAAGGGCTCAATGCGATTGTTGCATCAGAGGACCGCTGGATTGCCTGCCGCGTAGATGATTAGGATGGCACAGCGCGTACGAGCGAACCCGGATTACGGAGTGGTCCCTACTAATAACCTCATCGCGGGGACGCCTACGGCTGCGCTACGCGCGGGTCGGAGTAAGACCGCTGAAGTCTAGTCCTAACCTCGCCTCGGTGACGATGCCTTGGGCGCATTGCATGCGCGTAGAGACAGGAAATTAGGAACTGGAACTGGAACGGGGGACTAGGGCGCCAGCGACGCTGATGAGCTTGCACCCAGACGACGACGCGCGCGCAGCGCAGCCGAAGGCGTCCCACCACTGACCTTGCTGAAACGCTGTACCCGAGTCCGTCTTGGGGATTGTCCAAAAGCCGTGCCGCGCGAGGCACAGGTTCTGACTCACATGGCGTAGCAGGGTCGAACGGCTGGCCACCATCGCAGGCGTCCAAAGCCGTTGGAACCACTGCCGCCGTGGAATTGATGGCCAGCGGCAACGACGCGCTTTTCTGCCTACTCTTTTGTCGCTCGGACAAAAGAGTAGGTCGCCGGCTACGCCGGCGAAACAGCGGCGCCAGCCAAGAACGATAACCCGGTCTCAACCAAAGCCCGCCAGCTACGCCAACGAAACAGCGGCGCCTGCCAACAGCGACAACCTCGCAAATTCGACGAACAACCAGAGAAATTCAACCTGCGACCACTCAAAACGCCACGCGCGCCGTCACACTGACACTCCGCGGATCACCAGGCTGCAAATAATTCTCATACTGGAATCCCCAATACTGCCGGTTGGTCAGGTTGTTCAGGGCCGCGCGCAGCGTCACGTCCTTGCCTGCCACGCGCGTGCTGTAGGTAGCGCCAAGGTTGAACACGGTATAGCCGCCCGCCTGCAGCGTATTGGTCGCGTTGACCTTGATATTGCCCGTGTACTTGCCGTCGATGCCAATACGCAAGCCCGGCACGAACGGCACGCGGTAGCTCACGCGTCCGGCCAGCACCAGGTTCGGCGCCCCGACAACACGGTTGTCGATGTTGGCGTTGCCCTTGTCATAGTAGGTATCGAGGTACATCGCACTGCCGCCGAATTCCCACTGCGGCCCCAGTCGGTACACGCCTGCCAGTTCCAGACCCTGGTAGATCGACAGGCCGTCCTGCACCCTTGTCCGTTCGGTGCCGTTGATACTGTCGTACTCGGCGCCGCGCTCAATGCGGAACAGCGCCGCCGTGGCGCTCCACTTCTGCTGGTCGGCCTTTACGCCAAGCTCATACTGCTTGCTGCGAATCGGGCTGAGCAGCTGCCCTCCGTTGGTATAGCCGCCGACAGTCGGCACGATCGAGCCGGGTTCCAGCGCTTCCACGTAGCTGGCATAGACCGTCGCGGCCGGCACCGGCTTGAACATCAGCGCGAATGTCGGCGTGATCACGCCATTCTTCGTGTAGCTGGAGGTCACCGGCACGTAGCCGTTTTGCTCGTAATTCGTGACACGCAGGCCCGCCAGCACCGACCAGCGCTCCGTGAGCTGCACGGTATCGCTGGCGAAGAACGATTTCTGCGTGATGTCGCTGTTGCGCACCTTGTTGAACGCGGTCGAGCTGAAATACGTGTTGGTGTTGGGCTCGTAGATATTGCCGATGCCGATCTGCTGGCCAAAGCCGTTGTCGTCATAGCGGTCGATCTGCTTCTGCCACGACAGGCCAGCGACGACCTGATGGCCGAACTGGCCGGTGCGGAACTTGCCTTCGAGCATGGCCTGCCACTGGCCCACCTGCTGGTTCTGCGCAGTGTCGTAGCGCGTGTCGGTGTAGTCGCCGGCCTGGTTGAGCATGCCATACAGGCTCTCGTTGCGGCTACGGTTGACCTTGTTGAAGCTGTAGTTGGTGCTGACCGCCCAGTCCGGGTTGACCTGGTAGCGCAGGCCCGTGGTGTAGAGCTGCAGGTTGGTGTTCAGGTGCTGATCGTTGCCGGCAAAGTTGCGGATACGCCCCGACACTGTGGCGGGCAGCGCTGTGTCGCCGTATGTCCAGAAGCTGAACGACGGCATCTGGCCGGTCGAGCGGCGGTCCTGGTAGATCGAGTCGAAGGTCCAGGTCAGGTCCTTGGTCAGGCGCGCATCGAGGGCCAGAGAGACCGTGTCGCGGTTGATGTTGCGCGCGTTGTACGGAGTCCCTTCCTCGTGCGTGTAGTTGAGGCGGTACCCGAACATCTTGTCGGGGCCCGCGCGGCCGCCCAGGTCGACGTGCTCGCTCCAGACATTGGCGGCGCGATAGCCGAGCTCGAACGCGGCGGTGAAGGTCTCCGTCGGCTTCTTCGTGACGTAGTTGACGATGCCGCCAGGCGTGGCAAAGCCGTACATGAAGCCCGGCAGTCCCTTGAGCAACTCTACCTGTTCCATATGCTCGTACGGCAGCGTGATGCCGTAGGCCACGAACGGCAGTCCGTTGATCTTGAAGCCGTTCTGCCAGTCGATCTGCAGGCCGCGCACGCTCAGGTAGCTGGACCAGCTGTTGTAGCCGTTGCTGTTGTCGGTGACAGAGGCGTCCATCGCAAAGACGTCGCCGAGCTTGCTGACCTGGCGGTCGGCCAGGTCCTCGCCCGTGACGATGGTCGTGGAATACGGCGTATCGAGCTGCGTGCGCGAACCCAGCGCGCCGGTGCTCGTTTTCTTGTCGAGCTGCAGGCCGGCATCGTCTACAGCGGTGGCGCTGACGGTGACGGTCGGCAGCGACTGGGCGTTGCCGGCCGCCGGCGCGGCCTCCTGTGCCAGCGTCGTGCCAACGGGGAAGCCGGTCAGGACGGCTAGCTGGGCCAGCGCGGCAAGCTGGCTGCGGCGTGGCATTGCGATCGGGCTCTTTCGGGCACGGGAGGACGGATGGCGCATCGTTCGAACCTAAATGTAAACACAAATGCGAGTGATTCGCATTTGTAAAGATGCGAATGATGCCCAATTGACGGGGCGTGCGTCAAGCGGGCGAACGCTCTTTGTTGATGAAACAAAAATGTGTGACGCAAACGCCGCGCATGCGCCTTTTCGTGACCTTGAGCAAGACGGTGCTAAGGCGTCGCGTGCCAATCGACCGGCGTAGCGAAACAGCGTGACGGGAGTGGCTATGTTGGGCGACTCCGGTCCAATTCGGACGGATCAGGCGAGACACTTTCACGGGAAGCACTGACAAATTTCGAATTCCTATTTCATTTTCGCGTTTTGAGTTGATATGTCCGGAAAAGAAAATCAAAAACAGTGATCAAATTAATTTGATGTTGATTGATATTAATTTATGAATATAACCACATTATATTGATCGTGTAATGGTCATTGATTTATATGTGTTGTGATTATCGATTCGTATTAATAGTATGACCCGTGCAGCGATGGTGCTGCGTGAGAAGGAGATTGCGATGAAGAGCATTTCCCGCGGATGACTGACCTTCACACAGTCCCCGGATACAAGGCATTGCTGGCCGCGCGCTGCACCAGTTCAATCACGCTATGGCTGGACTTCACCCTCATCTTCTCGCTTCTCAGCTATCACTGGCATGCGGACGGGATCACGATTGGCGCAGCGTCTGCGTTGTACGGGTTGCCCGGACTCGTGCTCGGACCTTTCCTGGGTTCGCTGGCCGACCGCCGCAATCCCGTTGTCATGCTGGCTATCAGCTATCTGGCACGCGGCGTCACGTCGGTACTACTGATCGTCGCGCCTGACCTGCAAATCTTCATCCTGCTCGTGTTGATCAAGGGAGTCGCCAACCTCGGTGCCATGCCTGCAGAGCAGGTTCTAATTCGTTCGATGCTGGACAAGGATCAACTCGTGTCAAACGCGAGCGTCATGACGGCGGTGGACCAACTCACAAAGATCTGTGCGCCATTGGCGGCGGCAGGCGTGACCGGACTCTATCGCCCGGCCGCCGGGCTGGGGTTGTCCGCGGCGATGGCAATGGTCGGTATCCTTTGCCTGCCTGCATTGAAGCGGGTGGTGCCTTCTCAGGTGCAGCGAGCGGGAAGCGAGCGCCCCAAGTGGCACTATGGGCCTTTGCTGCGGTTGGCCCGGGAAAATCGAAGGTTTCGCCAGGCTCTTGTATGCGTGCTGTGGCTCACGGCCATTCTCGGCCTGTACGACCCACAGCTTTCGCTTTTCCTGAGGGAGGAAGGCTTGCCGGCAGCGGCCTTCGGCATGATCGTAAGTTGCACTGCAGGCGGTGCATTGGCAGGCGCCTTGTCTTTCCGCACACTGCATCGACGGTATGGCCGGCACTTGCCGTCTGGCGGACTTGTTGTGTTCGGCCTGACCGTGCTGCTGCCAGGTGGTCTCGCCGCAATTGGCATAGCGATTCCGCTCCCGTTCTGGTTTGCACTATGGATTGCAAATGGCTGCGCCTACGGCCTGACCGCCATGAGCTTCGGCGTCACGCTTCAGCAAGAAAGTCCGGTTGAGGTGATCGGCACCGTCAGTGCCGCCGCACGGAGCGCGCAACTTGGCGCACTGGTCGCGGGTCCCCTGCTGGGCGCCGCGATTGGGAAGCTACTCGGTATTCCCCTGATGTTTGTCCTCAGCGGAGGCCTGGCAGTCATGGCCGGTTCGTTCATGCTCTGGGGCGTGCGAAGTGGGAAGGACCTTGTCGTCGGCCAGTCCAGCTCCGCAGAATATCCATGACGCTGTATGCAGCCGAATTGCACCGGCATGCCCGCAATGCTGATGCAGGAAGGCCAGGACGGGCTCCAGCTGCCGCCATCGCCGCGTCCGGCCCCTGACTGTGGAAAGGGCATAGCGTCGTTCGGCAATCGTGAAGGTCACCGACCACAGTCCATCGCTGTCGCACCGAGCGTCGATCTCATAGCGGCAGTGAAGGAGATCCGTCAGGCGATGCAGTTCGGAAACCGTAACCAGGGTCTGGCCGGCGGGTGCGTCCGAGGACGCGGGTGATTCGGGCAATGTCATGACTCCTCCGGGCGGGCGCGGCCGAGGACGGCCTCATGGCGAAAGATGTGTTTGCTGTGCGTCAGTTCGCCCGTGAGGTATCCGACATCTTCCCGAAGGGATCATTGCCTTAAATCATGGTTTGGCAGCCTCCCGGTTCGATTGGGAATTTTCCAGTCGTCAGTGGCTTGGATGGCGTGGTCGGTTGGGAGCGTCCTTCCGAGCACGCCACAAGGATCCCGGATCTAGATTCCCAACTGCCGCGCCGCCAGATCCTTCATGATCTCCTCCGCTCCCCCTCCAATCATCATCACCTTCACCTCGCGGTATAGCCGCTCCACGCGGCTGCCTCGCATATAGCCCATGCCGCCGAGCAACTGCACCGCACGGTCGGCGCAGAACTGGAACGTGCGCGTGGCCATGTTCTTGGCCATGGCGATCTGCGCGACGGGGGCGGCACCATCGTCCAGCCGGGCGGCAAGATCGTCCAGCATCGCGCGCGTGGCTTCGATACGCGTGGCCATGTCGACGAGCTGGTGGCGCACTACCTGGTGGTCGGCCAGTCGCTTGCCGAAGGTGTGGCGATCGCGCGCCCACGCGAGTGCGTCGTGGAAGCACACCTGCGCATAGCCGCAGGCCGCGGCCGCCAGTGCCAGGCGTTCGTGGTTGAAGTTCTTCGTGATCGCGGCGAAGCCTTTGCCTTCCTCGCCGATCAGGTTGTCGACCGGTACGCGGCAGTTGTCGAAGAAGAGCTGCGCGGTGTCGGAGGCCCACCAGCCCATCTTCTTCAGTTCCGTGCGCGACAGGCCCGGCGTATCGCCTTCGATCAGCAGCAATGACACGCCACTGGCGCCCGGACCCCCCGTGCGTACCGCCACCGTGAAGTAGTCGGCCCGCATGCCCGACGTGATGTAGAGCTTGGTGCCGTTGACCACGTAGTGGTCGCCTTCACGACGTGCGGTGGTGGTCAGGTGTGCGACATCGGAGCCAGCGCCGGGTTCGGTGATGGCCAGCGCGGAAATCTTCTCGCCGGACAGGATCTGCGGCAACACGCGCGCCTTCAGCGCTTCGCTGCCGACCGCGGCAATCGGCGGCGCGCCGATGGTGTGTGAGAACAGGCCCGATGCGATGCCGCCGGAGCCACCCCACGCGCGCTCTTCGAACAGGATCATGCGGTAGAACGCGTCGCACGGCGCACCGCCGTAGGCCTCGGGAAAGCCGGGCTGCAGCAGGCCCGCTTCGGCGGCCTTGCGGTACAGCTCGCGCGGAAAGCTGCCGGCTTCGTCCCAGGCTTCGGCGTGCGGTGCGACTTCCTTCTCGAAGAAGCGGCGGACCGAGGCGCGGAATGCTTCGTGGTCGGCGGTGTAGTAGCGGGGGTTGGGTGGTTGCAGAACCATGTTTGCGGGCATTGTCGGCTTACTCCGCGGCAGGTGCCAGGCAGTCGGGCAGCTCGTAGAGCGGGAAGCCGTTGAATGGCTCGGAGCGCTGGTGCGCGGGCAGGGCCCACGTATGCTTGGCGTTGGGCACGCCGCCGTCGACGCGCAGCGTCGAGCCCGTGATGAACGCCGCTGCCGGGGACAGCAGGAAGGCCACCGCCGCGGAGACTTCCGCCTCCGTGCCCAGCCGCTGCAGCGGCACCTTGCGCGCGAGCTGGCGAATCTTCTCCTGGAACGCGGGCGGATAGGTGTCGAAGCCGCTGGAAGCGATCCAGCCCGGGGCTACCGCATTGACGCGCACGCCGGACGCGGCCCATTCGCACGCGGCGGTTTCCGTGAACGACAACATGCCCGCGCGCGCCGCGCCAGAATGCCCCATGCCCGGCATGCCGTTCCACATGTCGGCGATGATGTTGACGATGGCGCCACCGTTGGCTTCCATCCACTGCGTATAGCACTCGCGCGCGACCAGGAAGCCGCCGGTCAGGTTGTTGCGCACCACGGCTTCCCAGCCCTTGAGGCTGATATCGCGCAGCGGCGAAGGGAACTGCCCGCCAGCATTGTTGAAGAGGCCGTCGATGCGGCCATGCACGGCCAGCACGTTGATGATGGTCTGGCGGACCTGCTCCTCGTCGCGGATGTCGCACACATGCAGCGAGATGCGTTGTGCGGCGCCTGGCTCGGCGGCGTCGATCTCTGCGCGTACCTGCTCGAGTTTTTCGATCTTGCGGCCGGCCAGCGCCAGGCTGGCGCCAAGGCTCGCAAGTTCATGCGCGGTGCAGCGTCCGATGCCGCTGCCGCCGCCCGTGACCAGCACGGTGCGCCCGGCAAACAGCTCGCGGTGGAATACGGAACGATATTGCATGCGTGTCTCCGGGTTCAGGGATTGGCGGTCAGGCCAAGCCGTTTGACCAGCTTGCCCTGGCTCTCATAACGCTGGCGCGCAAACGCGGCGTAGCCATTGCTGTCGAGGTAGGCCATCTCCTGGTCGAGCCGGTCCAGCATCTGCTGCATGGCCGGCTCGTACAGGGCCTTGCGGAACGCGTCGTGCAGCACCTGCACAGACTGCGCATCCATGCCACGAGGCCCCGCGATGCCGAACGGCGAGGTCGAGACCATGTCGAGTCCCACATCGCGCAGCGTGGGCACAGCAGGCCAGCGGCGTGAATGCGCCGCCGTCCACAGCACGAGCCAGCGTGCCTTGCCGCTGTCGACGTACGGGCCGATGCCGCCCGCAGTCACGCCAAGGTCGATATGCCCGCCCATCATCGCGGCAATGATCTCGGACTCGCCCTTGTACGGCACGTGGTTCAGGCGGATGCCCAGCTTCTGGCTGATTTCCTCCATGGTCACGTGCATGGTGCTGTTGGTGCCCGTGGTGCCGTAGCTGATCTTGCCGGGATTGCGCCGCGCTTCCTCCACCATGTCCTGCCACGATTTCCACGGCGCGTCGACGCGTGTCGCCACGCCGAGCGAATAGCCGGTCAGGTGGATGACATAGGTGAAGTCCTGCATCGGATCGAACTGCGTCTTCTGCAGGTGGGGCAGTCGGAACACGGGCTCCGGCATGATCGTCAGCGTGTAGCCGTCGGGCTTGGCGCGCGCCACGTAATTGGCGCCCAGCACACCGGCGGCGCCGGGACGGTTCTCGACAACGACGGGCTGGCCCAGATGTTTGCTCGCGCCATCGGCGAGCGTGCGCACGAGCGTGTCGGTGGCGCCGCCGGCCGCGAACGGCACGACCAGCGTCACCGGCCGCGCCGGGAATCCCGCCGCCCGCGCGCGGCCGGCCGCCAGCGTGCCCAGCGGCGCAAGGATGCCGAGCGCCACCAGCGAGAGGCTGGTACGGCGTCGGTCGTTGATGACTTCAGTTTTCTCAGCCTGCACGGTGCGCTCCTCAGGGCTATTGCTCGTTCTGGTTCAGAAGGATCAAGGCATCCAGTGCCACCGCGCCCTGTCCTTCCTGGCGCACCAGCAGCGGATTCACTTCCATTTCGCTGAGCCGGTCGCCGAGTGCCATGGCGGCGTCGGACAGCGCGGCAATCGCGGACGCTGCGGCTTCGATGTCGGCGGCGGGTTTGCCGCGGAAGCCGGTCATCAGGCGGTAGCCGCGCAGGCTGGACAGCATCTCGTGCGCCATGGTGCGGTCCACCGGCAGCAGGCGGTGTGCGACGTCGTGGAAGATCTCGGTGAAGATGCCGCCCAGGCCCACGGTCATTGCCGGGCCAAACACCGGATCGCGCGTCACGCCGACGATCAGCTCGCAGACGCCGCTGGCCATTTTCTGCACCAGCACGCCGCGTTGCTCGGCCTGCGGCACTGCTTTCACGGCGTTGGCGACGACCTCGGCCGATGCTGTGCGTACCTGCTGCGCATCCGCCAGGCCGAGGCGTACGCCGCCCACTTCGGTCTTGTGCGCGATGTCCGGGCTCAGCACCTTGATCACTACCGGGTAGCCGATGCTGTCTGCAGCCTTGGCGGCCTCGTCCGGTGTGGCGGCCATGGCCTCGGCGCCGATCGGCACGCCAAAACCTGCCAGCCACTGCTTGGCCTGGTATTCATCGGTGGAAGCAGCAGGCAAGTAGCCGGCGGCGCCCGTCGAGGCCTGGGCGCGCAGATCCATCCAGTGCGCGGTTGGCGCGGCGGTCCCGAGCCAGCCCACGTACGTGCCAAGTGCCTGCGCGGCACGTGCGACGTCCGGGAACAGCGCGACGCCGGCCTCGGCCAGCCGCTGGCGGCTGGTTGGTTCGCCGGTCGTGGCCACCACGATCAGGCGGTTGGTCTTCGCGGCGACCTCGATCAGTTCATCGGCGACGCGGTCGAGCAGGTAGGCCGTTGCGTAGAGGAAGATGACATCGGTATCGTCATCGGCGGCCAGGTTGTCCAGGACCGCATAAGCGAGCCCGTTGCGGTTGAAGAGCTGGCCCGTCATGTCGACCGGGTTGGCGACGCCACCGATTTCAGGCACGGCGGTCTGCAGACGCTGTTGCATCGCCTCCGACAGGCGCGGCACTTCAAGGCCCGCCGCGCTGAGCAGGTCAGCCGACAACGCGCCCATGGCGCCCGACACCGATGCCACCACCACGCGGCGCCCGGCGCTGCGCTGGCGGAAGCCCGACAGGTAGGCAAGATCGGTCAGGTGCGCCGGGTCGCGTGCCTGCATGGCGCCGAGCTGCGCGAATGCCGCGCGGTAGATGGCCTGGTTGCCGGCCAGCACCGCCGTGTGCGATTGCGTGGCGCTGGAGCCGGCCTCGCTTTCGCCGGCCTTGAGCACGATCAGCGGCTTGCCCGCGGCACGCAGGCGCGCGGCGGCGTCGATGAAGCGCGGGCCGTTGCGCAGGCCTTCGACGTAGCCGACCACGGCGCCGGTCTGCGCGTCATCGGCCAGGTAGTCGAGGTAATCGGCATAGTCGAGGCAGGCCTCGTTGCCGGTGTTGATGAACTGGTGGAAGCCGACGTCCATCTGGCGGCCCGTGGCGTAGACGATCGCGCAGACATTGCCGCTCTGCGTCAGCAGGCTGACGTGGCCAGGGCCGTCCTGCGGCGGGAAGGCCCGGAACGTCGTGGCGAACGCGGTGATGGCGCGCGTGGTCAGATTGGCCAGGCCCATGCAGTTGGGGCCGGCGATGGCCATGCCGGTTTCGCGGGCAAAGGCGGTCAGTTCGGCCTGAAGGGCGATGCCGGCCTCGCCGGCTTCGGCAAAGCCCGAGGCATAGAGGATGGCTGCGCGGATGCCGACTGCGTGGCAGCGGCGCAGCTGCGGCAGCACGTCGTCGGCGCCGAGCGCGAGTACGGCCACATCGGGCGTCTTCGGCAGCGACTCGACATCGGGATAGCACGCCAGTCCGGCGATTTCCGCGTAGCGCGGATTGACCGGATAGACCGTGCCCCGGTAGCCAAGGCGCTGCAGATGGTCCAGCGCCACGCCGCCGATGCGGCTGGTATCGCGCGACGCGCCGATGATGGCAATGGAAGCCGGTTCAAGCAGCTGGGACAGGGCGGCGCGGTCTGTTCGGGGCGCCGTAGCGGTAATGGTCATCATGATCTCCTTCCTTCCTGTGCCGGAAGGTGGAGCGATTCAAGCCCATGGCGGCAGGGTGCGGCAAGCAAGGCGCCGCAGACTGTGCACATTGTGAACGGAGGCCGAGCGATGGCGAGGGGCTTGTTGCACTGCAATGTGGCTTGGGCGATACCTTCCGGGACGCGCGGCGGTGTATCTTTCAAGGTATCTGACCTTGAGGTCCGCGCGGGCAGCCGGTGCCCGCGCGGCGCAGCGGAGAGACCCAATGCACGAGCACTGCAATGCGAGCGTGTCGCTCTCGGTAGCCCGGCATGCCCGCCCCGGGCATGCTTGGCGCGCGGTCTGGCGACGCGCGGCCTCGCTGGTGACAACGCTCTTTTGCGCCGGTGTGCTGGCCGGTTGTGCGAGCCTGCCGGCGTCGGCCGAACGTACGCCTTCGACGGCGCCAACCGATACCAGCGACACGCCACTCGGCAAGGCGCTCGCGCCCAGGCTGGCGCAGCATCCGGGCGATTCGCTGTTCTATCCGCTGTCGTCCGGCCCCGATGCGCTGGCCGCACGCCTGGCCATGGCGCGCGCGGCGCAGCGCAGCCTGGACCTGCAGACCTATATCTTCGAGCCCACCGGCACCGGCGCTGCCGTGCTCGGCGACATCATCGACGCCGCCGACCGCGGGGTGCGCGTACGCCTGTTGCTGGACGACATGCACACCAGCGGCCTGGACAAGGTGCTGGCCGCGATCGATTCGCATCCCAATATCGAGGTCAGGCTGTTCAACCCGTTCGCGAACCGTGGCGCGCGCTGGCTCGAAATGCTGTGGAGCTTCAGCCGGCTTGACCGCCGCATGCACAACAAGTCGATGACGGTGGACAACCAGATCTCGCTGGTTGGCGGGCGCAATGTAGGCGATGCCTATTTCTCCGCGCGTGCCGACATGGACTTCAGCGATCTGGATGTGCTTGTTGCAGGGCCGGTCGTGCCGCAGGTGTCGGCGGTGTTCGACGCGTACTGGAACGATCCCTCGTCCTACCCCGTCGTGGCGCTGATTCCTGAAAGCAAGGAAGCGCCCGAAGAAATGCACGCGTTTCGCAAGCGCCTCGAAGCGAGCGGCGACCAGGCGCGCGCCAGCCCCTATGTGCAGGAACTGCTCGATTCCGGCCTGGCGAAGGGTATCGAAAGCGGCCACATGCCCGGCTACACGGGCAAGGCCACCGTGGTGTCGGACAGCGCATCCAAGGCCACCGGGAAGACCGAGGGCGATGGCTATGCCACGATGCGGCTGGAGCGCATGATCAGTGCCGCGAAGAACGAAGTGGTGCTGGTGTCTCCGTACTTTGTGCCGGACGATGACGGTGAGGCGTGGCTTGTCGCGCTTGCCCGGCGCGGCATTCGCGTGCGCATCCTGACCAATTCGTTTGCCGCAAACGATGTGAGCGCCGTGCACGCCGGCTATATGCCTCACCGCGAGGCACTGGTGGCGGCAGGCATCGAGCTGTACGAGCTAAAGCCGAGTGCCTACGCGGAACTCGCGCAGCGCGGCAAGCCGGCCAAGTCGGGATCGGGATCGGGATCGGGTGCAGGTGCAGGATCGGGAGCTGGAGCTGGAGCGAGTGCGAGTGCGAGTGCGAGTGCGAGTGCGAGTGCGAGTGCGAGTGCGGGTGCGAGCTCGGGAGCGGGAGCGGGTGCGAGTTCGGGCTCGGGCTCGGGCTCGGGCTCGGGGTTGGGCTCGGGCTCAGGCTCAGGGTCAAGAGTGACTTCGGGTTCGAGTTCGGGTTCGCGTTCGTGGCTGGCGTCGAGCCGCGCGAGCCTGCATGCCAAGAACTACATCGTCGACCAGCACCTGGTGTTCATCGGCTCGCTCAACATGGACCCGCGTTCGGCCAAGCTGAATACCGAGATGGGCATCGTGCTGGACAGCGCGCCACTGGCCCAGCGCATCCTCAGGGGCATGAACGATGGCCTGCTCGACATCGCTTACCGGGTCGAACTGCGCGCGAACCCGGACGGGAGCTCGCGTCACCTGACCTGGGTCACGCGCGAGAAGGGCCAGTTGACGACCTATGACAGCGAGCCGGGCATGGGCCCGCTGCAACACCTTGGCATCGGCTTCCTGCGCGTGCTCCCCATCAAAGAAGAGCTGTAAAAGCGCGTAAGCGGGAGACCGATGCTGCACAGCGTCTTACGCGAATCTCCGATCGGCGGTAATGTGCCGGCTGCGCCCCGGAAAACCACTGACGGCCGCGTGCACTGCCCCGGCAGTACCGCAGCGGCCTGCACGCAAGGAGATCCATGAAAGCCGCTGTCCTGCATCAACCCAAGTCACCGCTGGTCATCGAAGACGTTGCCATCGGCAAGCCTGGCCCGCACGAAGTCCTGATCCGGACCGCCGCTGTCGGCGTGTGCCATTCGGACCTGCACTTCCTGGATGGCGCCTACCCGTATCCCATGCCCGCCGTGCTCGGCCACGAAGCCGCCGGCGTGGTGGAGCAGGTCGGCGAACTGGTGCGCACGGTCCGGCCCGGCGACCACGTGATTACCTGCCTGTCGGCCTATTGCGGCCATTGCGAGCACTGCCTGACCGGGCACCTGTCACTGTGCACCGAACCCGATACGCGCCGCAGCGAAGAGGAGGCGCCGCGCCTGACGGCGCACCACGGCGGCCTGATGAACCAGTTCCTCAACCTGTCCGCGTTCGCCGAACAGATGCTCGTGCACGAGCACGCACTGGTCGCCATCCGCCGCGACATGCCGCTTGACCGCGCCGCACTGATCGGCTGTGCCGTCACCACTGGCTTCGGCGCCGTCGTGCATACCGCGCGTGTGCAGCCCGGCGAAACCGTGGCGGTCATTGGCTGCGGTGGCATCGGGCTGGCCACCATCAACGGTGCGGCCATCGCGGGCGCGGGCCGCATCATCGCCATCGACCGCGTGCCGGGCAAGCTGGAGTTGGCGCGGCAATTTGGCGCGACTGATGTCGTTCAGGCCGGCGACGATACCGTCGACGCAGTCCGCGCGCTGACCGGCGGTGGTGTGCACCATGCGTTCGAAGCGATCGGCCTCAAGCAGACCGCCGAGCAGGCCTTCGCGATGCTGCGCCGCGGCGGCACGGCCACCATCATCGGCATGATCGCGCCGGGCGTGAAGATCGAACTCAAGGGCAGCGACTTCCTTGGCGAGAAGAAGATCCAGGGTTCGCTGATGGGGTCCAACCGCTTCCCGGTGGACATGCCGCGCATGGTGGATTTCTACATGGCGGGGCGGCTGAAGCTCGACGAACTGATTTCGCGGCGCCTGCCGCTCGAAGAGATCAACAGCGCGTTCGATGAGCTGCGCCGCGGGGAGCTGGCGCGGTCTGTGGTGGTGTTTGGGGATTGAGGGGGTGGCTTGAGGTTTGATCCGGGCCGCAGCTGCTTGCCGGTGCGGCCGGGTCGAATCCAGAGACTTATGACCGCATTCGATTCAGTTCATCGATACGCTGTTGGTAGGTGCGCAGCAGGCACGCTTTATCGCTGCAAAGATTGCGGGAATCGCGAAGCCATGCGCGTTGATCCGCGCGCAGCCGCGCCTTGTTCGCCGATGTCTTCAGCTTCTGGTCATAGACCATTGCCAGCTTCCTATCGACGCGCGTCAGTTCTGCATCTCCACAAATCAGCTGTGCCTGCGTGGAGACGAGCTTGCTGCAATCGAAACTATGGGCCAAAGCATCCTTGGCCTCTGGCTGAATCTCCGCCAGTCCCGGTCTGCATAGTCCTTGCAGCGATTTGCAGGCGACATCGCGCCCGACCCATGCCATGTCTCGCGCACCATATTCCTTGACGAAGCGATTGATGCCGGCATGGCTGACGCCCCGTTGCATCGCGTTCGCCGCGATGATCTCATTGCAGAGCGAGTCCGAAGCGTAAGTCTTGCCATCGCGCCGGTAGCAACTGTGAAAGCCAAGCAAGCCGGTGCCAACGACACTGCGGCGTTCTCCGGATGCGAACAGGATGGAAGCGCAGGCGGAAGCGCACCTGGCATTGCTTGGAACGGTCGTGTAGACGCGTACCGTGTCCATGGCATCGATCAGCCGGAACGCGGCCTCGACATTTCCGCCGGGGCTGTTCAACGCAAGGATCACGAGTCCTTCTTCATCACGGTCAGCCAGTTTGGCCGCCGCCAGAAACTTCTTTGCATCCCCTTCCTGAATCTTGCCTTCCCCAATCAGCATCTTTCTCTTGAGTTGGGGTTGGTAGTAGACGGTGAAGTCCATGGCGGATGCTGTACCGGGAAGCATCAGCACAGCGAAGCAGATGCAGCAAAGCCACGGGTGGATCCGGCCTGGCACCGCCGCGTTCCCGGCTCCCAGGCGCCCTGTGTTGTGCATACGCTTCTCCCGCTGAATGTGAAAAGCATAGCCTCGGATCTGTGGCCGATTGCCTTGCGCGTCAGGCTTGCACCGCCTCCCGCTTTCGCGCGGCCGGACGTCTGGTCTCCGGCACGCCCAGTGTCTGCTCCAGCACGTCCAGGAACACCCGTACGCTGGCTGGCATCAGCTTTCGCGCCGGCATCAGCACGTAGACCTTGAGCGGTGATGATGCGTACGCCGGCAGCACGCGCACGAGTTGGCCCTGCTGCACCTGCTCCTGCACAAAGCGCGGCGACAGCCGGGCGACACCCAGCCCGTCGATGGCGGCTTTCAGGCGCAGTTCAGCGTTATGCGTGCAGATGCGCGGCTCGACATCCAGACGTGCCGTTTCGATGTCCTCGCGCAGGAATTCCCAGCAGTGATCGTCGGCGTTGCCGAGCGTGGGCCAGCCGGCCAGGTCCTGCGGGGTACGCGGCAGGCCGCGGTCGCGGATCAGCGCAGGCGCCGCATAGAAGCCGCGCTCGATCAGCACGACACGCTTGCTGGCGAACGAGGTGTCCTGGAGCCGCGTGTTGGTCATGACGAAGGCGAGGTCATAGCCATGGCGGATCAGGTCGGGCTGGTCCCAGCTGACGTCGACGTGCACGCGCAGGCGCGGATGCAGGCGCATCAGGCGGCTGAGGCCCTCGGACAGATGCTGCGAACCGACTTCATACGGGGTGGAGATGCGCAGCACGCCGTTGACCTCGTCGCTGACGGAGGCGGCCTCGGCGTTGATTTCGTGCAGTTCGGCGAACAGCGGCGCCACGCGGTCGTAAAGCCGCTGGCCGCGCTCGGTCACGCGCACGCGCCGCGTGGTGCGTTCAAACAGCCGCACCCCAAGCTGGCTTTCCAGCCGGGCCACCGCCGCGCTGGCCGAGGACTTCGGCACTTCCGCCAGTTCGGCCCCCTGGGTAAAGCCACCGCCTTCCACTACGCGGCAGAAAATTTCCCAGTCCTTCCATTCGATCGTTTTCATGCAGTGCCCCGGCATCAGCGGCGCTCTCGCGGATGGGTCCGTCAGCTTCGGGCTGCGGTAGCGGGCGCGCTTGCGGCTGGATTGTCCCACAGTGTGGACAATGGTGGTGGCGGCCGATGTGTGGCTCGATCGGCACTGCGGGATTTACATCCTATATTTACGTCGTGAATCGTCTCCGACATGGAGCCATACGCCATGAGTCAGCCATTCCCCGCGATTCCCCATCTCAGCGGCAACTTCGCGCCCATCCTCATGGAGTGCGACGCCCATGACCTGCCTGTCACGGGCGAACTCCCGCGCGCCCTGCATGGCACGCTCTACCGCAACGGCCCGAACCCGCAGTTCGCGCCGCGCGACGCGTACTACCACTGGTTTATCGGCGACGGCATGGTGCACGCGTTCCATATCGAAGATGGCCGCGTGCGCTACCGCAACCGCTGGGTGCGCACCCACAAGTTTGACCTGGAACGCTCCGCCGGAAAGGCGCTGTTCGGAAGCTGGGGCAACCCGGCCACGACCGATCCATCGGTGAGCGGCCAGGAGAACGGCGTGGCCAACACGAACATCGTCTGGCACGCCGGGCGCTTGCTTGCGCTGGAAGAGGCGGACCTGCCGGTGGAGCTGGATGCCTGCGACCTGACCACGCGCGGCAACTGCACCTATGGCGGCAAACTGTCCGGCGCCATGACCGCGCACCCGAAGATCGATCCCATTACCGGCGAACTGGTGTTCTTCGCTTACGCGGCAGACGGACGCTTTACCAACGGTATGCGCTACGGCGTGGTCGACGGTGACGGCCGGCTTGTGCGCCTGGAACACTTCGACGCACCGTTCAGCAGCATGATCCACGACTTCATGGTGACATCGCGACATGTGCTGTTCCCCGTGCTGCCGCTGACCGGCAGCATGGCACGGGCCACGCGCGGCGAGCCGGCCTATGCGTGGGAGCCGCAGCTTGGCGCGCACATCGGCATCCTGCCGCGCCATGGCGACGTGACGCAGATGCGCTGGTTTCGCGGCGAAGCCTGCTACGTCTTCCACGTCATGAACGCGTGGGAAGAGGGCGATCGGATCCTTGCGGATGTCATGCAGTACGACGAGCCGCCGCTGTTCAATCCGAACGCCGGTGGACCGGGCAGCCGTGCGCGCCTGTGCCGCTGGACCTTCGATCTCGACGCCGGTACCGACACGTTCCGGCGCACGTGGCTCGATGACATGCCCGGTGAATTTCCGCGTATCGACGATCGCTTCGCCACGCTGCCGTATCGCCATGGCTACTTTGCCTCGCGCCAGCGCGAAGGGTCGTTGCCAGGTACTTATGACACGCTGGTCCACCTGGATCTGACCACGGGTCGGCGCACGGTACACGCGCTGTCGGAAGGGGACGCGATCTCCGAGCCGGTATTCGTGCCGCGTAGCCCGGACAGCGCGGAAGGTGATGGCTGGCTGCTCGCGACGGTGTTCCGGGGGGCGGAGCAGCGCAGCGATCTCGTGGTGTATGAAGCGGATGATATCGGCAGCGGGCCGATTGCCGTGGTGCAGTTGTCGCATCGCGTGCCGTTCGGCTTCCACGGCAACTGGCGACCCGCGAACTGAGTGGCAGGCATGTCCGGCGCGGATGCCGGACACCGAACCAACGCTTCAGTAAGGCTGGTCGCCGGGGCGGATATCGAAAGCCAGGGTCTCGGCGATATCCAACATTTCCTCATCGTCCTCGCTGCGCGTGATCCAGCCGCCGTAGGCATCGCCGCCGGTATCCCAGTTCCACAGCGTGTAGCCGGCCACGCGCAACTGCCGGTGGGCCAGTTCCATCAGCTCGGGCACGCTGGTGCTTTCCAGGAAGTCCTCGTCCTCGGGGTCTTCGCTGCCCCAGTCGATCTCAAGGTCCAGCCGCTCGCACAGCTGGTTCATGCAGCCGATGAAGGACTGGCAGTCCTTCCAGTCCACATAGAAGCCGGACTGCCAGTCGATGACCTCGCGGATCACCCACAGCAGTTCCTGGCCCTCGGTGTCGTCTTCCTCCGCGTCGAGCAGCGCGTCTTCGAACAGCGCGCGCTGGGCATCGGTCTGCGCGGTGTCGCCAAGGTTGATCAGCGCAAAGAAGTGCTGGATGGCGTCCTGGATGTGGTCGTCCAATGGTGTGACCATGTTCGTTCTCCTTATAGGGTATGTCAGTGTTGCCGGGCCCTTCAGGCCGCGATGCCGCCGATCTCGCGCTGGCCGCGCGGTGTCACCCGCAGCGCGCGCGACGCGGGCGTCGCCTCGATCCAGCCGCGATCAAGCAGGTTGCCGAGCAGCGCGGCACCGAGTGCGCCACCGAGATGCGGCTTGCGTTCGCTCCAGTCGGGGCAGGTGCAGGCGAACTGACGCCGCTTGCGGCGCGCGGCCTCGACGTCCACGCCAAGCCGCAACATGGCCTGCGCGCCGTCGCCGCTGAGGTCCACGGCATTGCCGTCCACCAGCAGCCAGCCCGCGTGTGTCATGCGCTCGAACAGGCCCACGGCGAGTTCTCCGGCCAGGTGATCGTAGCAGGTGCGCGCCTGCCGCAACGCGGGCGGCGCCGTGCGCGACACCGGCACATCGCGCAGCCGCGGTGGCCGGCTCGCGAGCGAGGCGGAAGCCAGCGCTTCAATCGCCACGCCGATCTCGGGCGTGGCCAGCCGATAGTAGCGATTGCGCCCGCGCGTCTCCACGGCGAGCAGCCCGCCTTCGCTGAGCCGGGTCAGGTGTCCGCTCGCGGACGAGGCAGACAGGCCAGCGATCAGCGCCAGTTCACCGGCGGGACGAGCACTGCCGTCCATCAGCGCCCATAGCATGGCCGCGCGGCCGGGGTCGGCCAGCAGGCTGGCCAGCTGGCTGATGCCTGGGGTGTATTCCATGATTCATTGAGGGATGAATGATGGAATGGAGTATAGAGGGGATTGCGGCCAGTGGGTCCTCAGACATTAAAATCCTGTTTTCCCATTAAAGCGCCGCTGGAAACATTAGAGCGCGTTCATATGCACCAGTGGTCTTTCCAAATGTATGGTCTCGCCCCTTAGCCGCGCATAAATCCCTTAGCCAAGCCCTTTCGCCGGCCTCGCTCTCTCCGGCGTGCCTTGACCCAAGATGGACTCGGACATTAAAGTCCCTTCATACACATAAGTGTCCTTTTTCGGCGTCTTGATTACCCACTAAGTCGTTAATATCTAACAATGTAGCTCATCTCGCGATCGTCGAAGGCCGGCCAAGATCTTCCTAGCTATCACTTAGGGGAAATCGACGCCCACTTCGTCAAGGTGGTGGGCACCCCGCAAACTTTCACAAGTCAAGACCTTTCGCCTCGCGAAGGTAGCGGCTGCGCGAGGACGCGTTTTGCCAAACATATTGTTAAGAAACAACGCCATTGAAAAAATGAACTCCATCACCATTTGACGGCTGCGGCAAGATAGGCGTTGTCACGCCCGCTGGAGGATGAACATGGGGGAAGTATTGCATTACAGCTGCGAATCGCAATAGCGCCAAAGATTCTCGCGCTTCGGAATTCAAGGTGTGGGAATGGAGGTCCGATAGGGATAATGTGTATAAATGGTTCCATTTGGGAAAAAATCACTGCACGACGTGGCGAAATTGCTGGCCACGGTAAATGAAGTGATATCTGCTAGGGAAAATAGGGGGGCGGGCAAACCACAATTAAGCGGGGTGCGGCCATCGAGATTGAGTTGCGCATTGCAAAAAATGATGAGAATTTAAATATTACTGATTTTCCGGAATCTTAATTAGGCTAAAAATCAAAGCACTTGATTGAGTGCGTTGATTGTGAATATATATTATATTGAGAATATGACTTCACTGAAAAATAGAAAAAAGGGGGTGGGGCCCCATAGCGGACTTCGGCGACAGCAATCGGAGCAGCCGCCGAGCGGTGCCTTTCCACGCGGGGTCGCAGATATTCTCCTCAGCGCGCTTCCGCCACTGACGCGAGCAGTCCGAGTATTGACGGCGCGCGACCCGCTGGCAGCCGCTGCACAAGAAGATCATCCATGGTATAGCGTCCTCGCGGCATTTGGCGTGGCCCTCACGCTGGCCATGGTGGTAATAATGTCCAGCGACGGCGCACCTTTCGTAGACCCGTGGAAGTCTCTCTGGGAACTCAAGCTGAAGTTTAACGTCCGGCCTTCTTATAACTGGGAGATTTTGCTGCGTGCTGCAGGGTGCGTGGTCGGCGCGTGGGTCATCTGCTATTGGGTGAGCCAGCTGGCTGGAAAGCAACTCGACGACGAACCCAGGGGTACGAGAAGCAAGGCGATAAAATTGGGGGGCTATGCCGCGCTTTGTGTGGCTTATGCATATACAGCTGTATTGCTATTGGTCTGTGCGCTGGGATGGCTACTATTTGCGTTTAAGGTCACCGTTTTTGTCTTTGGATGGTTGATAGCGTCGACAATGGTCTTTGCGCCAATCGCTGTCTGCGCCTTAGAGAGGATCCTTCGACGCACGCCGTTGGGCAGGAAGTCCCGTATTCTATTTTCGGTAGCGGTGGGGATTGTCCCCGTCTCGAGTTGCTTTGTTGGAGCAACGTTTGCCATGGACAGTCTGGATGCAGGTCAGCAAAAATACGGGCAGTCTGTGAACGAGAGCCGGCGCCATCCCATCCCAATGGTGGTGCAAGCCTGCGGGAAGGCGTCAGCGAATATCGTATGCGCTGTCACGTTGTATCCAGGTGAGTGGCAGGACTACGAACTTATTGGCGACTGGGCCGTTGAAGATGCTCCCGCGACGAACAACACTCCAAAATCGCGCCTTGAGTGGCAGCCAAGTAGCGATTCGGATCGCCAGTTTGCGCTCGTCAAGGTGGAATCACGCAAGGATGTGACTATCGAAATCCATGTGCCCGTGTCGACCGCCTGCAAACCGACAGGGTTGGCAGTCACCAAGGACATTCATTTCTTTGCCGCGCAGGGTCGAGTGCTTGGTGAGCAGCACGATGCTCCGAAACAAGTGCGTCTGCGAATTGATAACGCCGAATTGGGCTTTGTCAAAATGATGGAGCGGGCTTGCGCATCTAAAGGCTCTCCCTAGCGCACTTGACAGCAGGCCCCACCCTGCTCCTTTGGTCAGCTAACTCCGCTTTGAAGAAATCCCACGCGTGGAGGGCACGCTCTGTCCTTCATCGGTGACGCAGAAGTAGCCGCCGCGAACGTTCGCCGTCCGTACTCTGCGATGTAAATTCCGGTCAGCAGCGATTCCCAACTGCCGTTGTCTAGCCCGCGTCGCTGTGACACGATGCGCGCAGCACGGCTTTAGCTTGGTGCGGCGAAGATGAAGATGCCCTCGGCCACTTTCGTCCTGTTTCGTGCGTACAAGTCGAAAGCATTCTAATGTCGGCGCCAAAAAGTGAAGCAAAGGGGTTTTTGGCTTTGACGCCGACAGCGTGCCTAGGGAAATCAAGGGGTTAGGGTGTGCATTCGAAAGATCTTTAATGTGCGAGGGCACAGTGGGCCTCGGACAATCATGGTCTTAAATGGGGGACACGCCATTCGAGGCGTCCGGCGCCACTGCGCCGGACGTAGTGCATACGTCAATATCCGCGTGCTGGATCGATGATGTTGTCCGGCAATTCGTCGGCAGAAACTCGAATAATATTCTCCGCAATCTGTCTTGCCGCTGATGACGGAATCGCCACCGACGCCAGGTGGGGCGTGATCAGCACATTGGGCATGCTCCACAGCGGATTGCCGGCAGGCAAAGGTTCGCGCTCGAATACGTCCAACGTTGCCCCGCCGATATGGCCGCTTTGGAGCAGCTCCGTCAGCGCCGTCTGATCGACCAGGGCGCCTCGCGCAACGTTGATGAAGGCCGCGCCCCGCGGCAGCCGCTCGAGTCGCGATCGATCCAGGATGCCAGCCGTCTGCGGCGTGAGCGGCAGCATCACGACGACAATGTCCGCCTGCCCGAGCACGGTATCGAGCGTTTCGAGTCCTGAAAAACATTCCACGCCTTCGATCTGCGCAGGGCTGCGAGACCAGCCGATCATCTTGAATCCCTGGCGCTGCAGTTCGTGAGCCGCTTTCGCACCCAACTGACCGAGCCCCAGAACCGCCACGCGGATGTCCTGCGGAGAACGTGGATGACGGTAGGCCCACTCGCCCCGCCGCTGCGCCTGCTCGAAGTACGGGATGTCCCTGGCGTGCCGCAGCACAGCGAACAGCACGTATCCCGCCATCATGCGCGCCATCTGCGGGTCTGTGAGTCGTGTAATCGGAATGCCTGAGGGAAGATCCTGCCGTTGAACCAGTGAATCCACACCCGCCCCCAGATTGACGATCAGGCGCAGGTTGGTCATCCCGGCAAAAAAGTTCTCCGGCGGCTTCCAGGCGAGCGCGTAGTGAATGTCTGCCGGCTCGGTGATTTCGCTGGAGTGGATGACCTTCAGCTTCGGTAGCTGGGCCTGGAGCGCGCGCTTCCACGTGTCGAAATCGTCGAATGCACTGTAGAAGGCCAGGGCGCCCGAGGGGGTGTCTTCAGTCATTGGCATCTTGACAACTGCATTGGGAAAATTGGTAAAGGCGGCAACGGGATGACACGTTGCTGCCATGGCGCGTGCGCATGGAAAATCAGAGTGCCGCTTTGCCTTTCTGCACGAGCCGCGTGACGGCCTCGATGGCCAGTTCGTAGCCATCGCCCCCCAGCCCGGCGATCACGCCATCCGCCGCCTTGGAAATGTAGGAGTGGTGGCGAAAGGGCTCGCGCTTCCAGATGTTGCTCATATGGGCTTCAATGATCTTGCCGGGGAAAGCCAGCAAGGCATCGAGGATCGGAATCGACGAGTAGGTCAGGCCGGCCGCATTGATGATGATGCCGTCCGCCACGCCGCGCGCTTCCTGGATCCAGTCGACCAACTGTCCCTCGTAGTTCGACTGCAAGAAGCGCAGGTCGGCATTCAGGGACGCCGCCTTTTGCTCGCATCGTGACTGCAGGACCGGAAAGCTGTCGCTGCCGTAAGTCTTGTTGGCATCCAGGCCATAAAGATTGGCGTTAGGGCCGTTCAGAAACCAGATGGTGATTTTTTTGCTCATGCTCCAGCCTCAGTGTTCAAGCTTCATGGGGACGCGTAGCCTGCATGGCAGGCAGGCTTTGGAACGCCTCATTCCAGCGTGCCGCGTTGCCGTATTGGGCCCGCCAATCCAGTTCGGGAAACCGGAAGTCCAGATACCCGAGCCCGCAGCCGATGGTGATTTCTCCGATGGTCGGCTGTCTTTCCACCAGTTCCGATGCGATGGCATCGATGGATTCGAGGCAGGCGGTGACTTTCGTCAGCAGCGCTTCGCGCCACGTGGGCCATTGGACTTCCTCGGGCCGCGCCGTCCGTTCGTAGCGCGCGAGCAGCGCGGCGTCGAGCAGGCCATCACCGAGCGCCTGGCGGGTCAGAGCCGTCCACCGCGCGGGGCCGGAGGCGGGAAAGATGCCGGCGCCGTCTGCCCGGCTGGCCAGGTACTCGCAAATCACTCGGCTGTCATAGAGGGCGTGGCCATCCTCCAGGATCAGCGTCGGCACCTTGGCGAGCGGGTTGTGGGCCGCGATGCGCGGGTCGCGCCGCACCGGATGCGCGGCGCTGTCCAGCAACTCGATGGATTCGGCCTGCCCCGTCAGGTGTGCGCAGACCATGACCTTGCGCACGAATGGCGAGGTCGGAGCGAAAAGAAGTTTCAGCATGCTTGATTTGGAGAACAGGCTTTCAGGGGATCAGGACCAGTTTGCCGAAGACCTTGCCGCTTTCCAGCATCTGGTGGGATTCGACTGCCGCCGCAAGCGGGAAAGTAGCGTGAATGCGCGGCTTGACCCGTCCGTTTTTCAGCAGCGGGATGACATGGCGCGCAATGCTCTGGGCCATGCGGGTCTTCTCGAAATGGCTCTGCGGGCGCATGGTGGACGAGTGCAGGCTTACCTGGCGTTGCATCAGCGTCAGCAGTTCGACATTGACCGCCGATCCCTGCATGAAGGACAGGCTGACATGGCGGCCGCCAAAGGCCATGGCGGCAAGATTGCGGCGGACATAGTCGCCGCCGACGATGTCGAGGACCACGTCGACCCCGCGCCCATCGGTGTACTGCAGGCAGGCCTCGGTGAAATCAGTGGTCGGCCAGCAGATCGTCGCATCGGCGCCCATGGCGCGCAGTTCGGGAAAGCGGCTTTCGTCGTTGTCCGTGACGATGACGGTTGCGCCAGCGGCATGCGCCAGGCGGATCGCAAGCGTGCCGATACCGCCGGCTGCACCATGGACCAGGACGGTTTCGCCCATGGCAAGGCGGCCCAGTTCGAACAGGTTGTGCCACACGGTGAACAGCCCCTCGGGCAAGGCGGCTGCTTCGACATCGGAAAGCGTTCCCGGAGCGATGAAGGATTGATCGACCGGTGCCGTACACCACGGCGCATAGCCGCCGCCGGGCACCAGGCTCATCAGCCGCTGCCCCATCAGCTTGCTGTCCACTCCGGGGCCGCAGGCAACCACTTCGCCGCAGACTTCCAGTCCGAGCACGTCGGTAATGCCGGGCGCGGGTTTCGCGATACCTTGGCGCTGCATGATGTCAGGCCGGTTCACGCCGGCGGCGAGCACTCTCAGCAGGACTTCGCCAGCCCCGGGTTCGGGCATGGGGCGCTCGGCCAGTGTCAATACCCTGGCGTCGCCGGGTTCACGGGCGATGATGGCTTGCATGGAGCGGGGGAGACTGGTCATGGATAGGTTCTCTCATGCTGCGTTGTCAGACGCGTTGTGTTGTGCCTTCGCGTTGGGGTGCTGCTTCGGTTCTTACGTCCGCTTCTTGGGGCTGAAAATGCTGACGCCCTCACCAGGTAGCGAAAGTCCCGCGACCGAGCCGATGGGCCATTGCTGCATGGCGCTCAAGCCTGCGCTGCGCACTGTGACGACCTGACGCGCCGCCGTCGGAATGTCCACGTCGATAAACGTATTGATGTGGTCGCCCTGGTAGACGTGGTTGATCACCGTGCCACTCAACACCGATTGGGGATGCAGGTGCTCAAGCCTGATGTGCTCCGGCCGTACATAGACGTCCAGCCTTTCCCCGTCGTGCGATGCATCGGCCAGGCGGGCATGCGGGAAGCTGATGAGCCCCGAGCCCAGACGCAGTTGCACATCCGTTGCCGTCTGCCCGTGATAATGCCCCGGCAGGATGTTGACGTCGCCCAGGAAGGACGCCACAAACGGGCACTGCGGGTTCTGATACAGATCGGCTGGCGGCGCGATCTGCCGAATGCTGCCGTTCGACATCACCGCGATCCGGTCGGACATGGCCAGCGCTTCGCCCTGGTCGTGGGTCACGAACACGGTGGTCAGTCCCAGGCGACGCTGGATCTCCCGGATCTCGACCTGCATGGAGCCGCGCAGGTTCTTGTCCAGGGCCGAGAACGGCTCGTCCAGCAGCAGTACCTTGGGGTGGATCACCAGCGCCCGCGCCAGCGCGACGCGTTGCTGCTGGCCGCCCGAGAGTTCGCGGGGCTTGCGATGCCCGAGGCCACCGAGCTTCACCAGCTCCATGACCTCCTTCACACGCTGTGCGATTTCGTCCTTGCCCACGCCCCGCATGCGCAGGCCATAGCCGATATTGCGCTCGACGGTCATGTGGGGAAACAGCGCGTAGTTCTGGAAGACGATGCCGATCTGCCGCTTGTGCGGCGGCTCGCAAGTCACCGGCTGACCATCGATGAAGATCTCGCCGGTGTCGGCCTCCGCAAAGCCGGCGATGAGGTTGAGGAGTGTCGTCTTGCCGCAGCCGGACGGGCCGAGCAGGGTGAGGAATTCTCCGCGTCGTATCTTCAGAGAGAGCTCGTGCAGCACGGTGTGATCGTGATACTTCTTGACCACCCGTTCCAGGCTGACGGCGGTATCGGGCAGTGCTTGCTGGGCGGCAGGCCCGGAGTTGGCTACGTTCATAGGTGTACGGAGAGTGAGGAGTATGCCGTGCTCCAGGCTTGGAGCCCGATGACATCGAGGCCGAGCTGGTACTGGCAAGCAGCATAAGACAAACAGTCAGCACCGGGCCTTTGCCGAAACTGATGCGATTCCTCGGAAAAAACGAAATGCCCGATCCCCGGCGCTGGCGGCGCTGATGCAATCGCCCGGAATGCCTTGTGATGCGCGGATGCGCAGGGGCGGTAAGGCACGCTTCGGCCAGCGCTTTAATTTTTCCTAAGCCATGAGTTTGAAAAACGTGATTTCCAAACGGTGAGGGCTTTATCAAACTGGCCTCCATCGATGAGCGATGTCTCCAGGGCGCCAGTACGCCTTGTTGTCGATGCTTCCGTGCCGGTGCGACTGACCGGGGCGATCATTCTTGGGAAAATCAAATGTCAGTGGAAAAAATCAACACCGTGGTGGTCGGTGCTGGCCAGGCAGGCATCGCGATGAGTGAGCATCTCACGCACATGGGTGTGGAGCATGTCGTGCTGGAACGCAGCCGAATCGCGGAGCGCTGGCGTTCGGAGCGTTGGGATTCGCTGGTCGCGAATGGGCCGGCCTGGCATGACCGCTTTCCGGGGATGAAATTCGAGGGCATTTCGCCGGAGACCTTTCCGCCGAAAGAACGCATGGCCCAGTATTTCGAAGCCTATGCCGCGATGCTGAAGGCACCAGTGCGCACCGGTATCGAAGTCAAGCGCGTGGAACGGCATCAAGGGCGTCCCGGGTTCAGGGTGACGACCTCCGACGGTGTGATCGAGGCAGACAACGTCGTGGCTGCAACCGGCCCGTTCCAGACACCGGCTTATCCAAAGATCGTGCCTGAGAGCGCTCATATCCAGCAGCTGCATTCCTCGACCTACAAGAATCCCGGTCAACTGGCGAAAGGCGCGGTGCTTGTGGTGGGCGCGGGCGCTTCTGGCTCGCAGATCGCCGAAGAGCTGCGCCAGGCCGGCAAGACGGTCTATCTCTCGGTCGGCGAGCACTACCGCCCGCCGCGCTCATACCGTGGTCGTGACTACTGCTGGTGGCTGGGCGCCCTCGGCCTGTGGGATGAAGTGAAGATCCGGCCCAAGAAGGCGCACGTCGCTTTTGCCGTGAGCGGCTACGAGGGCGGCAAGACAGTCGATTTCCGACGCCTGGCACACGCAGGCATCCAGCTGGTCGGGCTGACTCAATCCTACAAGGATGGCGTCATGACGTTCGAGCCTGGCCTGCCCGAGAACATCGCAGAAGGCGACCGCGCCTACTTCGACGTGCTGCGCGAAGCGGATGCCTATATCGAAGAGAATGGCCTGCCGTTTCCGCCGGAACCTGACGCCTGGGAACTGCTGTCGGACCCGGAGTGCCTCAGGAACCCGATCCTCAGTCTCGACCTGGCCGAAGCCGGCATCACATCGATTCTCTGGGCGACCGGCTTCAAGTTCGATTTCAACTGGCTGAACGTGAAGAATGCCTTCGACGAGAAGGGCGATCCGTTCCACAAGCGCGGCATTTCCGCAGAAGGAGGTATCTATTTCCTGGGCCTTCCGAATCTGGTCAACCGGGCATCATCCTTCATCTATGGCGTCTGGCACGATGCGAAATACATCGCCGACCATATCGTGCTGCAGAACGGCTATATGACGTACGAGCGGTCTTGAGCGTGTCTTGAACCTGCTCTTGAGCCCGCAAGGTGATTGTCATGCGTACCGGGTGACACGGACGAGCTGCCGGATCGGGCGATCCGGCAGCTTTTTCTTTTTCTTCAGAGAGTTTCCATGGCCGAGATGACGTGCATTGAAGACCTGCGCAAGCTGGCGAAAAAGCGCGTGCCGCGCATGTTCTATGACTATGTCGACGGCGGATCGTGGACCGAATATACCTACCGTGCCAACGAGGCGGATTTTCAGCGTATCGAATTCCGCCAGCGCGTGGCAGTCGACATTACCGAGCGCAGCACCGCCAGCACCATGGTGGGCCAGCCAGTCAGCATGCCGGTGGCGATCGCGCCTACCGGACTGACCGGCATGCAGCACGCCGATGGTGAAATCCTGGCCGCGCGCGCGGCGAAGCAGCACGGCATTCCGTTCACCTTGTCCACCATGAGCATCTGCCCGATCGAGGCGGTGGCGGAAGCGACCGGGCGCCATCCGTTCTGGTTCCAGCTGTACGTGCTGCGTGACCGGACGTTTGTCGAAAGCTTGATTGACCGTGCCAGGATCGCCAATTGCTCCGCGCTCGTGGTCACGATGGACCTGCAGGTCTTCGGCCAGCGGCATAAGGACAAGAAAAATGGCTTGTCCACGCCGCCCAAACCGACCCTGCGCAACCTCATCAACATGGCGAGCAAGCCGCGCTGGTGCATCGGCATGCTGGGTACCAAACACCGTCAGTTTGGCAATATCGTCGGGCATGCAAAGGGCGTCGACAATATCGGCTCGCTGGTGGAGTGGACGCGGGAACAGTTCGATCCGCGCCTGTCCTGGCAGGATGTCGAATGGATCAGGAAGCGGTGGGAGGGGAAGCTGATCGTCAAGGGCATCCAGGACCCGGAGGATGCACGGCTGGCAGTGGAAAGCGGTGCCGATGCCATCGTCGTGTCAAACCATGGCGGGCGCCAGCTGGACGGCGCCGCGTCGTCGATCTCCACATTGCCGCGCATCGTGGCAGCCGTTGGCGATCGGATGGAGGTCCATATGGATGGCGGCATCCGCTCCGGCCAGGACGTACTGAAGGCCATCGCGCTCGGGGCGCGCGGCACGTATATCGGCCGCGCGATGATGTATGGTCTGGGCGCCCTCGGAGAACAAGGCGTGACTACGGCCCTGAACATCATCCACAACGAGCTGGATCTCTCCATGGCGTTCTGCGGCAAAACGGATATCCAGTCCGTCGACCGCAGCATCCTGCTGATGAACTAAGGGACGCCTTCACAAGTTTTCCGGCGTCCGGGTGTGCATCATGCAGTGGCCTCTCGTTGGCAGAGAAACTCTACGAGACCAGCCAGCATGCGGTCACAGGCTTCGATCTGCGCCAGCTCCACATACTCGTCGGCCTTGTGTGCGACCTCGATGCTCCCTGGCCCGCAAATGAGCACGGGTGTTTCGTTCCAGCTCTGCTGGAATAATCCCCCCTCGCTGCCATAGTCCACCTTGGCGCATGGGGTGCCCGGGGGGAGCAGCGAGGCGAGGAGGCCGACAGCGGGCGAATCCTCGCGGGTGTCGAGGCTGGGATAGCTGTTTGTCATCTCGATATCAGGCAAGGGCGCCTCGGGATTCAGTGCCTCATTGCTGACGCGTTGGGCCAGGCGTTCCAGGACGCGCTTCAGTATCTCCTCGGGTCGATCCTCAGAGACATTGCGGATCTCGAAGCGGACTTCGCATTCGCTGGGCACGATGTTCAAGGCGCGGCCGCCGTGAATGACGCCGGCGTGGACCGTGCTGTAGGGCACGCCGTAGCCCTCGTCGCGCGGGCCGCTTTCCGCCAGCTCGCGCTGCACATCCCGCAACGATGCGACCAGGTCGCTGGCCATGTGGATGGCGTTGAAGAACCTGGGCGCCAGGCCCGAGTGGCCGGCCTGGCCGCAGCAGACTGCCCGGTAGGCGGCCTTGCCCTTGTGGCCGGTGCCGATCCGCATCAGCGTCGGCTCGCCAACGATGCAAAGGTAGGGGGCGGGGAGGCGGGTCTCCAGCCGGCGCAGCAGGTGGCGCACGCCAACGCAGCCGATTTCCTCATCGAAGGACAGCGCCAGCTGCAAGGGACGCTGGAGCGGCTGCCGGGCGGCAGCAACCATGGCGGTGACGGCGCAGGCCACGAAGCCTTTCATGTCGGCGGTGCCGCGGCCGTAGATGCGGCCATCGCGGTGCGTTGCCTCAAAAGGGGGCGAAGTCCAGGGCTGGCCTTCCACTGGCACCACATCGGTATGACCGGAGAGCAGGACGCCCGGAATGCCCACCGGGCCGACCGTTGCGAACAGATTGGAGCGGCTGGGGTCCTCCGGGTCGGGTGCGAGCATCGACTCGATGCCCGCTTCGGCCAGGATGTCCCGAACCTTGTGGATCAGCGCGATATTTGGCGTGAGGGAAACCGATGCGAAAGAAACGAGCGTTTCCAGGAGTGCGACGCTTGCGGAAGAGGTTCGATTTTCCATCACTGGATTTTGTGTTGGGGTTTCAGGGCGCTGCGATACGGGGATCGAAGAAGCTCGGCGCGCTCATCCCCGGAATGTATTGGTCGGAGATATACGCGCGGCAGCGTTCCATGAAGATCCGCGTCAATCTGGACTGTCTCATTGGCTTGTAAGTCGCCAGGCCAAGCAGCATGGGCCGATGGGTACCGGCAAGGCGGATTCGCACCATGCGCTTTCCATCCAGCGATTGATTGGATTTGGGGCGCACATTGAAGAGCGCGTAGCCCACGCCGTTGGCGACCAGGGACCGGACCGCTTCCGTGGACTGCGATCGCGCCGCGATGTTCGGCGTCACGCCAGCCTGCTCGAACAGAGAGGCGAAGTAGTCCCGGCTCATCGGCATATCGAGCAGGACATAGGGTTCGGGCGCCAGCTCTTCGAAGGAGACCACCTTCTGCTGCGCCAGCGGATGGACCTCGCTCACCAGCACATAGGGCGGCATCGTCGCCAGGCTCTCGAACTGGATGTCGTCGCTCAGGTGCAGGTCATAGGTGATCGCCAGGTCGATCTCGAGCGCATGGAGCTTGTGCATCAAGACCTCCTGGTCACCTTCGACCATGTGCACGTCAACCTTCTTGAAGGCGCGGGAAAACCCGAATATGACCTCGGGCGCGATCATGGCCGTGAGCGACTGGAAGCTTCCTACGCGTAACGTGCCCTGGATGACGTCGCTCGAATCCGAGGCGATTTCATAGAGTCTTGACGATCGTCCGAGCATATCTTCGCAGTGCTGCAGAACCAGCGTGCCGACGGGGGTCAGGCCGATGCCCTTGGAAGGATGGCGTACGAACAGCTGCGCGCCGAGCTCGGTCTCGATATGCGCGATCGCTGCGGAAATCGAGGGAGAAGAGATATGGATCTGCGTCGACGCAGCGGCGATGCTGCCATGTTTCGCCGTTGCAACGAAATACTCCATCTGGCGCAGAGAAATGCGATTGAGCATGTCGAGATCAGGAAAAAGGGGAGCGGTCCAGTGTACTGGAGAAGGTCTGCCCTTTCGAGCGCCGGCCACCGTGGCCGGCGCTGTCGCGCGGTCATTGTGCCGCTCGGCTCACAGGTCTCCGGGAACGCCGAAACTGGGCGCCGCACGCGGATCGAGCGCCCGCTTCACATAGTCCTTCAGCTGCGGGGCGTAAACCTGCCATGCTGCATACAGTGCCTCGACCGGACCGTTCTCCACCCAGTCCAGGCGCAGGTCTACGACGGGCCAGTTCTGTGTGTCATACACCAACAGGCCCGCCGAATGGACCGGACCTTCCTCGCCGCCTGCTGCCTGCCCGGCGAGCATCGCCTGCATCAGTCGTTCCGCCAGCGCCCCTTCGGTCTCCTCGAACGCCGCCAGCATGGCCCGGGGCACGTCGCGCGTCGCCAGCATGTTGCCCGCGCATGCGGCATGGGCTCCGACCACGCTTGCCAGGGTGCCCAGCGCCTTGGCGCCAGTGAAGACCACCGGCGGGTTGTGGGCGTCGATGGCCATGAGCTGGCGATACTCGATATGGGGGCGCTTCTGCAGTTCGGCGAGGGCACGTTCCGGTGTGAGGCCGCTGGCCATCAGGTCCAGGGCGAGGGGGCCGAGATCCGGGTCGGTGATATTCTGGCTCGCGGCCGCGCCAACCCCTTTGCGCCCGCGGATGCAGCGCGCGGCAACCGCAGGCGACGACGATGCCACGGCGGCGCCGAATTGCCCCGTGGCGGGGCACCTTGCAATGATGGAAAAGGTCATGGCAACTCAGTCCGGGATGACAGCGGTGGCGTCGATCTCGACCAGCCACTCGGGGCGGGCCAGGGCCGATACGACGATGCCGGTCGACACCGGGAAAACACCCTTCAGCCAGCGGCCCACGACACGATAGACCGCCTCGCGATAGCGCGGGTCGATGATGTAGATCGTGATCTTGCAGATGTCCTGTAGCTCGCCGCCGGCTTCCTCGAGCAGCATCGCGATGTTGGCCATGGCCTGCTCCGCCTGTCCGGCGACATCGCCGATGCACACGCTCTCCGAGGTGTCGAGGTTCTGGCCGATCTGCCCTCGCAGGAAAATGGTCGTGCCTCTGGCGACAACGGCCTGGCACAGGTCGTTGTCCAGATTCTGTTCGGGGTAGGTGACCTTCGTGTTGAAGGTGCGGATGCGGGTATGTTTCATGGTCGCTTGGGGTCGATTCGGCAGGTGGCGGGACGCAAGGGGCGATGCGCCCCCGAGTGCATAGTCATGTGCGGCGCCTGGCGGTGCCATTCTTATTTTCCGGCTGTCCGTTTAGGAATTTCCGAATACCACCGGACAGCGGGCCGCCGCTAACCTGTTCCAGAAGGCGGAACACCCCCCACACCCCATCAGGAATTGTGAGGCACCGCTACGAAAAAGCCGACTTGGCTGCACGGTTCGCTTTTCACATCATAGTTTCGTCGTTCGAAGCCATTGCGTCGGCGTCGCAGCAGCGAATGACGGCACTGAATATTTGCGGCGGGGTTTCTCTTGCGTCGACCAGTTGCAGGCCTTGCTCCGCTGCTGGCCAGCAACGCTTGGTGCTCGTCCAGCGTATTTCCAGTTTTATCAGATGGTTATCTTTTCGATTGGGGGTATTGAATGATGATCCGCAAGCTTTTGGCACTTTGCGCGCTTTCCGTCACGCTTGGCAGTACGGCTGCCTCTGCCCAGGAAGCCTTGGTCGTGAGTACCTGGGGCGGCAGCTTCCGCGACCTCATCGACGAAAGCATTGGCAAGGAATTCACGCGGCAAACCGGGGTGCCGGTCAAGTACATCACAGGCGGCACCATCGACCGCCTGAACAAGGCGAAGCTTGCCTCCAAGCCCGAGAGCGACGTTACCTTCACGACTTCCCACGTCGGCTGGCTTTACGCCAACGGCAATCTGTTTGAAACGCTGGATACGAGCAAGATTCCGAATTACAAGCATCTTGTCGACCGTGCCAGGATCAGCCCGTATCACATCGGCAGCTGGGCCTATGTCTATACCATCGGTTATCGCGCTGATCTGGTGCCGCCCAGCGTGAAGTTCGACAGCTGGAACGACTTGTGGAGCCCGGCCTTGAAAGGCAAGGTTGGCGTACCGGACTTCGATCCGAGCCATGTGGTCGCGGTTTCGGCCATGCTGTCGGGCGCGGATGCGAAAACCTGGGAAAAGGGCCAGGACAAGCTGAAGGCGCTCAAGCCCAACTTCAAGGCGTTCTATACCAATGATGCCAATGCGCAGCAGTTGATCGCCACGGGCGAAACTCCCGTTCAGGTCATCTTGTCGATCAACGCCTATCACATGATCAGCCAGGGTGTGCCCATCACGTTGGTCACGCCCAAGGAAGGCGCGGTGCTCGGCATCGATACCATGGCGATCACGAAGGGCTCTACCAAGGCTGATCTGGCTTACAAGTTCATCAACATCGCCCTGTCCCCGGAGGTCCAGTCGAAAATCGTGGCCTTGAAGAAGGCGAGCCCGGTCATCGACAACGCCAAGGTCTCGCCTGAAGACGCAAAGCTGCCCGGCGTCTTTACGACGAAGGAGCAGTGGGATAAAGCCATTCTGGTGGACCACAAACTGCGCGCCGAGAAGACGGCTGAATGGCGGAAGTGGTTCACCGAGAACGTCATGAACTGAACCCGATAGCAGGGTATGGGGGGAGGATCGCGGCGGCGGCAATGTACCGCGCCAATCCTCCCTCGCCGACTGAACGTTTGGAATAAGGTTGAAGAATGCGCCCCCCCGATCTTCGAGCCTGGCTGGTCTCTCCAGCAGTACTTGTCGCGTTGTGCATTGCCGTATCGTTGATGGCGGTCCTGCAGTTCAGCTTCCGGGCGTATGTGCCCGGATCGCTCGATGTCGGCGCGTTCACGTTCGCCAACTTCGGCGACTTGACCAAGTCGATCTATCTCGACGCGTTCTCCAACACCTTGTGGCTGAGCGTGGAGACGACGGTGTGTTCGCTGCTAGTAGCTTACCCGCTGGCCTATGCCCTGGTGCGTGTCAGGAGCCGGGGGCTCAAGTCGTTCATCCTCGTGGTGTCCATTACGCCGCTGTTTCTGGGTGAAATCGTCCGCACCTATTCCTGGATCGCTGTCCTGGGCAGCAACGGCTTCATCAACGGCACGCTGCGAAAGCTGGGCCTGATCGAATGGCCACTGGAACTGATGTTCACGCACCTGGGCGTACTGGTCGCGCTGGTGCACGTGACGATCCCCGTCGTGGTCCTCATGCTCGCCACGGCAATCTCGCATATCGACCGAAACTACGAAAAAGCCGCCCAGAGCCTGGGGGCCGGCCCGGTCAGGACCTTTCTCACGGTCACGCTTCCGCTTTCGATTCCGGGCATTCTGGCTGGCATCACGACGGCGTTCGCCTGGACCTTCAGCGCCTTTGCGACGCCGCAGATGATTGGCGGAGGTCGCGTGCCAACGGTTTCGACGCTGGTGTACCAGCTTGGCTTCGCCTCCATGAACTTCCCGCTCGCGGCCAGCCTGAGTGTCATGGGCTTGCTGCTGACGGCCGCCGCGCTCTACGCCCTGGGGCTGTTCACCAAGCGACTGAAAGCCGTTGGAGAACACTGATATGAGAATCAAAAGTGCTTTGCCTTTGCCGCTGCGGGTCGCGGGCCCGCTGCTCGTTGCCATCCTGCTTGCATTCGTGCTGCTGCCTGTCGTGGTGGTGACGATCGCCGCCTTCAACGAAAAGGCGATCATCACGTTCCCGCCGGAATCGTATTCGCTGACATGGTTCGCACGCGTCTTCAGCTATCCGGATTTTCGGGATGGATTCCGCGCCAGCCTCGTCATCACCGGATGGTCATCGTTCATTGCGCTGGTAGTCGGAACCTGCCTGTCGATTGCCGTCAAACGGCTGGAGTTTCCCGGCAGGCAGACGCTGCTGGCCATCCTGCATTCTCCGCTCGTGGTACCGCACTTCACGCTGGGGCTGGGTCTGCTGATCCTGGTGTCACAGGCCTCCATAGACCGCTCATATGGCGTCGTGATTCTGTGTCACGTGATGCTGGTGCTGCCGTTTGTGCTGAAGAGCGTCTATGTCTCAATGGAAAACCTGGACGCAAGGCTGGAACAGGCGGCAGCAAGCCTCGGCGGGTCGCCGCTGAAGGTGCTTTTCACGATTACGATTCCGCTGCTCGCGCCCGGGCTGTTTGGCGGCTGGCTGTTTGCGGCGATCATGTCGTTCAGTGAATTCACCGCATCGCTTTTTGTCACAACGCAAGACACGCAGACACTGCCGGTTTCCATGTACAACTATGTCCGGGAGTTTGCCGACCCGACGCTGGCTGCGCTATCAGTCGTCTATATTGCCGTGACGGCTTGCGTACTTGCCTTTGCGAACTATTTTCTGGGCTTGGGAAAGATCCTCAATATCGAGGAAGGGCATTGACCGGCATGCGTTGCTGAAGGCCGTGCTAGCGAGATAGACCGCTGGCACGGCAACAGTGCCGCTAGCGAGATGTCAGCCTCGCTTCATTACAAGCCAGGCACTTGCCGGCGCGCGCCAGATCAAAGTTGCTTGGCTTCAGCCCAGCGAGGTCGAACTGATGCGCGATTCGCTGCTCCATCACGGCATCGCAAACCTCAAAAATCGTCTTGCATACCGTGCAATAGAGATGCCGGTGCCTTGGCTTGTCGGCAATCTCGTACAACGTTTGTGCGCGATTGGCATTGAGCGGCACCAGCACGCGCGACAACACCCCCGCATTGTTGAGGTCGTAGATGGCGGTCTTGAACGTGGAGATAGCCGCGGTTGCGTCGCGCCTGACCAGTGCTGCGCACATGCGCTCTGCAGACATGTGGTGATCCGGGTTGTCGTGCAGAATTCTCAGGACCATCAGTCTCGCTTCCGTCTGCGGAAGATTGCTTCGGGCAAGGAGATCCTTTAGCGGGCCATCGGCGTCACTACGCGTTGCCATGTTGTGGTTCTCTGGCGGATCTGAGGCAAACGATGCGCCGGGGTGACCATGCAGAGGGTTACCAGGCCGCGGTACCTTCATTGTCCGAGTTCGTGAAGCGATGTAAGCATGTAGCGTTCGCTGTGCTTGCGGCGAAGCGTGCAGCCGGGGGCGAGCAATCTTGTTCGTTACCATCACAAATTCCCCCGGCGGACTCATCGCATTCAGTCTTTCAGTTCGCTACAGACGATTGCCAGGTATCCGGCACGGTGGTCGGCGCCCCGATGCGAACTGTCACCGATGTCGTGGTGCGGTGTCGGATGGCTTCGTACTGCGCGCCGTTGAATGTGCCTGATCGCTTCTCCAGGTGGATGGCCTGCAGGATGTACTGGCCCTTCCATGGCAGCGAGACGACCAGCTTGCCTTCCTTGTCCGACTTCACTTCGCGGACCCAGGCGTTCGGCGCGACGATGCGTACCTCGGTATCCGGCAGCGGCGTTCGATCAAACAGGACGCTGAATTCTCCGGGCTTGCCCGTTGGCACGATGTCGAGCGGCAAGCTGTCGGCGGAAGCGATGTTCCGCGCTTCGGGACCGATGAAGCGCGCGTAGAACATGGGTTTGACAACGCCGATATGCTGGCGCGACCAGTCCTTTACCGCGTAGCCCGCCTCTGTCGCCACAACCGTCGACGTGGCGGCAGGCACGCCAAAACTGAATCCATTGGCAGTCCGCTTTGCTGGCACATTCACTTGCGTGCCGTCGCGGCTGAAGACTCGCAGTTCCGGGCCTGGCATTTCGTCGAGCCGCCCGGGTGAGCGCTCCCTGAGCCCTTCCTCGTACTCGCCGAAGTACAAGTGTCCGCCATCCTTGTCCTGCTGCAGCCAGAGATAGTGCGCCTTGACGGGCGCCACCAGTGCAAGGCCGGCAACGAACAGGATGCTCCTGCAAAGGCGTAGTGGTCGAAGCGTCATGGCGTCCTCACTGGAAGCGGTAGCGGGCGGTCAGCATCGCGCTGCGCGTGTCGCCGGGCAGTGCGCCTACGAACGTGGGCGAGACATAGTAGGTCTTGTCCGTCAGGTTCTTCAGGTTCAGGGTCACGTCCCAGGTCTTCTGACGGTAGTAGACGGCGGCGTCGAACACGACATACGACGGAACACGGTAGAGGTTCAGGCTGTCGGCATAGCTGTCGCCCTTGTAGGTCACGCCGAAGCCGACACCCCAGCCATGAAGCGCCTGTTGCTGGAAGTCATAGGTGGTCCACAGTCGGCCGCCGGTGCGAGCCACACCTGGGGGACGCGTGCCGGCGATGCTGCGGTTGGTCACACCCATTGCAGCGTTGGAGGCGACCGTATTGGATTCGACTTCAACGTCCTGCCACGCGAAGTTGGCGAGTACGGTCCAGCCGGCCATCGGCTGTGCCGTGACTTCGAGTTCGACGCCGCGGCTGTGGTCACGACCATCCGGCGTCGGGCTCAACGCGCCCGGCAACGTGATGTAGTAGTTCTTGCGCTCGGTGTCGAACAGTGCCACGTTGGTTTGCAGGCGGCCATCGAGCCAGTCTGCCTTGAAGCCGATTTCCTTGAGCAGCGAGCTTTCCGGCTGGGTGCTCAGCGCGGCGGGCTCAGTGGAGACGTTGATGAACTTGCTCGTCGAAACGCCGGTGTAGAACGAAAGCGAACGGGTCGGCTGCCAGACGGCACCCAGGGAACCGGAGGTGAGGTTCTGCGTATCGCCGATACTGCGGAAGGCGCCGCTCTGCGTGCCGATATCGCTGAACTTTACGCGGTCCGTGCGGACGGCTCCGCGGACCTTGAAGTGTTCGCCAAACGCCATCTGGTCCTGCAGGTAGACACCGATGTCTTCCTGCTTCAGCACTCGGTTGAAGCCCTGGGAGACGACCGGCGACAACCCGGCCAGCGTGGTTTCCGGGACGACCGGCGCATTGATGTTCAGGATATTCGGCAGGTTGTAGCCGGTACGCACGGTATCGATATGCGTGTCGGTATATTCAAGTCCGAACAGAACCGTGTGGTCGACCGGACCTGTACGCGTCTTCCAGGTCAGTTCGTTCTGCGCCATGATGAAGTGGCCGTCGTCGACCTGGGTGCGCGCGGTTCGCCCGGTCATCTGGTTCAGCGAGTTGCCGCCGTTGCCACCGGCGTTGCGGGTCATGTCGAGCGAGCGCTCGTCGTAGATGAAGGCCGTCCGCATGCTCAGCGCCGGGTCGATGCGCCAGTCATGACTGACCGTCACGCGGTCGACGGTCTGCCGCGTATCGTTGAACGGGCTGTAGTAGCGAGAGTCGCGCGGTGCACCGGCAATCTTGCCCTGGTTGTTGAAGATGATGCCGTAGTTGTCCGGCACGATCCGGATGTCGCGATGGTCGTAGTCGATCGTCAGCGTCTTGTTGGTGTCGTAGGCCCAGCTGAGTGATGGCGAGATCTCCTTGATGTCGCGGGAGAGCCCCCGGTATCCATCGCTCTTTTCGACGTCGGCGATCAGGCGCGTGCTGAGGTTCGACGCGACTGGGCCGCCCACGTCCACATAGGTTCCCCAAGTGCCAAAGCTGCCGCCGAACGCACCCACCTCCGCGCCGAACGTCGAGCGCGGCGGCTTGGTGACGATATTCACGGTGCCGCCGGGCTGTCCGGAACCGTACAAGGCTGAGCCGGGCCCCTTGAGGACTTCGAGTCGCTCGACGTCGTACATCGTGCGGTAGTAGCCGTTCTGGCTCGGGCCATCCGGATACCCGTCGCGCAGGAAGCGCATGGCGAGACCGCGGATCGTGTAGTTGTTGGCGAAGCCATAGCCGCCGGCGAGTTGAGGCTGTACACCCGCGGAGTTCTGCAATGCGTAGTTGAGGTCAACGGCGCCCTGTTCACGCAGCACTTCCTCCGGGATGACGGTGATGGCTGCCGGGATGTCGCGCAGGGGTGTGTCGGTTTTCGTGCCCGTTGTCACGGTGTCGTTCAGGCTGCCAGGTCTTGCCTGTGTTGCCGTGGCCGTCACCGCCGGCAGCACATGTTCGGAATTGGGGGGGGCTGTCGACTGCGCGCGCGCAGCGGGGGGTAGGCCGGCGAGCAGCGCGGAGGCCAGGGCGGCGAGAGCATGGGGACGCGGCACGAAGCCGGGACGGGCAGGGCGAGGCATAGGAACGAAAGACCGGAACGGAAATAGGTGGATGGATCGGCGCTGTTGGCCGGCGCTGGCTTCTGTCGGTGCCCCTCGTGTTGCCGAGGGCCATGTGAAGGCTAATGCGAACCATTTGCGATTGGGCGATCACATACCGCGCTCCCGGGCAGTTGTCCCATGGCTCCAGGACATTTGTCGGGGTCGAACATCGCTTCCACGCCGCGTTTTTGCGACACAGGACAAATGTCCTGCCACCTTAAAGTGAATAGTGGAGCATATTCATGGGGGGGTTTCCCCCTTTCGGGGCTACCGGGTTAAGTGAGAATCAGTTACATTTACCGCCTATCTCGGGACGTTGGGCCGCCTCTGTGCCCACCGGCTGCTGTCCGGCAGTGCTATGACGATCAAACTTCCACTTCTTCTGGCGGTGTTTCCGGCCTACCAGGCCTGGGATCTCTACCAGCTCGCCGTGTCTGCGGTTCCGACGTATCACTGGGTGACGGAAGCAGCTGCTACGGCTGCATTCATCGCCATCCTGTATCTGGTCATTCGCGACCGGAAGCAGGCCTGCCAAGCGTTCGACACGCTGAAGAAGTCGGCGGATGCTTCGGCGCGCGCGTTGATTGAGCGCAACGAGGGTGCACAACAGTCGACCAGGGACTTCCTGCAATCGATGCAGGACCAGTTCGATGCGTGGAGCCTGACACCCGCCGAGAAGGACGTTGCCCTGTTGCTGGTAAAGGGCCTTTCGCTCGAAGAGATTGCGCGCGTGCGCGAGAGCGGGGCCAAGACGGTGCGCCAGCATGCGGCTAACGTGTACGCCAAGGCAAAGCTCGAAGGCCGTCACCAGTTGGCGGCTTATTTCTTCGAAGACCTGCTAGCGCCGGTCACCACGCCTGTGAACCGATAGCGCTGCGGCAGGAAGCCTGCCGCCGTTTCGCGTTGCGCCGTTTTACTCCGGGCAGGCGGAATGCCGGTGGTGCGTCCGCAAGCTTGCACGGCACGCCAGGCAGTTCCGTGAAGACGTTGCCGTCCGGGCTCCGGTGCGTCGCGAAGAAAGTTGAGCATTTGTCGAGAAAGGCATCGGTCGCAGTCTGGGGGACCACGGCAATCCAGTCCGCCGCGTGCGCGTGATTGCCGGACACAGCTGCCAGGCGCACGCAATTGAACTGGCCACGAAAGTCCCCGGCTTCAGCGGCCCGGCGGTAATAGTCGTGCGCGATGCCGATGGCCGGTGCTACCTTCCAACCGTCTTCGAAGAAGCTCCCCACGATATTGAGCGATTTGGCATGTCCGGCGTCGGCGGCCTTGCAGAACCACTGCCAGGCCGCAGCGCGGTTCTGCGTATAGGGTGGGCCGATGCGCTCAAGTCGTTACCTGTCCTCGCCCTGTGTCTGCGCTAAGTTTCCGGGCTCAGACTGGCGGAAATGGCGCATGGGCCACAGCTCGCCGGCAATCAATCTATCCGGCAACTGTTTCAACCCCAGAACAAGGACACAAGATGAATTCAAACGACACACGTCGCTCATTGAGCAAGGTTCCTGCAATCACGCTGGCATTCTGGGTCATCAAGGTGGCTGCTACGACGCTGGGCGAAACCGGCGGTGACGCACTGTCGATGTCCATGCAGCTTGGCTACCTGTTGAGCACGGCCATCTTTGCAGTGGTGTTCATCATCGCCGTGTCAGCCCAGATCCGCGCACGCACATATCAGCCGACGCTGTACTGGCTGACCATTGTCGCTACCACGACGGTCGGCACTACCCTTGCCGACTTTGCCGACCGCTCATTGGGCATCGGCTACGCGGGCGGTACGTCACTGCTTTTGTTTCTACTGCTGGCATCGCTCGCCGTCTGGTACAAGTCGCTCGGCACGGTATCCGTGGAATCCGTTGCCACCGCCAAAGCGGAGATGTTTTACTGGGTGACCATCATGTTTTCCCAGACGCTGGGCACGGCGCTTGGTGACTGGACGGCCGACACGATCGGCCTCGGTTATGTCGGCGGCATGCTGGTCTTTGGCTCGTTGTTGGCGCTGCTGGCTGCCGCCTACTACTGGACGAACATCTCTCGCACGCTGCTTTTCTGGGCCGCCTTCATTCTCACGCGCCCATTGGGGGCGGTAGTGGGCGACTTCCTGGACAAGCCTGTGCAGTCCGGCGGATTGGCCATGAGCCGGTTTGGCGCATCCGCCGCGCTTGTCACCTTCATGGTCCTGTGTATTGCTTTCCTGCCGCAGCGTGCCGCTGTCCGGGGCAGCCACTGACCGGTACTCACCGACTGCGGAGATACCATCGTGCTTGCTTCCGGAGTTCTTGCGTGGCTTGCCGGCGATCAACAACTGATGGAGTTGCTTTCCAGAAACTGGTTGTTGGGCGTATCACTCGTTGCCTGCGTGGTGTTCCTGGAAACGGGGCTTGTCGTGCTGCCATTCCTGCCAGGCGATTCGCTGCTGTTCGCAACCGGAGCTTTCCTCGGCGCCAGCGGCATCCTGCCACTCTGGCCTGTTGTGCTCATTACGGCGGCAGCGGTAGCGGGCGATGGCCTCAATTTCCTTGTCGGGCGCTCGCCCGCCGGCCAATGGCTAGCCCATCGCAGATGGATCAAACCGCCCCACCTGCAAAAGACACGCGAATACTTTGACCGTTTCGGCGGCTCGACGGTCACGATTGCCCGCTTCGTCCCCATTGTGCGGACCATCACCCCGTTTCTCGCCGGGATGTCCGGCATGGAAGGGCGCCGGTTCGCGCTCTTCAACGTGATTGGCGGTTTGTTGTGGTGTCCGGGCTTGCTCCTTAGCGGCTATTGGCTCGGTGGCATATCATGGGTGCGCGACCATATGCAGTGGTTGACCCTGGGCATTGTCGTCGTATCCCTGCTGCCGGTCGGCATTCAACTGTTGCGGGCTCGGCGCACGGCGGCTGCACGACGATCGCAGGCCATGGAGACCTTGAATGCGCGTACTTCTGGTCGAAGATGACCTAGGGCCTGTTCACACTATCTGAGCCCGTCGACGATGAGCGCAAAATTGATGAAGGCGATGAACATCACGTCCAGCTTGTCGAACCGGGAGAAGATGCGACGAAAGCCT
>NZ_CAJPVI010000057.1 GCF_905397435.1 Cupriavidus numazuensis
GATCGCTCTGACGGCCGCATCCGGCGTTCGATCTTCAATGTTTAGACAGAACTGGCCGGACGCTTACCAGCGTCGGCCGAATGTAGGCCATATATCGCCATCGGCGTCTTGTTCCAGACAATCGATTCGGCGTGTTCGCGCAACAATTGGGTGTCTGAATCCGCGAGAAGAGCAGGGGGCATGCGGATTAGCCGGATTGAAGCGCGACGTGCTTCGGCGGGTGGGAGACCACCGGCGACAGGGCGGAACATCGACGCCATACGCAGTAGCGATTCCGACGGGCGCGCAAATTGCCCACGCTCCCGGCAGATATTGTGATATCTGCTGGTATCACGGCGCCGGTTGCTGGAAGCAATACTGCGGCGCGCGCGATTGGGGCTGCGGGGCGAAAATGGGCGGCTGCCTGCGCGTGCCGAGCATCCGTCATGCAGTCGGCTCTTCGCGACCCTCAGCGGTCGATCGCTTTGTCTGACTACCTTTGTCACGTACCCAATTTACAGGGGGAAATCACTCTATGCACGTGACTTAGGTCCTTTCGATCGCAGTAAATTGCCACTTTTGCTCAAGTGCGAGAAGGTAGATTTTGAGCTATCTTCGGAGCCAAGCTCAAGATTCATGGTCAGCTATTGGATCTACGCTATTACCTGCGATGGTACACCCCTGATGAGCGACACAGACACAGTGAACTATCTCCACGCCCAAGCACGTGTGACCGGCCAATGAGGAAGGTATAGACGGCGTATTAGCGTGAGCGTGCGAGCGATGTGACGATACAAGCCGTGCGCCATTCCTGGTCCAAACCCTCGACCGCGTATATACGTGAGTGCTTCGAAGCGACCATTTTGAACGATTTAGCTTTTCGCGTCGAACGGCTGCTCATGGCCGATACCAAGCGTCCGGATGTCGTCAGTTCCGATCCGGTGCGTTCAACGATCCGACCGTTCGACGATGACCTCGCTGATCTGCAGCACCGGCGCGATGTCAGTGTAATTGGCGATGTCGCCCAGGATCTCGGCGCCGTGCTCCTGCATGGCCGCCTGGAAGGCTTCGGCCGAATCACAGATGAATGCGCACATCGCCACGAAGGCGGGAGGTGCACCTGATGCGCCGCCGGCCAGACCCTTTTCAACCGTGTAGTAGGCGCAGGCACTACCCAGCCTCGCCTTCACCATCGGCATGTGCCGGTCGCGATAGTAGGCGTGGTCGAAGCGGGCGCCTTCGGTGTACGGATACATCACGTTGACCTTGATCATGGTGTTCTCCTGACTTTGCACTGACTGAGATTTCGGGCGTTAGAGCGCCGTTCATGCATGGCGAGCGGTTCAATGGCGGGCGCGTTCCCCCTTCCTGGGCGACAGCATGAGGAGTACGACGGACAAAGGATTCATCACGATGACTCTTCTCAGCATCCGAGATTCTTCCTCCTCACTCAGAGAGTGCAGTGTAGCCGGTGGGCGGGCGACGTGGTGGGTAACTCGGCCATGCCGTCGAGTGGCGGCATATGGCGGGGTACGGCCCTCCGTTCTTCCGAGGTGTACGGCAGAGAATCAGCCAACGCGCTCGTTCAATGGAATCGAAGAAATCGAAGCCAGCCGGCAGGCAGCCTCCACATGATTGTGGATGCTCTGGATGTAACAGTTCCCCGCAGCAGGCAGTCGACTGGCTAGCTGACCGGCTGGCCCCCTGAAGCCGCCTCAATTTCCGTGCGGGCGTGCGCAGCCTCCGCGTCAAGCAGGTCGATGATGCCGACGATGCCGCGCAACTCGCCCATCCGCACGGTGGCCAGCGCCAACCCCAACACCGGCCCGGGCGAGATGATATGCCGCCCGATCTCCGCCACGCGATGATCTCTTTGCTCGATCAGCCCGCCCTGAGTGTTGCCGGCGGCGCGCAAGGCCAGGGCGAAATCCCATGCCTCGGCCCGCGCCTGCACCAGGGCGGCGCCGATCAGTTTCTCGTCCAGCCTGCCGGCCAGCCAGTCGAGAAGGTGCAGCAGCGGCCAGATCCTGGCCAGCCGGGTCTCGATCTCGTCTACCATCTGGATCAGCAAGTCGTTGATCCGGTCGAAATCTGCCCTGGGCAGCGGGTACTCGTCGAGTGTGCGGGCCGCGGCGAGGCCCAGGTCAAGGTTGATATGGGCATTGATGCCGAGGAGCAGGTGCTGCGATACGGTTGGCCTCCAGCGCCCGGCGGCGTCGAAGGCAACTTGCCAGGAACGGGTGACCGGGGCGCCGTCGAGATGGCCTGCCAGCGCGTCGAAGTAGCGACAGGCAAAGAGCACCAGCAGGCGCTCAGCCGCTTGCGGCTGCTCGAAGGCTCCAAGGTCCAGTGCATTCCGCGCGCGCAACGTGACGCCGCGATAGAGCGCCGCGAAATACCCGAGCCTGCTGCGGTGCCGCCGCGCCCAGGTGAGGATGGCATCGAAGCGCGCGACGACTTCCGCGCTGTCCGCCGGAGGGGCCGCACCGAACTCCGCGCTCATTCGCTTACCGTAATGCTGGCAAGCCTGCCCTGTTCATCGAGGGTGATCTCGACGGCTGCGTTGGTGTCGCGCGCCTTCTCCAGCAGGTGCTGCAGGCGCTCGTCGTGGCGCGGCACGGCAAGCTCGCGATCCGCGTCCAGCAGGGCGGCGACCAGACGGCCACGGGCGTCGAAGCGCAATGCCCTGATGAAGCCGGTCATCGGGCGCTGCCCGTCTCCTGCCTGCTGCCCCTCGACGACGATGCCGCCCAGGGTCTCGGCGTCGGGCTGGAAGGTCAGCACCTCGCGCGTACCAGAGAAGGCATTGCCGGCGACGATGATCTCGGCGATGGCTGCGATCGGGGTGAGGACCCTGAAGCGTCTTACGTCGATGCCCGTCCCGAACGAGATCTGGGTTGCAGCAGTGAACTCCGCATCGCTGATCGTCACATTGACCGTGTACCTTTGGCCCGGCCGGTAGTGATCCGGACTGACCGCAAGACGCGGCTCGTGCGGGCGTCCCACCTGGACCGACGTGAACTCCATGCGTTCGACCTTGCGCCTGCCCTCAAGCAGCCCATGCAGCTCAACCCGCAGCGGTGCCCGGCCGGGCACGGGAAAGTCCGCCTTGGCGGCAAGAGTGCCATCGCTCTGCAGTGCCATCGGCCATGAGCGGCCCCTGAAATCGCTCAGCACTGCCTGAAATTTGCCTTCCGCGATGTTGTTCTTGTACATGGGTGTCGCGGTGACGATGCTGGTGTCGTGCGGCTTGAGCAGGTAGGGATCGACCCGCAGCAGCAGATCGAACTCCGGGCAGACCGAGCGCGCCATCAGGTTCATGCGCAGCGGCCGGAATTGCGGATCGCCCGCGACATGCACGCGCCACGTACCGGATTCCGGCGCGGGGATGTGCAGTGCGGTCATCCATCCCACCCCGATTTCAAAGGCACCGTTCAGCCCATTGCGATACGAAGTGCCGGAGGGCGACCGGGCCTCGATCGAGGGCCGCCCGGGATGATGCCAAGTCAGGCCCAGCAACAACTCCTGTGTGATGTCGTCGACGTCCACCTCGAAAAACTCTTCGTTGCGGCGCCGTGTCCTGCCGTCGGCACCTTCGGGCACCAGCGCAGGCAGGCTGAACTGTTCCCACAGCAGCCTGGACGGTGGCCGCGACAGCGGGCGCAAGGGCAGGATGCCATTGTTGTTGACGACCTTCATCGAATTGGTCATCAGCGCCGCGGAGGTGTCGGCCGCGTATTGTGGCGTGGCGCTGATCGTCTTGACGGTACTGCCGGCAGGCAACGCTTCCGCGACCAGGTCGGTGAGCGTCATGTTGAGCAGATCCGAACCGATGCCCTGCGCATTAAGGGCGATAGCGTTGCCATTCAGCAGCGTCGCGAAGTCGACGCCCTGCTCGGCTTCGTAGCCGTTCTGGGTCAACAGGCCGCTGTGCTCGATCGTCTGGTTGCCGTCGGTGAACAGCACGATTTTCTTTGCGTACCCAGGGGGAAACAGCAGCGGCGGATTGGCGACCATGTAGTCCGCGACGGTACGCACCGCGCGGAAGATGTCTGTCATGTGGCCGACCGCGCCCTGAACCACGACCTCGTTTTCGATCAAGGTGACCAGGGTCTTCAGGCCCGCGGTACTTCCCACAGGGAAATTCACCTGGGCAAACAGGGAACTGGTTTGTGTGGCGAAGTACCAGAGCGAGACTGCCCAGGTGTCGCCATCGGTTGTGGTCTTGTTCTGGATCTCATCGATGATGTACTGCACCGATTGCGAGGCTTCGACGATCTTGTCCAGGGATGAGCCGTTGCCGGCGGAGTGATACATCGAGCCCGATGCATCGATAACGATTGCGAGCTGCTTGGCCATGCCGGTGCTCCTGTTCGGATGGATGGGCGCTTGCGCGATGGTCAGGCTGCGGTCGAGCCCCAGTAGTTATAGTTCATCGTGGGGGGCTTCGTGGGGCGGATGGCGAGGTTTGCGTTGAGCGGGTCCGGGGAAGTAAAAATCGTGTAGATCTCATGTGAACAGGCGGCAGATCGCATGCCTGCGCAGCCTGCGATAGGGTTCTCATCATATGGACACGCAGATGCTGCTGCGAACCCTGTTGGCCGTGGAATCGCTCGTAGCGCTGCGCCGCTTCAAATTCGCGTTGCGCTGAGATGGATATACAGGCGTCTCGTTCCTGAAAAGGGAAACGCGAATCCCTATGGAACTCGACATAACCTCTACTTCGCTTGCTTGCCGGGAACGCACACGCGAAGGCAATCGACTTTCCGCTTCCGGCAGCAAAAAAAACGAGGGCCTACGAGTTGAAGTAACTATCGTGGCGGCAGAAGGAAACGAGGCTGTATCGGGGAGTCAAACACGTTGCGATCGTTTTCCGAACCGCACGTGGAGCCCTTGATGCAGTTGCGTGAAGTGTTATGCGCGTGCGTACTCTTACGAACGCTGGGGATCCGGCTGCGGTCGTATGATGTGAGGCGCTGAAGCTCAGTGAATGGCCGGTCTACGCCCGCTGCCCACAGCCTGGGTGCGGCCGCTCTGACCGACCCGCTTCTTGCATTAAAAGTATTTAATATCACATATGTATTAAATTTATTACAGGCCTCCTGCGAGATCGTCCCCGTTAGACTGGCGCGCATACCTGAGAGGAGTCACGATGGACCCAGATGATGTATTGCGCGAGTTCGAGCGCCTGGCGCTGGATGAAAAGATCGAGCTGGACGTGGACGACGCCATCGCCGGCCTGGCGGTGCTGCTCGCTGATCCGGCCGTACAAGGAAAGGAGCGAGCCCTGCTGACCGAGGTGGGCGCCACGCTCTACAGACTGGGTCTGAATGAGCGGGTAATCGCGGCGCGCAAGCACTGAGGAGCGATCGCGCGGAGGAGCTAGAGCGGCGCGAGCTGACCAGCCATCCACGGAAGTTCGCGTTTGCGAGGCGGCGCGGCGTCCACCGTGGACGAAGTCCGCGCCTGGATGAGCGCTACCGGGCGGGCATTCGAGCATGCGGTTCGCGACTTTGGGTCGCACCCAAGGGTGGGCGGAAATGTCCGACGGATACGTGAAGAGCGCCACGATTTCCAACTGCGGCACGTACCGCTACCACCTGGCGCGAGAATGGAGCACCGACAAACCCATGCTGTTCGTGATGCTCAACCCGAGCACGGCAGACGCCGGCGAGGACGATCCGACCATCCGAAAGTGTCTGGGGTTTGCCACGCGCAACGGCTGCGGCTCCATCCAGGTGGTCAACCTGTTTGCCTATCGCGCCACCTACCCGCGCGACCTGAAGCGCGCCGGCTATCCGGTAGGCCCGAAGAACCTTGCCACCATCCGTCGCGCCGCTCTGGACGTAGCGGCACGAGGCGGCCTGGTTGTCTGCGCCTGGGGCAGCAACGGGCGTGGCCTTGCCATGGTCGCCATCGTAAAGGCGCTACTGCGCGACGCCGGCGTGAAGCTGCATGCGTTGGACCTGCTCGCGGACGGCACGCCGGGACACCCGTTGCCGCTGGCCTATACATGCCAACTGCTGGAGCTGCCCAATGATTGAAGCCAGGTCCTGCAGCATGGGGGCCTCTCCCCTGTAGGCGACCGGTGTCACGTTGATCTTCTTTGTCTGTGCGAGATATGCGCTGATCAGGTGGGCATGGGAGCCGTTGCCCCAGTTGCCGAACGCAGGCGGCAAGCAGGCGCCTGATCATGGAAGTTTCCTTGTCTTCGGGCCGGAGCCCTGTCTGGTGTGGACCGGAATGTCCCCGGCCCGGAGGGGCTGTCGAACGGCAGGGAGAAAGGCCCCCTGCATGCATCGGTCAGTCGAGCCTGGCTCCGCTTATCTTCACCAGCCGTTCTTGCACCGGATACATCTCGTCATAGTGCTTGCGCGCGGCGGCGGCACCCTTACCGATGGCGTACAGGCCGAGCGGTTGCAGGCGTGCACGGAACTTCGGGTTGTCGATGGCGGCGCGTACCTCTTTCTCCAGGCGTTCCAGGATCGGCGCGGGCGTGCCGGTGGGGGCCATCATCAGTAGCAGGCCGGTCATGTCGTACTCGGGCTCCGACAGGCCCTGCTCGGCGAGCGTCGGGACGCTGGCCAGGCTGGGCAGGCGCTTGCCACCCGTAACCGCGATGGCGCGCAGGCGTCCGTTCTGCAGGTACGGCTGGGCTGCGATCAGCGTGCTGACGGCGACGTTGACGTTGCCGCCTGCCACGTCCTGCAGCATGGGCGATTCGCCCTTGTAGGAGATCGGCGTGACGCCGATCTTCTTCGACTTGCCGAGGTAGGTGGCGATGAGGTGCGCGTACGAGCCGGGTCCCCAGTTGCCGAAGGTCAGCCCATGCCTGCCCCCGTAGGCAAGCAGTTCAGTGATGTTGGTGATCGGCAGCGCGGCGGGCACGGTCATCACCATGTCGCCGCCCGACACTTCCGTGATGAACGTGAGGTCGCGCACGGGGTCGTAGGGCAGCTTGCTGTAGAGGAACCGGTTGTTCAGCACGGCCTGCGGGAAGGTGAACAGAATCGTATAGCCGTCCGGCCGTGCCTTTGCCACCGCGGTGGTGCCGATGATGCCGCCGCCGCCGGGCTTGTTTTCCACCACGACAGGCTGGCCCAGCCGCGTGGATAGGTCTTCGGCCAGGATGCGCGTGACGCTGTCGCTGGCGCCACCGGCGGATGCCGACAGCACGAAGGTGATAGGGCGGTTCGGGTAGGGGCCGTCGGCAGCGGCGTTGGCGGCGCCAGCTGCACTGGCGCCGGTTGCAGTGATGGCGCCGAGCACGAACGCGCAGGCGGCAAGCAACTTGGTTTGCATGGGGTCGTTGTCTCCGTTGTCTCTGTCTTGTCTGTTTTTCCTCTTCGCCCTGCGTCATGGCGTTGCGCGAATGCCGGTGATGCAGGTCCGTCGGACGATCATGCGGTGTCATGGTCCGCCGTGATCCTCCTCGCAGGGGTGGGGTGGGGCGTCGTCCCCAACCTGCGCCCGCCTGGCGGAACCAGCCGGCGCGACACGGAAGCCGCGCCGGAGGCCGCTTTGCGGGGCAGTGCGGGAGCTCGACACGGGACCGCAGGGTGGGGATCCCGATTTACCCTGAATCGCGCTGGCGGGGACTTCCGGACATCCAGCGGGCGCGATCACCCGTCGGTCCTTCATGCTTCCTGCCGCTGCTGCTGGATCACCATGATGGCCTCGTAGCGCGTCGACACGCGCAGCTTTCCGAAGATGTTCTTCAGGTTCCATTTGATCGTGTCGAGGCTCAACCCGAGGACCTGGGCAATGCGCTTGTTCGGCAGGCCCTGCTCGACCAGATCCATGATCTGCCGCTCGCGCGGTGTCAGCGCGGACATGTCGGCACCGGTGCGGCGTTGTGCGGGCGCGCCGTTAGCCGGCTTCCCTGCAAGAGTGGCAGTGGGCGCATTGGGCGGCCAGGGGGCGCGAGGCAGCGCGGGCTGCGTGGCGAGCCGGATCCGGTAGCTTTCCAACGCCAGGTCGTCCGGGCAGGAGAGCGCAGCGAGCAGCGCGCACCACGCCGGCCCTTCCTCGCGCAGCGACCGCAGCAGGCGCATCTCCCGACCGGCTGTGATGACCCCGCGCGCCAATTCCAGTGCAGCGGCGATGCGACCGTTGGCACTCAGCGCGACCGCGCGCAACAGGTCGGCTTTCATGCCGAGCGGCGCACGGCCAAGCCGCTTTGCCAGGCGCGCGGCGATATCGCATCGCGCCAGCGCATCATCGGGACGCTGCGATGCCAGTGCGAGGCGGGCACCGGAGAGAGCGGCGAGCAGCGCGATTTCGTCGCGCTCGGCGTCCGCCATGGGATCGGCATCCCCGGCGCGCAGCGACGCCGCCAGCGTGTCGAGCGCCAGTCCCTTGCATTCGGCCTGGTGGAGCGCGCCGGTGATGGCCAGCAGCCGCACCTGCTCCGCGACCAAGTACGCCGCGGCACGCAGCATGCGCTCGCGCCGGAAACCGGCTTCGGCGCACGCCAGCCGTTCGAGCGCGGTGCCAATGCCATCCGCTCCGGCGTGCAGGCGCGCGCGGGCCAGCGCGGCACCGATCCGGTTTGACGGCTGCGTCACGCGCACCAGCCGCTCGGCATCGTCCAGCACGCTTTGCGCGGCATCGTCGAGCTCGTGCTCGCAGAGCACCTCGGCAAGCAGTACGCAGGCATAGGCGGCTGCGGGCGAGGCAGCTTGCATCCGCCGGGGTATGCCCGAGAGTACGGATGTGGCCAGGCGCTGGGCCTCCATGGTCCGACCGGCCAGCCATTCGACGCGGGCCGCTGCCATGGTCACGGCATACGACAGCCCCCGCTGCGCGGCGAGCGCTGCCTGCGTGTCCACGGCATGGTAATGCGCGCGCGCGGCGTCGATGCAGCCGCTCCGGGCCAGGCAGGCAATTGTCAGCGATGCATGCACCTGCCGCTGGATCTCGCTCCATCCCGGCTGTGGCTCGGAGGGCAGGGCCGCGTTGCACGCCGTCGCATCGTCGTGCTGCATGGCGATCACGCCGCGCAGCAGCGGCAGGTCGGCCGCCCAGCTTGCCGGCAGATGACGCGGGTCGACCGCGTCCAGGCAGCGCGCGGCCTGGCGCGGCAACGGTATCAGCACGCAGGCCCAGGCCACGCGGACCAGTACGTCGGGATGCCGCGCCAGCGCATCGTAGGGCAGGTCGCGCAGCCAGTGGCGCAGGTGGCGTACGGCGGTGAAATCGCTCCAGCCCGCCTGCTCGTGCCGCAACAGGCGGACCACGGCGTCGATGTCGCCGCCGAGGATGGCTTGCTGGAGCGCCTCGGGGAGTTGGCCGGCACGCTCGAAGTATTGGGCAGCGGCATGGTGCAGCGGCGCGAGTTCGCGTCCCGACGCTTGCAGCCGCTGCCCGAGGAACGCGGCGAAGAGCGGATGCAGGCGCAGCCAGCACCGGCCGTCCGGCGTCTGCTCGGGCAGCAGGAACAGGTTATGCGCGAGCGCGGATTCGAGCTGCGCCTGCGCTTGAGCGTCGCCTGTTACGGCAACGGCCATGGCCGCGTCGAAACGCGGGAGGATGCTGAGCGCTTCAAGCAACGCAAGGGGCGCCCGCTGCGTCGATGGCAGAGTGCCGGTCACGTCTTCGCCAAAATACGCCGCCAACGGGATGCTGGCGCGCAGCAAGCGGTGGGGACGTTGCAGATGGGCGCTGTCGGCATGCCGTGCCTCGGTGGCGAAGCACTGCAGTCCCGCAGGCCAGCCTTCCGTGCAGTCGTGCGTGGCGCGGGCAAGCGCATGACCCAGGACGGGGCCGAGCCTTGCCTTCAGGAATGCCGCGGTTTCCGCCGTGTTGAAGGCTAGTGCGCTGGCGTCGAATTCAACCAGCCCATCCAGCGCACGCAGCCGTGCCAGTTCCAGGCCAGGCATGACGCGCGTGGACAGCGCGAGGTGAAAGTTGTGCGGCGCCTCGTCGATCAGTCCCTGCACGATGCCGGTGACCTCGGGACTGCCGAAGTGATGGAAATCGTCAATCAGCAGAAGCACCGTGCTGTCGCACGCGGCCACCGCATTGACGAGCAGCGGCACGAGCGCGGCGCCGATATCCGTTTCCTGAGCCGCCAGCAGTTGCTCGAGGCCCGCTGCCAGCGGCAGTTCCGCATGGCGGAGCGAGCCGGCGAGGCTGGCGCAGAACTGCCGCGGCGTGTCGCTGCCCGGCCTTGCCGACAGCCACGCCACCCCCTTTCCTTCCCTGAGCAGCGCCTGCCGCCATTGCATGAGCAACGTCGTCTTGCCGTACCCGGCACCCGCGTTCAGCAATACAAGGCGGCAGTGCTGCTGGCCGGCAAGGCGGGCGAGCAGCGCATCGCGCGGCACGGTGTCGGGGTGCGCGCGCGGGGGTGCAAACCTGGAGACGATTTTGGAATGGGACATGGGCGTGGAGTGCAAGTGTTGTCAGGAATAGCCCCGGGGGAACGTTGCGCGCCGAAGAGTAGGGAGGGTGGGGCACGAAATGCACACCACCACCGGGTGGCGCCGGCTTCGGCTTGCCGCCGATAACCTGCAAATACGCCGGAAGGAAAGCTTGCACGCTCCCGGCGCGCCACGCCGCGTGTGCGCCGGCACCTTCGGCCGGCTTGCGGCGTGCGCATAACGACTAAAACCAGGAGACATCGAAGCATGAGGAAATCGCACATCGCACTGGCCGCCGTGGCCACGCTGATGGCTACGGCTGGCGCGGCGCACGCCGCGAGCAGCGTGACACTGTATGGCGTGATCGACGGATCGGTCGAATACGTCAACCGGGCATCGACCTTGCCCACAGCCGCCACCCAATCTGTCGGCCCGCTGTTCCGCCAGCCGTTTGCCGGCGGCCTGTCGTCCTCGCGCTGGGGCCTGCGCGGCCTGGAGGATCTTGGCGGTGGCTTGCAGGCATCGTTCGTGCTCGAAAGCGGCTTCCAGGCCGATTCCGGCCAGGTGCAGTCGTCCACTGCAGGCATGCTGTTCAGCCGCGTGGCCACCGTCGGCCTGAACGATGCCAACAACAAGATCACGCTGGGCCGCCAGACCACGTCGATCACCGACGGCCTCGTGAACTTCAGCCCGATGCGCTTTGCCGCGACTTACGAGCCGGGCATCTGGGAGATGGGCGTCAACTATCGCGAGAACAACATGGTCAAGTACACCGGCAACTTCGGGCCGGTGCAGGCGGTGGCGCACTACTCGTTCGGCACCGGAGCGGCCGCCTTCGCGCTGGGCTCCGGTACCGTGCTGGCCAACGGCGGTGCTGGCGAGACGCCGGGCAACTGGAAGGACAACACCGCCTGGGGCGCGTCGGTCATGTATCTCGACGGGCGCTTCGGCTTTGGCCTGGCCTACGACCAGTGGAATCCGGCAGTCACGACCGGCTCCACCGGCAAGGTTGTCAAGATCGGCGCCGGCGCGAGCTACACCACGGGCCCGCTCAAGGTCATGGGCGGCTACCGCTGGAACAAGGCCGAGTTTGCCAACGGCAATGCGCTGATCCGCGACGGCTACTGGTGGGCGGGCGTGAACTACCAGGCCACCGCCGCGCTGGCGGTGCAGCTCGGCTACTTCTACGCAGACATCCGTGAAGCCCGCGCGCCGACCGTCGCCGGCTCCGTCGGGCCTGGCACCAACCCGGCCAATCCGTACCAGTTGAACCTGACGCTCGACTACAACCTGAGCAAGCGCACCGACGTGTACATCACGACCGCGTGGGCCCACAACGGCGCTCTCGCGTTCGACAGCGTGTACAACGCCTTCGCGTTCGGCTATGCGGCAGCGCCCGGACAGAAGAACATGGCGGGCGTGACCACCGGTATCCGCCACATCTTCTGATCGCGGCTCGCGCGCAATGCAGGCAGGGCGCCACACCGTCAGGGTGTGGCGCCCTTTTTCATGGCGCGGAACAACGACGGGCGTCGCGGCGAATTGCCCGATGTGAACGCGCATGTCGCCGGAGATCGGGAAGCCGGGCATGGAGGGCTGTGTGGAAGTTGGACGGGATGACCGTACGGCGAGTCATGGGTACGCGAGGCGGACGGCACTTTGGATGTGGCCTTCCCGAGCTCATATTGGCGAGGCCGGCATTTGCCTGCCCACCCCGTGGCGGGGGGGACGGAGCGGGGCCCTGCGCCCCCCGCCGCGCACGGTGCGCGGGGTGGCGTGGGCCGATACCTTCGGGACCATCCCTCGAATTGCGATCAGGAGACATGAAGCCTGAAACCCGCAACCCAACATTCACACAGCAAGGAGATTCGATATGAGCAAGGTTGTCGTCGCCGGGGTCGGCATGATCCCGTTCACCAAGCCGGGTACCAGCGGCACCTACATCGAGATGGGCGCCGAAGCCGCGCGCCTCGCGCTCGCCGATGCCGGCATTGCCTACGACAAGGTGCAGCAGGCTTATGTCGGCTACGTCTATGGCGATTCCACGGCGGGCCAGGCTGCGCTGTATCCGGTGGGCATGACGCAGATTCCGGTCATCAACGTCAACAACAACTGCTCGACCGGTTCCACCGCGCTGTACCTGGCCCGCCAGGCCGTGGAAAGCGGCGCGGTGGAATGCGCGATCGCGCTGGGCTTCGAACAGATGAGCCCGGGTGCGCTCGACGCCGTGTTCAACGACCGTCCCGCGCCGCTCGGCCGCGCGCTCGCGCTGACCGCCGAGCTGAATCCCGAAGCGGCCGCCGCCGGCATTCCGATGGCGCTGCTGCAGTTCGGCGGCGCGGGCAAGGAGCACATGGAGAAGTACGGCACGAAGATGGAGACCTTCGCGAAGATCCGCGCCAAGGCCAGCCGTCATGCCGCCAACAATCCGCTCGCGCTGTTCCGCAAGGTAGTGTCGGAAGCAGACGTCATGGCCGAGAAGGTGATGTGGCCGGGCGTGATGACCCGCCTGATGGCCTGCCCGCCGACGTGCGGCGCGGCCGCCGCCATCATTTGCTCGGAAGACTTCGCGAAGCGGCACGGCCTGAAGACCGATGTGCGCATCCTTGCCCAGTCGATGACTACCGACAGCCCGAAGCTGTACGACGCACGCTCGATGATCGAGGTGGTCGGCTTCGACATGGCGCAGACCGCGGCGCGCCAGGTGTACGAGAAGGCCGGCGTGAGCCCGTCCGACATCCAGGTGGTGGAGTTGCACGACTGCTTCGCCCACAACGAGCTGCTCACGTATGAGTCGCTGGGTCTGTGCCCGGTGGGCGGCGCGGAGAAGTTCGTCGAGGACGGCGATAACACCTACGGCGGCAAGTTTGTCACCAACCCGTCGGGCGGCCTGCTGTCGAAGGGCCATCCGCTCGGCGCCACGGGCCTTGCCCAGTGCTACGAGCTGACCCGCCAGTTGCGCGGCACCGCCGGCAGCACGCAGGTGGACGGCGCGAAGCTCGCGCTGCAGCAGAACCTCGGCCTGGGCGGCGCCTGTGTCGTGACGCTGTATGGCCGCGCTTGATTGCCGGCGACCGCTGGCGAGCGAGTGAGGACGCCGGAAGGTCCACGTGAAGTCAAAGGCAAATGGCCCGCACATGTGCGGGCCATTTCTCCTTGGGATGCAATCGGTGTCAGGCGCTGGCCAGGGCTTTCGCGCAGAGGTTCTGCCGCGAGCGGTCCGTGTGCAGCCAGCGCAGGCACGCCAGGGCGCCGCACAGCAGCATGGCTGCCGCGATGACATAGCCCATCTCGTAGCCGTGGGCATTTTCTGCTCCCGCCGTGTCGACGAAACGGCCCGTTGCCGCCGCGGCGACGGCGGCTGCCATGTTGCCGACGGCAGTGAGCACCGCGATCAGGACCGCCAGCTGGCGCTGCGGCGTGACCTCGGCAAGCATCACCGAACCGAAGACGATGGCGAGGTTGCCGAGCCCGCATGCCAGCGCGACCGTGATTGCCTTCTGCGGCGGTGTGAGCGGAAGCTGGCCCAGTGCGATCATCAGCAGCGCAGACGTCAGCATGGCTACGGCCAGCAGCCTTGCGCGGGCGGTGCGGCTCGAAAAGCCGCGTCGCAGCAGGCGTTGCGAGACTGCGCTCAGGATGATCTGTACCGGCACAATGATAAGCACGACGACCGTGAACCATTGGCCAGCCGACGTGGCGCTGTAGCCGAGCCCACGCTCCAGGTAGAGCGGCAGCCAGGTCATGGTCACGCCAAGCGCCGTATAGCCGGCCGCACCCGCGCCAAGAATCGCGATCACCGAACGATCGGTGAGCAGCTTGCGATAGGGCAGCGAGTCGGGCAAGCCGTGTGCGCCCTTGTTGGATGCAGCGACCGGAGCCCCGGTGCCGCCGCGCAAGAGGCGCCGGTTGCAGCCGACGCACAGCCACAGCACCGACCAGACCGCACCCATCACGGCGAGCAGCACGAAGTTGCTGCGCCAGCCCCACGCCGCCGAGATCGCCGGAATCATCAGCCCGGCCAGTATCAGGCCGACAGAAGCGCCGCTGCTGACGATGGAAATCGGCAGGTTGCGCCTGTCGTCGGGAAACCACCGGAACAGGGCGACGGCCGCGATCGGGAACGCCGGGCCTTCGGCAGCGCCGAGCAGCATGCGCGCCCAGAGCAGTTCGCGCGCGCTTGAGGCGAATATCACCGGTATCTGCAGCACCGCCCACAGGATTCCCATCCCTAGCAGCAGCCAGCGCGCGTCGATGCGGCGGCTCAGCAGGCCACCCAGGATGCCCGAGAGCGAGAAGAGCCAGTAGAAGCTGCCGGCAATGGTGCCGAACTCGGTAGCGGAAAGGTTCAGTTCAGCCATCAGCGGCGCGGCCGTCATGCTGAGGGCGATCTTGTCGAGGAAGTTGACCAGCATGTAGAGCAGGAGGAGGACCACGATGGTCCATGCCGGTCCGGCCCGGAAGGTGTGGGAATCGTTCATGGGGAGGTGGGGACGACTTGCCGCGGTGTGCGGGTTGGCGGCGCCAGGCGCCGGGGACGGGCGTGGCACCGCAATGCTGCGAAGGGTTGAACGTTCGTGCGCGGGTCAGAACGGCCAGTCTCCGGCAACGGTTGCGGTGGTAAGGGGTGCTTCGACGCTGGTCATGTGCAGTTGTCTCCTGTGGCAAGCCGATGGTGGAAGTGTTGGGGTGGCTGCGCCGGCGTGACCGTCTGCGTGCCAATTCGTCCGTGCGCGCTGTCGTGCCAGCGGCTCGGGAGCGATCCTGCGCCGATGTCGCCTTCGCCATCCCTCCCCGTCGCAGGGGGGACGGGGCGGCGCCCATCCGATTCCGGCGCCCCACGGCCCTCCGTTGCGCCCCCCCTCGCCGAGAGGGGGCTGGCCGCGCGTGCGCGTCCCCCTCCGCACTGGGGGTGCTCCGTCTGCCTGCGGCCGCGATCATGGCGGCATGGGCCTGTCCGCGGGCGAAGCCCACCAGAAACAGGGGCCGTGGCGTACGCCGCATGTGCGGCGTCACGGACCGGGGAGACCAACATGTACATGACCCAGGGGCTGCATCGCGCCCTCCAGCAACGCCCCGGCGCCGTGGCGGTGCGTTGCGGCGAACACAGCCTGACCTTTCGTCAGCTCGGCGCCCGCGTGGCGCGCCTGGCCGGCGGGCTGCGCCACCTTGGCGTGGCCGATGGCGAGCGCGTCGCCATGCTGTCGCTCAACTCGGCCCGCTATCTCGAATACAACCTCGCCGTGCCGTGGGCGGGAGGCGTGCTGAACCCGGTGAATATCCGCTGGAGCCAGGCGGAAATGCTGTACGCGCTCAACGATTCGGGCACCCGCATCCTGATCGTCGACGACACCTTCAAGGGCATGGCCGCCGCGTTGCAGGCCGGCGCGGCGAGCCTGCGCCACCTGATCTATGCCGGCGACGGGCCTGTGCCTGACGGCATGATCGGCTGGGAAGCCCTGGTCGAAGCCAGCGAGCCGGTCGAGGATGCCTGGCGCCACGGCGACGACCTCGCGGGCATCTTCTACACCGGCGGCACCACGGGCTTTCCGAAGGGCGTGATGCTGTCGCACGCCAACCTGACGACGACGGCGATGGCCTCCATCCTCGCAGGGCGCTGCGGCGCGGAAGCTGTCTTCCTGCATGTGATGCCGATGTTCCACCTCGCCGCGTTCGCCGCTACCAACGCGCTGTTTGCCTCGGGTGCGCGACAGGTGGTGATGCCTGGGTTCACGCCACAGTCGGCACTCGAAGCCATTTCCCGCGAGCGCATCAACCAGATCGGCCTGGCGCCGACCATGATCCAGATGCTGGTCGACTGGATGGCTGCCAGCTCGGCCGAGGCGGCGCGGCTGGATGCGAGTTCGCTGCGGCTGATCGCCTACGGCGCTTCGCCGATCTCGCAGACGCTGCTGCAGCGCGCACGGACCGCGTTCCCCGGCGTGGCGTTCATGCAGGGCTACGGCATGACCGAACTGTCGGCCACCTGCACCGTCCTCGGACCCGAGTACCACGACGACGCGGCGTTCGCCAGCGGCAAGGCACGCGCGGCCGGCAAACCGCTGATGTCGGTGGAGGTTCGCGTGGTGGGGCCTGACGGCGCCGAACTGCCGCGCCGCGAAGTCGGCGAGATCGTGGCGCGCGGCGGCACGGTCATGCTTGGCTACTGGAACAAGCCCGACGCCACGGCCGAAGTGCTGCGCAACGGCTGGATGCATACCGGCGACAGCGGCTACATGGACGAAGAAGGCCTCGTCTACGTGGTGGACCGGCTCAAGGACATGATCGTCACCGGCGCCGAGAACGTGTATTCGGCCGAAGTCGAGAACGCCCTCGCCAGCCACCCGGCAGTCGCCTTTTGCGCGGTCATTGGCGTGCCCAACCAGAAGTGGGGCGAGTCGGTGCATGCGGTCATCGTGCGCAAGCCCGGCGCGAGCGCCAGCGCCGAGGAAATCATCGCGCACTGCCGCGAGCGTATCGCCGGCTACAAGTGCCCGCGCAGCGTGGAGTTCCGCGATGCGCTGCCGCTGTCGAGCGTGGGCAAGGTTCTGAAGAACGAATTGCGCAAGCCGTTCTGGAGCGGCGAGGCGCGCAGCGTGGCCTGACGGGCCGCGCGTCCGATCCATCATTCCTGGAGCATCCGTGACTTCTCTTCTCTCGACGCTGTCACTGGCGGGCATTCCGCCGGAAGACGAAGCGTTGCGCGCGCCCGTGCGGGACTTCCTGCACAGCGAACTGCGCGATTATCCACCCCATCTGCGGGCCCGCAGCATCGGCGCCCACGATGCCGCGTTCACCCGCGCGCTCGGCGCCCAGGGCTGGATTGGCATGAACCTGCCCGAGGATGTCGGCGGCGCCGGGCGCAGCCACTTTGCGCGCTTCGTGTTAACCGAGGAACTGCTGTCGTTCGGCGCACCGGTCGTGGCGCACTGGACTGCCGACCGCCAGACCGCGCAGCTGATTGCGCGCTACGGCACGCCGGCACAGCGGGCCCGCTATATTCCCGGCATCCGCGCCGGCGAGATCGTGTTCGGCATTGGCCTGAGCGAGCCCGACACGGGCTCAGACCTTGCCAGCGTGCGCACGCGTGCCGTGCCCACCGCCACCGGCTGGCGCATCAACGGCCGCAAGATCTGGACGACCAATGGCCACCGCGCGAGCCACATGTGCGCACTGGTGCGTACGTCCGGCACCGCCGAGGATCGCCACAAGGGCCTGTCGCAACTGATCTTCGACATGAAGACGCCCGGCATCAGCACGCGGCCGATCCTCAATATCGTTGGCGAGGAAGAGTTCTGCGAAGTCCTGTTCGAGGACGTGGACGTGCCGGCCGACGCGCTGATCGGCGAGGAGGGTGACGGCTGGAAGCAGGTCACCGCCGAACTGGCCTTCGAGCGCAGCGGCTGCGAACGCATCTATTCGAGCGTGGTGCTCGCCGATATCTGGCTGGACGAGATGCGCGCGCTGGAGAACCCGCCGCAGATCGTGGTGGACATGGCGGGCCGCATCGCCGGGCGCCTGTCGGTGCTGCGCGCGATGTCGCTGGGCGTGTGTGCGTGTCTCGACGCGGGCCAGAACCCCGAGCTGGAGGCGTCGCTGGTCAAGGACCTCGGCACCGAGTTCGAACAGGAAGTGCCGAACTGGATCGCCGAAGCCAACGCGAGCATCCCGGGCTTCCGTCCGTCGCGCGAGCTCGCGCTGGCGCTCGCCTATGTCACGCAGTACGCGCCGGTCTTCTCGATCCGCGGCGGCTCGCGCCACATCATGCGCGGCATGATTGCCCGCGGCCTTGGACTGCGCTGATTGCGTACTGACTGACGCATTGATTGATGCATTGATTGAGTGAGTGAGCTCCATGACTGATTCCCTTCTGGATGGCTTCGAGCGCCCGCTGCGCGAACTCTGTACCGTCGAGGCGCTGCGCCGCATCGAGGCTGGCGAGAGCGCCGACGCGCTGTGGGCAGGCATCGACGCGCTCGGCTATACCGACGCGCTGGTGCCGGCCCGATTCGACGGCGCAGGCCTGTCGCTGGCCGACATGCACCCGCTGTTCTTCGCCGCCGGCCGCGCTGGCCTGAACCTGCCGTTCGCCCAGACCGCCGTGGCGCGCGCATTGCTGGCCTCGGCCGGACATGAGCCAGGCCGCGGCTGCATCGTGATAGCACCGGCAGCCGGCGCCGATGGTGACGCCGTGGTTTGCCACGACGTGCAGGACGCCGCGCTGGCCAAGTTCGTGCTGGTCAGCCGCGCCGGCGAGTGGCTGCTGCTGCCGCGCGTGGCAGCGGCATTCACGCCGGGCGCGTACCGGCCGAAGCTGTCGGCCGATACGCTGCGCTGGGAATCCGCGCAGCATGCCGTGGCGCGCTTCCCGGTGCAGGGGGCGGACGGTGAGGCCATCTGCAACGCGCTGCAGGCCACCGCCATGGCCGGCACCATGGCCCGCGTGACGGACCTGACGGTGCTGTACGCCAATGACCGCAAGCAGTTCGGCCGCGCCATCGGCAAGTTCCAGGCCGTGCAGCAGGACGTGGCCGTGCTGGCTTCGCAGGCCGCCACCGCCGAGATGGGCTCGCGCATCGGCTGCGCGGGCACTGGCTTCCTGCCGGATCCGCTGCTGGCTGCTTCTGCCATGTTGCGGGCATGCGAGGCCGCCTTGCGCGTCGCCGCGATCTCGCACGCGGTGCATGGGGCCATCGGCATGACCGACGAGCACGAACTTGGCCTGTTCACGCGCCGCCTGCACGAAGCGCGCAGCGGTGGCGCGCAGGTACGGTGCGCGGCAGTGCTGGGCCGAGCGGCGCTGGCCGAACGCGGCCCGGTCGTCGATTTCGTGCGCACGCAACTGGCCGCAGTCACTGCGGCCGCCTGAGGCCCATGTGCGGTATCGGGTCGGGCCGGGGCGGGCAGCAAGTCGCGCCATGGTGCGTTGCAGCGTGCGTACGCGGGGCCTGACGGTCACGGGAGCCCCTATAATCACGGGGCCTCTCCGCGATCCAGTCGGGCTGCATTTCACGCTTCTTTTTCGCCATGCCCCCATCCGAAACCGAGACCGGCGCCTCGCAGGCGTCCAGTCCGACCGGTACCTTCGACTCTCCTTCCCTCGCCGCCTCCAGGCTGGTGCCGCCACGCGGCGAGCGCCGGCTGATGCCGAGGGACGCGCTGATGGATCGCCTGGCAGACGCGCGCCAGCAGCGCTGCGTCGTCGTGCAGGGCCCCGCAGGAAGCGGCAAGACCTGCACGCTGCTGGCCTGGCGCAAGCAACTGCTCGGCCTCGACACGGACGTGGCGTGGCTGACGCTGACGCCGGCGGAGAATGATCCCAGCCGCTTCGTCGACTCCGTGCTGGCCAGCTTCGCCGAGATCGACGGGAAGATCGTGCACGACGCCGCCCGGCTGGCGGGCCGCGACAGCGATGAGGCGGCCTGCGAGCGGCTGATGCTCGCGCTGCTGGCCGGCGTGGGGCGGCACCCCCGTGGCGTGGTGCTGATGCTGGACGACGTGCAGCACCTGCGCGACCCGTTCATCGTGGAGGCGCTGCACTGCCTCACCGAATACGCGCCGCCGAACCTGCGGCTGGCGTTCGCCACGCGCGCGGCGCTGCCGCTGTCGCTGGCAGCGCTCAACGGGCAGGGACAGGTGCTGGAAATCGGCATGCGCGACCTGGCGTTCAGCGCGGCGGAGTCGGAACGCTACCTGCGCGATCACGTGAGCGACATCGACAAGCGCGAGGCGCGGCGGCTGCACGATCTGACCGAAGGCTGGGTGGCCGGCCTCCAGCTCGTCGCGGTCAATCTCAAGACGCAGCGGCGGCAGCGCGGCGCATCGGTACCGGTGCGCGACGCGCAGGCTTTCGCGAAATACTTCGAGCAGGAAGTGCTCGCCGGCCTGCCGGCGGAAGACCTGGAACTCCTGACGCGCATCTCGGCTTGCCAGAGCGTCACCCCGTCGCTGTGTGCGACGCTGATGGGCACGCCGCGCGCGGTGGCGCGGATGACGCGGCACCTGATGCAGATCGAGGGCAGCAGCCTGTTCCTGAGCGGGCATGGCACGCCCGGCCAGGAGGTGTGGTACCGGCTGCACCCGCTGATGCGCGAGGTGCTCCAGGCACGTTGGCAGGATTGGCCCGACGCCGAGCGCCGCACCGTGCATGCGACGGCGTGGCGCTGGTTCGAAGCGCGCGGCCATCTCGACGAGGCCGTGCACCACGCGGTGCAGGCGGGCGAGAGCGACGCTGCGGCCGAACTGGTCGAGCAGGGCGTGCCCGAGCTGCTGGAACGTAGCAATATGGCCCAGATCGCTGCGCTGGTACGCCTGCTGCCCCCCGACCAGGTGCGCAGGCGCTTTCGCCTGCGCAACTTCAGGGCGTACTTGCGGCTGTACGCGCACGACTTCGAGGCCGTCACGGAAACGCTGGAGGAACTGGACCAGGAGGCAGCGCGCGGCGAACTCGACGTGCATCAGCGCTTCTCGGTCACACTGCTGCGCGCCAGCCTCGCGCTGTATTCCGACGACGTCGACGCGCTGACCACGCTGCTCCCGCAGGTCCGCGATACTCCCGACGGCCTTGACCAGATGGAGGCCGCCACGCGCGCGAACCTGCTCGGGATGATGTACGTTTTCAGCGGCGACTATGCGAACAGCCGGCGCGTGCTGCAAGAGGAGTCGTGGGCCGACAAGTCCATCCGCAGCGGCCTGATTGCCGATTGCGTGACCGCCATGAGCCTCATGCTCGAAGGCCAGATGGCGCGCGCTGGCACCATCCTTCGCCATGCGCTGGAGACCGCGGAGACATCCGGCCCGGCCTACGTCGGGGTGGCCTGCCTCGCGACCGGACTGCTGGCGGAGATCCTGTACGAGCTCAACGATATCGAGACGCTGTGCAGCCTGCTGGAGTCGCGCATCGACGTGCTGGAGCGCGTGTCGATGCCCGACACGGTCCTGCGGGCGCTGGCCGCACTGGCCGTCGGCCAGTGGGCCGCGCACCGCCCGCTCGACGCCCACGCCGCGCTGGAACGGCTGGAGGACTATGCGCTGCGCAACCGGACTGACCGGCTGCTGGCCTACGTGCTCGTGATACGCGTGCGTGCGTATCTGCAGGAGGGCGAGCCCGACTTCGCCGAGGGCTCGCTGGACCGCCTGGACGCCATCGCCGCGCAGCACGGCGAGAGTCCGCACAGCATGATGCTGGACGTGCAGCTTTGCGCCGGCCGCGGGCATCTCGATCTATGCATGCACCGTAACGACTACTTCCAGATGCGCGATCGCGCTTATGCGTTGCTTGCGCTGGCCGAGCCGGCCGGGCGGTGGCGCTTCGTGGCCTGCCTGTACATGCAGCTTGCGGTAGCCGAACAGCATTGCGGCAATCCGGCGTCGGCCGAGACGCATCTGCTGGAAGCGCTGCGGCTTGGCCACCGGCTCGGGCTGCTGCGCACGCTGATCGACGCCTCGCCGCAGGTGCCTGCCTTGCTGGAGGCGCTGCAGCAGCGCGAGGGGCTGGACCCGGTGCTCGGCTTCTACCTGCAGCGCCTGGTGGATGCGGCAAGCCGGCCGCAGGCGTCCGCGGTGGCTGCGCCAGCCCGGCCGCTGCTGCGCGAGGCGTTGTCGGAGCGCGAGAGCGAGATCCTCGAACTGGTGGCGCAGGCCATGCCCAACAAGAAGATCGCCGCCATGCTGAACATCACGCCCGAGACGGTCAAGTGGCACTTGAAGAACATCTTCAACAAGCTGGAAGTCGGCAGCCGCAATGACGCTGCCGCGCGGCTGCGCGCGCTGAAGGCGGAATCGCGCGGGTAGGGCAGGCGCCTTCTGCCTGCTGTCCGGGCATCGATAGGGTCCCGCGGGTCCGCCCGTTGGGTTTGGGCGGGGAGGGCCACTGGCGGCAGCCGGGCCTTGCGTCCCGGCGTCCCCGCGTCAGCGCGGCCTGTCGCCGATGATCGTCGCGCGTTGCATATGGCGCACGGCCGGGAAGTAGTCCGACACGGCGTAATGCTGCGTGGCGCGGTTGTCCCAGAACGCGATGGTGTTGGGGCGCCACTTCAGGCGCACCTGGTATTCCGGCTGGCTGGCCTGGCGGTACAGGTAGGCCAGCAGGTCGAGTTCGCCGAAGCGGGCATCCGACCCCACGCGGTACGGCTCGAGCTGGAGGTAGTTCGCCAGGTGCGTGGTCCAGCCTTCGTTGACGAACAGGATCTTCTCGCCGGTTTCAGGATGCGTGCGCACGACCGGATGCACCTGCGCGGGGAAGTCGCGCTGCCAGTTCCGGGCGAGTTCCGGCGACAGCCGGATGCCGAACACGGGGAAGCCGTCGTGCACCGCCTGCATGGGGGCAATGCGATCCTTCACGGCCTCGGGCAGGTTTTCGTAGGCGGCCACCATGTTGACCCACAGCGTATCGCCGCCGACCTTGGGGCAGTCCACGCAGCGCAGGATCGATCCCATCGACGGCACCTCGCGCCACGACACATCGGAATGCCAGACGTTCTCCCGGCCGCGCGAGTTGCCGTCGTGCCCGAAGACGACCAGCTCGGGATGGTCCGGATGGTGCTGGATCGATGGATGGACTTCCAGGTCGCCGAAGCGGCGCGCCAGCGCGACATGCTGCGCGGGCGTGATGTCCTGGTCGCGGAAGAACAGGACCTTGTATTTCTGCAGCGCGCGGCGGAGGGCCTGCACCGTCGGCTCGTCGATATCGGCGAGATGGATGTTGCCGATCTCTGCGCCGATGGTCGGCGTGGCAAGTTCGACCGAGAATGGCCAGGATTCCACTTCGGGCGTGTCGGCGCCCAGGGATACCGGGGCCAGCGTGGCGGCAGCTTGCATGTTGTCTCCTCTTGGTTGGATGGCATGGCTCGATGGCCGTTGCACGTGCATGGTGGCCGCCGGCACGCCGTGGAACAAGGCACGAATTTCGTGCAATGAAATCCTGTGCGGCCGCGTGCGGTATGGGTGGCCCGGCAAGCGTGCCCCCCTGCAGCGGGTGGGGGTGCGCGGGCCCGCGCGGCGCCATGCTGTGCCCGGAACCGGCACGTGCGCAGCAGTGCCGCGATCCGCCCGGCGCGCCAGTCATGGAGCGGCGCCGGTCCACGACAACGGAGACAAGGTTCAGGACATGCACAATCTCAGCGAGTTCTATATCGACGGCGCCTGGCAGGCGCCCGCCCGCGGCGCCGCCAAGGCCGATATCGTCAACCCGGCCACCGAGGCCGTGATCGGCAAGCTCGCGCTCGGCACGGCCGCTGACGTGGACCGCGCCGTGGGTGCCGCACGCGCAGCCTTTCCTGCCTGGTCCGCCACGAGCCGCGAGGAGCGCCTCGCATTGCTCGCACGCGTGGCCGAGGCCTACAAGGCGCGCATCGACGATATCGCTACCGCTATCCACGAGGAGATCGGTGCACCGATGTGGCTGTGCAAGGCACGCCAGGCGCCGCTCGGGCTGATGCTGCTCGAATCCGCCATCGTGGCGCTCAAGGACATGGAGTTCGTGCGCAAGATGGGCCAGAGCGAGGTGGTGAGCGAGGCCATCGGCGTGGCGGCGCTTGTGACACCGTGGAACTGGCCGGCCGGCACGGTCATGGGGAAGGTGGGCTATGCGCTCGCGGCCGGCTGCACGGTGGTGCTCAAGCCGTCGGAGCTGGCGCCGCTCGATGCGCGCATCATTGCCGAAGTCATGCATGACGCCGGCGTGCCGGCCGGCGTGTTCAACATGATCTACGGTCTCGGCCCGGATGTCGGCGCGTCGCTGTCTGCACATCCCGAAGTGGATGTGATCTCGCTGACCGGCTCGACCCGCGCTGGCGCAGCGGTCTCGGCCGCCGCGGCCGCCACCGTGAAACGCGTGCTGCTGGAGCTGGGCGGCAAGTCGCCCAACGTGATCCTGGACGACGCGGATCTCAAGGCTGCGGTGACCGACGGCGTTATCGGCTGCATGATCAACTCGGGTCAGACCTGCGTGGCGCCCACGCGGATGCTGGTGCCGCGCCACCTGCACGACCAGGCGGTGGCCATCGCGGTCGCGGTGGCGGGCTCGCTCAAGGTGGGCGACCCGTCGCAGGACGAGAACAAGGTCGGCTCGATGGCCAACCGCGCGCAGTTCGAGCGTGTGCAGCATATGATCGGTCTTGGTATCGAAGAAGGCACGCAGGTGGTGGCCGGCGGCGTGGGCCGTCCCGAAGGCATCGACAAGGGCTACTTCGTGCGCCCGACTATCTTCGCGAACGCCAGCAACGACGCGACGGTAGCGCGCGAGGAAATCTTCGGGCCGGTGCTGACCATGATTCCCTACGACGACGAGGCACACGCCATTGCCATCGCCAATGACACGGAATACGGCCTGGCGGCCTACGTCTGGTCGAAGGACGCCGCGCGTGCGCGCCGCGTGGCGGGCAAGCTGCGCGCCGGTTCGGTGCGCATCAATGGCGCCCAGACCGATCCCGCCGCGCCGTTCGGCGGCTACAAGCGCTCGGGCAATGGCCGTGAACTGGGCGTCTACGGCCTGGCCGAGTTCCTCGAGCACAAGTCGGTCACGGGCTGACGCTGCAGCAGGGGACGGCCATGCACAACGACGATGATGAGGACGCGCCGTCGACGCGCCGGCTGTCTCGCGAGTCGGGACGCTTCGTGCGCAGTACACCTGGCAGCCGCTCGCTGGCGCGCGGCCTGCAACTGCTGCGCACGTTCCGCAATGGCACGGCCGCGCTGACCAATGCCGAGCTGGCCGACCGTACCGGGCTTGCCCGGCCGACGGTCAGCCGGCTCACGCGCACGCTGGTCGAAAACGGCTTTCTTCACTACGACATTGCGCAGCAGACCTACCGCCTGACCGCGGTGGCGATGAGCCTGGGGCTGGTGTTCCGGCAGCAGGTGCCGCTGCTGGACATGGCACCCGCCATGCTGGCAGAGGTTGCGCAGGCCGAGCGCGTGAACGCAGGCCTGGCCGTGGCGGATGTCACGGACATGGTCGTCGTGGCATTCGAGCGCGGCAGCCCGACCCGCGTGGGGCGCGTGGTTGAGCCAGGCATGCGCTTGCCGTTCGGCACGACGTCGGCCGGTTGGGCGTGGCTGGGCGGGCTGCCGGCGGATGAGCGCGAGCGCCAGTTCGCTCTGCTCGCCGCGCGCCACGGCAGCGCATGGGATGACATGCGCGTGGAGGCAGAGGCGGCGGTGCATGCCGTTGCGATGCACGGCTTCTGCATTGTCCACCGCAAGGATTCGCCGGTGGGCATGTCGGCGCCGGTGCACAGCCGGCAATTGCCGGGCTGCGTGGTGAGCTTTGCCATTCCGCTCGCGACCGAGCCGCTGGACGTTCTTGCTGCGCGCCATGGGCCGGCCTTGTTGCGGCTCGCGGCGCTGCTGGAGCATGCGGGGGCGTGATGCGCGGCCGGGGCAAGCGCGCAGCGGACAGGGCTGAAGACAGCCGCGGAAGATGCGAGGCGTTGCGTTGGATCTCTGCGTTGTGTTCTCCGTCATCGATGTGGGAGCCGGCCCCCCTTTTTGCCGGTTCCGGACGACGTGTTGGCGGTCTAAGATCACGTACGCTCGTCGGCTGACTCGTGACAGCACGATGCTGCGCACGTCACGCCGCTCTTCGGAAGCTTGCCGAGATGCACTCCAGAAGTCGGCGTACGCCAGATGCGGCGCGCTCAGGCGCGCCTTACATGTCAACTACTGAATCCAGGGAGCGCGCTCATGCGACACATTGGACAATCCGTTTCGTTCAACCGTCCGGACGGCAAGGCCGTCAACGGCTATCTCGCCAGCCCCGACGTCGCTGCCGGCGCACCGGCCGTCGTCGTCATACAGGAATGGTGGGGTCTCAATGACCAGATCAAGGGCGTGGCGGACCGCCTGGCGCGCGCTGGCTACCTTGCGCTCGTTCCCGATCTCTATCGTGGCGCCAGCACGGTGGAGCAGGAGGAAGCCCACCACCTCATGAGCGGGCTCGACTTTGCCGATGCCGTGACGCAGGACATCCGGGGTGCGGTGCAGTACCTCGGCGCAAGCGCGAACCGCATTGGCGTGACGGGCTTCTGCATGGGCGGTGCGCTGACGCTGCTGTCGCTGAACGCCATTCCCGAACTCGCCGCAGGTGTGACGTGGTACGGCATGCCGCCGCTCGAAGCGATCGACCCGGCGCGCATCCGTGTGCCGGTGCTCGGCCACTGGGCGACGCAGGATGCCTTCTTCCCGGTCGAAGGCGCCGGCAAGCTGGAAGAGAAACTCCGTGGCGGCGGCGTGGATGCGACCTTCCACCGCTACCTCGCGCATCACGCATTCGCCAATGAGGATGCCGTGGGCGATGGCCGCATCGCGGGCACGCAATATGACCCCGCCTGGGCGCAGCTCGCATGGGACCGGACGCTGACGTTCTTCGGCCGTCATCTCTGGCGCTAAGGCGGCGAATCATGCGGAATCCGGCACGCGCCGTGCCGGACCGTGACGACACGCCTACGTGGTGGAAAATGCGGCCCACGTCCGCTGTATGTCATCGCGCAATTGCAGCAGTACCGGCGCGACGCGCTTCACGAGCGCATCGTACTTGCCGTCCTCGGCGGAGAAGCTGAGGTTGAGCGCGTAGATCATGCCGTCGGGCCCCGGCACGGGACATGCAATACCCTCGACGCCGAGCCTGGCGGTGTAGCGGCAATACCCCTCGCTGGCAATCATTGCCGCCGACTCCGCGATCGATGCCCTGTAGCCGGCCCAGGTCCCCGCGCACCGTGCGGCCAGAGATGCCAGCACGCGCTTGCGTTCAGGTCCCGGCAGGGCCGCGAGGTAGGCATGCCCTGGCGAGCAGGCTTCCATCGGAATGCGGGCGCCGGGTGTGATCCACTGCCGTGACCGGCCTTCGCGCAACGTCTCGAGATAGATCATCGACAGATCATCCGCTGTCGCGAGTCCTGCGTTGACGCGCTCGCCGACGGCGACCTTGCGCATCAGCGGCCGCACTTCGTTGATATCGGTGCGGCTCAGGCGGAACGTATTCGCGAAACTCAGGCATACCGCTGAAAGCCGGTAGCCCTCCGAACCGTGCTCGTACTCGAGGAACTGCGCCGCCACCAGCGAGTGCGTGAGCCGGCTTACCGTTGGCCGCGGCAAGCCCGTGCGCGCCGCCAGTTCCGCGTTGGTCAACACGGGGGCCCCGGTCAGGAAGGCACGCAACACGACCAGGCCGCGTTCGAGCGTCTGGCTGCCTGCGGTGGTGCGTGTGAATGTGCCGCTTTCGCGCGTCAGGCGGCGCGTGGAGGGCGAGTCTTCAACTGGCATGACGCTGACTGTTTCGAATATCGAAACACGAATCTAGCAATGGGTATGGCGGTGGTCAATACTCGCCGACAAGGCAAAACATCACGAAGCGGACAGACACCATGCATCACGAACAAGCGAAGATCGATGACCATGCTGCACAGGTAAAGCCTGGCCCGCTTTCCGGCATCCGGGTGCTTGACCTCTCGGGTGTCCTGCTTGGCCCCGTGGCGACGCAGATCCTTGGCGACTACGGCGCCGACGTCATCAAGATCGAATCGCCCGAGGGCGACGTGATGCGCGGCAATGGCGTGGTGCCGCGTCCGGGCATGGGGTCCATCTTCCTTGCGGCCAACCGCAACAAGCGCTCGGTCGTGCTCGACCTGAAGACCGGCGAAGGCCGCGCCGCGCTGCGCAAGCTGGTGGAGACGGCGGATGTGTTCCTCCACAACATTCGCATCGAGGCCATCGAGCGTCTCGGCTTCGGCTACGAGGCCGTTGCCGCGATCAAGCCTGACATCGTCTACTGCGCGGCGATCGGCTACGGACAGGACGGGCCACATCGCGCGAAGCCGGCCTTCGACGACATCATCCAGGGCGCCTGCGGGCTGGTCGACCTCAACGCCTGCGGGCAAGGGCCGCCCTACATGCGCACGGCGATCGCCGACAAGGTGACCGGGCTGGTGCTCGCCAATGCCGTGATGGCTGCACTGGCTTGCCTGGCGCGCACGGGCACCGGCCAGTACGTCGAGGTGCCGATGCTGGAAACCATGGCGGCCTTCGTGATGACCGAACACCTCGGCGGTCTGACCTTCCATGGTTCGACCGAGCCAGTGGGCTATGCGCGCCTGCTGGAGGGCCGCAGCCCGGTGCCGACACGGGACGGATGGGTCTGCATCCTTCCGTACACGCCAGAGCATTGGCGGCGGCTGCTTGAAGCCTGTGGCCGCGCAGAACTCGTCGCGCGGTATGGGCTCGCCACGCGCGCCGATCAGATGGCCCATCGCAAGGCGCTGAACGGCCATCTCGAGGAAATCAGCAAACAGATGACCACTGCTGAATTGCTGGCCATCTGCGAGTCGCTGGATATCGCTGCCGGCGAGATCTTCAGCCTCGAATCCGTGCTGGACCACCCGCACCTTGCAGCGGTCGGCCTCTTCCGCGACACCGAGCACCCGACCGAGGGCCGCATTCGCGAGATTCGTCCGCCGGTGCGCTTCAGTGTCACGCCCGCATCGTTGCGCCGCCCCGCGCCGGTGCTCGGGCAGCACACCGCCGAGGTGCTGGCGGAAGTCGGGCTGGCAATTCCCGGAGGGCGTGGCAACGAACCAGGCCAGGGAAGGCCCGGCGAATAAGCCGGAAAGCCAGAACACAGAGACAAGGAGACACGCATGAACGATGCGATACAACGTGCCAGGCGGCGCTTGCTGGTGGGTGGCGCCAGTGCCGTCCTCGCACCGCTGGCCGGCCTGGCGCCGCAGGCTGCACGCGCGCAGGACAAGGGCTTTCCGGTACGCCCCATCCGCTTCGTGGTGCCGTTCGGCGCGGGCAGCGGTACCGATATCGTTGCAAGGATCTACGCGAAAGCCGTGGGCGATGTCAGTGGCCAGCCGGTCGTGGTCGACAACAAGGCCGGTGCAAACGGCATCATCGGCGCCAAGGCCGTGCTCGGTAGCGAGGCGGATGGCTACACCGTGTTCTTCGCCAGCAATTCGACGCTGACGACCAACGCCGCGCTGTACCGGGATCTTCCCTATGATCCGGTGCGCGATCTGGAGCCTGTGTCACTGCTTGACGGCAGCTATTGCGTCGTAGCGGTGCCTGCGTCCTCGCCGTACCGCACGCTGGCCGACCTGTTGGCCGATGCCCGCAAGCGGCCAGGCGCGCTGAACCATGCCGCGGGTTCTCCCACCTATGCGCTGTGGAACGGGTGGCTCGACGATATTGCGCGCATCAAGACGACGAATATTTTCTACAAGGGCTCCGGCGAAGCGGCCAACGCCGCCATGAGCGGCCAGGTGGATTACGCAATCATCGGCACTGGCACAGCGCTTCCGCTCGTCAAGGGGAATCGCCTGCGCGCACTGCTCTATACGGGTAAGACGCGCCACGCGCAACTTCCCGACGTGCCGACCGCTGCCGAGTCTGGCCTGACCGGCTATCAGGCGCTTGCGTGGAGCGCTGTCGCGGTGCGGGCTGGCACGCCCGGGCCCATTGTGAGCAGGCTTGAGGCGATCTTTCGCGAGGCCGCGCGCAAGCCCGAGGTGCTGCGTGGCCTCGCGCAGCTCGGCAGCGAGCCGCTGTATGGCGACGCCGCGGCAATGCGCCGCTTTCAACTCGACGAGATCGCGCGCTGGAAGCGGCTGATCGCGTCGACGGGCATCACGATCGAATAACCATGGAATCCGAAGCAGGAGACAAGCAGATGGGACCCCTTTCCAACCTGAAGATCATTGAACTGGCCGGTATCGGCCCGGGCCCGATGGCGGGTACGGTGCTGGCCGGCATGGGGGCGACGGTACTGCGTATCGACCGCACCGTGGCCGCCGACCTGGGCACGCCGAAGGGCGCGCTCAAGTATCAGCTTTTGCGCCGCAGCCGCGACAACATTGCGCTGGATCTGAAAGATCCCGAGGCGATCCGCCTCGTGCTCGACCTTGTCGAGCAGGCTGACGTGCTGATCGAGGGCTTCCGCCCCGGCGTCACGGAGCGCCTCGGCCTGGGCCCGGAAGATTGCCTCGCACGCAACCCGCGGCTGGTGTACGGTCGCATGACCGGCTGGGGCCAGGACGGTCCGCTTGCCCAGGCGGCCGGGCACGACATCAACTACATCTCGATCACCGGCGTGCTCGACGCCATCGGCCGCAAGGACGAGCCGCCCGCGATCCCGCTCGCGCTGCTCGGCGACATGGCCGGCGGCGCGATGTTCCTGGTCGCCGGCATCCTCGCCGCACTGTACGAGGCACGCGACTCCGGCAAGGGCCAGGTGGTGGACGCTTCCATCGCCGAAGGCGCGGCCAACCTGGCGACCTCTTTCTACGGATCGGTGGCGGCCGGCATGTGGAAGCTCGAGCGCGGCACCAACATCCTGGACTCGGGCGCGCCGTTCTACGACGTCTACGCGTGCAAGGACGGCAAGCTGATCTCGATCGGCCCGCTCGAGGCGCGCTTCCACCAGGACTTGCTGGAACGACTCGACCTGTCGCCCGAATCGTTCGGCCGCCATCTCGATCGCGCCAACTGGCCGCGCCTGCGCGAGGCATTCACGGCGGCGTTCAAGACGCGCACGCGCGATGAATGGTGCGCGCTGCTGGAGGGCACGGATGTGTGCTTCGCGCCGGTGCTGAACATGGCCGAGGCGCCGCAGCATCCGCACCTCAAGGCGCGCGGCAGCTTTGTCGAAGTCGAAGGGGTGATGCAGCCGATGCCGGCGCCGCGCTTTTCGCGCACGCCCAACGCGGTGCCGCGCGTACCGACCGAAGCATCGCCGGAGACCTTCGCCGACGCGTTGTCCAAATGGTTGCCGGAAGCGGAGGTGGGCCGCTGGCAGTCGGTGCTGCAGCGGCCGTAGGTTCCCGCCTCATCAATTGGCCATCTTCATCAATCACAACGAATACGGAGACAAAGATGGACATCGACAATTTGCACCTTTCGCGCCGCGCGCCCGGCTGGCGCCGGACCGCGCCGTGGAAGCGCCGGCTCGCCAGCGCACTGGCTGCGCCGCTGCTGCTGGCCCACGCCCATGTGGCCGTCGCCAGCGATTTTCCGACCCGCCCGCTGCGTGCCGTCACGCCGATTTCCCCCGGCAGCGGCGGCGACCAGACGCTGCGCTATGTGGCCGACAAGCTGTCGGCCGCGCTGGGCCAGCCGGTGGTGGTCGAGAACAAGCCTGGCGCCGACACGTATCTCGCGACCCAGTACGTACTGACCACGCCCGCTGACGGCTACACCATTCTGCTGGTGAGCCCGTCGCTCGTCACCGTGCCGTTGCTGACGCCGTCTGCCAAGTACGATCCGGCCGACTTTCGCGTGATTGCGGTCATGACGCGTGGCCCCGCCGTGTTTGTGACCAGCCCGAAATCCCGCTTCACGGCGTTCACGCAGCTTGTCGATGCGTCGCGCAAGGCGCCGGGGTCGGTCAGCCTGGCCATCTATGGCAACACCTATCGCGTCGGTGCCGCAATGCTGGCCATGCAGGGCGGGCCGAAATTCAACCAGATCAGCTACAAGGGCGTCTCGCAGGCCACTGCCGATGTGATCGGCGGTGCCGTGGATGTGGCCCTTGTGGATCTGGGCGCCGCACTGCCGCTGATCAGGGCGGGGCAGCTTCGCCCGCTGGCGGCGGCCACGGTGGCCCGCGTGCCTGACATGCCTGGCGTGCCGACGGTGCGGGAGTCCGGCTTTCCCGATTTCGACCTGTACATCTCGATCGCGCTGGCCGTGCGCAGCCAGACGCCCGAGCCTGCAGTGCGCCGCCTCGAAGCGGAACTGGACACGATCCTGAAGGCGCCTGAGTTCCGCGACTACTCGCTCAAGCGCAGCGCCTCGGGCGAAGTGATCGCCCTGACAGGCAAGGAAGCCGCCACGATGTTCGCCGGCGAAGCCGTGCGCTTCCGGAAGGCCGCCGCTGCGTTGAATGCCGGCACAAACTGATTATCTGAAGAGATCCAAAGACATGGATATTGCCCAGAGTATCGTCATCCGGCCCGCCACGAGCAAGCCGGAGCAGAACAGGCTGCGCCGCGAGTTCCGCGGCTTCCTGACAGAGGCGCTGGCGAGCCTGCCACCGCGCAAGGTGCGCTACTGGAGCGAATACAGCCCGGCGTTCTCGCGCATGCTCGGCGAGGCAGGGTGGCTCGGCATGACGTGGCCGAAGCGCTACGGCGGCGCCGAGCGCTCGCAACTGGAGCGCTTCGTCGTGCTGGAAGAGTTGCTGGCGGCCGGTGCGCCTGTCAGCGCGCACTGGGTCGCCGAGCGGCAGTGCGGCCCGTTGCTGATGCGCTATGCCAGCGAGGCCATTTGCCAGGAGATCGTCCCGCGCATCGCAAAGGGCGAACTGACCTTCTGCATCGGCCTGAGCGAGCCCGATTCGGGCTCGGACCTCGCGTCGATCCGCACGCGCGCCGACAAGACCGATGGCGGCTGGCTCATCAACGGCGCCAAGCTGTGGACGTCGCACGCATTCCGCGCGCATTACATGAGCGCGCTGGTGCGCACGACCACGGGACTGGAGAACCGCCACACCGGCATGTCGCAATTCCTGGTCGACATGAAGAGCAAGGGCCTGACGGTACGTCCGATCCGCAACATGATGGGCCGCCGCGATTTTGCAGAAGTTGTGTTCGAGAACGTGTTCGTGCCCGACGAACACCTGATCGGCAACGAAGGCGACGGCTGGAAGCAGGTCACGACCGAACTGACGTTCGAGCGCAGCGGCCCGGACCGGTACCTCAGCGGCGTGCCGCTGCTCTGCGAGATGCTGGACCGCGCCAGCGCGGGCGACCGCCTGCACGCGGTGGAACTCGGCCGTGCCGTGGCCGAACTGGCCAACCTGCGCGCGATGTCACGCGGCATTGGCCAGATGCTCAACGAGGGCGAGGACCCGCGCCTGGCGACGTCGATCGTCAAGGACTTCGGCGCAGTGCACGAGCAGCGCATGCCGGAGCTGGCGCATGCGTTGTTCGGCGCCGAGCTGCGTCCGGACGGTGACACGTTCGAGCAGGCGCAGTCGTTCCTGACACAGGCGGCGACGTGCTTCTCGATACGTGGCGGCACGCGCGAAATCCTTCGGGGCATTACGGCAAAGGGACTGGGACTGCGATGAGCGAACTTGAGCAAATGCTGGCAGAGACTGCCGGCAGGATTTTTCCCAATGAGGCCACGCTGGCCCTGGTCGAGGCGGCGGAAAACGGCGAGTGGCCGGCCGAACTCTGGGCCTGCCTGGAAGACAACGGCCTGACACGCGTATTCGCACCGGAAGAGCAGGGCGGTGCCGGCGCAACATGGAGCGAGGCGCTGCCGGTGCTGCTGGCCGCGAGCAAGCATCTCGCCCCGGTGCCGTTCGTCGAAACCGCCGTGGCCGGCGCGGTGCTGGCGCGCCTGGGCCTGGACATGCCCGAGGGCCCGCTTGCGCTGGCGTTGCCGCAGGACGAGGCGCGCGTCGTGCGCGACGGTGACGGCTGGCGCTTCAACGGCACCGTGGCCGCGCCTTGGGGCCGTGCGCTCACGCATGCGCTGGTGCCGGTGCAGCAGGAGGAGGACACACTCTGGCTGCTGATGCCAGCTGCCGGAGCGACGGTGACGCAGGCAACGAACGCCGCCGCGCAACCCCGCGACTCGCTCGCCTTCGACGGCGTGCGTGCTGTGTCCGCGGCGCAAGGTATGTCGGGCAATCCCAAGCTGCTCGGCGCGCTGCAGCAGTCGATCCAGATGGCCGGGGTGATGGAGCGCGTGCTGAACCAGGCCGTGCAGTACGCCAATGAACGCACGCAGTTCGGCAGGCCGATCGGCAAATTCCAGGCGATTCAGCAGCAGCTCGCGCAAATGGCCGACCATGTCGTGGCCGCGCGCATGGCGGTGGCGACGGCTTGTGCGGCCATGGGCAGCGCAGCGTGGGAACGGCAGGCGATGATTGCCAAGGTGATCTGCGGGCAGGCCGCGAGCGTGGCGGCAGCGGTGGCGCACCAGGTGCACGGGGCGATCGGCTTCACCTACGAGCATTCGCTGCACTACGGCACGCGCCGTCTGTGGAGCTGGCGTGCGGAGTATGGCAGCGACGGCGACTGGGCAGAGCAGTTGGGCCGCGAAGCCATCACCCATGGCGGCGATGCGCTATGGGCTGACATTACCGCTGAGGACTCATGACCCGTCCCGCGTGAAGACGTAGCCAGATGCCCCGCGGTGTTGCCGCAGCGATCGATACTCGAAATGCTGGCCTGGCCGCCGCGGCAGGCGTCAATGAATACCGCCCCGCACCCGCGCAGCGCCCGCCGTATGCGGCGCAGATCCTCACACCTGAAAATAGAGACCACTCATGCAGCAGACCGATGACCTTCACGTGCAGATCGACCAGTTCGTTGCCACGGTAGAAATCCGCCGCCCGCCCAACAACTTCTTCGACCTCGACCTGATCACCGCGCTGGCCGACGTGTTCGAGACGCTCGATCGCGACCCGGCCTGCCGCGCCATTGTGCTGGCAGCCGACGGCAAGGCCTTCTGCGCCGGCGCCGACTTCAGCGCGCGCGCGGGCGGTACCTCGGGCCGCGACGGCAGCCGTCTGTACAAAGCGGGGCTGCGGCTTTTCCGCACCGGCAAGCCGGTCGTGGCCGCAGTGCATGGCGCGGCCATTGGCGGTGGCCTTGGACTGGCGCTGGCCGCGGATTTCCGCGTGACCTGCGATGAAGCCCGCTTCAGCGCCAACTTCGCGCGCCTCGGCACGCACCCGGGGTTCGGCCTCACTGCCACGCTGCCGCGCCTTGTCGGCCCGCAGCAGGCCGCACTGCTGTTCTATACCGGCCGCCGTGTGAGCGGCACTGAGGCCGTGCGCATCGGCCTGGCCGACGTGCTGGTGCCGCAGGCCGAAGTGCGCAGCGCAGCGCAGCAGCTCGCTGCGGAGATCGCTGCATCGGCACCGCGCTCCGTCATGTCGGTGCGTGAAACGTTGCGGCGCGGGTTGGCTGATGAAGTCGAACGTGCCACGGAGCGCGAAGCGACGGAGCAGGGCTGGCAGTTCGTGATGGAAGACTTCCGGGAAGGCGTCGCCGCCATGGCGGAGCGGCGCGCGCCGGTCTTCCGCGGCGTGTGATTTGCCGGGCACGACAAGGCCGGCCGCGGTAGCCGCTGCAGGCACCCCCCTCCCTATTACAGGGAGTACGGTGCGCGAGCCCCATCGATACCATGGATTCACGTTGTGCCGCACCGATTCCGGAGCGGCCGAATCCAGAAATCGAGTTTGGGGGAAACCGTGGAAGTCAACCGTACCGTATTCCGGGAAGATCACGAGATGCTGCGCGACACCGCGCGGCGCTTCTTCGTGCGCGAGTGCGTGCCGCGCCAGGAGGCCTGGAACCAGGCCGGCCGCGTCGACCGTGAAAGCTGGCTGAAGGCGGGCCGCGAGGGCTTGCTCTGCGTCACGATACCGACCGAATACGGCGGTGGCGGCGGCGACTTCGGCCACGCGGCGGTGATCTGCGAAGAGATGCATGGTGCCGGGCTGTCCGGCGTCGGGTTCGGCCTGCATTCGGACATCGTTGCGCCGTACGTTGTGCGTCTCGGCACGGAAGAACAGAAACGGAAGTGGCTGCCCGGCATCTGCGCGGGCGAGACCATCCTGGCGGTGGCCATTACCGAGCCCGGTGGCGGTTCCGACGTCAAGGCCTGTCGCACCACCGCCGTGCGCGATGGCGACGAGTGGGTCATCAACGGCAGCAAGACGTTCATCTCCAACGGCATGAGTGCCGACATGGTGATGGTGGTCTGCAAGACCGACCCGGCCGCCGGCGCACGCGGCGTCAGCCTGATCATGGTCGAGACCAGCCGGGAAGGATTCCGGCGCGGCCGCAAGCTCGAGAAGGTGGGCCAGCCCGCCGCCGATACCGCGGAACTGTTCTTCGACAACGTGCGCGTGCCCGCAACGAACCTGCTCGGCGAAGAGAACAAGGGCTTTGGCTACCTGATGGAAGAGCTGGCGCAGGAGCGCCTGCTGATCGCCGTCTACGCCGCGACCGCGCTCGAGCGCCTGCTTGGCATCACCGTCGAGTACGTCAAGGAACGCAAGGCGTTCGGCGGCACCGTGTGGGATTTTCAGAACAGCAAGTTCAAGCTGGCAGACATCAAGGCGCAGTCGGTCGCGCTGCGCACGCTGGTCGACTACTACATCGGCGAGAACATGAGGCGCCGCCTGACCGTCCAGGAGGCGGCCATCGCCAAGCTGCATGCCAGCGAGACGCTGTGGAAGGCCATTGACGACATGGTGCAGCTCCACGGTGGCTACGGCTACATGCTGGAGTACCCCATTGCGCGTGCGTTTACGGACTACCGCGTGAGCCGGATCGCCGGCGGTACCAACGAAGTGCAGCGCGAGCTGATCGCGCGCCAGCTCTGACCATTCACCGAAGCAAAGAGAGACAGAACATGAGCGAGAAAGTCATCGTCGGCGGCGTCGGCATGATCCCCTTCAGCAAGCCGGGCCAGAGCCCGAGCTACACCGATATGGGCGCCGACGCCGTGCGCCTGGCGCTGAAGGATGCCGGCATCGGCTACGAGCTGATCCAGGAAGCCTACGTCGGCTACGTGTACGGCGACTCCACGTCGGGCCAGACCGCGCTATACGAAGTCGGCATGACCGGCATCCCGGTAGTCAATGTCAACAACAACTGCTCGACCGGCTCTACCGCGCTGTGGCTCGCACGCAAGGCCGTCGAGACCGGCGCTGCCGACTGCGTGCTGGCGCTCGGTTTCGAGCAGATGCAGGCCGGCGCGCTGAAGGCGCACTGGGATGACCGTCCGCCGCCGCGCGCACGGTTCCTGCCTATCCTCAACGGGCTGACGGCCGATGCGGTGGAAATGGGCGTGCCGCAGGCGCTGCGCGGCTTTGGCGGCGCGGGGCGTGAGCACATGCAGAAGTACGGAACCAGCATGCGCGCGTTTGCGGAGATCCGCGCCAAGGCAAGCCGCCATGCGGCGAACAACCCGTTGGCACTGTTCAAGAATGTGGTGAGCGCAGATGACGTGATGAACGACAAGGTCGTGTGGCCGGGCGTGATGACGCGCCTGATGGCCTGCCCGCCGACGTGCGGCGCGGCCGCCGCGCTGATCGTGTCGGAACGCTTCGCGAAGAAGCACAACATCCGCGCGGACGTGCAGATCCTGGCGCAGTCGATGACGACCGACCCGGTCGAGTCGTTCGACCCGCCGTCGCTGATCTCGTACGTGGGCGCCTACATGACGCGCGCCGCCGCGAAGGAAGTCTATGAGAAGGCCGGCGTCGGCCCCGAGGACATCAAGGTGTGCGAGCTGCACGACTGCTTCGCCCACAACGAATTGCTGACCTACGAGGGACTGGGCTTCTGCGCCGAAGGCGAGGCCGAGAAGTTCATCATGGATGGCGGCAATACCTTTGGCGGCAAGGTCGTGACGAATCCGTCGGGCGGCCTGCTGTCGAAGGGCCATCCGCTGGGCGCGACAGGCCTGGCGCAGTGCTACGAGCTGACTAACCAGCTTCGCGGCACGGCCGACAAGCGGCAGGTCGAAGGCGCGAAACTGGCGCTGCAGCACAACCTCGGCCTCGGCGGTGCCTGCGTGGTGACGCTGTACGGCAAGAACTGAAGTTTGAGGACTGGAACATCATGCTCGACAGAAACCTGATTGGCCACAGCCTTGGCAAGCGCAGTGTCGTGGTGGAAGAAGGCGCCGTGTGCTTCTACGCGAAGGCCATCGGCGACACCGATCCGCTAGTCTCCGATCCCGAGGCTGCGCTCGCGGCCGGCTTCCGCTCGGTGCGCGTGCCGCCGACTTTCTTCTCCTGCCTCGAAGGCCGCATCTTCAACACGATGGACCTGCTGAAGCTGGCGAAGATGGACCTCAAGCGCATCCTGCACGCCGAGCAGAGCTACGTCTACCACACGCCCGCATTCGCCGGCGACGTGCTGACCTACGAGCCGAAGATCGTCGACATCTACGACAAGAAGGATGGCGCGCTGGAGTTCCTGGTCAAGGAAACGCGCATCACCAACCAGGACGGCGTGCATATTGCCGACGTCCGTGGCGCGCTCGTGCAGCGCCGTATCTGAGGGGAGACCATGAGCGAAACGACTCTGCACGACCTGAGCAAGCTGCGGGCAGGCGACAGCATTCCCGCGCTGCAGATTGCACCGATCTCGCGTACGACGCTGGCGCTGTATGCCGGTGCGTCGGGCGACCACAACCCGATCCACATCGATATCGACTTCGCGCGCAGCGCGGGGCTCGATGATGTGTTTGCCCACGGCATGCTTTCGGCCGCCTACGTGGGACGCCTGATCACGGAGTGGGCTGGCCATACGCGCATTCGCGAGCTGGCCGTCCGCTTCGTCGGCATCACGCAGGTGCATGACCAGCCGAACCTGTCCGGCAAGGTCGTCGAACGCTTCGAGTCCCATGGCGAAGAACGCCTGCGGGTCGAGGTGCAGTGCGCCAACCAGAAGGGCGAAGTCAAGATCACCGGCGAGGCCGTGGTCGCCGTGGCCTGATACCAGTCAACCGAATCCCGTTACATCAAGGAGATAACCCATGAGCAAACCTCTCGAAGGCAAAGTCGCCATCGTCACCGGCGGTGGCCGAGGCATCGGACGCGCCGTGGCGCTGCTGTTCGCATCCAAGGGCGCACGCGTAGTCGTGAACGACCTCGATGCGGCACCGGCCAATGAAGTCGTGGCTGAAATCGAGAAGGCCGGTGGCGAAGCCCTGGCGTTCCCGTGCAACGTGACCGATTCCGACTTCGGCACGCGCCTGGTCAAGGCGGCGCTGGACAAGTTCGGCGCCATCGACATCATCGTCAACAACGCCGGCTACACCTGGGACAACGTGATCCAGAAGATGAGCGACGAGCAGTGGGACGCCATCATCGACTGCCACCTGAAGGCCCCGTTCAACCTGTTGCGCGCCGTGCAGCCGTACTTCCGTGAAGCCAGCAAGGCCGAAGCCGAGGCCGGCAAGGAAGTGTTCCGCAAGATCGTCAATATCTCGTCGATCTCGGGCACGACCGGCAACCCGGGCCAGGTCAACTACTCGGCCGCCAAGGCCGGCGTGATGGGCATGACCAAGACGCTGTCGAAGGAATGGGGCCGCATGAAGGTCAACGTCAACTGCGTGGCGTTCGGCTTCATCTCGACGCGCCTCACCGAGGCCACGGCGGAGGAGAAGACCGTCAGCATCGATGGCCGCGACATCAAGGTGGGCGTGCATCCGGACCGTCTCGCGATGGCCAGCAAGGAAATCCCGATGGGCCGTGCCGGCACGCCGGAAGAGGCCGCGGGCTCGGTCTACATGTTCTGCATCCCCGAGTCGAACTATGTCACGGGCCAGACCATTGTCTGCGGTGGTGGCCGTGGCGGCTTCTGACGCCTAAACCATAGAAGCACGCAGCACCGATGCCGGCGGCCAATCAAGCCGCCGGCGTCACTTTCAGCCCGGCACGTGAGTGCCGGGACGCAGGGAGAGACGCATCACAATGCCGCGACTGACAAGACACTACGCGCACTGGCCGGCCGGCGTGCCACGCACGCTCGACGTACCGGACCGGAACCTGTTCGATCACCTGGCATGCTTCGCGCACAGCCAGCCGGACAAGACCGCCGTCGAATACTATGGCCGCCAGATCAGCTATCGGGAGCTGCACCTGAGCGCGCTGCGCCTGGCCGGCTACCTGCAGCAGCATCTGGAGGTGCGCCGTGGCGACCGCGTGGTCCTGCTGATGCAGACCTGCCCGCAGTTCGCCATCGCCAGCTATGCCGTGCACCGTTGCGACGCCGTGGTTGTCGCCCTGAGCCCGATGAGCACGCCGGCGGAGCTGGAGTACTACATTCGCGACAGTGGCGCGCGCGTGGTGATCACCATGCAGGAGCTGCTGCCGGCTGCGCAGCAACTGCTCGACGACGGCACCCTGGTCGGCTGCGTGGTCGGCGCCTATTCGGAGCTTGCCGGCAGCGCCGCCGACGTGCCGTTCCTGACGATTCCGCCGCTGGTGAGCGAGCCCTTCACGGTTGTGGGGCAAGCGCGGCTACACACGTTCCATGGCGCGCTGACGGCCGGCATCATGCCGACGGCTTCCGTAGCGAAGGGCGATGACCTGGCTGTCATCGCCTATACGTCGGGCACCACGGGAAAGCCCAAGGGTGCCATGCTCAGCCACAAGGCGTTCGTGCACGCGCTGGAGGCGCGTGTGCGCTGGATGGGTGTCGGCGACGACGTCAAGGGCGAATACAACGAACTCGGCGTGCTGCCGCTCAACCACCTGGCCGGCATGTGCCAGATGCACGTGGTGCTGGGCAGCGGCCGTACGCTGGTGTGGCTGACGCGCTGGGATGCCGAGGCCGCGCTGGCGCTGGTCGATCGGCGCCGTCTTGGCGGCTTCGGCGGTGTCACGCCGATGCTGATGGAGGCGCTGGCCGTGCTGGAGCGGCAGCCGCACGATATCTCTTCGGTCAAGCGCCTGATGGTCGGAGCCACCGCCATGCCCGATGCCGTGGCCAATGCGCTGGAGCAGCGCTTCGGGCTGCCGCTGCTGGAGAGCTATGGCATGACCGAGACCTGCGCGGCAACGCATATCAACCCGCTCCATGCCGCGCGCCGCCAGTGCGCGGGCATTCCATTCATCAACGTCGACGCGCGCGTGCTCGACCTGGAGTCCGGCGAGGAACTCGGGCCCGGCGAATCGGGCGAACTGGTGACCCATACGCCGACGCTGTTCCTCGGCTACTGGAACATGTCCGATGCCACGGCGGCGGCCTTCGTCGAGATCGACGGCAAGCGCTTCATCCGCACCGGCGATATTGGCCACTACGACGAGGACGGCTACTTCTACATCACCGACCGCCTCAAGCGCATGATCAATGCGGCGGGCTTCAAGATCTGGCCGGCGGAGATCGAGTCGATGCTGCATGGCCATCCGGCCGTGAAGGAAGCCTGCATCATCTCGGCGCGCGACCCGCGCCGCGGCGAGACGGTGAAGGCGTTCGTGGTGCTGCGCCCGGGAATGCAGGGAACGATTGCTGCCGAGGCATTGATCGAGTGGTGCCGGACGCAGATGGCCGCGTACAAGGTGCCGCGCCTGGTGGAGTTTGTGGAGGCGCTGCCGCGCAATGCGACGGGCAAGTTGCAATGGACTGAAATGCAGGCGCGGCAGGATGCACTGGACCGGCAGCAGGCGTAGCAGAAGGCTGCGAGTGAGAGGGGCAATTCAGCCGGTTCGACTTGTGGAGGGTGGAGTTTCGCGGGGCTTGGGGTTGTCGTGCTTGGCGGGCGCCGCTGTTTCGCCGGCGTAGCCGGCGAGTCACTTTTGTCCGAGCGACAAAAGTAACCAAAAACGCGTTTTGGTTGCCCCAAAGGGGCGAATTTTTATCGTAGTGTGCCAGGGGTGTTGTACGGGTATAGGCTTCAGAGTCAGTCACGCTGCCTGCCGCGTGGGGCACGACCGTGGTCAGAATTACAGCGCTGATTGAACGAGCCCTGCAAGCGTCTGTGGACCCTGCTGCTAGCGGCATCGTGTGATCGCCTTCGGCTGCGCTCCGCGCAGAGCCCAAGTCTGAGCACGCAGGCCCAAGGCGAACCACGCCTCGGTGACGAGGCCCGCGCTTGCATGCACGTAGAGCAAAAAAACGGACCTCGGGCGCCAGCGACGTTGATGAGCTTGCCCCCACACGACGACGTGCGCGCAGCGCAGCCGAAGGCGTCCCACCACTGACCTTATTGAAACGCTGTACCCGAGTCCGTCTTGGGGATCGTCCAAAAGTCGTGCCACGCCAGGCACAGGTTCTGACTCACATGGCGTAGCAGGTTGGAACGGCCGACCACCATCGCAGGCGTCCAAAGCCGTTTGAACGACTGCCGCCGTGGAATTGATGGCCAGCGGCAACGACGCGCTTTTTGGTTACTTTTTGTCGCTCGGACAAAAAGTGACTCGCCGGCTACGCCGGCGAAACAGCGGCGCATGCCAAGAGCGACAACGCCGTCCCGGCCAGAAGCCCCCAATCGCCTACACCTCGTCGTTATCCACCGCATCGCCCCCGGGCGACAAAACCCGCGCGGCAATCGCAATAAAATTCCTCGCCGTCGCCGTACTATCCTCCGCCGACGTCGCCAGCGCCAGCCCAACCGTGATCCGGTCGAGACCATCGACCAGCGGCAGCAGCTTGATAGCACCGCTCACGTGCTTGCCGAGAAAGGCCGCCACCAGCCCGACCCCCATACCGCTTTCGACCAGGCTCAGCAGGCTGCGCACGTGAGTGACTTCCTGAACGATGTTGGGCCGCACGCCGGTCTGCAGAAATGCGTTCATGGTCAGCGCATGCAGCGTAGGAGCCTGTTGGCGCGAATGGATGATGAAGGGCACCCCCGCCAGATCGGCAAACGCGATGCTGTCGCGGCGCGCCAGTTCCGAGTCCGCGCGCACGGCTAGCTGAAGCTCGCCGGGCTCGATCAGCGTGATGGTGGCCGTGGTCGGCTCGAGGACGGGATAGGCCACGATGGCCGCGTCGAGCGTCTGCGCTTCGATCGCGCGCAGCATCTCGGTGGTCGATGCTTCGTCGAGGACCAGTTCGACCGCAGGGTAGGCCGCGCGGAACGCACTGATCAGCCGCGGCACAAGGTCATAGGCCGCCGAGCTCGTATAGCCCAGGCGCAGCACGCCGTGCTCGCCGGCTTCTCCTTCACGCGCTACACGCCGCACCTCGTCGATGTAGAACAGCGCCCGGCGGGCGGTCCTCAGGACCGATTCGCCGACCGGCGTCACTTTGACGCCCGTGGGCAGGCGCTCGAACAGCACCGCGCCGAGTTCTTCCTCGAGCTTGCGGATCGACGACGAAAGCGGCGGCTGTGCCATATGCAGCCGTTCCGCCGCGCGCGAGAAGTTGAGGGTCTCGGCGAGCATCAGCGCTTGCCGCAGTTGACGTAGCTCCATGGATGGCGGGGATGAGGGGGATGACGGGAGACGGGGGTGCGTTTCATTCTAGCAGTCTGCTTCGCCGCCATACGCGCCGCGTATGGCGCTACACGAACAAAGTATTTCCTGTGTGCGGGCTGGCTTCTTACGATGGCGAGTGGCCCGTGCAGCGGCAACGCACTCGAATTTCCAAACGTCATTCCCGAATTGAAGATGCAGATTAACGAACACAACATGCTGACGCTCGACAGTGGTCCCTGGTGGGACGACCTGACCGTGGGCACGCGCTTCCGCACGCGCCGTCGCACCGTGACCGAGACCGACCTTGTCCAGTTCGCCAACCTGACCTGGCTGAACGAGGAACTGTTCTCGGTGGCCGGGGAGGGCCGGGCCGGCATGGCCATCCAGGGCCGCGTGGTGCCGGGCGCGCTGGTCTACAGCTATGCCGAGGGGCTGCTGGTGCCGTCGATGCAGGCGTCGGGCCTGGCTTTTCTCGGAACGTCGCTCGATGTGAAGGGCCCGACCTTCGTCGGCGACACGATCCACGTGGAATGCGAGGTGGTCGAACAGCGGCGCACGTCGAAGCCGGGCCGCGGCCTCGTGCGCACGCGCAACGCCGTGGTCAACCATCGCGGCGAAACCGTGCTGGTCTATGACCCGCTGCGGCTGATGCGCATTCGCGCGGAGTCCTGACCGGGTGCGCTCGGCAGAACCGGGAGGCTGGTGCATGGATTGCCCCCCGGACGCTGGCGACTATACCCGCGGCATATGGCTCCATACGAAACCCGTATTTCCGTCGTGAGGACGGAGTCATTACCATCGGCTTACCCGCAGTGGCCCGCACAGAGGCCGCGCGATACGGCGCCAGGCACGACAGCCGGCGCCCCCCGAAAACAAGGAGACAACGCATCATGAACAAGACCCGTATCACCGTGCGGTCAGTACTGACACGCCTGCCTGGCGCGCTGGTGGTGCCGCTGACCATCGCGTTGAGCGCAATGCAGCCCGCCAACGCGCAGGAGTACCCGACGCGCAGCGTGCGCATGGTGGTGCCCATCGCTCCCGGCAGCGGTGGCGATACGAGCATGCGCTTCGTCGCCGAACGGCTGGCCAAGCTGTTCGGACAGCCTGTCGTCGTGGACAACAAGCCGGGCGCGGAAACGCTGATCGCCACGCAGTCCGTGCTGGGCGCGCCGGCGGATGGGTACAGCCTGCTGATGAGCAGCGGCGCCATGCTCACCGTGCCGCTGACAAACAGTGCCGCTGGCTACGATCCGCTGCGCGACTTGCGCCCGATTGCCATCATCAGCCGCGGGCCCGCTATGCTCGTCACCGGCCCGCAGTCGCGCTTCACCAGCATCGGCCAGTTGCTGGACGAGGCGCGCCGGCAGTCCGGTTCGGTCAGCCTTGCGATCTATGGCAACAGCCACCGCGTGGCGGCCCAGGTCCTGGCCCGGCAGGGTGGTCCTTCGTTCAACCTGATTACCTACAAAGGGGCCGGAGCAGCCTCGACCGACATCATCGGCGGCGCGGTCGACGTCGGACTGATCGATGCCGGGGCCGCGTTGCCACTGATCAAGTCCGGCAAGCTGCGCGGCCTGGCAGTCACGTCGGTCCAGCGCTCGGCTGAATTGCCTTCAGTGCCCACCATGCGCGAGAGCGGCTTCCCGAACTTTGATTTCTATGCGTGGATTGGCGTGAGCGTGCGCAGCCAGACGCCGGAGCCCGTGGTCCGCAAGCTGGAGCAGGCGATCGGCAAGATCGTTGCCTCGCAGGAATACCGTGACTTCCTTGCCTCGCGTGCGCCCGGTGCCGAGCCGGTCGGGTTTGTCGGCCCGCAGGCCGTCAAGGAAACCGAACGCGAAGCCGCGCGGGTCCGCGAAGTGTTCGCCAAGCCCGCAGGCGGGTAGTCGTAAGCAACAAGGCGCCCTCCGGCCAATGGCCCGGCACGGGCGCGCCAATGCAGTCCGGCCCCTCCAGGCAGCCGCGCCGCCTTGCGCGGTCTTCGCCGGGCCGGACGCACCACACCCAGCAACAGGAGCACCCGGTGGATATCACCCGTAACGTCTATCGCGACGACCATGAAATGCTGCGCGCCCCCGCGCGGCGCTTCTTCGAGACCGAATGCCTGCCGCAACAGGCCGAATGGGATGCGGCCGGCCGCACGCCGCGCGAGATCTGGCGCAAGGCCGGCCGCGAGGGCCTGCTGTGCGTGACCATCCCGACCGAGTACGGCGGCGGCGGCGGCGACTTCGGCCATGCCGCCGTGGTGCAGGAAGAGTGGATGCGCGCGGGCGTATCGGGCTTTGCCTGCGGCATGCACTCGGACATCATCGCGCCGTACATCCTGCGTCTCGGCACCGAGGAGCAGAAGCAGCGCTGGCTGCCTGGCATCTGTGCGGGCGAGCAGATTCTCGCCATCGCCATGACCGAGCCGGGCGGCGGCTCGGACCTCAAGTCGTTGCGCACCACCGCCGTTCGCGACGGCGACGAGTACGTGATCAACGGCAGCAAGACGTTCATCTCCAACGGACTCAACTGCGACCTCATCGTACTGGCCTGCAAGACCGACCCGTCGGCGGGCGCGAAGGGCGTGAGCCTGATCGTGGTCGAGACCAATCGCGAGGGCTTCCGCCGCGGCCGCAAGCTGCAGAAGATGGGCCAGGCCGCTGCCGACACCGCGGAGCTGTTCTTCGATAACGTGCGCGTGCCCGTGAACAACCGGCTCGGCGAAGAGAACATGGGCTTCCGCTACCTGATGCAGGAACTGGCGCAGGAGCGCCTGCTGATTGCCGTGGGCGCGGCTGTCCGCCTAGAGACCATGCTCGAGAAGACCGTCGAATACGTGAAGGAGCGCAAGGCGTTCGGCGGCACCGTGTGGGACTTCCAGAACACCAAGTTCAAGCTGGCCGACATCAAGGCGAACGCGGTGGCCGTACGCACGATGGTGGACCACTACATCGCCGAGCACATGCGCCGCAAGCTGACGGTGCAGGAGGCGGCCATCGCCAAGCTGTTCTCGACCGAAACCATGTGGAAGGGCCTGGACGACATGGTGCAACTCCATGGCGGCTACGGCTACATGATGGAGTACCCCATTGCGCGCGCGTTCGTCGACATGCGCGTCTCGCGCATCTCGGGCGGCGCCAGCGAAGTGCTGCGCGACCTGATCTCGCGCCAGCTCTGAGCGACTTCCGGCAGATATCTTATGCAAACCATCAATCAGACCGGCGGCCCGCTCGCCGGGGTACGCATCGTCGACCTGACGACGGTGCTTATGGGGCCGTTCGCCACGCAGATCCTCGGCGACTTCGGCGCGGACGTCATCAAGATCGAGCCCCCGGGCGGCGACAGCGTGCGCGGCGTGGGCCCGTGCCGGCACCCCGGTATGGCAGGCATGTTCCTGCATGCCAACCGCAGCAAGCGCAGCCTGGTGCTTGACCTGAAACAGCCGGAAGGCCGCGACGCGCTGCTGCGGCTCGTGGCCACGGCCGACGTGCTGATCTACAACGTGCGTCCGCAGGCGATGGCTCGCCTCGGGCTGTCGTACGACGACGTCGCACAAGCGAATCCGCGCATCATCTACGTGGGGGCCTACGGCTACGGACAGGCAGGCCCGTACGCGGCGCGTCCGGCCTATGACGACCTGATCCAGGGGGCGGTGGGTATCCCCTCGCTGTCGATGCGCGCAGGCGGCGACGTGCCGCGCTATGCGCCAAGCCCGATTGCCGACCGCATCGTCGGCATGGCTGCCGCCAATGCCGTGACGGCGGCGCTGTATCACCGCAAGGAAACCGGTGAAGGGCAGTCGATCGAAGTGCCGATGTTCGAGACGATGGCGCAGTTCATCCTGTCGGACCACATGTGCGGCTACACCTTCGACCCGCCTGTCGGGACGACCGGCTATGCCCGCATCCTGAACGAACACCGTCGGCCGTATGCCACGCAGGACGGCTACCTGTGCGTGCTGCTGTACAACGACAAGCACTGGCGGACCTTCTTCGCGCTCAACGGCCAGCCACGCCTGATGGAGGAGGACCCGCGCTTCTCCACCATCGCGAAACGCACCGAGCACATCCATGCGCTGTACGAGATGGTCGCCGGCATCATGACGACCCGTACCACGGCCGAGTGGCAGCGGATGCTGGAAGACGCGGACATCCCCGTGATGCCGATGCATACGATGGAATCGCTGCTGGACGACCCGCACCTCGCGGCGGTCGGCTTCTTCGAGTTCGTCGACCACCCGACCGAAGGCCGCATGCGCTCGATGGCGTCGCCGTCGCGCTGGTCGAAGACCCAGCCGGGCATGACCCGCCATGCACCGCGTGCCGGTGAACAGGGCGAGGAAATCCTGAGCGAGCTGGGCTACGACGCGGCGCAGATTGACCGGCTGGTCACGGCCGGCGTGACACAGCTCGCGCCCGCTGCGAAGTAGGCCATTCACTGCGGAAAAAATACAAGAGCAGGAGGAGACAAGACATGAAGAACAACATCTCGGGCAGGCGGCGACTGGTACTGGGTGCAGCGCTGGCGGTGGCCGCCGGCGCTGCGGGCGTGCTGCCTGTGCAGGCAGCGGACTACCCGACCCGGGCGGTGCGGCTGGTCGTGCCGATCGGCCCCGGCAGCGGCGCCGATACGGTCATGCGCTACTTGGCCGAGCGGCTCGCGCCGGCGCTGGGGCAGGCAGTGGTGGTGGACAACAAGCCGGGAGCGGAAACGCTGCTGGCCACGCAAGCCGTGCTGGGTGCGCCGGCCGACGGCTACAACCTGCTGTTGACTGCCGTCTCGACGCTTACCGTGCCATTCACCAACAGCGCGGCGAAATACGATCCGGTGCGCGACCTGCGCCCGATCGCCGTAGTGAGCCGTGGCCCGGCCTTGCTGGTGACCGCGTCGCAGTCGCGTTTCGCGACCTTCGCGCAGGCGCTGGCCGAGGCGCGGCGCAAGTCGGGCGCTGTCAGCATGGCGGTGTACAGCAACAGCTATCGCGTGGGTGTGCTGGATCTGAGCCGGCAAGGCGGTCCGGCGTTCAACCTGATCTCGTACAAGGGTTTCTCGCAGCTGTCCGCAGACGTGATTGGCGGCTCGGTCGACCTTGCTCTGGTCGATGCTTCGGCGGCGCTGCCGCTGATCCGCAGCGGCAAGCTGCGCGCGCTCGCGACAACGGGCGAGACGCGCATGGCGGAGATCCCGGCGATGCCGACCGTGCGCGAGAGCGGCTTCCCCGGGTACAGCCTGTACGTCTGGATCGGCCTTGCCGTGCGCAGCGGCACGCCGGAACCGGTGGTGCGGCGGCTCGAGAAGGAAGTGGGCGCCATCGTGACGTCGCCGGCTTACCGGGACTTTATTGCCAAGCAGAATCCTGGCGCCGAACCTGTGGGGCTCGTGGGCGCACCCGCGGCACAGGACTTCGTGCGCGAGGCGGAACGCTATCGCAATGTACTCGGCATGATCGGCCAGCAGCCGGGCCAGAACTAGAGCGAGGGTTGGCGGCGGGGCTGGCACGGTTGCCGGGCCCGATACTCGCGGCAGCACCAAAGGACAAAAGCCCCGGCCGGGGCTTTTGTCCTTTGGTGCTTTGGTGCTTTTGATCTTCTACCGACGAGAAAGGAGAAAAGGGCGGCACCTCGGCCGCCCCATGTCCTACCGCTTCGTCACTTGGTTGAACGGCACATCCTTGTCCACGCGTACATCGCCCGGCAGCCCGAGCACGCGCTCGGCGATGATGTTCCGCAGGATCTCATCCGTGCCGCCTGCCACGCGCGAACCCGGCGCGTACAGCATGGCGGTCTGGAACCATCCCTGCATGGGGGCAAGGTCGCCGTCCATCACCGCGCCGGCCTGCCCGGCAAGGTCCATGCCGAAATCGGCCATCTCCTGCAGCAGTCCGATGCTGACGACCTTGCACACCGATGCCTCGGGACCCGGTGCCTGGCCGCGCGACAGGCGCGTCATGGTGCGCATGCGCGTGTACTTCACACCCTGGGACTTGACGTACCAGCTCGCCAGGCGGTCGCGCACTGCGGCATGGTCCAGCGCAGGCACGCCGTCCACATCGCTCTGACGCACCAGCGAGAGCATATCGTCGATGTTCGGGCGAGGCGCTTCGCCGACAGCCAGGCGCTCGGTCATCAGCGTGGTCAGTGCTACCTTCCAGCCGCCGTTGATTTCACCGAGCCGCTGCGCATCGGGAATGCGCACGTCCGTGAAAAACACTTCGCAGAAGTGCGAGGTGCCCGAAATCTGGCGGATGCGGCGCACTTCGACGCCGGGCGACTTCATGTCGACGAAGAACGCCGTGATGCCCGCGTGCTTGGGCGCGGACGGATCGGTACGCGTGAGCAGCAGGCCATAGTCCGAATGGTGCGCGCCCGAGGTCCAGATCTTCTGGCCGTTGACGACCCAGTCGTCGCGGTCACGCTCGGCGCGCGTGCGCAGGCCGGCGAGGTCAGAGCCGGCAGAAGGCTCCGAGAAGAGCTGGCACCAGATCTCTTCGCCGCGCAGCGCCGGGGCAACATGGCGGTCGAGCTGGGCGGGCGTGGCATAAGCCATCATGGTCGGGATGCACATGCCCAGGCCGATGCCGAACACCGTGGCGTTCACATCGAACTGCGCTTCCTCCTCGTTGTAGATCACCTGTTCCATGGCGGTGCCGCCGCGGCCACCCCAGCGCTTGTCCCACGTGATGGCGGCAAAGCCGGCCTCTGCCTTGCGGCGTTGCCAGTCCTTTGCGCGGACCAGGCCATTGGCGTCTTCGGCATAGCGCTGGCGCGACTGGGCCACGTCGTTGCGGCGGCGTGGCGCGTTGGCTTCGAGGAAGCGGCGGGCCTCGGCCCGGAATGCGGCTTCTGCCGGCGTATCGTTGAAATCCATGGCAGTCCTCAGTTGGCGGCGCCGGCAGCGCTGCTGTCGGCCCAGCAGGTGACCAGGCGGTCCTTCCAGTACGCCACGCTGCCCAGTTGCATGGCGAGCGTGCCGGCGCGGCGGAAGTACAGGTGGCAGTCCAGTTCCCAGGTGAAGCCCATGCCGCCGTGAGTCTGGATGTTCTCGCGCGAGGCGAAGCGGAACGCCTCGGTGGCCGAGACACTCGCGGCTGCAGCCGCGAGCGGCAGTTCGGGTGCATCCGCATCCAGCGCCCAGGCGCCGTAGTAGGCGTTGGAGCGCGCCAGTTCGGTCGCGGTGTACATGTCGGCCAGCTTGTGCTTGATGGCCTGGAATGAGCCGATGGGACGGCCGAACGCGATGCGCTCCTTGGCGTACGCGGTGCCCATTTCCACGCATGCGGCAGCGCCGCCGACCTGCTCGAACGCCAGCAGCACGGCCGCCTTGCACAGCAGGCGCTCGACCGGCGCCCAGCCTGCCTCGCCACCGGCGAGCTTCTCGGCGGGCGCGGCCTCGAACACGATCCTGGCCTGCGCACGGGTCGGGTCGACGGTTTCCAGCGGCGCGCGCGTGACGCCGGCAGCGGCGAGGTCCACCAGGTAGAGAGCCGGTGTACCCGCGTCGTCGTTGGCCACCACGACCGCGAAGTCGGCGATGCCGCCGTCCATCACCGGCCATTTGGTGCCGCTCAGGCGTCCGCCCTCGACGCGGGCATGCACGGCCGCGGCGGCCGGATTGCCGAGTCCTTCGGCCAGCGCGAAGGCGCCGATCACTTCGCCCGCGGCGAGCCGTGGCAGCCATGCGGCCTTCTGCGCGTCGGTGCCGTGGGCCAGGATCGCCTCGGTGGCCAGGTAGACCGACGACGCGAACGGCACCGGCGCCGCCACGCGGCCGAGTTCCTCGGCCAACACGCACAGTCCTTCATAGCCAAGGCCGGCGCCGCCGTATGCTTCCGGAATCGCCGTGCCGGTCCAGCCGACCTGCGCGATTTCCTTCCACAGCTTGCGGTCAAAGGTGTCCTTGCCCTCCAGCACCCGCCTGACGGCGCTGGTCGGGCACTTCTGCTGCAACATCCTGCGCGCTTGCTCGCGCAGCATGTCCATGTCCTCGGAAAAGTCGAAGTTCATGGTTCCCTATCCTGATGGTAGTGTCGGCCCTCAGGCCACGGCGACCACGGCTTCGCCGCTGATCTTGACTTCGCCCTTCTGGTTGGCACACGCCACTTCGACGCGCAGGCGCGTCTCGCCGTCCTGCTCGAAGCGCTCGATGACCTTGCCCGACAGGTGCGGCTGGTCATGCACGTGGGTGATGCCGGTGAAGCGCACCGACAGCGCACGCAGGCGGTCCGGGCCGGCCCAGTCGGTCACGAGACGTCCCACGTAGCCGCACGACAGCATGCCGTGTGCGAACACGTCGTCGAGGCCGGCCTTGCGCGCGAAGTCGATGTCGATGTGCATGGGGTTATGGTCGCCCGAGGCGCCGGCGTACAGCGCCAGCGTGGTGCGCGAGATAGGTGCGAGCGTCAGCGCGGCGATGGCGTCGCCGGCCTTGAACTGGTCCAGGTTCGATTGCATGGTGTTCTCCTTACAGTTGACGCTGCACAAGCGCCTTGCGCACATCGGCGATATGCATGCCGTCCTGGTTGGTGATGCGCGATTCCGTGACGAAGAATTCGAGCGCGCCTCCCTTCTTGTCGTAGATGTCGACGAGCTTCGTTTCGAAAGTCAGCGTGTCGCCGGCAAACGCGGGCGTGTGGTACGTGAACGACTGCTCGGCGTGCAGGATGCGGCGGACGTCGAAGTCGAGGACTTCCTTGACCTTGGCGGCGAGGCCGAGCTTGCTTTCGAGGCAGAAGAAGTAGGCAGGCGCCACGCGCACGGCCGGATAGCCGGCCTCGCGCGCGGCAGCCTCGTCGAAGTAGACGGGGTTGGTCTCGCCGATGGCGCGCGCGTAGTCGCGCAAGCCGCCGGCTTCAACGGTAATGCTGCGGCGGCCGAAGCTGTGGCCGATCAGGTTTTTGTCGAACATGTGGTCTCCAGTGATTTGGTAAGGGGGGCTTCGACGGATTTGCCGGCCGCTTCCCAGTAGCGCTTGCGCAGTTCCTGCTTGTAGAGCTTGCCGGTCTGCAGGCGGGGCATGCGCTCGATGAAGTCCACGGACTTCGGGATCATGTAGCGCGCGACCTTGCCGCGCAGGTAGCCGATCAGTTCCTCGGCGAGTTCCGCCGATGGCGCCACACCTTCGGCCGGCTCGATGATGGCCTTGACCGATTCGCCCATCTCCGCGTCGGGCACGCCGATCACGGCGGCGTCGCCAACCTTCGGATGCGTGACCAGCGCGTCCTCGATCGCCTGCGGGTAGATGTTCACGCCACCCGAGATGATCATGAACGTCTTGCGGTCGGTCAGGTACAGGTAGCCGTCCTGGTCGAGGTAGCCGACATCGCCCACGGCGGTCCAGTTCGGGTGGCGCGGATGGCGCGCCGACTCCGTTTTCTCGGGGTCGTTGTGGTAGTGGAATGGCTGCCTGTCGCGCTCGAAGTAGATCAGGCCGCTCTGGCCTGGCGGCAGCTCGTTGCCGTCGTCGTCGCAGATGTGAGGGATGCCGACCACGGCGCGCCCGACCGAGCCCGGATGGGCGAGGTAGTCGGCCGTGTCGATCATGGTCATGCCGTTGCCTTCGGTGGCGCCGTAGTACTCGTGGATGATCGGACCCCACCAGTCGATCATCGCCAGCTTGACGTCGACGGGGCACGGCGCTGCCGAATGCGTGGCACAGCGCAGGCTCGACAGGTCGTAGGCCTTGCGTGTGGCCTCGGGCAGCTTGAGCATCCGCACGAACATGGTTGCGACCCACTGGCTGTGCGAGACGCGATACTGCTGGACCAGCGCGAGCGCCTTCTCGGCGTCGAACTTTTCCATGTACACCACGGTGGCGCCGACCGCGCCCATCTGCAGCACCCAGCCGAGTGGCGCGGAATGGTACAGCGGCGCCGTGGACAGGTAGACCATTCCCTCGAAGAAGCCCCAGCCGGCAAACTGCTTCTTGCGGAACGGGTCGAGATACTCGTGGACCTTGTCCGAGTGCGGCGCGCGCAGGATGCCCTTGGGCTGGCCAGTGGTGCCCGAGCTGTAGAGCATCAGCGCGCCGAGCCTTTCGTCGGGCAGTGGGGTGGCGGGAAAGCGCGCCACGGCGTCTTCGTAGCTTTGCCAGCCGTCGATGGTGCCGTCTGCCATCAGACGGATCGGGCAGCCCGGCATGCGCGTGGACAGGCTCTCGGCCAGCTCGCGCATGGCGAGCGAACTGATGACCGCCTTCGAGCCGCTGTCGGCGATGATGTAGGCCGCTTCGTCCGGTGTCAGGAAGCGGTTGACCGCCGTCAGCAGCAGGCCGGCGCGCAGCGCTGCCCAGCCGATCTCCATGCAGCGGATATTGTTCTCGAGCACCATCGCGATGTGGTCGCCGGGGCGCAGGCCGAGGCTGTACAGGTAGTGCGCGAGGCGGTTGGAGCGCTGGTCGACTTCGGCGTACGTGAGCGTGTCGCCTGTCGTGCCGTTGATGATCAGGGGGCGGTCGGGGTGCAGCCGGGCTCGGTCGCCCAGACAAGACCAGTTCTGGTCTTCCATGGCAGGGGTCTCCATCAGGCCGGCCGCGCTCCGGCTCCGCCCGTGGGCGGAGCGGAGACAGCCGGCAGTTCTTGTCGATGCGTGTTATTGAAGCTCGTTTGCCAGCACCAGCGCCGAGGCCGCCGTGAACATGCCGCCCACGCCCTGCACGAAGCTCGTGCGGACGTTGTCGACCTGCCGGAACGCCTCGCCGCGCAACTGCCGCACGGCCTCGAGGATGGCGAACATGCCGTACATGCCGGTGTGCGTGTACAGGATGCCGCCGCCGTTGGTGTTCATCGGCAGCTTGCCGCCCGGACGCGTGTGGCCGTCCTGGATGAAGCGCCCGGCTTCGCCGCGCTCCACGAAGCCGCAGTCGGCCAGCCCGTACAGCGGCAGGTGGGCGAAGGCGTCGTACACCATCAGGTGATCGATGTCCTTCGGCGTGAGGCGCGCTTCGTCGAACGCCTGCCGGCTCGACATGCGGAACGCGCGCGAGCTGCTGAAGTCTTCCATCTGCGAGATCAGCGACGACTCGCCGGCCTCGCCCGTGCCGAGGATGTACACCGGCTTGCCAGCCGTCTTGAGATCGCGCGCGCGCTCGGCCGAGGTAATCACCAGTGCGCCGCCGCCATCGGTCACCACACAGCATTCGAGCTTGGTGAACGGGTAGGCGATCATCGGCGCGTTCATCACCTCGTCGACCGTGAGCCGCTTGCCACGCGCCGCGCGCGGATTGCCTTCGGCCCAGTGGCTTTGCGCGACGACGACTTCGGCCAGTTGCTCCAGCGTGGTTCCGGTTTCCTTCGCGTAGCGCAGGAACGGTAGCGTGAACGTGTTGGGCGGGCCGCCCGAGCCGAACGGTAGCTCGAACTGGCCCTGCTTCGAGAACGGCGCCACGCTGCGCGGCGGCCAGCCCACGCGCGAGCGGCCCGACTGACCGTGCGTGACGAGCACCACCGACGCGTGGCCCGCGCGGATCGCGGCCACGGCGTGGCGCACGCTCATCATGAACGAGCAGCCGCCGACGTTGGTGCCATCGAACCACTTTGCCTGGATGCCGAGGTGGTGGGCCACGTCGATCGGGTTGTCCACGGCGCTGGTGACGCCGTCGACATCGGCGATGGTCAGGCCGGCCTCGGCCAGGGCCTGGTGCGCGGAGAGGCTGCGCAGGTCCATTTCCGACAGGTGCGGCAGCGCGCCGGTTTCGGTTTCGGCGGCGCCGACAATGGCGATGGCCTGGGAAAGCTTGCTCATTGCGCGGCCTCCGTCTGTGCAGCGGCCGGCTTGAACATCGGCAGCATCATTTCGCCTCGCGCCTCGAATACCACTTCGAGCGGCATATCGAGTTGCAGGTGTTGAGGATCGGCAGGAACGCCGACCAGGCTGGACATCATGCGCGGACCTTCTTCGAGCTGGACCACGGCGATCACGTAGGGCGTTTCGCCCTGCCAGCCGGGCATGGCCATGTGGCTGATCACATAGGAATGCAGCGTGGCGCGCCCGCTGGCGCGCACCCAGGACAGCTTGCCGCCGCCGCACGACGGGCAGTGCGTGCGTGGATAGAAGATGTGCGTGCCACAGCCATCGCAACGCTGCACGCGCAGTTCACCGGCTTGCGTGCCTTCCCAGAAGGGGACCGTGGCCGGGACGGGAACCGGTACCGGCTTCGCCGGACCAGACTTGGGGCCGGACATCGCTCAGGCCTCCTGCTTGGCGGCCGGGCGCTTGCCCGAGGTGTTGGCGTTCGCGGCGGCCTTGGCCACCAGGTCCGGGATCACGGCGGTCAGTTCCTCCGGCTCCCAGCGCGAGCCCTTGTCCACCGACGGACCAGCCGACCAGCCTTCGGCCACGGTGATCGAGCCACCGCGCACGCCGAAGACGCGGCCGGTGACGCCCGACGATGCCTCGCTGCCCAGCCAGACGATCAGCGGCGCCACGTTGCTGGCGTCGAACGCGTCGAACTTGCCCGGCTCGGCGACAAGGCCCGATTTCTTGAACAGTTCCTCGGTCAGGCGGCTGGTCGCGGTCGGGTAGATCGCGTTCACCGTCACGCCGAAGCGGCCCATTTCCTGCGACGCCACGATCGACATGTTGGCGATGCCGGCCTTGGCCGCGCCGTAGTTGGTCTGGCCGACGATGCCATACAGGCCCGACGACGAAGACGTGTTGATGACGCGCGCAGCGCGCTGGCGGCCGGCCTTGGATTCATCGCGCCAGTAGGCGGCGGCGTGGCGCATCGGGCAGAACGTGCCGCGCAGGTGCACGCGGATCACCGAGTCCCACTCTTCGATGCTCATGTTGACGAGGGTCTTGTCGCGCAGGATGCCGGCGTTGTTGACGAGCACGTCGAGGCCGCCGAATGTGTCGATGGCGGTCTGGATCAGGCGCTGCGCACCGTCCCAGTCAGAGATGTCGTCGGTATTGGCCACGGCCTGGCCGCCGAGCGCACGAATCTCGTTGACCACGGATTGTGCCGGGCCGGCGTCGGCGCCGCTGCCGTCGCCGGCGGCACCGAGGTCGTTCACCACGACCCTGGCGCCCTGGCGGGCAAATTCCAGTGCATATTCGCGGCCGATGCCGCGGCCTGCGCCCGTGATGACGACGACGCGATCCTTGCAAAGCTGGGACATGGGGTTGCTCCTCGATTTGCGGGACGGAGCCCGCTAGTGTGATCAATAGGCGTTGCGAGCGGGGCCTGGGGCATCCGATTCGCCGGATGGCGGTGCGTTTGGAGGACCGCGCCCTTGTGCTCGCCCGGTCTTGAGTATTGACTGTGCGAAACAGCAGCCGCAATATGAGCGTTTCGATATGTGAAACGACGCCATGCCCCGGACGATGTCGGATGCCGAGCCCTTCACCCGGATAACCCCGGGCAGCCAGACACTGCTGCGCGGCCTTGATCTGCTGCGCGCGTTCCTGGGAGGGGCGTCCATGCTAAGTAACGCGCAGCTTGCGGAGCGCAGCGGCCTGCCGCGCCCGACCGTCAGCCGGTTGACGCATTCGCTGGTGTCGGCGGGCTATCTCGAGTACGACAGCGTGTCGCGCGGTTACCGGCTTGCACCGGTGTGCCTGAGCCTCGCGCGCTCGTTCCGGATTGGCCGTTCCGAGTTGGAGGTCGTGCTGCCGCTGCTGCGCAAGGTCGCGACGGAGGAGCGGGTCAACGTTGCGCTGGCGGCGCCAGACGGCATTTCGATGATCTATCTGGAAACGATCCGCGAGGGACGCGGACCGATGCGCCGCACGGCAATGGCGGGCTCGCGCTTCCCGATGGAGGACAGTTCGATCGGGCAGGCCTATCTGGCAGCGTTGTCCGGTGTTTCGCGCAAGGCGCAACTGGCTGCGCTGGCTGCGCATAGCGGCGCCGGGTGGCCGCAGCACAAGGCGCGCATCGCCGCGGCACTGGCCCACCATGCAAAGCACGGCTACTGCCGTTCACAGACGGTGATCGGCGCCGCGGGAATTGCTACGGCCGTTGCCGGTCCATATGGCGCGATTTACGCCGTGAGCCTCAGCTTTTCCGCCCCTGACGACAACTATGAGCCGCTGGTGGCGCGCTTCGCGCCGATGCTGCTGGCACTGGCGGATGCGATGCGCGCGGCCTGGGCGGAGTTTGATGTGACTTAGTTAGAGCCTGTTCAGGAAGAGCAGTTGGATACTGTTAGCTGCAAGACGAACTCGCGCAAGCGTGCAAGGCCGCGGCTGCTTGACCGGATTGCGTGAGCTGACGTTCGAGTGTCCTTGCATCGATATCGATCAATGGCCGAAACTGGCCGGCTTCGACCCTCTGGCTACCGGGGGCGGGACTCTCCGGTGCCGGAGGCGACTCCCGACCCTTCTCAGTCAACCACGCCTTCGTGTTTTGAGCGGCTGCTCATCATTGTTGATCCGACATTCGCGCACGTCAGCGAAGTCGGTCGCGCAGACACGTAGGACCGAGACTCGTGATTGGATGTCGCCGGAGGCTGACACCCCTCCTTCGAACCCAAGTGAATTGTCACCGACTCTGCTAGATTCTTAGCAATTGACGAAAACCAGCGAGTGGGTAACGCCCATGGAAGCTTGAGTTGTTGGTCATCGCCAGCATGTGCAGTGCGCTAATCGGGCCTGTCATGTTCCTATGCAGTCGTAGTGGAACCGCCCTGAGGCATCAACATTAATGTATCGAATTTGCCGGCAGCTACCCGCGGTAATTGCCCTGTTGGCAACGGGCTGTGTCAGTTTTTCACAGAAGCCATTTCTCGAACGGTTGCAATGGGGCTCGGCGCCCGAAGCGCTGGGCCCACATGTTGAAATCAATCGCGATGAGTGGATGACCAAGCGGATTGGTCGCTGTTATCGCCGCTTGAATGACGGTTCGATTGTCGACGGGGTTCAGAGCAGGGACACTGAGTATTGCTTCAATCGCGGTGCACTCTACTCAGTTCGGACTCATTTTGATGGGGAGGATCTACGAGGAAAGTGGCAGCAGTGGCTCACTGAAATCTATGGACGCCCGCAGACTGACTCATGGAAACAGCTCGGTTGGAATCCGAAGGAAATTTGGGTAAGCCTTCGATATGTCACCACAAGCTACTCCGGCCCTGAGGATACCGGCACCGTTACCTGGACGCATCGACGCTACATGCCTCCTTCTAGCGCGAGTGCATGCGAGGCGTTTGATTCGGGCTTTCGAGACTGCATGGAGCGCGAGCGTGTGCGAATTCAGGCTATCGATGCCAGATAGGCGAAAACGTAGGTATGTCGATGCGACTTCAAGGGTCGATCGGACCGCAGTAAAGCGGGTAGCCACCACAGAGCGGCCGCTCTGTGGTGTTACAGCGGACATCTGGACGGCCTAGCAAAGTAGCAATTGGGCGACGCCTCATGGCCGACAATTGCCAATTTTGGCTCAGCCAACGCGCTTCGCCATCGACAGCAACTGATGATGGATCTCAGCTGGACGGTACAGGCGAACCGTTATGACCCAGCCCTCGCA